>JBARWY010000063.1:0-5060 GCA_049647065.1 Devosia sp. | reverse complement strand
GTCGTGGGCATCCGCAAGGCCAGCATCCACCACCACTTTCCCAACAAGGTCGATCTGGTTCGCACGCTGGTCCTTCGCTATCGCGAAGATGCACGGGCCGGCTTTGCCGAACTTGAACGGACGGCTGCGAATCCGCGCGATCAGCTTGCAGGCTATGTGGGCTATTGGGAGAGGTGCATTGCCGACGCAAGCGCACCGATCTGCATATGTGCCCTTCTCGCCAGCGAGCTGCCGGCTTTGCCGCCCCAAGTCGCTGACGAAGTGCGTATTCACTTCGAAACCCTGTCGAAATGGCTGATGTCGGCCTTTGAGCGTGGCGCCGAGTTGGGCGTTTTTCGACTTTCAAACACGGCAACCACCGAAGCAGCGGCCTTCATGGCCGCGGTACACGGGGGGATGTTGTCCGCACGGGTCTACGCCGACCCCAAGCTGTTTGGCATGATTGCCGCCCTGGCACTCGATCGCCTGTCCAAATAGCCGAGCCCAGCTTTCGCACCAAACCGCCCATTTTCCCTACCAACTAGTAGATAGAAACAGACCATGTCGACAAATGACGAAAACGCCGCCAGATCAACTCAGGAACGCTGGCTCACCATTTATTACTTATCCCGCGGAGCATTTTCTGTGGCCTGGGTGGTATCCGCCCTGATGCTGGGGCAACACCATGCTGTGCTCGGAGCCATCCTGCTGGTGATCTACCCGCTTTGGGACGCTGGTGCCAATTATGTCGACGCTGCGCGCAACGGAGGATTTGCCCGGAACCGCATACAGGCCCTCAACGCTCTGGTCAGTGTAGCCGCGGCGCTGGCGGTGCTTTTCGCCCTGCAGATTGGGCTCAACGCTGTGCTGACAGTATTTGGTGCATGGGCTGTCCTATCGGGCTTGCTGCAACTGGGTGCCGCGATCCGCCGCTGGAAACTCTCGGGTGCACAATGGGCGATGATCTTGAGCGGTGGTCAATCAGCACTTGCTGGCGCGTTCTTTGTCGTCCAGGCGCAACAGCCTGTGCCAGCAGTAATCCCGTTGATCGCTGGATATGCCGGCTTCGGCGCCGTCTATTTTCTCGTTTCGGCGGTATCACTGCTGGTCGGCAAGCGCCTACGGGCAAGGGGGTAATTCGTCTCGCTTATAGCTTGCAAAAGGCAGAGACGGTTTGTGCGTCTCTGCCTTTGAGATTCACTAACTTCGCGGCAATAACCGCCTCTTCCTTGGCCATGCAGTCGTGCTAGAAATTCCGTATGACCTACACCCAGCGGCAGCGACCAGTGGACTCGCCCTATCTGGACAGCATCACCGAGCTCCGCTTTACGAGCACGGGCGAGACACTGATGCAGCCCGATGGCCGCTGGGATATTGCGATCCTCAAGCGCGGCGACGAGGTACAGGTCCTCAGGACAGGGCTCACGACCCGGGCCGTGGTCTATGAGCACGCGCCCGGCGATGAGACGCTGGTGATTTCATTCAAGCCAAGCGTCTTCATGCCGCTGATGCCTGGCGAGGTGATGCGGGACGAAGGTGTGCTGCTCGAAAAGTTCGGGCGTCGCGGCTTCTGGATCGGCACCGATGTGCGGGAGATCCCGAACTTCGAAAATGCCGATGTCTTTGTCGAGCATCTGGTTCGCCAGGAAATCGTCGAGAGCAATGCTGTGGTCGCATCGGTTCTCGAGGGGCAGCCCAAGGCCATGTCGGAGCGGACGATGCAGCGGCATTTCCTCAAGACAACCGGTCTCACCTACAAGGCCTTCACGCAGATCGAGCGGGCGCAGAAGGCCGTGTCGCTCTTGAGGATGGGCCGCCCGGCCGCCGACGTCGCTTTTGCCCTGGGCTATGCGGACCAGGCACACATGATCAATTCGCTTCGTTACATCATGGGACAGACGCCGGGCCAGATCGCCAAGGCTGCCCCCTAACTTGTCGGATTTTTACAATATCAAGCGGCGTGCGCTGGCTAGCTTATGGGTATCAACCAACCCACAAGGAGCTACAAATGACCAGCATCACCCCCTTCAAGATCAATGTTTCTGACGCCCAGCTGTCCGATCTCAGGGACCGGCTGGCACGGACCGTGATGCCCAGTGAAGTCGACGGCCAGAGCTGGAGCTACGGGCCCACCAACTCCTACGTTAAAACCGCCATCGATCGCCTGCTCGGCGGCTACGACTGGCGTGGCGAGGAAGCGGCGATCAACCATCACCCGCAATTTCTGACGGACATCGATGGTCAATCCATCCATTTCATCCATGTGAAATCGGCCGAAAAGAACGCTACGCCGCTGCTGCTGATCCATGGCTGGCCGGGATCGGTCGTCGAGTTCCTCGGCGTAATCGATGCCTTGACCAACCCGGTGGCGCATGGCGGCAGGGCAGAAGACGCGTTCGACTTGGTGATCCCGTCGCTGCCGGGGTTCGGTTTTTCAGGCCCGACCCGCCAGGCCGGTTGGAACAATGCTCGTATCGCCAGCGCTTTCATCGAACTGATGAGCCGGATCGGCTATGACAAGTTCGGCGTCCAGGGTGGCGACGCCGGCGCGATCATCGGGCCGGAGATCGGCCGGATCGCACCGGAGAAGGTGCTTGGCATCCATCTCAACGCAGCGACCATGGGTTTCATTCCCATGGGTCCGATCACGCCAGAGGACATTGCTAGTTTCAACGATCGTGAAAAGTCCCGGGTGCAGCGGCTGCAGCGCTTCATGGCCGAGCATTTTGGCTTCAATGCGGTGCAGTCTACCCGCCCGCAGGCGCTGGCCTATGGCATCTCGGATTCGCCGGCCGGGCTTCTGGCCTGGATCAGCGAACTCTTTACCAGCTTCGGCGACCGCCCCGATGCCGTGCCGCTCGACGCGTTCCTCACCAATTTCATGATCTACTGGTTCACCGAGACCGCGGCATCCTCGATCCGGATCTACTACGAGAACGCCCATGATCCGGCCGCCTGGGCCCCCAAGGCGAACTCGGGCGTTCCGACTGCCGTTGCGGTGTTCGGTTTCGACGAGGTGCCGATCCGCCGCTATGGCGAGGAGAGCAACACGATTGCCCGCTGGACCGAGTTCGACGTTGGCGGCCACTATGCTGTCCTTGAGGTGCCGGAAATCTGGGCCGGCGACGTGCGGGCATTCTTCGGCACGCTGTAGAACGCCGAACCAGGGGGTCGGGCTCTGGGAGCCCGACCTTCATCGCAACTGGGCGCGAGTCAGCGCTGCACTGTGGAAGCTGCGGCGCTTGAGACTGCCTTGGCGAACCGGATCTTGGCATCAAGCACGGATATCATTGTGTTGAGCATCTCGCTCGAACCGGAAGCATCGTCCCCGCTTTGGCGCGAAAGCTCTTCGATGTCTGTAGCGATGGCATTGCTATAGGTCTCCACCACACTGGCAACCGCCTCGGGCGGCACAAAGCGGCCAAAACGGGCCAGCAGGAGAACCGTCGCGTCGTCGGCGGGTGTCAAAGTGACCTTTCGGGCGTAGTCGGGCAGGGTGCGGTGTCCGACGGGCGTAAGATCGTAAAGCTGCTTACCGGGCTTGCCGGCCTGCAGCACGGTCTGGCAATGCAACGCACCAGCGGACTGCAGCCTGCGCAGTGCCTCGTAGATTGCCGCCTGGCTGGCCTTGAGAACCAGCCGCAGAGTGCCCTGGCGCGTTGCGCGGTGAATGTCGTAGCCCGACGACGGTCCCTCGGCCACGTAACAAAGGCATGCGAAGTCTATCTTGGCAGTGTTCATTCAGTTCCAGACTTGATGGGACGGCCGCCCAGGTGGAGCTACACCTGTCGGTATCCGGGGCGTCATTCTGCCGGCGCATGTTCCACATCGTCGGGTGCCTTGGGGAGGAACCGGCGGGTGAAGGCGCTGAAGCTGTCGATGTAGGTCAGCAGCACCGGTACCACCACGAGCGTCAGTGCAGTGGAACTGATGAGGCCACCGATGACGGCATGCGCCATAGGTGCGTTTTGTCCACTGCCTTCGTGCAGGTTGAGGGCCAGTGGCAGCATGCCGAATATCATCGCCAGCGTGGTCATGATGATGGGCCGGAAACGTGTGGTGCCGGCCTCGACAAGGGCCTCATAGAGGTTCCAGCCTTCCTTTACGTGCTGGTTGGCATTGTCGACGAGCAGGATGGCGTTCTTGACCACGAGACCCATCAGCATGATGAAGCCGATGGCCGAGAACATGTTGAGCGTCGAGCCACCCACTAACAGGCCCACCATCACGCCAATCAGGGCCAGGGGCAGGGAGCCCATGATGGCGATGGGCTGCAGGAAGCTGCCGAACTGGCTGGCGAGGACCAGGTAGATGAAAATCACCGCCAGCAGCAGAGCCGAGCCTACGGCCCCCATGGTTTCGCCGATCTGCTCGACATCGCCGCCGAACGAACTGCTGTAGCCGGTGGGGAAATCCAGGCTGTCGACCGCAGCCTGCAGTTGTGGCGTTACGGTGCCCAGTTCGACGTCCTGCAAATAGGCCTCGATGGTCACGCCGCGCTGCAGATCCTGGCGATTGATCGTTGCCGGGCCGGTGCTTTCGACGACTTCGGCGACTTGACTGAGAGTGATCATCTGGCTGGAGCCAGTGGCCCCGGACTGGGCGATCGGCAGGTTGCCGATGGCATCGACATCGTTGCGCAATTCAGGGGGAAGTCGCACGACGACCGAATAGACCTGCCCGTTCTGAGCAGTCCAGTCCGCGACGTCCTCGCCGCTGATCAACGGACCGAGGGTGGTCGCGATCTGGTTCATCGATATACCAAGATTGTCCGCCAGATCGCGATTGATCCGGATGCCGACGACGGCCTGGGCCGCGTCGATACTCGACGTGATGTTGATAAGACCCGGAATCTCGGCCAGTTCGCGCTCGAGTTGGTCCGACAGGCGGCTGAGCACGCTGAACGTATCGCCATAGAGCGTGATCGACACCGGAGCCGCGCTGCCGCCGAGGCCTGAGGCGGCCGACACCTGGAAGTCGGCGCCGGGCACGGCTTCGAGCGCGTGACGAATGCGCGGCATGATTTGCTCGGGCGTGATGTCCCGCTGGTCTTTGGCCACCATGGTCACCGTCATGGTGCC
>JBARWY010000062.1:0-9052 GCA_049647065.1 Devosia sp. | reverse complement strand
CCTGTGAGTAGTAGCCGAAGCTGTTCACGAACACGCCGAGCGCAAGCAGCTGCGCAACGCGAAAGCTCTGCTCGGAGAACTCTGGATTGATCCAGATCGAAATCGCCTGCTCCGCGAACAGCGCGATGATGACCGTGATCGGCAGGAGCAGGATGAGATTCTGCAGTATCGCCTGCCGATAGGCGGGTCGCACGAAACTGGCATTGGAGCGGAACCGCTCGGCGAAGACGGGGAATAGCACGCCCACGAAGATGCCCGGAACGAGCAGCACGCTGATCACGACGTCATAAGGCGTGGAGAAGAAGGCCACAGACTCGGCGGAAACGAGGACGATAAGTGCAATGCGCCCCGCATAAAGCAGAAGCGGGCCGGCTATGTTGCTCAGGGTCATCCAGCCGCCGAAGGACAGCAGTTCGGGCAGCGTTGATGGATCGAGCGAGCGAAACCGGCCCAACCGCGGAAAGAGGCCCAGGCAGGCAATGGTGTAGGCCAGGAGTGAAACCACCCTGCTGACCACGAGAACACCGACCACTGCGGGCAGTTCGTGCGAGAAGGGGAGTGCCAGCAGCGGTCCGACATAAATGAGCACGCCCATCGGCGCCCGGACGATGTTGACGATATCGAAGCGCTGGTAGCCCTCAAGCACGCCGCGAATGCCGGTGGTGACGATTACGACCGGAATCGACGCTGCGAGGATATAGAAGGCCGTCAGTGTCTCCTCGACCAGGTCAGGAGGGATGGCCAGTTGGGTCCTGACAATCCACGGTGAGAGCAGGGCAACTGCTAGGCCGCCCAGCACCCCCAATGCAGTCATGGCGACCAGGCCGGCCTGCACTATGGCGGGAATGTCGCCCTGCTGATTGGTTCCGATCCGCTGCGCGACCAGTTGGGTAATGGCACGGCCCAGCCCTAGATCGAAGAAGCCGAAATAGCCCACGATCACCCAGGCCAAGGACAGTATGCCGAAGCGCTCGACCCCCAGATGGCTAAGCAAGATCGGCACGGCGACTAATGCGGCCAGCAGTGGGGCGCCGGTGCCCGCTGAGTTCCACAGAAGGTTCTTCAGTGTGGTCGGATCAGGCAGCACACGGTTCCACAAGCGCGTGAAGAACTTGGTAAGGTTCGATTCTGTGCTGAGCCACGCCAAAGGTCAGGCGCCCGGAGACTTCAGCGACGCCGAGTCGGACCGACCTGCTTGGGTAAAAATGCAAGCTGCGACAATGGGTAAGTAAGCCACCAAAGCGATGAACCAGTCCATGTGTGGGTGATTATGAACCAGCAGCGCCAGTGGGAACAGCCAGAGCAGGTTGACAGCGGCATATAACAACGTGACGCGCAGGTGTCCATTCCAGCGGCGCGACAGCCGCTGGTAGGTGTGCTCACGATGTGCTGTGAGCCACCGTTCGCCCTTCAGCATGCGACGCAACAGGGTGATTGTCGCATCTGCGACGAAGGTGGCCGTCAGAATGACCCAGACAGCAGGTGTCATGGCGCCCGCAGCGAGGCTGATGAACGCCAGTCCCAGGATGAAGAATGCCAGATAGTTGCTGCCGGCATCGCCCATAAACACCCGCGCGGGTGGCCAGTTCCACAAAAGGAATCCGACGCTGGCAGCGATGCCGATTGACAGTGGCAGGAGCAGCCCCTCGGCTTCGCCGAACCCAATCAGGAATGCCGCTGCGCCGAGGATGAACACTGCCTCCGATGCGGCGATGCCGTCGATGCCGTCCATGAAGTTGAACAGGTTGATCCACCAGACCCCCAGTAACAGCACGAGCGCCCATGTGGCCAGGGCAATCAGGTCAGGGGAAAACGGCAGGTTGAGCGCGCTATGGGACAGAATGCCAACCAGCACGAAGTGAATGACGATGCGGTATCGGGCCGGCACATCCAGCCTGTCGTCGAGCAGACCGACGACACCGCCTAGGGCGCTGACGACGACGACCCATGTGAGTGCAGGTGCGGCGCCCGCGAGCCAGGGCAAGAGGCACAGCGAGCCCGCGAGAGCTATTCCCGCGCCACCGCCGCTCGAGGTCGGTTTTTTGTGCGAAGAGCGCCGGTTCGGCACCTGTAGCAAGCCCATCCGCTCACCATTGAGACTGATGTGCCGTGCAATAAAGAACGCGGTTGTAAAGGCCAGAGCCAAGGTGAGCACAAATGCTGCCGTCATATACATGAGCACTGCTCGAAAATGGGGAGACCATCCCTAGCGGGAATGTCGATAGGCCTCAAGCCTCCGATTGCAGCGCGAGTCTTGCGCGAAGACGGGTGTGTCGAGCTTTCCCGGTGCGCGCCTTGACCAAGATAGGCGCGACTGCCACAAGCCCCGTCCTGGTATCTTGCTATGACGCTCCTTGTATTGCTTGGAGAAATCACTTGGCTCGATCCTTTTGTTTTCTCGCCTTTAGGAAACCGGTTTGAATTTCATTCTCCCGGATGGTTCGGCCATCCAAAAGTAGGTATCACTCTAGTCCGTCGTTGACGGTGGCAGCTCCTGGGCGCTGTCCATGGAGAGAATTGGGCAAAGATGGCGGCACTCGAAACAAACCTCAAAGATGTATTTGTGGTCACTCCTGACCGCCATGAGGATTCTCGGGGCTATTTCTCCGAGACTTTCCGACGGGACTGGTTCGCCGCAAACGTGGCCGATGTCGACTTCGTGCAGGAAAACCAGTCGCTAAGCCGAAGCGTCGGCGTGGTGCGGGGCCTGCATTTCCAGTCGGCGCCCGCTGCGCAGGGCAAGCTGGTGCGCAGCCTGGCCGGCGCTATCTTTGACGTCGCCGTCGATATCCGCCAGGGATCGCCCAATTTCGGCAAATGGACGTCCGTCATCCTGACGGCAGAAGAGGGCAATCAGCTTTGGATTCCCGCCGGCTTCTTGCACGGCTTTTGCACGCTCGTGCCGGACTGCCTCGTGTCGTACAAGGTGACAGCCTACTACGATAGGGAGAGCGACCGCGGCGTGCTCTGGAATGATCCCGAGATCGACGTGACCTGGCCGGACGTGGCGAACCCTGGGCTGCTTTCGCCCAAAGACAAGGTCCAGCCTCTGCTGAGTGTGTTGCCAACCTATTTCACTTATGGCGGGGGCAACTGACATGCGCGTTCTGGTGACGGGTGGAGCAGGCTTCATCGGGTCGGCTTTGGTGCGCCATCTTGTCCTCGACAAGGGCTACCAAGTGTTGACCGTCGACAAGTTGACCTATGCGGGCAACCTCCAGTCGCTGAAGGAGGTCGAGGGCAGAGACAACCACCGGTTCGTCAAAGCGGATATCTGCGACGCCGTGGCGATGGCCGAGGCCTTCCAAGGCTTTCAGCCGAACCGGATCATGCATCTAGCGGCCGAGAGCCATGTCGACCGGTCTATCACGGGCGCGGAGGACTTCCTGCGCACTAATGTCATGGGCACCTTTACCTTGCTCGAGGCGTCCCGCGCCTACTTCGATGGTCTCTCCGCTGCGGGCAAGGCCCGCTTCCGTTTCCTGCACGTTTCAACGGACGAGGTCTATGGATCGCTCGACGAAACGGGCCTCTTTTCCGAGGAGACGCCCTATGACCCCAGCTCTCCATACTCGGCTTCCAAGGCGGCTTCGGACCATCTGGCCAAGGCTTGGGCGCGTACCTATGGCCTTCCCATCGTGGTGTCTAATTGCTCAAACAACTACGGCCCCTATCACTTCCCCGAAAAGCTGATCCCCCTGACCATCCTGAATGCCCTTGAGGGAGCGCATCTGCCTGTCTATGGCCAGGGTACCAACATCCGCGACTGGCTTTATGTAGATGACCATGTGCGCGCGCTCGATATCGTCGCCGAACGCGGCCTTGTCGGAGAGACCTACAATGTGGGCGGGCGCAATGAGGTGCGCAACATCGAGGTGGTCCGCCAGATATGCGCCATCCTGGACGAGCGCCAGCCAGCCAACCGGCCGCGAGAAGAGCTGATCCGGTTTGTGACCGACCGTCCTGGGCACGACGCGCGTTACGCGATCGACGCCACAAGGCTCGAAACCGAATTGGGCTGGCGTGCCAGCGAGACCTTCGAGACCGGGATTGCCAAGACCATCGACTGGTACCTAGCCAACGACTGGTGGTGGCGACCGCTGCGCCAGCGCTATACCGGGGAGCGCCTGGGCGTGCTTTCGGCCGCCCAGGACAAGGCCCTCTGATGCGGCTCGTCGTCACCGGTAAGGCCGGGCAGGTCGCGAGCGCCCTTGTCGAGGGGGGGGGCCGGCAAGGTGTTGATGTCGTCGCGGTGGGCCGCCCGGAATTCGACCTGTCAACTCCAGAGCACGGGCTGGCGCGACTCGCCGACGCCAGGCCCGACATCATCGTGTCGGCGGCGGCTTATACGGCCGTGGACAAGGCCGAAAGCGAGGCGGAATCGGCAGAGACGATCAATGCCGGCGGTCCAGCCGCCCTGGCAAGACTCGCGGCGCAGTTGGACATCCCGATCATCCACATGTCGACCGATTATGTCTTCGACGGCAGCAAGTCCGAACCCTAGGCCGAAAACGACCCGACGAACCCGCTCGGGGTCTATGGGGCCACCAAGCTGCGGGGCGAACTGGCCGTGGCGTCGGCTACAGCCAACCATGCCATCCTGCGCACAGCCTGGATCTATTCGCCCTTCGGCAACAACTTCCTCAAGACCATGCTAATGCTGGCGGCGACACGCCCGGAACTGCGCGTGGTCGATGATCAGCGCGGCAATCCTACGTCGGCACTCGATATTGCCGACGCGGTTCTGTCCGTTGCCAATAACCTGGTCTCGCGCAGGGATGACGCCGGTCTGCGCGGAGTCTTCCATCTGGCGGGTACGGGCGATGTCAGCTGGGCCGGCTTTGCCACCGAGATTTTCACCGCTTCCGGGAGCCTCGGCGGACCGCGGGCCGACATTGTGCCGATTTCCACGGCGGACTACCCTACCGCGGCGAGGCGTCCAGCCAATTCCCGCCTTGACACCACAAAACTGCGGGCCGTGCATGATGTTATCATGCCCGCTTGGCAGCAATCTACACATGACGTCATTCGCCGCTTGCTGGCGGGCGGATGATCGCTTGGAGGATCTGCAATCATGAAGGGCATCATTCTTGCCGGCGGCACCGGCACCCGGCTGCACCCGATGACCCTTGCGGTTTCCAAGCAACTGGTGCCGGTCTATGACAAGCCGATGATCTATTATCCCTTGACCACGCTGATGCTGGCGGGGATCAAGGACATCCTGGTGATCACAACCCCGCATGAAGCTGACAGCTTCAAGCGTCTGTTGGGCGATGGCGCGCAATGGGGCTTGTCAATCAGCTATGCCAGCCAGCCGCAGCCAAATGGCTTGGCCGAGGCCTTCATCATCGGCGCCGATTTCGTGGCCGGAGGCCCCTCGGCGCTCGTGCTGGGCGACAACATCTTCTATGGCCATGGACTTCCCGAGATCATGCGTCGCGGCGTGCAGCGTGGTACCGGCGGCACTGTGTTCGCCTATCACGTCACCGATCCGGAACGCTATGGCGTGGTCGAATTCGACTCCGAGATGCGAGCCATGAGCATCGAAGAAAAGCCGGCAGTGGCCAAGTCCGACTGGGCCGTCACCGGTCTGTACTTCTACGACGAGCAGGTGGGCGACATTGCGGCCAACCTCAAGCCGTCGCCGCGCGGCGAGCTGGAGATCACTGACGTCAACCGCGCCTATCTCGACAAGGGGCAGCTCTCGGTGGAGCTGATGGGGCGCGGCTACGCCTGGCTCGATACCGGCACGCCTGACAGCCTGCTCGATGCCGCCCAATTCGTGGCCACGCTCGAAAAACGGCAGGGGTTCAAGATCGCCTGCCCGGAGGAAGTTGCGTTCCGCATGGGCTATATCGACGGCGTCCAGCTTCAAAAGCTGGGAGAGGCGACGAAGAAGAACGCGTATGGGCAGTATCTGCTGTCGCTATTGGCGTGAAGCCGAATCCCTCGTCCGTGCCGTCGCTCGGGCCAATTATTGGGTCTACGCCGGCCGCCTTGCCTAAGCTGATCAGGTCATCCCAGATCGCAAGCAGTTGATCGCTCAGACTCGCCGTCTCGCCATTGATCTGTTTCAACCGCGCTGGTTGCCAGCGGCTAAACGCGACGCATCGCAAGCCGAACGCCCATCTTGGTAGGGTAGACAATTCGCAAAGACTATGGATGCCCGTCAAAGTGAAGAGAAATCCCACTTAATCCAACAAACGTGTTCCAGCAGCGTCGGCTGTCAGCACCCCTGGCACAGGTTCGGTTGAGATTAACGAGGGGTTTTGGTCTCGCAGAATATGGCGCTTGCGGCTCTTGATCTTCTTGCCGGCATCATAGCCCGTATGCCGCCGCTTTTGATGGTCTTGACGCTCTAGCTGTCGATTGCCCCGGCCGAGGGTGAGGCCTCTCACCCTTCGAGTTCGCGGGCGGCCATCAACAAATGGTGGTTAATGATGGCGATTAAGCCGGGGTCGCGCTACGCAAGAAATAGCGCTGCGCCGTCGAGGGCGAGGGAACTCTCCAGGCAGCAGGGACCACTCTCAACTTCTTGAGGCCATGTAGAAAACGGCGTCCATCACCGCCCATAAATCCGTCGGCCGAGGCCGAGCCGACCGATCGGCCCCCCGGCGGCAGAAGGGGCGCAATGATCGCCCACTCGGGATCGATCAGATCAATTTAATAGCGACGTCTCCGTCGCGAATACCGGCGTCGGGTAGTTTCATTCCAGGCTGTCGGTTCTCCGCTCAGTCTTGCAACCGACCTGAATCAGAACCTGCTGAAACTGCTCAAATCTTGAGTCGGGCTGGCGCGCGGCGATGCGTTGGCAATCATCGGAGCCTATCTTGGTCACGCTGATGTCAAGATCACGAGCCGCTACGCCCACCGCCGATGGCCCGGGGCTTTCTCGTTTTCAACTGGCCTCCGGCGCCCATTTCGTGAGTTATGGCGGCATCACTGGCGGGTTCGTCACCGCCGTGTCAGCTGTGACCACTGTCGCCAACGGCCTGCCGGGCATACCAATATGGCTCATTCCCGCCGAAGTGTTTTTGACCGCGCCCCGTTTACCCCCGCCAGGCGCCCGTCGCGGGCGAAGCTATCTTTTCAGGCTCATCGCCGTCATGACTACCAATTCATGTTCGGGAAAATGTTGATCGCCGGCCGGTGACTGGTTCCTGGCCATTAACGTCATCTGGTTGTTGCCACTCGCCGCATGGTCTCGCGTACAGGCGGACTGGAGCTGGCCTCTTGCCGTGATCGCCTATGTGCCGCTCATCATCCTGGCAGCCACTGCGGGTGCAGGGCCACCCGGAAGAAGTAGTGCCCAGGACGCCTGAACCTGACAGAGGCACTGCCTAGATGGCTCGCCCGACAATTACGCGACTACCGCCGGCAGGCCAGCGGACACCTTTGAGGGTCATTGCAACCTCTGCATTGAGCGTTGCCTTGAGCAGCGCATTGACGGTCCGGTTCGGCAGCAATTCCTGGTTGACGCGCTCGATCCGGTTGGACTGGCGGCTCAAAAGCCGGCTCATGGTCATCAGTGGCAGCAAGACGGTCGTGTACGATGTCGAAAACAGGACCTCGAAACCGTTGCGCTGCATTTTCTTCTCCAGTTCGCCGCGACAATATCGCCGCTCGTGGTGGGCCATTTCGTCAGCTGCACTCCAAAGCCAAGGATGTTGTGGCACGGCGATGATGACACCGCCGCCAAGCTGGGTCGCCTCGCGCATGCCTTTGAGAACGGCCTCGTCTTCGGCGATATGCTCGATAACATCAAACGCACCGGTTAGGTCGAACGCACCCATGGCAGGAATTTCGCGCGCGTCCATTTGGACGAACTCGGTGTCTGGCGGCAATCGCTGTCGCGCGAACACGAGACCCGATGGATGCAGTTCGGCGCCGACGAGGCGCTCCCAAGTCCGGGCCTTGGCCATTGCTAACAGGACTGCACCGTTTCCGCAGCCAATTTCGAGAAAGCGTTTCGCCTCCGGGAAATACTTGGCTGCCAAGCCGACAATGAGCCTATTGCGAGGGACGAACCAGAAATGTTCAAGTTCGACTTGCGCCAGCGCGCCAAAATTGGCTGGATTCATACCGCTGATAATGTCCGCAAGCTCGGGGGCGAACATCGGGACACCATCGCTTTGCCCAACGGTTGTTCCACAGGCGGCGCATGTCCAGCCGAGTGGGAAGACCGGCTGATCGGCAGCGATGGGTTCAATCGCACGGCATGTGGGACAACTCCGCGCACCAGCAGCCTCGATATTCATCGCGAAACCGTGCTGATGGTGATGCCGACGACGACCAGTATCAGGCCAAGTATTTGGATCGGAGGGAAAGGTTCCTTGAGGAAAATTGCAGCGGCAATCGGGATCAGCACGAAGGACATGGCCATGAACGGGAACGCGTAGCCGAGTTCCATGGTGCGAATGACCAGGAGCCACAGTACGCCGGCAAGAAAAGTCGCGCACGCTGCGCTCAGCACGCGCCAGTCAAGCGCCATGCCGACAAGATAGTTGAGATACCCGCTCGGCGAGTCCGGCAGGGCGGAGAAATTGGCCGCCCGCGACTTCATCATGATCTGGCTGTAGACACTTAAAAGGAGAACTGCAAAAAGCTGAAGGTGGGCCAGCAAGGTAGCGTCCTCTAGTGACCGGACGACTGCGGGCCGGATATCGCTCAAAAAACACGGGTACTCATAACGTGAGGATTTGCATAATCCAATCTTGCTATGTGCCTTGGAAGGGCTTTTTTGACCTTGTTCGGCAGTGCGACGAGTACGTCATCTTCGACAGCGTGCAATATGCCCGTCGCCACTGGCACAATCGCAATCGAATTGTGACCACGGACGGGGCGCAATGGCTAACCATTCCCGTAGTGACCAAGGGCCGTTTCGATCAGCGCATATGTGACGTCGAAATCTCAGAACCCTGGGCCGAGTTGCACTGGCACAAAATCAGCCTAGGCTATAGGCGCGCGCCCTACTTCGCCGAACTGGCGCCCAAGGTCGAGGCCTGGTTCGAGGAAGCCGGTAAGATGCCCTTGCTTACCGACATCAATGAAC
>JBARWY010000061.1:0-6439 GCA_049647065.1 Devosia sp. | reverse complement strand
TCATGATCATGGATGATGGTGTGGTCGATGCCGGTGAGAGGGACGCGTCCGTCCCGCCCGGGGGTATGAACCGCCGGTCGTTTCTGGCCGGCTCCGCTGCCGGTCTCGGCGCGCTGGCGCTTGCCGGATGCACGACGGCGGGCATGAGCTTTGCCGAAGCGGAGCGGGTTTACGGCGCACTCCCCGATGAACGGTTCCCTGTCCCTGCCGTCGAAGTCGCCAAGATCAATCCGAAATATCTTCGCCGGACGGTGCGCTACGACAGCAAGGAAGTAGCCGGCACGATCATCGTCGATCCGAGCAATTACTACGTCTACCGCATCGAAGGCGACGGCATGGCCACGCGCTATGGCGCCAATGTCGGCCGCGCCGGCTTCCTGTGGAACGGCGACGCCTATATCGGCCGCAAGGCCGAATGGCCGGTCTGGACACCGCCCAGGGAGATGATCGCGCGCCAGCCCGAGGTCGCCCAATATGCTGGCGGCATGCCGCCCGGCCTGGGCAACCCGCTCGGTGCGCGCACCCTCTATCTCTATCAGAATGGCGCCTACACGCTTTACACGCTCTACAGCACGATCATGCCGGAAACGATCGGGAAAGGCGTTACCAGCGGCTGCGTCGGGCTTCTCACCCAGGACATGATGGACCTCTACAACAAGACCCCGATCGATACCAAAGTGGTTGTCCTGCGGGCCTGACAACCCTTCTGCGGGGGTGAGGCCGTGGCCGCACGCCCCGAACTTGGTGCCTCTGCAAAAAACTTATCCCCACCCCGCCTGACGGTGTCAAACTCCACCCATTCCCGCCACACACGCGGCCCGCACGCAGGGTCGGGCGGGGAGACCGTGGGACGGGGGCGCCTGTCCAGTGGGGTTGGAAACTCGGCAGCCGGACCTGCAATAATGGTACCGCCTGAACCGGACCCTGCAGAAAAAGCGGATCGTGACGGGCGGCCATTGGTCCGTTCTATTTGTTTCGGAAGGCCCAATGGTCGCCCGTTACCGTTTCGGGCGCTTGCGCTCCATGCAACCGCGAAGCCAGATGGCCGGGCGGCGCTTGGCACGTCCTGTGATCGCTGGCGGCGGAACGATACTCACCTGCAGCCGTTGGGCGCGCGGTCAACACTTGGCCAACACAAGGAGTGCCAGGCATGTTTATGCGAGTCGACAGGCTGATCACGGAACTACCGCCGCCCAAGAAGCAGGATCCAAATGCTGCTGCCGCTCTCCAGGAGTTGCTGGGCGGCAAGTATGGCGAGATGTCCACCCTGGGCAACTATATGTTCCAGAGTTTCAATTTCCGCAGCAAGGACAAGTTGCGTCCGTTCTACTCCCTGGTCGCGTCGATCACCGCGGAAGAGCTGGCACACGTCGAACTCGTCAGCAATGGCGTGGCGATGATCAACAATGGCCCGGAAAAGCCCAAGGGCGACAAGGGCGACGGCGGCGACATTTCCAAGACGCCATTCGAAGCCATGACGGATATTCGCCTGGCCTCGGCGTTCTTTGCCAATGGCGGCGGCGCAACGCCGGTCAACAGCAATGGCGTGTCGTGGAACAATGACTTCATCACCACGACCGGCAACGTGATCTTCGACCTGCTGCACAACTTCCATCTGGAATGTGGTGCGCGTCTGCACAAGCTGCGGGTGTATGAGACCCTGTCGGATCCGACCGGCCGCGAAGTGTGCGGATATCTCCTCGTCCGCGGCTCCGTCCATGCGCATTCTTACGCGCTGGCGCTCAAGAAGCTGACGGGCGTCGAGATCGAGAAGATGCTGCCGACGCCTAACATCCAGCTGTCCAAGATTCCGGAATGCCAGAAGTATCTGGATGAAGGCTCGCATCGCCGCCTCTATACGTGGAGTCAGGACGACTACAAGGAAATCTCCGGCATCTGGTCCAATGACGAAGTTGCCCTGCCGGGCGACCCGCCCGGACCGCTGGAAGTGGTGGAAGGCATGCCCGAGGGCGGCAAGATGCAGCAGCTGCAGGGTGTTCCGTCGGCCTTCACCCCTGACTATGCCCCCGAGGAATTCTACGAAATCGCCGCCAAGCTCTACAAGGCCTCAAGGTAACGCGCTGGGGGCGCCTCTGGCGCCCTATTTCCAATGAGAATGCGAACCTCGCAGGCGGAGCCAATGAGTGGGATGTCTGTCCCTGAATGCCTGGCGACGCGGGGCTTTGGCAATCCTCCTCCTTTCCATTTGAGATGTCCGACTCTCGAAACGAACTCGGCGCCGGCGACGAACTCGTTGGCACCGCCCGCACCCCATGCTACCTGCGACTCCGACGCGGGCGTGGTGGAATGGTAGACACACCGGACTTAAAATCCGGAGGGGGTATCCCCGTGCGGGTTCAAGTCCCGCCGCCCGCACCAGGAGGCCAGATGATCGAACGGATTGAAACCGGCATCGCGCCGTCCTCGGCGCCCATCAATGATGCCGTGCGAGCCGGCAAGCAGGTCTGGCTAGTGGCTATTGCCGAGGATCCCGTGACCGGCGAGATCGTCGGCGGCGGGATCGAGGCACAGGCGCGGCGGTGTATCCAGAATCTGGAGATCGGCGTCAAGGCGGCAGGGGGGACGCTCGCCAATCTGGTGATGGTGCAGATATTTCTCGTCGACAGCGCCGATGCCGCCGGCATGAACAAGGTCTATCGTGAGTTCTTCACGGCCCAGCCCTATCCGGTGCGCGCCACCGTGGTGGTCCAGGAATTGCTGGCCAAGGGCCTGATCATCGAAATGACGGCAACTGCGGTGCTGGACTGATGCTGCTGAAACTCGAACTGCTCGAAGAAATCAAGGCCGGCGAGGTCGACCTGGTGTTCCGCCGCTGGAGCCGGCCGAGCGTCAAGGCGGGCGGGACGCTCAAGACCAAGGTGGGCCTGCTCGGGATCGGGGCGATCACCGACATGGATCCATCCGATGTCAGCGAAGCCGATGCCAGGCGCGCCGGGTTCCGGGATGTCGCCGATTTCCGCAAGTGGCTCGACACGATGAAGCCGGGACACCTGTTCCAGCGCATCGAGGTCAGCTACCTGGGTGAAGCGCCCTAGAAGGGCGTGGGCGCGACGAAGGTCACGAACTCGCCTGAGGTTGGGTGGAAGAGGCCCAGTTCGGCGGCGTGAAGCTGCAGCCGGTTGGCGGCGGCGAAGATTTCCGGATCGGCATAAAACGCATCGCCCAGAATCACATGGCCGATTGCCTTCATGTGGACCCTGAGCTGATGGGTGCGGCCGGTCAGGGGGTGGAGGCGGACGCGGGTGGCGTTGGCTTCGCGCTCCAGCACGGTCCATTCGGTCTGCGAGGGGCGGCCGTTTTCGTGGTCGACGCGTTGGCGGGGCTTGTTCTCCCAGTCGGTGGCCAGCGGCAGGTCGACGAGACCGGTATCGGCCTCGATGATGCCGGCGACGCGGGCGATATAGGCCTTGGTGGTCTTGCGGTGCTCGAACTGGCTGCCGATGCGGCCATGGGCGCGCTTGTTGAGCGCCAGCACCAGGACTCCCGAGGTGTCCTTGTCGAGACGGTGGCACATGCCCGCCGTCGGCCAGGTC
Organism: Devosia sp.; assembly: GCA_049647065.1. Classification (GTDB taxonomy): domain Bacteria; phylum Pseudomonadota; class Alphaproteobacteria; order Rhizobiales; family Devosiaceae; genus Devosia. The sequence continues at coordinate 2,885 of JBARWY010000061.1, read as the reverse complement.
TGGCGGGCGCGGTGTTCGACGCAGTCCCACAGCGAGGGATCCTTGCCGGGCACGCTCAGGAGGCCACTCTGCTTGTCGACCACCAGCATGTCGTCATCGACGTGGAGGACATTCAGGTAGGGATCGAGCGGTGGGAAATAATCGAGCAGGGTGGGCATGGGTCCGGGCATGAAGCGCCGTTTAGCAGACGGCGCGCCATTTGACCAACCACGCCAGTCGGTTCGAGGCGGCGTACGGGAAATCTGACGACATGACAGAGATTTAACGGAACAACCGCCGCTCAGGACCGTTGACCGTTCAACAGCAACCCACAGGAGGCTCTCATGCACAAAGATGAAATCAAAGGCGCCGGCAAGCAGGTCAAGGGCGCCCTCAAGGACGCCGCTGGTGGTCTCACCGGCAATGAAAAGCTGCAGGCCGAAGGCAAGCTCGACAAGGCTGTTGGCAAGGTCCAGCAGAAGGTCGGCGAGGCCAAGGACGACGCGCGAGACGCGCTCAAGCACTAGCCGAGCGCCAGAAATTTAGGGAAGGGGCGTCCTGCCGGGGCGGCCCTTCTGCATGTCAGTCGAAGCGATAATGCAACCGTGCGCAGGCTGCGCCAAAACTCCGAGCCGAGATTAGCTTGGGCGAGGCGCGGAGGCCGGTAGCAGGAAACAGCGGGATGCCACTGCCGATGATCTCGGAAATGACGTAGATTTCGATCTCGTCCAGCGCGCCGCGCTCCATGAACGTCATCTGCAGCTTGCCGCCACCCAGCATCCAGACATTGCCGTCATCCAGGGCGCGGAGTTCGGTGATGAGGCCGTCGATATCGGTGCGGGTCTCGAGCGAGCCCTTGGGATTGTCGATGGGGCGCGAGGTCACGACGATGACGCGCTTGCCTTCATACTCCCAGGCCCCGGGATAGCGGGCGATCCAGTCATAGGTTGCACGACCCATGACCACGGTGCGAATGCTCTTGATGAACTGGTGATAGTCGTGCTCGCCCAGATTCAAGTCTGGCTGCTGCGTCAGCCAATCCAGATTTTCGTCCGGCGTGGCGATGAAGCCGTCGAGGCTGGTAGCGATATAACCGACGATGCGGGCCATGGCTGTGCTCCTTCATATTGCGAGTGGTGTGGTGGCGTCGCCGCGCGACAGGATCTGTCAGTAGTGTGGCGGTTCGACGTTGCCGCCTCTGGCATGCCACGCTTCTGGATCATAAGGTCGGGTCATGCAGACAATGATTTTCGACACCGCTTTAGGCGAATTCGGGATCGGCTGGACCGATGCCGGTTTGGCGCGCGTGCAGCTGCCGGGGCTGGATCGTAGCGCACTGCTGCAGCGGATCAATCGCGACGGGGCAGAGGCCGGCCAGCCGACACGGGCTATCGAGGCTGTCATCAACCGCATCGAGGACTATGCCGAGGGAGAGGCGGTGGACTTTTCAGACGTGAAGCTCGACCTGGCAGGGGTGCCGGACTTTAATCGTCGCGCTTATGACCTGCTGGTCAAGATCGGGTGGGGCGAGACCACGACCTATGGCGCAATGGCGCGGCAACTGGGTGATGTGGCGCTGTCTCGAGCGGTCGGCGCTGCGATGGGGGCCAATCCCATCCCGCTGATCATCCCATGTCATCGCGTGCTGGCCAGCGATGGCAAGCCGGGCGGATTCTCGGCGCCCGGCGGCGCCGAATCCAAGCTGCGGATGCTGGAGCTCGAAGGCGTGTCGGTGGGAACACCGGCCGGGCAGATGACGTTCGGTTTTTAGCCATGGGCCAGGAAATTGAGCGCAAATTCCTCGTCGTGTCCGAGGCGTGGCAGCAAGCCGCGACGGGTAGTGCGCTGCTGCGGCAGGGCTATCTGTCGTCCAATGCGAAGGCGACGGTCAGAGTTCGCACCAGGGACGATGCCAGTGCCGTGCTGACCCTCAAGGGAGCCACGGAAGGTATTTCCCGCGTTGAATACGAATACGAGATACCCATCGCCGATGCCGGCGAGCTGCTTGTCATGGCTGAGCCGCATGTGATCGAGAAGCGGCGGTATCTGGTGCCGCACGGGACATTGACTTGGGAAGTCGATGTCTTTGCTGGCCGGCACGCAGGGCTGGTCATTGCCGAGATCGAGCTCGTGGACGAAAATCAGACGGTTTCGCTGCCAGAGTGGGTCGGCGCGGAGGTCAGCCATGATGATCGCTACAACAATGCGAGCCTGTCGCGGGCCGTCAGCATTCCGGGTGTTGACCCTGACGTGGCGTGAGGGACTATCGAACTGTCTTGCGGAGACGTGGACAGATGAAGACCTACACAGTCAATCAATTGGCGCAGCTTGCCGGCATCTCGGTGCGGGCGCTGCATCACTATGACGAAATCGGCCTGCTGAAGCCCGCGTTCACCGGCGACAATCGCTATCGCTACTACGGGGACGAGGAATTGCTGCGGCTGCAGCAGATTCTGATCCATCGGGAGCTCGATATTCCGCTCGTGGAAATCGGTGCCATTCTCGATGCCCCGGGCTTTGACAGGCTGGAAACGCTGCGCAAGCAACGTGAACGCCTCGAAAGCCAGGCGAAGCGATACGCCATGATGGTCAGGACGATCGACCGCACGATCGCCAGGCTGCAAGGAGATCGCGCCATGAAGGACGCAGATTTGTATTCGGGCGTCGTGTCGCCTGAGAAGCAGGCAGAATACGAGCAGTGGCTCATCGAGCGCTATGGCTCTGACATGGAGGCGCAGATCGAGCGCAGCCGGACGGCGATGGCGGCGATGGGCAAGGCTGAGATGGCGGCTGCTATGAGGGAACTCGAAGCGGTAGAACAGGCGTTGGCCGAAGGCTTGCGCCGAGGGATTCCGCCACAGGCGACCAGCCTTGATCCTGTCATCGAACGGCATCGCGCCTGGGTG
>JBARWY010000060.1:0-41977 GCA_049647065.1 Devosia sp. | reverse complement strand
GAGAATTGCCGAAAGCAACGCGTGCTTTTCTGGTTAATCGCGGATCAGCCGTCGTGGGATGGCGGCACTAGAGGCCGCTGGTCAGGTTCAGGCGGTCCAGCACTGTGCGGTCTGCCGGATCGACCATCCCGACCAGGAAGCGCGTCACGGCGCGCCGCGAATCAGGGGGCAGGGCGGCGATGGCTGCCGTAATACGGCTGGCCTGTGTCGCGGACAGCGTGGCGAAGAAATGCCGGCCTTTGTCGGTCGCATGCAGCAGGCGTTGACGGCGGTCGGCGTGGCCCGTCTTCTGCTCGATGTAACCATTGTCGATCAACTGGCGCAGCACGCGCGCCAGGCTTTGCTTGGTAATCTTGAGGATGTCGAGCAGGTCGGCGACCGGCATGCCGGGCCGGAGATTGACGAAATACAGCACGCGGTGGTGGGCTCGGCCGAAGCCCTGGCGCTCGAGCAGCGCGTCGGCGTCACCGGTGAAATCGCGGTAGGCGAAGAAGAACAGGCCCATGATGTCGAGGGGCAGTGCCTCGCCGCCCGGCGGGGCGGAATTTATGTCAGCTATGTTGACATTTTTCAGGTTCGCTGCCATTGTCTTCCCATCAGGTCGTTCAGTCTTATCCTCCAGCCTTTGTGGTTTGCCAAGGCCCGGGGCCTCGGGCATGATCGACGGTAAACAGCGATCGCCCTATGGCGACACCGCACATGAAGATATTCGGGAGAGGGATCATGGCAGGCGTGCCCATGGACCAGCGCGACGGCTGGATCTGGTTTGATGGCGAATTCAAACCCTGGAAAGACGCGAAAATACACGTGCTGACGCACGGGCTGCACTATGCCAGCTCGGTGTTCGAAGGTGAGCGCGCCTATGGCGGGGAAATCTTCAAGTCGCGCGAGCATACCGAGCGGTTGATCCGTTCGGGCAAGACGCTGGACTTCACGATTCCATGGTCGGTCGAGCAGATCGAAGAAGCCAAGCGCGCGGTTCTCGAAAAGAACGGCCTGGTCGATGCCTATGTGCGTCCCGTGGCTTGGCGCGGTTCGGAAGAACTGAGCGTTCCTGCCCGCAACAATACCGTGCACCTGGCGATCGCCGCCTGGGTGTGGCCAAGCTATTTCTCGGTCGAGGAGAAGCTCAAGGGCATCCGCCTCGAATGGAGCAAGTGGAAGCGCCCGTCGCCTGAGACCATCCCCTCCTCGGCCAAGGCCGCGGGGCTCTACATGATCTGCACGCTGTCCAAGGATGCGGCCATGGCCAATGGCTATGCCGACTCCATGATGCTGGACTATCGCGGCTATGTGGCGGAAGCCACCGGCGCCAACGTGTTCTTCATCAAGGGCAAGGACATCACCACGCCGACCCCGGACTGCTTCCTCAACGGGCTTACCCGCCAGACGCTGATCGAGCTGGCCAAGCGCAATGGCTTCACGGTGACCGAGCGTCACATCTTGCCTGAGGAACTGAGCCAGTTCGATGAATGCTTCCTGACCGGTACGGCTGCCGAGGTTACGCCCGTCAGCGAGATCGGGGAGTATAAATTTACACCGGGCGAGGGCTGCCGTACGCTGATCGATGCGTATAGCGCCGAAGTGCAGCCCAAGCGCGCCGCCGCGGAATAGGCGGAATCAGATTGTGAGAAAGCCGGGCCAAGTGCCCGGCTTTTTTGTTATTCCCAGCGCGCCCTGGCGACGTCGTCCTCGGCCTTTGCCTCGACCCAATGCGTGCCATCGGGGCCGGTTTCCTGCTTCCAGAACGGCGCGTCGGTCTTGAGGTAGTCCATCAGGAATTCGGCGCCCTTGAAGGCGGCTTCGCGGTGGGGCGAGAGCGTCATCACCTGGACGATCGGCTCGCCGGGACCGAGAGTGCCATAGCGGTGGATCACCGTGGCGGCGAGGAGGCCGAAGCGGGCGCTGGCCTGATCGACGATTGATGTGAGCTGGTTGATAGCGAGCTCGGGGTAGCATTCCAGCGTCAGCGCGGTGATCGGATCATCCGGTTTGCTGCGGACGACGCCGGTGAAGGTTACGGCTGCGCCAGCGCCGTTGCCGGCTGTGAGGAAGGCATTGATCTCGGCGCCGGGATCGAAGGCGGCGGGGGAGACGCGAACGGCCATGTCAGCCACCCGTCATTGGGGGGAACAGGGCGATGACCTGGGCGCCGGCAATCGAGGCGGTGTGCTTCACCAGTTTGGCATCCACGGCGGCCTTGATGAGCGCACGCTTCTCAACCGCAAGCGCAAAGGCTTCGTCGCGGCCGGCTAACCAGTCGATGAGGTCGGCGACCGTCACCACCTCTGGTGGAGGCGATACCTCTTCCTCGCCGCGATTGAGGCGTTCGCGCAGCCAGGCGAAGTAGAGGATCTTCATTTCTGGTCTTCGACGAGATGGGGCCAACTGGCACGCAGATACTGGAAGCCAGTCCACAGCGTCAGGATGCCGGCGAGCCAGAGCACAATGTCGCTGGTGAGGCCGAGGCCAGGAATGATGCGCTCGAGCAGGACGATGGCGAGGGCGACCAGTTGAATCGTGGTCTTCCACTTGGCCAGCCAGCTTACCGGCAGCACGACTTTGATGTTGCCGAGGAATTCGCGCAGGCCGGGAATGAAGAATTCGCGGAACAGGATGGCGCAGGCCGGGATCATGTCCCAGCCTGAAAAGCTGCCGTCCCAGGCCAGCGCGGCGATGAGAATGCCCACCAGCAGCTTGTCGGCGATGGGATCGAGCATGCGGCCGAAGGGGGAATACTGGTTCCAGGCGCGGGCTAGGTAGCCGTCGAGCCAATCGCTGGCAGCGGCGATGACGTAGATGATGAGGGCCACGATGCGCAGGCCGATATCGCCTGTCATCACCAGCCAGACGATGGGGATGATCGCCAGGATGCGGGCGATGGTGATGAGATTTGGGACGAGGAATAGCGGGTTTCTGGCCATGGGGGGACAGAACAGGAATGGGGGAAGGGGGTCAAGGGGAGCGGCGAAGGTGAGTCTTGGGGGATACCCCTCCTGGCCTCCCCTGATAGAGAGGTAGCTCTCCACTCTTGTGGCACAAAGCCAGTCGAAGCTCAGGGCGAATTCCTCTCTATCAGGGGGAGGATGGGAGCGAGCTTGGGTGTTCCGATGTCCGGTCCAACCGTCCCCCTCCCCGCAAGGGGGAGGGTGTCGACTGCATATTTGGTGGTCACGCCACCCGCTGGTTTGTCGCCGCGCGGCGCTGGGTGACGGCCTCTGCCAGCGCTTCCAGTGCAACAACCGTGGTATCCCAATCGATGCAGCCGTCGGTGATGGACTGGCCGTAGGTCAATGATTTGCCTTCGACGAGGTCCTGGCGGCCGGCGACGAGGTTGGATTCGACCATGACGCCGATGATGCGGCGGTCGCCGGATGCCATCTGGGCGCCGATATCTGACAGGACCAGAGGCTGGTTTTCCGGGTTCTTGGACGAGTTGGCGTGGCTGGCGTCGATCATGATGACTGGCGGGAGACCGGACTTTTTTGCTGCGGTGGAAGCGGCATCGACGCTTGCTGCGTCGTAATTGGTGGTTTTGCCGCCGCGCAGGATGATGTGGCAGTCCTCGTTGCCCGTGGTGGCAGCGATAGCCGAGCGGCCATCCTTGGTGACGGCGAGGAAATGGTGCGGCTGGCTGGCCGAGCTCACCGCATCGAGGGCGATCTTGACGTTGCCATCGGTGCCGTTCTTGAAGCCGACCGGGCAGGAGAGGCCCGAGGCGAGTTCGCGGTGAATCTGGCTTTCGGTGGTGCGGGCGCCGATGGCGGCCCAGCTCACCAGGTCCGCGATGTATTGCGGAGTGGTCATGTCGAGGAATTCGCAGGCGGCCGGCAGGCCGAGATTGGCCACATCAAGCAGCAAGGCGCGGGCGGTGTGCAGACCCGCATCGATGTCGAAGCTGCCATCGAGGTTGGGATCGTTGATGAGGCCCTTCCAGCCGACGGTGGTGCGGGGCTTCTCGAAATAGACGCGCATGATGATCTCGAGCCGGTCGCCAAGGGACGAACGCAGGGCGACGAGGCGCTTCGCATAGTCCAGCGCCGCGGCGGGATCGTGGATGGAACAGGGGCCGACGACGACAGCGAGGCGGTCGTCATTGCCAGCGAGGATATTGTGGAAGGCGTGGCGGGCGCTGAGCACGGTGCGGGTGGCGGCATCGGTGCGCGGATGCTGGCGCATCACCTCGATCGGGGTGGTCAGCGGTTTGATTTCGGTAATGCGAAGGTCGTCGGTGGACTTGAGCACTTGGTGGTCTCCTCGGAATTTTTTCGGAGGCGGCCAACAAAAAAGCCGCCTCGGGTGGGGCGGCTGGCTTCGGGTTTGGTCGTATCTTTGTGAGATCAGATCAAGCGCGCGGTAGCCTCCGCCGGGAGCGGATAGCTAAACCAAAACGAAACGGTGGCGACGGAACGGATCATGGCGTGATGTGTAGCGCGAGTTTTTCGCGCTGTCGACTCCGACTTTGGACGTGCGCAAGCGCCGCCTGTGATGCGGTTGTCGTGTCGTCGGGGTTCGCTCATGGGTAGAGCGATGGTGGCGAGGCGCTTGCCTCGATCAATAGTTTAGTTTTGAGGCAATTGCCTCGCCACCATGCCGGGTTTTCTAACAGGTCCGGTTCAGGCGCTACCATTATTGCAGGCGCGGCTGCCGAGTTTCCAACCCGCACAAGGAAGGCGACCCCTCCTCCTCCGGCTATCCCCACGACCATCACTCGTCATGACTGGGCTCTGACGTGGGCAACGGGGGAAGTATGCCGGAGGTGATGAGCGCGGGGATAAGTTTTTGCAGCGGATGCTGCAGTGTAAGGTATCAGGCGGCCGACGGCTGCCCGCCGATCGACTGCACCGCCTTTGCCCCCGCCGCGATGCCCTTGCCCAGCGCCGTGGCATCATCATCCCCGGCCAACCGTGCCGCGATGAAACCGGCGGCAAAGGCATCGCCTGCGCCAGTCGTATCAACCACGCTCACTTCAGGCGCCGGCAGCATGATGCGGACGCCGTTCCGCCCACCAATGCAGGCACCCAGCCGCCCGCGCTTGATCAGCACGGTTTGGAAGCGCTCGCCCAGCGCCTGCATCTGCGCCTCGCAGCCAGTGACCCCGGTCAGCGCCTCGGCTTCGCTTTCATTGGCAAAGATCCAGTCCGCCCCGTCGGTCCAGTCGAGGAATTGGCTGGCACCGACTTCGACGAGAAAACCGACAGAAGCCGGATCGACGGCCACGGCAATGCCTCGCGCCCTTGCGGCGGCGAACAGCGTCTGCACCGCGGCACGCGGGCCAGGAGCAAAGAAGCTGTAGCCCGAGACCATCACCATGCCGATATCGTCGAGCAGGCTCACCGGCAGATCGTCGGGTGACAGATTGAGATTGGCCCCGCGATCGGTGAGGAAGCTGCGCTCGCCATCGGGATCGACGATGGTCACCAGCACACCCGAGGGTTGTTCGCGGTCGCCCGCCAGCACGGGCACGACGCCGAGCCCACGGAAATAGTTCTCGTACATGGCCTTGTCGGTGGCGCCGACCCGGGCGGCGAACAGCACCTGGGCACCCATGGCGCCCAGCCACACCGCCTGGTTGGCGCCTGAGCCGCCGGGGCGGCTACGGACGGTGGCACGGCGGTCGCTGCCCTTTACGATAGGCCCCTCGGGCACCACGATGACGTCGGTCATCACGTCGCCGACGACGAGGACCCTCCGGCTCATGCGCGGCGGACTGCCGGCTTGCTCGAGGCGCGGGCGGCCATGGCGACGGCGATCTGCGCCGCGACCTTGGCATTGTTTTCGACCAGCGCGATGTTGGAGACAAGCGACTTGCCATCGGTAAGCTCGAAGATGCGCTTGAGCAGGAACGGGGTGAGCTCCTTGCGCGACACGCCTTCCTGCTCGGCGCCTCTGATAGCCTCGGCAATGCGGCCCTCGATGGCTGACGGGTCGAGCGCGTCGGCTTCCGGGATCGGGTTGGCGACCAGCACGCCGCCAAGTCCCAGATCGATCTGCATGGCGACGACGCGGGCAATGTCGGCCACGTCATCGAAGCGGTGATCGACCTTGTGGCCGCTCTTGCGCGCCCAGAAGGCCGGGAAGTCGTCGGTGCCATAGCCCAGCACCGGCACGCCATTGGTCTCGAGAACTTCGAGCGTCTTGCCTATATCGAGGATCGACTTGGCGCCGGCGCAGACCACGCACACTGGGGTACGGCCCAGCTCTTCGAGGTCGGCGGAAATGTCGAAGGTCTCCTCGGCGCCGCGATGCACCCCGCCAATGCCGCCGGTGGCAAAGACATGGATGCCTGCCAGGGCCGCGATCTGCATAGTCGTGGCAACAGTAGTGCCGGCAATCTCGCCCTTGACCAGCAGCGAAGCGACGTCGCGGCGGCTGGCCTTGGCCGCCTTGCCGCCTTCGAGCGCCAGGCGCTCCAGATCCTCACCCGAAACGCCGACGCAGAAACGACCATCCATGATGGCGATGGTGGCCGGCACCGCGCCGTGCTTGCGGATCACCGCCTCGACATTGTTGGCCATCTCAAGGTTTTGTGGGTAGGGCATGCCATGGGTGATGATGGTCGATTCCAGCGCCACCACGGGCTTGCCGGATGCCAGCGCCTTCTTCACCTCGGGGCTGACGGAAAGGTAGGCCTTGGCGCTCATCGGATCACTCACTTCTGCAGGTCGGGGGGGCCATGCCGGCCGCTGTTGCCGCGGGTTTTGCGCCTTGTTGCGCCAAGGCGTCAACCCCCACGGAATCGGGGCATAAATCTTGCCGCCAAGTGCTTGTCGCCCCCTCGATTTGGCACTAGGTTGCCCTCCTAAACTCCAGCGTGGAAAGGGCACTCCGCTGCAGACGATCCATGTTGATCGCGCTTCGAGCGTCGATCGATACGCGCCCGGCTCCGGGCCAGGTCCAGCTGATTTGCCCAGCGCTTCCGAGCGCTCTGTTTCCGTACCAGCATGCCAGACCGGATATGACCATCCGGGTACTCTGAGATGAGCGCCCGGGACTGACCCGTCCGCGCCTTCGGGCCCATGCTGCGCCGTAATACAAAAAGACCAAACAATCGAACAGGAGCTCAATCGAAGATGAACAAGTCGCTCGCACTTGCCCTTGGCGTCCTCATGGTCGCCAGCCCCGCGCTGGCCCAGGAAGAAGCCGTGCTCAATGTCTACAACTGGTCCGACTACATTGCCGAGGACACCATCGCCAATTTCGAGGCGGAGACCGGCATCAAGGTCAACTACGACGTCTACGACAATAACGAGATCGTCGATGCCAAGCTGCTGGCCGGCAATTCCGGCTACGACATCGTGGTGCCATCAGGCAACTTCCTCGAGCGCCAGATCCAGGCCGGCCTCATCCTGCCGCTCGACAAGTCCAAGCTGACCAACCTGGGCAATCTCGACCCTGCCGTGATGGCCACCGCCGCTGCCCAGGACCCGGACAATGCCCACGCCGTGCCCTACATGATCAACACCATCGGCTATGGCTATAATGTCGCCAAGGTCACCGAGATTCTGGGCGCCGATGCGCCCACCGATAGCTGGGACCTGATCTTCAAGCCCGAATTTGCCGAGAAGCTTGCTGCCTGCGGCATCAGCCTGCTCGACAGCCCCTCCGAAGTCACCGGCATTGCCCTGAATTATCTTGGCCTCGACGCCAATTCGGAGAGCGAGGAAGACCTGGCCAAGGCCGAGGCGCTGCTCAACTCGGTCAAGCCCTTCATCCGCTACTTCCACTCGAGCCAGTATATCGATGACTTGGCCAATGGCGAAACCTGCGTGGCTTTGGGCTATTCGGGCGACATCTTCATTGCCGCCGACGCCGCAGCGGCAGCCGGCCAGGGCGTCGAGGTGCAGTATGTGATCCCCAAGGAAGGCGCCGCGACCCTGTTCGACTTCCTTGCCATCCCGGTCGATGCCCCGCATCCGGAAAACGCGCACAAGTTCATCGACTATATCCTGCGCCCCGAAGTCGTGGCCGCGATCACCAACTACGTGTTCTATGCCAACCCCAACCTGGCTGCGACCGAGTTCGTCGATGAGGAAGTGAAGTCCAATCCGGGCATCTATGCTCCGGCCGAGACCATCGCCAAAGCCTTCGTCATGGGTGCGCATGACCCGGCCTTCGAAGAAGTCTTGACCCGCACCTGGACCCGCATCAAAACCGGTCAGTAGGACGATCATCCCGGGGGGCGGCACCAGCCGCCCCTTCAGCTTTCAAGGGTTCGCCATGGCCAAGAAGCCGCAACTCGCCATCGACACCCGCCCCTGGCGCGACCCGAAGGCAAAGCCGTTTGTGCGCATCAAGAACGTCACCAAGAAATTCGGTGATGTCTCGGCCGTGCATGACGTGTCACTCGATATCTACAAGTCCGAACTGTTCTGCCTGCTCGGTGGTTCGGGCTCGGGCAAGTCGACGCTGCTGCGCATGCTGGCCGGCTTCGAGCAGCCGACTTCGGGCACTATCGAAATCGACGGCCAGGACATGACGCAGGTGGCGCCCTATAACCGCCCCGTCAACATGATGTTCCAGTCCTACGCGCTGTTCCCGCACATGAATGTGGAGCAGAACATCGCCTATGGCCTCAAGCGCGACCACATGCCCAAGGGCGAAATCTCCGACCGCGTCGCGGAACTCCTGAGCCTCGTCAAGCTGCAGGACTACGGCAAGCGCAGGCCGCACCAACTGTCCGGCGGCCAGCGCCAGCGCGTTGCCCTCGCCCGCGCCCTTGCCAAGCGGCCCAAGCTGTTGCTGCTGGACGAGCCGCTCGGCGCGCTCGACAAGAAGCTGCGCGAGGAAACCCAGTTCGAGCTGGTCAAGATCCAGGAAAGCCTTGGCGTGACCTTCATCGTGGTGACCCACGACCAGGAAGAAGCTATGACGCTGGCCACCCGCATCGGGGTGATGAACCAGGGTGAAATCGCCATGATCGGCGAGCCCACCGATATCTACGAATTCCCCAATTCCAAGTTCGTCGCCAATTTCATCGGTTCTGCCAATATGGTCGAGGGCGTGGTGACCGAGGACGAGCCCGATCACGTCCGCATTCGCTCGGCGGAACTGGGCTGCGACATCTACGTGGGCCACGGCGTCGATTGCGCCCCCGACCAGATCCTGTGGTGGGCCATTCGCCCCGAAAAGATGCATGTGAGCCGCGACAAGCCGGAAGGCCAGTTCGGCGCCAATGTGACCAAGGGCGTGGTGGAAGACATCGCCTATCTCGGGGACATGAGCCTTTATCAGGTGGTGCTCGACAGCGGAAAGCCCGTCCGCGTCAGCCAGACCAACTCGTTCCGTGGCAACCCCGATGCCATCACCTGGGATGAAGTGGTCTATGTGTCCTGGGCCGACAATGCCGGATCGGTGCTGACGGTATGACCACGAACCACGAACCCACCATTCCGCCGCCGCGCCGCCTGCGCCCGTGGAACGCAGTGGAGCGGCGCCTCGCCAAGGTTGGTATTTCCGGCCGCGTGCTGGTGTTGTTCGCGCCGGTACTGTGGCTGCTGGTGTTCTTCCTCATCCCGCTGGCGGTGGTGTTCGGCATTTCGCTGGCCACCAAGCAGTTCGGCCGCCCGCCTTATTCGGCTTTGCTGTCGACCGAAGAAGGCACGGTGCAGCTGACGCTGCATCTCTCCAACTACATCCGCCTCTTCACCGACAACCTCTATGTCGCCGCCTATCTGAGCTCGATCCGTATCGCCGCCATCGCCACCATCATCACGCTCTTCATCGGCTATCCCATGGCCTATGCCATCGCCCGGTCACCCGACCGCTGGCGCAATATCCTGCTGATGCTGGTGATCCTGCCCTTCTTCACCTCGTTCCTGCTGCGCGTCTATGCGCTGACCGGCTTCATGCGGGGCAATGGCGTGATCAACCAGTTCCTGGGCCTTTTCGGCATCGAGCCGCTGGTGATGATGCAGACCGATTTCGCCGTCTATGTCGGCATCGTCTACACTTACCTGCCCTTCATGATCCTGCCGCTCTATACGACGCTCGTGAAGCTCGACGTCTCGCTGTTCGAGGCCTCGGCCGATCTCGGAGCCCGCCCGGCGCGCACCTTCCTCTCAGTGACTTTGCCGCTCTCCATGCCGGGCATCATTGCCGGCTCGATGCTGGTCTTCATTCCCGCCATCGGCGAATTCGTCATTCCCTCGCTGCTCGGCGGCCCCGGCACGCTGATGATCGGCCGCGTGCTGTGGGACGAGTTCTTCACCAACACCAACTGGCCACGCGCCGCTGCGGTGGCCATGGCCATGCTGGTCGTGGTCGTCGTGCCCATCATGCTGTTGCAACGCGCCCAGAGCGCCGTAGTGGAGAAGTAGCATGCGCCGCGGCTGGTTCCTTCCCATTGCGGCGTCGCTCGGCTTCGCCTTCCTCTACGCGCCCATCGTTTCGCTGGTGGTCTTCTCGTTCAATGAATCGAGCCTCGTCACCGTCTGGTCTGGCTTTTCGACCAAGTGGTATGGCGAGTTGCTGAGCGACCCGCAATTGCTCGGCGCCGCCTGGCTGAGCCTGCAGATCGCGGCGCTCAGTGCCTCCATTGCCCTGGTGCTGGGCACGCTCGCCGCCGTCGCGCTGGTGCGCTTCCGCCGCTTCAAGGGCCGAACGCTGTTCTCCGGCATGGTCTCGGCCCCGCTGGTGATGCCCGACGTGATCACCGGCCTGGCGCTACTGCTGCTGTTCGTGGCCATGGAATCGACGCTGGGCTGGCCCCGTGGCCGCGGCATGCTGACCATCGTCATCGCCCACGCCACCTTCTGCACCGCCTATGTCTGCGTCGTCGTGCAGTCGCGCCTCAGCGATTTCGACCGCAGTCTCGAAGAGGCGGCCATGGACCTGGGCGCCTCGCCCCTCCGCACCTTCTTCGACATCACCCTGCCCATCATCGCGCCGGCTTTGGTGTCCGGCTGGCTGCTGGGCTTCACCCTGTCGCTCGACGATCTGGTCATCGCCAGCTTCGTCTCCGGCCCCGGCTCGTCGACCCTGCCCATGGTGATCTTCAGTAAGGTCAAACTGGGCGTCTCGCCGGACGTCAATGCGCTCGCCACCATCATCATCGGCATGGTGGCCCTCGGCGTGCTAGGCGCCACTATCCTGCAACTGCGGGCTCGCCCGAAAAAGGCGCGGGCCTAGGCCTCTGGAAACCGTGACTGGACAGACGCGAAAAACATGTCATGCTCGCGTCATGTTCAACCAACGTGAAGGAGGTGATCCAATGTCTTATGAGATTACGGCGCTCGAAGAAGGTTTTGGATTTTTGGTGCTGGTTCGGGAGTCACTCGGCTAGCAGCTCCTTCTAAGACCACAAGCGTCGGCAAGCCCGACGCAACATTCGAGAACTAGAGCGCATGGCGCTCTATTTGCCGAAACTCAGGAAGGGCCGCTCCGCAAGGAGTGGCCCTTTTTGCTTGCCCTTGACGGGACGCCTCAAGCCATTGATACCGCTGGCCAGATTTGTTGGAGCCCGCAATGTCCTCGGCCAATTTCGTCCTGACCCTTTCCTGCGCCGATCGTCCCGGCATTGTCGCGGCGATTACTACCGAGTTGGCGGCCCTGGGCGCCAATATCGCCGAATCCAACCAGTTCTGGGATCGCGAGACCGACCGTTTCTTCATGCGCCTGGCCTTCGCCGCGCCCGAGGGCGTCGGCCGGGCAGCCATAGAGCGGGCGCTGAAGGCACCGATCGAGCGCTTTTCGATGAAGACCGCGCTGAGCGAGGAAAGCCGCAGGAAGCGCATCGTCATCATGGTCTCCAAGTTCGACCATACCCTGCTGCACCTGCTCTACCAGATCAGGGTCGGCTGGCTCGATGCGGAAGTCGCGGCGGTCATCTCCAACCATGACGACACAAGCAAGATCGCCGAGGATGCCGGCATCCCCTTCCACCTGCTGCCGGTGGCCAAGGATAACAAGGCGGCGCAGGAGGAACAGGTGCTGGCGCTGATTCAGCAGACCGGCGCCGATCTCGTGGTGCTGGCGCGCTACATGCAGGTGCTATCAGACAACCTCTCGACCCGGCTGTTCGGACAGGTGATCAACATCCATCACTCGTTCCTGCCCAGCTTCAAGGGCGCCAAGCCCTATCACCAGGCCCATGAGCGCGGCGTCAAGATCATCGGCGCCACCGCCCATTACGTGACCCCCGACCTCGACGAAGGCCCGATCATCGAGCAGGAAACCGCACGGGTCACCCATGCCATGAGCCCGGACGACCTGGTCGCCGCCGGCCGCGACATCGAGAGCCGCGTGCTGGCTCGGGCGGTGAAGCTACACCTCGAGAGCCGGGTGATGCTGAATGGAAAAAAGACGGTGGTCTTCGGCTAGAGCCTTCACCCCGGAGGGGTGAAGGGGCTAAACCGGAATGTCTTCGAGCCGCAGGGAATCCGCCAGCGTCGTGCTATCGAGCACCTCTCGCGTGGCCAGCGTCACCCGCTCGAAGACGTGGCGAATTTCGCAGCTCGCCTCGTCGCGGCAATCGGCGCATTTCTTGTAGGCGATCTTGGAAAGGCAGGGCAGCGGGGCGATGGGGCCATCGATCAGCCGCAGCACTTCTCCGAACATGATCTGCTCGGGCGCCCGCAGCAGTTCATAGCCACCCGAGCGGCCGCGGCGGCTGGCGACGAACCCGGCGCGCTTGAGCTCGAGCAGGATCTGCTCGAGGAATTTCTTGGGGATCGCCTGTTCCTTGGAAATCTCGCCGATCATCATGGTCTCGCCGCGTCCGGTCCGGGCGAGGGACACCAGCGCGCGCAAGGCATATTTGGCTTTTTGCGAAATCATCTGCCCAACATACTCCCGGCGCGCCCGCATGGTGCGCCGAACTCGATTGGAAACTCTATGCGCCCGCGTTTAAGCCTTTGACAAGAGGCTAGGTTTTGGGCTCCGGGACCACCAGCGGCACGATCGGCGCCTCCTTGGTTTCGGCATCGGGCTCCGGTGGCGCTATGCCACCCTCGCTGGTTTCAGCCTCGGCCTCGGCTTCCGTTTCGGCTTCGATCACCGCCTCGGCTTCGGCCGCCGTTTCAGCTTCGATCTCGGCAGCGGTTTCGGACAGCGGCTCGGCAGGCGCCGGGACCACGACTTCGTCGATCGCTGCGGGGGCTTCGCCGACGGATGGCGTCGCGGCAACCGATTCAAGCGTGGCGGCAGGTGGCTCCGGCTCGGCCACCGGACCCGACAGTATGATGACCGACGCCGCGGCAGGCGTGGCCTCGACCGCCTCGATGATCACGGGATCGACCGGTTCGACCGGGGCATCCGACACCGCTACGGACTCGGGCTGGGCGGGCTCTTCGAGATCAACGGGCACTTCGGGTTCAATGGCAACATCGGACTCTGCTGGCGCGTCTGGTTCGACCGATATTTCAGCCACATCCGGCCCGGCTTCTATTGGCGTTTCGGGCGCAGCCACTGCGGCGACCATCGTGGCAGCGGCAGGGTTAGCCGCGGCCCTTTCGAGCAGGTTCTCGATCACCGGCAGCTTGGGCTCTTCGGCCACTGCCGTTGCGCCTGCACCACGGAGGAATGCCAGGATGCCTTTGCCGATCTCGCGTTCACCCCGGATCACCGTGGTAGCGCCCAGCCCGCGCAGGAACGACTCTTCTTCCTCCGAATAGGCGCGGGCGATAATGGAAATCCCCGCATTGAGCTTGCGGCCGGATTCGCAGACAGAACCGGCCTCGAAGCCGTTGGAAATGGCGATCAGCAGGTTGCGCGCCTGCGGCAGGTTGGCCAGCTTCAGCACGTCCTCGCTGGCGGCATTGCCGAACACCACTTCCAGATGCTCGGCCCGCGCCGCCGCGACGTCATGATCGGAATCCTCGATCACCACGAGCCCGCCGCCATCCGCCTTGATACCGGCGGCAACGATGCGGCCCACCTGGCCGAAGCCCACCAATACGGTGTGGCCGACCTGGCGCGATGGCTCGCCCGTGTCGTCGTCGGCGCCGGGAGCGCCTCGATCGATCGCGCCCTCGCTGGGCATGTCGGTGGTGATCGGACCTTCGGCCGCCCGGGTGGTCTCGGTGGGCTCGATGCGGACGCCATCACGGTCGGCCTGCTCGGCCTTGCGCTGGGCGGCCTTGGCCTCGAAGCGGGGCTTGACCAGATCGACAACCCAGAACACCACCGGATTGAGCACGATGGAAATGAGCGCACCGGCCAGGATCAGGTCCTGCCCTTCGGGCGGCAGGATGGCGAGGCCGACGCCCATGCTGGCGAGAATGAAGGAGAACTCGCCGATCTGCGCAAGCGAGGCGGAAATGGTCAGCGCCGTGGCCACTGGCCGCCGGAACAGCAGCACGATAGCAAAGGCCGCCGCCGATTTGCCGATGACGATGATGAACACCGTCGCAATGACCGGCAGCGGATTGGTGATGATGATCGAGGGGTCGAACAGCATGCCGACCGACACGAAGAACAGCACGGCAAAGGCGTCGCGCAGCGGCAGCGTTTCCTGCGCGGCGCGATGCGACAGCTCGCTCTCCGAAAGGATCATGCCGGCAAAGAACGCACCCAGCGCGAGCGAAACACCGAACAGCACAGCAGAACCCAGCGCCACACCCAGCGCAATGGCCAGCACGGCCAGCCGGAACAGCTCGCGCGAACCGGTATGGGCGGTGGCATGCAGCCCCCACGGAATGATGCGCCGACCCACGACCAGCATGAAGCCGACAAAGGCGGCAACCTTGACGATGGTGAGGCCGAGAACGCCCCAGATACCGACCGAGCCGCCGATCAGCCGTTCGACGAAGGAGACGAATGGATCATGCACGCCGGTATCGGCACCGTAGAGGCCGGCAATGGCTGGGATCAGCACCAGCGCCAGCACCATGGCGAGGTCTTCCACGATGAGCCAGCCGACGGCGATACGCCCGCGTTCGGTTTCGATCAGGCGCTTGTCCTGCAACGCCTTGAGCAGCACCACGGTAGAGGCGACCGATAGCGCGAGGCCAAAGAGCAGGCCGGCCCCGATGTCCCAGCCCAACAGCAGCGCCAGGCCGAGGCCGAGCAGGGTGGCGAAGGCGATCTGCACGATGGCGCCCGGAATGGCCAGCGCGCGGACGCTCATCAGATCCTTGAGCGAGAAATGGAGGCCCACCCCGAACATCAGCAGGATCACGCCGAGCTCGGCCAGTTCGGCGCCCAGGGCCTGATCTGCCACGAAGCCGGGCGTATGCGGCCCCACCAGGATACCGGCGAACAGGTAACCCACCAAAGGGGGCATCCTGAAACGATTGGCGATCATGCCAAAGATAAAGGCCAGCACCAGACCCGCGACGATCGTTGAGATCAGGGGGGTGTCGTGGTGCATGGTGCCTCCGCCGTTGGTTAGGCCTGATATTTGATTTGGAAATCTCTATTGCCAAGATGGGGTATCGACAGGCGATGCGCAAGCGCAGCCGATGTCTGAAACATCAGCAATTTGGCCTACTTGGCGAAAAGACTTCACGGCATCAGATGCAGCGGTCCGAGTTTGTCTTTGTTATGACGTTAGAGGCAGCGTAAATCAGGACACCCCGCCGGAACCTCCCGCGCTGGCAGGGATTGACGGCGGGCAAACGGGGAGACGTCATGCGATTTTCAGTAGGATGCGAGATCGGTTACGAGGTCGCCGAGGCGGCAACGCTGATCTTCAACATCGAGGCCATGCGAGGCGGGCGCCAACGCGTGCTGAGCGAACAGCTGACCATCACGCCCAACCACCCTGCCGATGAGAAAACCTCCGAGGAGAGCGGCAACCGCTACCTGCGGCTGACCGTGCCGGAGGGACTGGTTGAACTGCGCTATTCGGCCGAGATCGAACTCGACGCGCTGCACAAGGCCCCTGCCATAATCGGCGAAGTGCCGATCGCCACCCTGCCCCTCGATACGCTGCCCTTCCTCAATCCATCGCGCTACTGCCCCTCCGACCAGCTGGCACGCTTTGCCACGAGGCAGTTCGGCAATGTGGCGCCGGGTTTTGGGCGCGTGGTGGAGATCTGCAACTGGATCAACAGCGAGGTCGATTACCTGTTCGGCACCAGCGACACCACAACCACGGCGGCCGACACGTTCTCGCTGCGCGCCGGGGTGTGCCGCGACTTTGCCCATCTGGGCATCACCTTCTGTCGCGCGCTCGGCATCCCCGCCCGTTTCGTCTCCTGCTATGCCTGGCAGCTCGAACCGCAGGACTTCCACGCCGTATTCGAGGCCTACCTCGGCGATCGCTGGTATCTGTTCGACCCGACGCGCATGGCCGCTCTGGACGGCATGGTGCGCATCGGCTGCGGCCGCGACGCCGCCGATACGGCCTTCGCCACCATCTATGGCCGGGTCAATCCGCTGCCGATCACGGTGTGGAGCAAGGCCATCGATGGCGATACCAACGAGCAATGGACGACAGACGCGGTGAGCGTGACGCGGGACTAGGACTGATGTTTCAGCCGACACGATCCCCCTTGCAGGGAGGGATCAAGGGTGGGCGGCGAGGGCCAGGATATCGGGGCTCCCATCACCCCCTCCCAACCTCCCCCGTCGAGGCGGTGAGGTGCCGTTCGGTACGTGCGGCGATAAACCCGCCCTACCCCATCCCGTCCTGCAGGCTGACAACGCGCTCCACCACCACTTCCACGCTCATGCCCAGATAGTCTTCCTTCTTGCCGATGAAGGTGCCCGAGATCGGGATGGCCTGGCGTGGTTCGCGGGCGACGCCGACACGGATCAGGTCGCGGGTACCGATAATGCCGTTGGTGGGATCGAACTCGACCCAGCCGGCGCCGGGCAGGAACACCTGGCACCAGGCGTGGGTGGCGCCACCGCCGCGATGGTCGCCGTCGCGGGCGGGCGAATAGAGATAGCCGGTGACGAAGCGGGCCGCGAGGCCCAGCGAGCGCGCCGCTTCGATCATCAGGAGGGCAAAGTCGCGACAGGTGCCGGCACGGCTGGCCAGCGTCATCGACGGGCGCTGCGTGCCCGGATCGGGGCGGCGGAGATAGGTGAAGCTTTCCTTGATGGCCATGGTCATGGTGGCGAGCAGGTGGCCGGTATTGGTCACCCCGCGCGGATTGAGGAACCGCCTTGCCCAGGCATTGACCTCGGCTTCTTCTGGGAATTGCCGGCGCAAGGTCGGCGCAAGGTCGATCGCGTCGACATCGCCATAATCGAAGGGATAGGTCTTGGCCCGCGCCTCGATCTCGAAGGCGGGCGTCAACTCCGGCGTATGCTCGAGCACCATGGTCGCGACGAAGCGCAGTTCCTCGCCGGGCTCCTCGAATGTGGCAATGGCGATGCCGTTGCCGAACACATCATGAATCCAGCGCAGCGTGGCTGGCTTTGGCCTTATAGCAAGGCCGAAGCTCTCGAGCGTCTGCTCCATGCTGTCGCGCGGCCGCACCAGCATGCGGTGCTCGCCGAACTGCACCGGTCGAGCATAGCGGTAGACAGTCTCGTGCCGGACCTGGAGCAGGGTCACGAGACGACCGTGATCTTTTCTGCGGCGCGGGTGATGCCGGTATAGAGCCAGCGCGCGCGCTCCTCGCGGAACACGAAGCTCTCGTCGAACAGGTAGACATTGTCCCACTGGCTGCCCTGGGCCTTGTGGACCGTCAGACAGTAACCGAAGGTGAACTCATCGAACTGCCGGCGCTCCGGCCAACTCATGGCATCCTCCTCGCCCGAGAAGAACGCCTTGTGCGTCAAGACCTTGGCCTCGCCCTCGCCCTCGTCGGCGCCCAGCAGGAGGCTCCATTTTCCATTGCTCCGCCTGGTCGCTTCGGTGACCATCCAGATCTGCCCGTTGAGCAGCTTCTTGCGCGGATTGTTGCGCAGGCACACCATCCGGTCACCCAGTACCGGCTCATGGAACGGCAGACCCTTCAGTTCGCGCAAGCGATCATTGTACTGCAGCCGCGTCTTGTTGCGACCGACCAGCACCTGGTCGGCCTCAAGCACCGCATTGCGATCGACATTGTCGCGGCCCACCACGATGGATTCGCCGTAGGAGCCGCGCTCGAGAAAGCCGCCCTCGCGCACCTGCATAGAGAGGTGAATGATGGGATTGTCAGCCGCCTGCCGGTGGATTTCCGTCAGCATGATATCGGGCTCGTCGGCGGTAAAGAAACCGGCGCCCTGCACCGGCGGCAGCTGGAACGGATCACCCAGCACCAGCACCTTCACCCCAAAACTCAACAGATCCTTGCCCAGCTGCTCATCGACCATCGACACCTCGTCGATGACGATGAGGTCGGCATCGGCGGCTGGGCTTTCGTCGTCGAGAACGAAGCGCGGCTCGCCTTCCTTCTCGCTGACCAACGTATAGATCAGGCTATGGATGGTCTGGGCGCCCTTGCAGCCGCGCTTGCGCATGACGAGGGCCGCCTTGCCAGTGAAGGCGGCGTATTTGACTGACCGCACATCCTGCGCCAGATGCACCGCCAGCGTCGACTTGCCGGTGCCGGCCCAGCCGAACAGGCGGAACACCTGCGGCCCGTTCTTGTCCTTGAGCCAATTGGACACGGCGATCAACGCCGCATCCTGCTGGGGTGACCAGACGGGCATCAGGCGATCCTGGTCCTGACCGTGCCAACGCCGGCAATGGCGCCTTCGAGCACATCGCCGCGCACCACGGCACTAACGCCGGCCGGCGTGCCGGTCATGATGATATCGCCGGCCTTGAGTGCCACGAAGCCGCTGAGATAGGCGATGGTGTCACTGACATTCCAGATCTGGTCGGCCAGATCTCCACGTTGCCGCTCGACGCCGTTGACCGAAAGCGTAATGGTGCCCTTGTCGGGATGGCCAATACTGCTGGCGGGCTCGATAGTGCCGATAGGGGCGGAAAAGTCGAAGCTCTTGGCCATTTCCCAAGGGCGTCCGGCCTTCTTTGCGGTAGCCTGCAGGTCGCGGCGAGTCATGTCGAGTCCGGCGGCGTAGCCATAGACATGGTCCAGCGCGTCGGCGGCGGCGATATCGGCCCCGTCCTTGCCGATGGCGACGACCAGTTCGATCTCGTGGTGGAAATCCTGGGTCTGCGGCGGATAGGGGACAGTCGCACCGCCCACCACGATGGCGTCGGCCGGCTTGCCGAAGAAGAAGGGCGGATCGCGCGTATCGTTGCCCATTTCCACAATATGCTCGGCATAGTTGCGGCCGACGCAGTAGACGCGGCGCACGGCGAACAGCCCGCCTCGCGCGATCGGGATGGAGACCGGGGCATAGGGCTCGAACAGAAAATCAGCCACGCTTGAACTCCTCGGCATAGGGCGCGATCAGGTCGAGGTCGATCTTGCCCAGCCGATCCTGCGCGGTGAAGGACTGGTGCCAGTAGGGATAGACCAGAGGCGGCTGGCTGACCGCATCGAGCCGGCCACGCTCCTCGGCACTGAGCTTGAACTCGGCGGCCGCCAGGTTGTCCTGGAACTGCGCGTCGCTGCGCCCGCCGATGATGACGGAGGTGACGCCCGGCCGGCCGAGCAGCCAGGACAGTGCCACCTGCGCGCCAGAAACGCCGCGCTCGTCGGCCACGGCGACGATGACGTCGATGATGTCGTAGAGCTTTTCCCAGTCATAGACCGGCGGTTCGCGGAAGCCCCCGACATGGCGGCCCGATTTGGGTCCGCCGTCGCGGCGATACTTGCCCGAGAGCAGCCCGCCCGCAAGCGGCGACCAGATGAGAATGCCCATCCCCTGGTCCTGGCTAACAGGCACCAGTTCATATTCGGCTTCGCGCGAGTGCAGCGTGTAGTGAATCTGCTGGGAAATGAAGCGCTCGCCCTGCCGCGCCCCGGCGGCGGCGAGCGCCTTGCTGATATGCCAGCCCGAATAATTGGAACAGCCGATATAGCGGACGTGACCATGGCGCACGAGCGTATCGAGCGCTTCCATGGTTTCCTCGATGGGCGTCTGCCCGTCCCATTCATGCACCTGGTAGAGGTCGATGACATCGGTCTTGAGCCGCTTGAGGCTGGCCTTGCACTGCTCGATGATGTGGTGGCGGGAGAGGCCGATATCGTTGGGGCCCTCGCCCATCTTGAAGCGGACCTTGGTGGCGACCAGCGTCTTGCTGCGACGGCCATTCTCGGCCAGCGCGACCCCGATCATCTCTTCGGAGACGCCGGCATTGTAGACATTGGCGGTGTCGAGCAGGTTGATGCCGGCTTCGAGGCACATGTCGATCTGCCGTGTGGCATCGGCCTGCGGGGTATGGCCGACCTTCTCGGAGCCACCGAATGTCATGGTGCCCATGGTCAGGACGGAGACCTTGAGGCCCGAGCGACCCAGATAACGGTATTCCATCGACATTCCTCCTTTGTTCCAGCGCGATAGCGCTAAAGGGCATTCAGAGTCGGGTCAATCTGGAACCGCCTTGGGAAGTGATGGTGGCACCATCAGGCGAACCCTGCTAAACCGCGCCGTCTCTTCCGAAAGCCCTGTCTTGCGGCCGCAATCCGTCGTTCTTTCCGTCGCGCTCGTCACCCTGGGCATGGTGTTCACCCAGACCGGCGCGTCCTTCGCCAAGGGGCTGTTTCCGCTGGTCGGCGCCGCCGGCGCGACGACGTTGCGGCTGACGCTGGCCGCCATAGTCCTGCTGGTCATCTTCCAGCCGTGGCGGCAAAAGCTCACCACCGGGCAATGGCGCGCTGTGCTGGCCTATGGCGCCGTCATGGGCGCGATGAACCTGTTCTTCTATGCGGCCCTCGCGACCATCCCGCTGGGTGTCGCTGTGGCGCTCGAATTCACCGGGCCGCTGGCAGTGGCATTGGCCGGCTCGCGCAAGCCGCTCGACTTCGCCTGGATCGTGCTGGCGGTGGCCGGCCTTGCCCTGCTGTTGCCGCTGGGCCAGGCTGATGGGGAGATCGGCATGTCAGGCGTGCTGCTCGCCCTCGCAGCGGGTGCCTGCTGGGCCGGCTACATCATCTTCGGCCAGCGCGCGGGGACCGGCGGCGGGCCCCATATCACCGCGCTGGGTGTATCGGTGGCTGCCGTCATCGCCCTGCCCTTCGGTATCGCAACTGCGGGCACGGCCATGCTCGACCCAGCCATCCTGCCGGTAGCGCTCGGCGTCGCGTTGCTGTCCAGCGCCATCCCCTATGCACTCGACATGGTGGCCCTGCCCCACATTCCCTCGCGCCTCTTTGGCATCCTCATGAGCGGCCAGCCGGCCTTGGGTGCCTTCTCCGGCTTCCTGATCCTGAGCGAGACGCTGAGCCCCTGGCAACTGGGCGGCATTATCGCCATCGTCGTGGCCTCGCTGGGCGCGACGGTGACCATCGCACGCAACACGCCACCGCCGGTGGCTTGATGTTGCCAACCACACCGGGCGGCCCCCTGGGGAGGGGGCGTGAGAGCCCCGATGTCGCAGCTAAACAAGCCCCACCCTTGATCCCTTCCCACAAGGGGGAAGGTGTCCACTGCAGGTCCGGTAGCGTAAAAAACCCTTCACCTGCTGTCTGAATTGGGCATAGTCGCTCGTCATGTTTCCGACGAGGGATGTCGAAATGCTCTATGCTGTCCTCTGCTACAACGATGAAAACGCCGTCGCCACCTGGACCCAGGAGGAGGACGACGCCACGATGGCGCGCCTTGCCAAGGTGGAAGAAGGCATGAAGGCCAAAGGCCGGCTTGGCCCGGTTGCACGCCTGCTGCCCACGACCTCGGCCACAACCTTGCGCAAGAGCAGCGGCGAAGCCCTCATCATCGACGGACCCTTTGCCGAGACCAAGGAGCAATTCCTCGGCTTCTATCTGGCCGATTGCGACACGCTGGAGGAGGCCATTGCGTTTGCCAAGGACCTGGCCGAGGCCAATCCGGGTGGCGGCGGCTATGAGATCCGCCCCGTGGGCATTTTCCATCCAAGCGAGATTGGCTGATGATCGACAACGCCTGGATAGCTGCGGCCCTGACTGCGGCCCGCCCCCAGGCGTTGAGCGCCCTGCTGCGCTATTTTCGCAGTCTCGACACCGCCGAGGAGGCATTCCAGGAAGCGTGCCTGCGCGCCGTCAGGACCTGGCCCGACAAGGGCCCGCCGCGCGACACCGTCGCCTGGCTGATCTTCGTCGGCCGCAACTGTGGCGTCGACGCAGTCCGCAAGGTCAGGAACAATGTTGCCCTGCCGCCGAAGGAGCGCCTTTCCGACACCAGCGATGCCGAAGCGGACATGGCCGAGCGACTCGATGGGCAGCATTATCGCGACGACATCCTGCGGCTGCTCTTTGTCTGCTGCCATCCCGACCTGCCGGCCAACCAGCAGATCGCGCTGGCTCTGCGCATCGTCGCCGGCCTGTCAGTCCGCCAGATCGCCCGCGCCTTCCTGGTCCGCGAAGCGGCGATGGAGCAACGCATCACCCGCGCCAAGGCCCGTATTGCCGTCAATTCCCTGCCCTTCGAGCCGCCCGATGCCGATGGCCGGCTGGAACGGCTGGGTGCGGTGGCCGTCATGCTTTATCTCGTCTTCAACGAGGGCTATTCGCGCGGCCATTCCGACCCGGACGCCATCAGGCTCTGCGACGAGGCGATCAGGCTCGGGCGGCTGCTGCAGCGCCTGTTTCCGTCAGAGCCCGAAATCATGGGCCTTGTCGCGCTGATGCTGCTGCAGCATGCGCGGCGCCGGGCCCGCGTCGATGCCGCTGGGCAGATCGTACTGCTGGAAGATCAGGACCGTGGCCTTTGGGACGCGCCGATGCTGGCCGAGGGCCGGGCGCTGGTCGAAAAGGCCTTGCGCCACCAGGAGCCGGGCACCTACCAGGTGCAGGCTGCCATTGCCGCCCAGCATGCGCGGGCGAAGCGGGCCGAGGACACCGACTGGGGCGGCATCGACCGGCTCTACCAGACGCTCGAAGTGATCCAGCCCTCGCCGGTGGTAACGCTCAACCGCGCCGTGGCAGTGAGCAAGGCGCGTGGTCCTGCGGCAGCTCTGGCTCTGGTGACCCCGCTGGCTGAAAAGCTCGACGGCTATTTCCACTATCACGGCGTGCGCGGCGGCCTGCTGTTGCAACTGGGCGATGCGGCCGGGGCGCGAGAGGCCTTCAATCGCGCCATCGCCCTGGCCGGTTCGCCCGCCGAGGCCGCCCATATCAGGCTGCATCTCGACCGGCTGGCAACCATGCCGGCTTTACCCCCAGCGACGGCGGTCCAATAACCTTCGGCCACCATGTCGATCTGGCGTCGGGCGGCTCGTCGTGATTGCATGGCAACCAAGGAGGCCTGCAAATGAGCCAATTCCGTCCCAAGGGTGGCGTGACGCCCTATCTCAACGTCGATGGCGCCCGCAAGGCACTCGATTTCTACAAGACCGCCTTTGGCGGCATCGAGCGCGAAGCTTTGCAGGGCGAGAACAGCGACAAGCTGATGCACAGCCAGATCGACATCAATGGCAGCCCGGTCTTCGTCTGCGATTACTTCCCCGAGTATGGCTACGCCCCGGTCGTCTCGCAGGGCTTCAACATGCATATCCATGTCGATGACGCTCAGTTCTGGTGGGACCGCGCCGTCGCCGCCGGCTGCGAAATCACCTCGCCACTCAAGACCGAATTCTGGGGCGACATCTACGGCCAGCTCAAGGACCCCTTCGGCGTAACCTGGGCCATCGGGCAGAGCGTGAAGCCGGAGTGAGCCCGCTCTCTGTCCGCCCGAATCCTCATCCGACACCCCCCTTGCGGGCTTCGATCCGACCGAAGGCAAAATCGCTTCCAGTGGAGCGATTTTAGGTAAGAAGGATCGAGGGTGGTGATGTTTGGCCCGGATATCGGGGCTCCCAACACACCTTCCTGGCCTCCCCCGTCAAGGGGGAGGTACCGTCCGGTGGATGGGCCAATAGTGCCCTAAAGCGGTCGTTCATTCCGCAGTGCTAGAACAGAGCCATGGCCGCCGACAACCTCAAGACCTACCGCGCCAAGCGCGACTTCGAGCGCACCACCGAGCCGTCAGGCTCGATGGGCAGCGGCAGCAATCGCTTTGTCGTGCACAAGCACTCGGCCACGGCCGACCACTATGACCTGCGGCTCGAACTCGACGGCGTGCTGAAAAGCTGGGCCGTGCCCAAGGGCCCCTCGCTCAACCCGGCCGACAAGCGCTTCGCTGCCGCCACCGAAGATCACCCGATCGAATATATCGACTTCGAGGGCGTCATCCCCGAAGGCGAATATGGCGGCGGGCCGATGATCGTCTGGGATACCGGCACCTGGGCGCCCATGGGCGATCCGCATGAGGACCTCAAGAAGGGTGCCTTCAAGTTTCGCCTGGTCGGCGAGAAGCTGCGCGGCGGCTGGATGCTGGCCCGGCTCAAGGGCCGACCCGAGGACAAGGGCAAGGAGGGCTGGATCCTGTTCAAGGAACGCGACACCTCCATGAGCACCGAGATCGATATTCTTCAAACCCGCCCCGAAAGCGTCAAGACTGGCCGCCGCATCGAGGAACTGGTCGCGCCGCCTCCGCCCGTGCTCAACAAGGCCACCAAGCTACAGCCCGGCAAGCTGACCGGCGCGGTGAAAGCCGCGCTGCCGCCGACCATGGAGCTGCAACTGGCTTCGGCGGCCGACAAGGCGCCCCGCGGCGAGCGCGGCTACCTGCACGAGATCAAGTTCGACGGCTATCGCACCTTGGCCTTCCTCGAGGGCGAGGCCACGCGCCTCATCACCCGTGGCGGTCTGGATTGGACCAGGCGCTATGGCGACTTGCCGGACGCCTTTGCCGCGCTCGGCGTCAAGGACGCAGTTATCGATGGCGAGATCGTGGTACTCGACAACAAGGGCATCAGCCGCTTCGGCATGCTGCAGGATGCGTTGTCATCGGGCGCCGGCAACAAGCTGGTCTTTTATGCCTTCGACCTGCTGCATCTCGACGGCTGGAATCTCCGCGCCGTGCCGCTGGTCAAGCGCAAGGCGCTGCTGGCACAACTGCTGTCGGGCCATGTGACGCCGCGCTCGGCCATTCAATATTCGGACCATGTCGAGGGCGACGGCCAGCCCCTGCTCGACATGGCGTCCGAACGCGGCCTCGAAGGCATCGTCAGCAAACGCAGCGACGCGAAATACACGGCCGGGCGCACCTCGAGCTGGGTCAAGGTCAAGGCGCTGAAACTCGGTGACTTCGTCATCGCCGGCTATAGCGAGAGCGCCGCCAATGGCGGTATCGGTGCCCTGGCCATGGGCGAGTGGGTCGAAGGCGAGCTGGTCTATCGCGGCAAGGTGGGCACCGGCTTCGATGCCGCGACCATGAAGTCCATGGTCAACCGCCTCGCGCAGTTGCGCATCGACGACAAGCTCGAAGGCGCGCCCAAGGACATCATTGCCGTCAGGCCCATCCTCACCGGCCGCGTGCAATACGCCACCATCACCACTGACGGCATGCTGCGCCACGCGGTGTTCAAGGGCCTGCGCCAGGCCGAGCTGACCACGCCTGTCGGCGCGCCGGCCAAGCGCATCGTCTCCGACGCCGACCTCGCCGGCATCTGGGTGACCAACCCCACCCGGCGCCTGTTCGGCAAGTCCGGGCCGACCAAGCTCGACATCGCCGTCTACTATGCCGCGGTCGGCGACTATATGTTGCCCCACCTGTTCAACCGGCCGGTGTCGCTGTTCCGCTGCCCCACCGGCAAGCCGCATGACTGCTTCTTCCAGCGCCACCCCTTCACCGGCATGCCGACCACGCTCAAGAGCTTCGAGACGCAAAATTCGGAAGGTGAGAAACAGGTCTATATTTCGGTCGAGGATGCCAAGGGCTATCTCGCTCTGGCGCAGTTCGGTGTCATCGAATTCCATTCCTGGGGCACCCATGCCAGCCATATCGACAAGCCAGACCGGGTGATCTTCGACCTCGATCCGGGTGAGGGCGTGCAATGGCGCGACGTCGTCAATGCCGCCGTGCATCTGCGCGGCGAACTGGAAGCCATGGGGTTCCTGCCCTTCGTCAAGACCTCCGGCGGCAAGGGCGTCCATATCGTGGTGCCGACGACCACCAAGCTCACCTGGAAACAGGCCCACGCCGCCTGCGCCACCATTGCCGTGGCCCTGGCCAAGACCGGACGCGATACCTTCACCACCACGATGGGCGAACAGAACCGCAAGGGCCGCATCTTCATCGACTATCACCGCAATGCCCGCAGCGCGACGGCGGTGGCGGCCTATTCATTGCGGGCCCGGCCGCACCTGCCGGCATCGACGCCAATAGACTGGCGCGATCTGGAGTCCATCGACTCTCCCGAGGACCTGAATTACTCTACTCTTCCGGGTTTATTAACCACGGCGGGCGACCCCTGGGCCGACATTAACGAGTCAGCACGGGATCTGGCGCCATGAATGACTGTTGTTTGCGATTTGTGTTTGCGTAGGAGGCGACAATGGCACCCAGAGCGAGTTGGAAAGGGCATATCCGGCTGAGCCTGGTGAGCTGCGCGGTCAAGATGTTCCCGGCGACATCGACGTCGGAACGCATCAGCTTCAACCAGCTGCACAAAGACACCCATAACCGCATCAACATGAAGCCGGTCGACCCTGAACTGGGCCTGGTCGAGCGCGCCGATCTGGTGCGCGGCTACGAATACGAAGACAAGCAGTACATCATCATCGAGGATGAAGACCTCGAAGCCGTCCGTATCGAATCCAACCACACGCTCAACATCGAAGCCTTTGTCGATGAGAGCGAAGTAGACGTGATCTATCAGGACGCGCCCTATTACCTCGCCCCCGATGGGGCCATGGCCGAGGAGACCTTCGTGGTTCTGCGCGAAGCCATGCGCAAATCCGGCAAGGTGGCCATTGCCCGTCTCGTGCTGTCGAGCCGCGAGCGCGTCGTCACCATCGGCGCCCGCGAGAACGGCATGTTCGTCACCACCCTGCGCAATCCCAATGAGGTCCGCGGAACTGCCGAATACTTCGGCAATGTGCCCGTGGGCAAGCCCGAAGCCGAAATGCTCGACCTTGCAGAGAAACTGATCGAGCAGAAGGTCACCCACTTCGATCCCAAGGCCTATGAAGACCGCTACGAAGTGGCGCTGCTCGGCATGATCAAGGAAAAGCTCAAGGGCCATAAACCAATCATTGCGGCGGCGCCCGAACGCGGCAATGTTATCAACCTGATGGACGCGCTGAAGGCCAGCCTCGGCGAAGCCAAGCCTGCCGCTCCAAGCAAGGCCAAGGCACCGGCTGCCGCGCCCAAGGAATCCGCCGCCAAGGCATCGCTCAAGGCCGCCCTCGAGGCATCCAAGGCCGCAGCACCAAAGGCGGCGACGAAAAAGAAAGCCTGACCTGAATGCGAGCAAGCGGGGAGAGCTATGGCGTCATCGGCGCCCTGCAGGCCTTCCCGCTCCGCCTCGCTACGCGCCGCGTCCAGAGCCTCGGCGGGCGTCTCCACCGCAATATAACCCGCGGCACCACCGCCGCCGTGCTGGGCCGCACGCTGCTCGCAAGAAAATCGCAGGAAGATATCGAGCAAGCTGCCACCAAGGCACGCGACAGGAACGTCCCGCTGCTGAGCGAAAACGGCTTCCTGCGCCTGCTGCGCAGCCTGCCCCCGGTGCCGACAGCAAACATCACCCGCCAGTCCATGCTCGACCAATCGCGGCTCGACGGCGATACTCTGGACCTTCTGGCGCTGTTCGACGCCTTCGAGCACCACGCCGAGCCGTTCTCCTTCCGCGACGTCATCCTCGCCAAGAAATATGCCGGCCTCGTCGCCACCGGCGCCAGCTGGAGCGCCATTGCCAAATCGGTGCACCAGATCGGCCCGGTCGGTTCGCTGACGGCGCTGACGCTGCAAGCCGACGGCCCGGCGCGCATCGTCACCAGGGATGCCCATTCCCTGGCGGAGCTCGACGGCCAGCGCCTGCTACCGCTGCCAGAGATCGAGGAGGACGCCGAGGACTATTTCGGCCTCGCTGAAACCGCAGAGGCTGCTGAACTTTTTGCCGAGGCGGCAACGCTTTACGAGCACTGCTCGTCGATCGACCCTACCGACGCCGTTGCCGCCTTCAACTTCGGCAACTGCCTGCGGGCGCTGGGCAGTCTGAGCGAAGCGGCGACCGCCTATATCACCGCCATCAAGCGCGATCCCGAATTCGTCGAAGCCTGGTTCAACCATGGCGGCGTGCTGCGCGACATGGGCCGCATCGAGGCGGCGCGGCAGCATCTGGGCCGGGCCGTGGCGCTCGACCCGACTTACGCCGACGCCATCTATAACCTGGCCGCGCTCGAGTATGACGCCCATGACCTGGCCGCAGCGCGGCAATGGTGGCTGCGCTATCTCGAGCTCGACAGCAATTCCGACTGGGCCCGCCGCGCCCGCGCCGGCGTCGGGCTCGCCAATCGCATGCTCAACAAGGCAGGGTAGCTCATGGCCACCAGTTTCCTGTTCGATGGCCCGGAAGACGCACGGGTTACCATCCTTCTGGCGCACGGCGCCGGAGCGCCGATGGATTCGGCGTCGATGAATGCCACCGCCAAAGCGCTGGCCGCAGAGGGCTTTCGAGTCGCCCGCTTCGAATTCGGCTACATGGCCGGCCGTCGCACCGAGGCCGGCAAGAAACCCCCGCCGCGCGCCGACAAGGTGATGCCCGAATTCATCGCCGCCGTTGACGATCTCGGCCCTACCGATGGACCGCTGCTGATCGGCGGCAAATCCATGGGCGGCCGCGTCGCCAGCATGGTGGCCGACGCATTGTTCGATGCCGGCCGCATCGCCGGACTCGTGTGCCTGGGCTACCCGTTTCACCCACCCGCCAAGCCCGAAACACTGCGCACTGCCCATCTGGCCGAACTCAAGACGCCAACCATGATCTTCCAGGGCACCCGCGACGAGTTCGGCTCGCCCGAGGAGGTCGCGACCTACACACTGTCGCCATCAATCACCGTGCAGTTCCTCGAAGACGGCGACCATGACCTCAAGCCGCGCAAAGCGCTGTCAGGCTTTTCGACCGGCGAGCACCTCAAGACCATCGCCACCAGCCTTGACGCCTGGGTCAAGCGCATCGCCCCGTGAAGATCGCCACCTACAATATCAATGGCATCACCAGGCGCCTGCCCAATCTGATGGCATGGCTGGCCGATACGGCTCCTGATGTGGTGTGCCTGCAGGAGCTCAAAGCCACTGACCGGCAGTTTCCCGCCACCGCTTTGGCCGATGCCGGCTATGGCGCGGTGTGGCGCGGAGAATCGAGCTGGAACGGCGTCGCCATCCTCGCCAAGGGCCAGGAGCCGGTGCTGACGCAGTCGGAACTTCCCGGCGACCCGAACGACAAGCAGGCGCGCTACATCGAGGCTGCGGTCAACGGCGTGCTGGTCGCCTGTCTCTATGCACCCAATGGCAACCCGCAGCCGGGACCGAAATTTGCCTACAAGCTGGCCTGGATGGACCGGTTCCTGTCCCATGCCCAGGGTCTGTGGGATACTGGCCTGCCGGTGGCCCTGGTGGGCGACTACAATATCGTCCCCGAGCCGCGCGATATCTATGAAACCACGTCCTATCGCGACAACGCGCTGGTGCAGCCGGAAAGCCGGGCGCTCTATGCGCAACTGCTGGCGCAGGGCTGGACCGATGCCATCCGCAGGAAACACCCCGACGAAACCATCTATACATTCTGGGACTACATGCGAAACCGTTGGCCCCGCAATGCCGGCCTCCGCCTCGATCACCTGCTGCTGAGCAAGCAGCTCGCCCGCCGGCTGACCGCGGCTGGCGTCGACCGCGACGTTCGGGGCGCCGAGGGCGCCAGCGACCATGCACCGGCCTGGATAAACTTGCGCGACTAGGCGACCCAAGGCTGCTCACCGCCAAAACGACAGCGGGGCATGCCATGCGCACATGGCAGACCGTACGCCGCAGCACTTGACCCAGTAAGTACACTTATCATATGTGCGCTTATGAATTATTCAAAAACCAGTGGACTGGACAGTTTCAGAGAGCGGGCGCCGCTTGGATACCTCCTGCATGAGGTAGCGCGGCTGATGAAGCGCCGCTTCGAAGAGGAAGCGCGAGCGCATGGCGTGACGCTGCCGCAGTGGCGGGCGCTGTCGCAGATCGCTTTTGCGGACAGCATTTCTCAGGTGGCGCTGGCACAGGCCATGGACGCCGACCAGATGACGGTTTCCGGCGTGCTCGATCGGCTGGAAAAGCGTGGCTTGATCACGCGCGAAGCCGATCCCGCCGACAGCCGGGCCAAGCTCGCCCGGGTGACCGACAAGGGTCTTGCCGTGGTCAAGATGGCCCGGGCGGCAGGAACCGCGATGTATGAGGCGGCGCTGGTCGGCGTTCCGTCGGACGACGCAGCTATCGCCACCCGCGTGCTGCAGCAAATGCGTGAAAATCTGCTCGGCCAGACCGCCGATGCCAAGGAACAGTAGAAATGAATGCCCGTGTTGAAGCGCCGGATACGGTCGAGCCCGTCGACATCGTCGTGAACCAGCCCGTCGAACCGGCAAAGAAGCAGCGGTCAGGCAGCCGCATCGCCTTGATGCTGCTGGTGCCGGTGGTCCTGCTCGGCGGTGGAGCCTATTTCTGGCTCACCGGCGGACGCTACATCGATACCGACAACGCCTATGTGCAGCAGTCCAAGGTCTCGATCTCGTCCGACGTAGCCGGCCGTATCGTATCGGTCGCCGTGGCCAACAACCAGGCCGTCAAGGCCGGCGACGTGCTATTTGCCGTCGATGCCGAGCCCTATCGCATTGCCCTCAGCCAGGCAGATGCGGCACTCGCTGCGGCAAGGGTCAATGTCGAGCAGTTGCGCGTCGGCCTTGCCGTGGCCAAGGCCAAGCTCGAGGCCGCTGAGTCAACGCTGGAAATCCGACAGAAGGAGTGGGACCGCAAGGTCGCACTGCAGACGCAGGGCGTCACGGCGGAGTCGAGCCTCGACGATGCGCGGCTGGCGCTGCAGACGGCACAGAGCACAGTAGCGCTCGAAATGCAGGACGTGGCCAATGCCACGGCGGCGCTGGGCGGCAATCCGGACATTGCCACCGATGATCATCCCGCTGTCTTGGCCGCCCTCGCCGCGCGCGAAAACGCGGCGCGCAACCTCGCCAAGACCACGATCCTTGCTCCCGCCGCCGGCATCGTCAGCCAGGTCGCCAGCCTCAATGTCGGCCAGTTTGTCGCGACCGGCTCGACCATCGCCACGCTGGTCGAGACCGAACGAACCTGGGTCGAGGCCAACTTCAAGGAAACACAGCTCACCAGCATCACCGCCGGCATGCCCGTCGAAATCACCGTCGACGCCTATCCGGGCCTGGCCCTGGCTGGCCATGTCGATTCCATCGGCGCGGCGACTGGTGCCGAATTCGCCCTGATCCCGGCCCAGAATGCCACCGGCAACTGGGTCAAGGTGGTGCAGCGCGTTCCGGTCCGCATCGTGCTCGATAGCGGCGACAGCGACACCCTGCGCGCCGGCATGAGCGCCGCCGTCAAGGTGGATACCAAGCCCGAGGGAGCTGCCTCCTAGCATGGCCGAGCAAGCCGCGGTGTCGGCCCCATCAGTCGTCGTCAGGAACAAGGGGATGCTGACAGCCGCCATCATGGTGGCGGTGGTGATGCAGGTGCTCGACACCACCATCGCCAATGTCGCCCTGCCCCATATGCGCGCCAGCCTCGGCGCGTCGCAGGACGAGATCAACTGGGTACTGACCTCTTACATCGTCGCCGCGGCCATCGCGACGCCGCTGACCGGATGGTTCTCCGATCGCATCGGGCGGCGTCGGCTGCTGCTGGGCGCGGTCGTCGGCTTTACCGTGGCGTCGCTGCTCTGTGGCATTGCCGGCAACCTCACGCAGATGGTGCTGTTTCGCATCATCCAGGGCATCTGCGGCGCCATGCTCGTGCCGCTGGCGCAGGCCACCATGATGGACATCAACCCGCGCGAGAAGCTGGGCCAGGCCATGGCCATCTTCGGCGCCGGCATCATGTTCGGCCCAATCATCGGGCCGACGCTGGGCGGCTGGCTTACCGAGACGTTCAACTGGCGCGCCGTGTTCCTGGTCAACCTGCCAGTCGGCATAGTGGCCTTCGTTATGCTGTTCGGCCTGATGCCCGATACCTTGATCAAGATCCGCAAGTTCGACTTCTTCGGCTTCGGCATGCTGGCTTTGGCAGTGGCATCGCTGCAGATGCTGCTCGACCGCGGCCAGGGCCTCGGCTGGTTCGAATCGCCCGAAATCTGGCTCTACCTGCTGCTGGCCATTTCAGGGCTCTGGGTGTTCACGGTGCATTGCCTCACCAGCAATAACCCGTTCATCGACATGGCCATGTTCAAGGACCGCAACTTCGTCACCGGTCTCGTGCTCATCTTCGCCACCGGCATCACGCTGTTCTCGGGCCTCGCCCTGCTGCCGCCGATGCTGCAGAACCTGATGGGCTTTCCGGTGGTCGAGACCGGCATACTGATGGGACCGCGTGGCATCGGCACCATGGTGTCGATGATCATCGTCGGCCGGCTGGTGGCCAAGTATGACCCCCGCATCCTGATTGTCGTCGGCACCCTGCTAATGGGCTACTCGCTCTACATGATGACGCAGTTCGACATCGTCATGAGCACCGGGCCGATCATCCTGTCGGGGTTCCTGCAGGGCATCGGCATGGGCTTCGTCTTCGTGCCGCTCAACTCACTGGCCTTTGCCACCATCGCCTCGAAGTATCGGGTCGAGGCGACGTCGATGTTCAGCCTCGTCCGCAATGTCGGCCAGGGCGTGGGCATTTCGCTGGTCACCACTGTGCTGGCGCAGATGCAGGTGGTGAATTACGGCGAACTCGCGTCCCGACTGACCATCGATTCCGGCCCGCTGCGCGACTTCGCGGCGGCGCATGGCGGCTTCGCCAATGTCGCCGGATCGCTGAGTGGGTTGATCACGCAGCAGGCGGCAATGCTGGCCTTCCTCGACGATTTCCACCTGATGATGATCGTCACGTTCGCATCGCTGCCCATCGTCTTCCTGCTCCGCCGGCCGAAGGACCAGGGCCAGCCGGGCAAGGCAGAGCAACACATGATGGCCGATTGACATCGAAGGCGGAAGCCACGGTGATCCGTCGCTTCCGCCAGTCGGAGGCGAGGATCCGGTAGCGAAAACGCGCGCTGATCGTGCCTATCGCAGTAAATCGCGGCTAGGATGAGTTTCGAGGAGGCCTGCTCTCGATGGCACGCGGTGCGGCTACCTGAATACCGGAGCGCAAAACATGCTGCCCAAGTGCTTGCGACTTTGCAGACATACGCGTGTTCCTTGATCGGCCATCTACCGGTGGCCGACCTTCCGTAGCCATCCTCTTGGTCTTGACACCGATTTGGATGACCAAGACAGAGACGGCCGACCGCCTTCGAGGCAGAATAGAAAATGTTTTAGCATGGGCACAAGCAGCCGGGCAGCGCTCGGGTGATAACCCGGCGCGGTGGCGTGGAAATCTTGATGCTCTGTTGCCCAAGCCGGGCAAGATAACAGTTGTCAAACATCACCTAGCCCTGCCCTTCGATCAGGTCCCGCAATTCTATTCAGCGCTTCGAAGCGTCGACGGAACAGGCGCCCGAGAGTGATCTGCTCTCAGTATGCTTCGGGCAGCTGTAAGGGCGAGTGGGGCCATTGGCGGGCAATGGGTGGAGTGATCCCGCCAACGAAGGAATAATCTGAAGGGACATGTCACACTACGCCCACCCTCTCTCGTCTTGTTTCCGTCAGGAAGAGCAAATGACATGGAGACAATCATGACCAAACCGATCAACCCCTTCGTCCGCATGGACCTCATTCAGCCGCTCATCGACTACAGTCACGCCATGCCCGACGTGGGGCTCGAGCGCACGCTGCTGCACCTCGTGAAGATCCGGGCTAGCCAGATCAACGGCTGCGCGCCTTGCCTTGCCATGCATACACAGGAAGCGCGGCAGGATGGCGACACCGAGATGCGGCTGCATCTGGTCGCTGCCTGGCGCGAAGCGCCACATTTTACAGCGCGCGAACGGGCCGCCTTAGCCTGGACCGAAGCACTGACCAAGCTTGACCATGAGGCCAGCGAAGCTGCCTACGAGCTGGTCGCGGCAGAGTTCAACCAGGCTGAGCAGGTGGGCTTGATGCTGGCCATCGGCAACATCAACACCTGGAACCGCTTCAACGTCGGCTTCCGCGTCTCGCCGCCGCGCTCGGCCGAGATAAAGGTGGCAGCGTGATGAGCGGCGGGCGAGCTCAGATGGCCGGCAGTGCCGCCGAGAGCTTCGAGCCGGTTCGGCCCCGGCTCGCCCGCATCGCTTACCGCATGCTCGGTTCCGTGGCCGACGCCGAAGATGTGGTGCAGGAAGCGTTCCTCCGCTGGCACGGCGCCGAGCGTAGCGGCATCGACAATGCTGAAGCTTACCTGGTGCGCGTCGCCACCCGGCTTTGCCTGGACGTGCTGAAATCGGCCCGCCGCCGGCGCGAGACCTATGTCGGGCCGTGGTTGCCCGAACCCGTAGTCGAAGCCGCGGCCGACCTCGCTGACGAAGTCACCCTGCCGCTGCTGCTCGCGCTCGAACGGCTCTCGCCGCTCGAGCGTGCTGCTTTCCTGCTGCACGACGTCTTCGGTATGGACTTCGAGGAAGTGGCCGGCGCCATCGAGCGCGATCCCGCGGCGACGCGCCAACTCGCCAGCCGGGCTCGCCAGCAGGTGCGACGGAACCGGCCGCGGTTCGCCGTCGACCAGCGTCGTGGGATGGAGATGGCCGAGGCCTTCTTTGCCGCAGCGCAGACCGGCGACATGGCGGCGCTGAAGTCGATGCTCACAGCAGACATCGTCGTCACCGCCGATGGGGGCGGCAAGCGCCCCGCTGGTCCGGCGCCAGTGGTGGGGCTGGATTCGGTTCTGAGGCTATACGAGCGCCTCATCGTGCTCTTCGAGACCAGCCCCTCGCGGCTTATCCGCTTCGCCCTGATCAACGGCCTACCGGGGTACGTGACCCTGGAGGCGGACGGCAAGCTGCAAACAACTGCGCTCGAGATTATCGATGGCCGCGTCGCCCACATCTACGTCATGCGCAATCCAGATAAGCTGGGCCATGTGGACGGAGCAGTCCACTGAGTGCCCCACGGTTTCGCCGCCGTGTCGTGGGACCGCTCGCATTTTGATCGATCGTTCGCTGGGTTCTGCTCCCATATGTGCGCCCAGCGACGCCTCCGCTGCAGCCTCCAAATGGCACAAGAGCCAGTGACTGCTACGCGCCCCATCCAGCCGTTCGAGAGGCCCTCGCTAGTTCCCAATAGCGGACGTCGTCGTCAGACTTGAGCCAGCGACCGAATGGTTTGCCGTCTGTCTGCTATCAGACGCGCAAGCGATCTCATTGCGTCGGATTATGGGCGGAGCTGTCGCACACTATGCGAAATGGTGTCCCTCAATCTCGGACACAGGCGATTGATCTGGTGCCCGAGCCAGCTGACCAAGTGACATCGAGCCGGTCATCTCTACGCCAACCCGATGGAAGCCTCAGGTCCCCCACCGCGTTAGGCGGCAGCGAGACCGTCCAGATGACGTTGCCACCTTGGAAACGCCATTCGCTGGTAACCGCTCCGCGGGCAGTTTGGTACCGCGCGGAGACATGACCGATCCGGTCGTCAAAGTGGGGAGCAAGGCGGACGCGGGTGTAGCCAGCGCCTTCGGCACTCGCATCTATGCCGGCGAGACGCGACCAGATCCATTCGCCCACCGCGCCGTAGGCATAGTGATTGAACGAATTCATGTTGGCGCTCTGGAAGCCCTTGTCCGGCGTCCAGCCGTCCCAGCGCTCCCAGATGGTGGTGGCGCCGTGGCGAATGGAAAAGCCCCAGCTTGGATAGGTATCCTTGAGCAGCAGATCCATCGCCAGGTCGTCGCGGCCAATTGCTGTCAGCACAGGACAGAGATGACGGACGCCGAGGAAGCCGGTTTGCAGATGACCACCGGCCTGGTCGATGAGCGCGACCAGCCGGTCGGCGGCGGCACGTCTCATGTCATCGGGCAGCAGCGCGAAATCGAGCGCCAGCAGGTAGGCCGACTGGGTATCGCCCTTGAGCGTGCCATCGACGTTAGCAAAGGCGGCGAGGAAGGCCCTGCGGACGTTGGATGCGACCTGGTGGTGGTGAGCCGCTTCCTCTGTCAGGCCGAGCACCGCGGCGATGCGCGCCATCAGGTCGGCCAGGTGGTACCAGTAGGCGGTAGCCACCAGTGTTCGATCGGACACAGGGCCGACGCTGAGCCAGTCGCCGTAGTTGTTGTAGACTGCATTGCTGCGGATGAAGTCCGGATTGGCGCGAGCGATGTGATTGGCCCAGCGCGTGAAGGCAGGCCAGTAGCGCGCCAGCAAGTCGCGATCGCCATAGCGCAGCCAGTGCTCCCAGCCCATGATGATGGGTGCGTCGCCCCAGCCCGGTGCGCCGGGCTGCGCGGTGAGGCGATAGGGATTGAGTGGCTTGGTCGGCGCGACGTCGGGGAAGGCGCCATCGGGCGACTGGCCGTCCTCGATATCGAGCATCCACTTGGTGAGGAAGGCCGACACATCCATGAAGTAGCCGGCCGTCTTCCAGAACACCTGCGCGTCGGCGGTCCAGCCATAGCGCTCGTCACGCTGCGGGCAATCGGTGGGCACGGACAGGAAGTTGTCGCGCTGGCTCCAGAAGATGTTGGATAGCAGCTGGTTGACCATGGGGTGGCCGGTGGTGATCTCGCCCGTCACCGGCGTATCGGTCTGGATGGCGATGCCGACGAGGTGGATATCGTCGCGGGTCATGCCATGGGGCAGGCTGACCTCAACGTAGCGGAAACCGTGGAAAGTGAAGCGCGGCTTGAACGTCTCCACTCCAGTTCCGGCCACGATGAAGATGTCGGTGGCAACGGCGTGGCGCAGGTTGGCGACATAGAGTTCGCTGGCGTCGTCGAGCGTCTCGGCGTGGCGAATGGTGAAGCCTGCCCCAGCCCGTGCGGTGACGCGCAGGGAGACGTAACCGGCGATATTCTGGCCGAGATCGAAGATGGCAGCGCCAGACGCGGCATAATGCAAGAAGGTTGGTGCCAGTCGAGCTACTTCCCGCGCGGGCTGCACCCTGGCCGCATCGAGTTCTGGTGCTTTTGGATCAGGAATAAAGACTTCCACTGGCTGCCAGCCGGGCCGGATACCGGGCGCCGCTGCCCAATCGCTCAGTTCGAGCCGAGCGTCATACATCTCGCCCATCAGGAAATCCGAGTAGCAGATGGGCCCCTGACGGGTCTGCCAGTGCTCGTCGCTGGTGACCACATCGACCCGGCCATCGGCAAAATGCAGGTGGAGCTGGCAGAGCAGCGCTGGCCGCCCGCCGTAGTGATTGCCCGCCCGGCGCTGGTTGTGGCCGACGCGGCCGGAATACCAGCCCTCGCCGAGAATGGCGCCAAGCACGTTATCGCCGGGGCGCACGAGAGCGGTGACGTCATGAACCTGGTATTCAACGCGGGTGTGATAGTCGGTCCAGCCGGGCGCCATCACGTCATCGCCGACGCGGGTACCGTTGAGGTAGGCCTCGTAGAGGCCGAGCGCGGTGACATAGAGCGTGGCGCGAACCGGCAGCTCGGCGGCGTCAAAGGCGCGGCGCAGATAGTCGGCGGGGCGGGCCTGCCAGCGATTGTCGTAGGGATTGTCGGCGGGGACTTCGCGACCAGCTGGCAGCACGAAATAACGCGCGATCCACTGCGCCTGCCAGTCCGGCTCACTGAGGCCGGTGAAGATCACTGCTGGCGCTACGGGCTCCGACATGGCGTCAATCTCGTCCCATACAGTGATGTTCCATTCGAGCACCGCGTCAGGCGGTAGCGCCGGGCCGGCATAGGGCACCAGCTGGGACTCCGCCGAAGCGACCTTGCCGCTGTCCCACAAAAGGTCGCCGCCCTCAGGCCGAATGATCAGCCGATAGGCTGTCTGCCTCCGGTCGCGACCGTCGCCCGCCAGGGCCCAACTGAAGCGGGGCATGGGAGTATTGAGCCCGCGCGCCGTAGCGAGGTGCTCGCAGCGAAGGTCGTATGGCCGCAACGGCGTCATGGTCTGCCTAGAGTTCGAGTGCCCGTTCGCGGGCGTTCATCATGTGCCGGTCGATGGCATCGATCGCGGCATGGGCATCGCGGGCGCGGATGGCGGCGATAATGGCAAGATGGTCGGTGAATGCCGCCGGCAATACGCTGGCCGACAGCGAGATCCGGTCCAGCTTGATCAGCCTTATGCGAATGGCGTTTACTGCATAGGCTTGGATCAGCAGGTCGTTCTGCGTGCCACCGATGAGCAGGTTGTGAAACCCGTCATCGATCTGCTGGCCGCGCTCGAACAGCGCCTGCCCGGGTGCTACGCGCACCTCATCCATGATCGAGCGATGCAGCGCGTCCTGCTCGTCGAGCACGGCGTCAGCCAGCTTGCGCACGGCGGTCAGCACCGCCTCGCGCTCGAGCGCGGCGCGCAGCTGGAAGGCCTGGCGGATCATGGGCAGGTCGATCTGGGTGATCTGGATGCCGCGCTGCGGCATGACGTTGAGCAGCCCCTCATACTGCAGTCGTGGCAGCAACTCGCGCAGCGCGCCGATCGACAGGCCGAGCAGCGCCACCAGCTCGCGCTGCGACACGAACTGGCCTGGCCGCAGGCGGCCATCGAACAGGGCCTGGCGGAACCGTTCGTAGGCGGCCTGCTTGACGGTGCGCAGTTCGATCGGTTCGGCAGGCTCAGTTGCGGACACGTCAGGCTCCCCCGGCATGCGGCGTCGTTGCGCCGCGATCATGCCGCTACATCAAACCCGCTTTGGGCGAAAGAAGCCATGAGTTTGGCGCGGCCTTCCCCGACCAGTGGCAGCAGCGGCGGCAACGGACGGGCATAGTTCTCGTCGCCGAGGACTTCGGCCAGTGCCGCCTTGAGCGCCACCAATGAGCCGCCGGCATCGACGGCAAGGATGCGCGTGGTCTGCTTGGCCAACAGGTCGGCGTTTCCAGGATTGTCGTGCAACGCACGCAGGTCGCGGGCAAACACATTGGGCATGCCGCCGATCATGCCGGCGCCGCCATTGGCCAGCAGAGTGGGCAGCACGCGGTCATCGCCGGTGAAGATGGCGAGGTTCCGGAAGGTGGTGGCCAGCATCACGCCATTGTCGATGTCGCCGGTCGAATCCTTGATGCCGGCGATGCGGCTGCCATGCTTGCCCACGATGGCGTCGACCAGCGTCCGGGTGAAGCGGGTGCGGCTGAGCTGGGGGATGTTGTAGAGCAGCAGGTCGATGCCGGTCACCGCCTGTGTCCGTTCGATCAGCGCATCGAACCAGCCGGCAATACCGGCTTCGCTGGTGCCATAGTAGAACGGCGGCAGGATCAGTGCGGCGCGGCAGCCCATCTCGGCAATGCCCACCAGCGTGCGGGCGGCGTCCTCGAGGGTCGGCGTCATCACGGCGGGTATCTGCCGGCTCATGTCGGCGCCGGCCGCACGCAGGGCCTTCAATCCATCAAGCTTCTCGTTAGTCGACAGCGATGCGCCTTCGCCGGTCGTGCCGAAGCTCGAAATAAAGGCGCAGCCATTGTCCAGCAGGCGCTGGGAATGTGCCGCCAGCCGACCGACATCAATCGAAAGGTCCTCGGCAATTGGCGTGATCGAGGCGGCAATAACGCCTTTCAACGGGGCTGCGGACACGGCGAACTCCTCATCTGCTGACTGATACAATCAGTTCTGCAATCAATTATCAAATCACTGTTTACATGAGCTGGAAGTTAATGCAAGGTGCGCCCCATCGCGCTGGGATGACACCTGGGAGGCTCCGCTGCGCGCACTCGTTTCACCCTTGGAGGAGGGATTCATGTTGAATTTCAAGACTGTCGCGCTCGCCGCCGTTTCGACCCTGGCTCTGACGCTTGCCGCAGCGGCGCAGGACAAGATCGAACTGAAATATACCGTGCCGAGCGTCCCAACCGACCTGCATACCCAGGCCATGAAGGTGTTCGCCGACAAGCTCGAAGAGCTCGTCCCTGGTCGCTTCGACATCCAGCTCTATGACTCGGGTTCGCTGTTCGCCCAGGGCGCCGATCTCGACGCCCTGCAGCGCAGCAATGCTGAAATGACCTACGTATCGTTCCAGCTGGTCGCCGACGCCATCCCGGAATACGGCCTGCTCACCGCCGGCTACCTGTTCCAGAGCCCGGAACATTACCGCGCCTTCTTCGCCAGCGACATTGGCGCCGAGTTCAAGCAGCGCGTCTCCGATGAAATCGGCGTGCAGCTGCTCGACACCTGCTATCTCGGCACCCGCCAGATCAACCTGCGCGAAGCTCGCGACGTGCAGACCCCGGACGACCTGGCTGGCGTGAAGCTGCGCATGCCGTCCTCCGATGCCTGGCTGTTCCTTGGTCAGGCACTGGGTGCCAACCCGACGCCGCTGCCGTTCGGCGAAGTCTATCTCGGCCTCCAGGCCGGCACGATCGATGGTCAGGACAATCCGCTGCCATCCGTGGAAGCTGCCAAGTTCTACGAAGTCACCAAGCAGATCGTGCTGACCAGCCATCTGGTCGACGGCATCAACGTCGCCGTCAACAACCAGACCTGGGAACAGCTCACCGATGCCGAAAAGGCCGCGATGACCGAGGCTGCGGTGGCGTCCTGCGACTGGAACAACAAGGAACGTGTCGCCAACGAGGAGCGCCTGGTTGCCTTCTTCGAAGAAAAGGGCCTGACCGTCACCACGCCCGACGTAGACGCCTTCCGCACGCATGTGCAGGATTACTATCTCAACTCCGATCGCGCTGCGACCTGGCCAGAAGGCTGGATCGAGCAGATCAACGCCCTGGCCAAGTAAGGTTTCATGACGGACGTCACCGCAACCACCAGGCTTCCACCCTGGCTGCGCTACCTCAAGGAGGGCGCCGATCTGATCGGCGTCCTTCTGTTTACGGTCGCCTTCCTCGGCTTCATCGTGCAGGTGTTCTTCCGCTATGTGGTGAACCGGCCGATCCTGTGGACCGAAGAAGTCACCATGATCGCCTTCGTCTGGACGGTGTTCTGGGCCGCTGCCTTCATGGTCAACATCCGTGAGCATGTCACGTTCGACGTGGTCTACGAGGTGCTCTCGCCGCGGGTAAAGCGCATCATGGCGATCTTCTCGATGATCGTGCTGATCGCGACCTTCGTGCTGCTCATCCCAGCGACCTGGGACTATCTCGAGTTCCTGCTGCGCAAGCGCAGTCCGGTGCTGCGCATATCCATGACCTGGATCTACGGGTGCTACCTGCTGTTCGTCGTCAATTTCACCATCCAGGCCGTCCTGCGGCTTTGGCGCCTGTTCACCCCCGATTGGGGCAAGCAGATCTAGCGCCGCTCGAGGTTTCCCATGCTGGCTGAATACGCCCTTCCCATAATGCTCGTGGTGCTGGTTGCCACCACGATCGCCGGCCTGCCCATGGGCGTGGCCATGATCGCCTCGAGCGTGCTCTATCTCTTCATCTCGGGCCGCGATGTTGGCCTGGGCGCGGAGATGGTGCTCAATGGCATATTCGGCAATTTCGCCGCGCTGGCAGTGCCGCTCTTCATCTTTGCCGCCAACATCATGGATGCCGGCAAGATTTCCGACCGATTGCTGAAATTCTGCCTCGCGCTGGTCGGGCGCATGCCGGGCGGCATGGCGCAGGTCAACATCCTCACCAGCCTGATCTTCTCGGGCATGAGCGGCAGCGCCATTTCCGACGCGGCCGGTATCGGCAAGGTGGTCACCGACATGATGACCAAGGA
The DNA here is from genome assembly GCA_049647065.1 of Devosia sp. GTDB lineage: Bacteria > Pseudomonadota > Alphaproteobacteria > Rhizobiales > Devosiaceae > Devosia. The sequence goes on along the minus strand of JBARWY010000060.1, from coordinate 321 downwards.
TGAGCGCTACCCGCCCGGTTATGCCGGTGCGCTGACGGCGGCGACCGCCGTGGTCGGGCCGATCTTCCCACCCTCCATTCCCATGGTCTACTACGCGCTGGTGTCGTCGGCATCGATCGGCGCGCTGTTCCTGGGCGGCGTGGTGCCGGCGCTGCTGATCGTCGGCTTCCAGATGATCGCCGCCTTCTTCACAGCAAAGCGCCGCGGTTTCCCGGTGGAAGCAGCGATCCCATGGCGGCAGTTCCCGCGCATCCTGTTCGGCGCCTTCCCGGCCCTGATGATGCCCGCCATCCTGCTGGGCGGCATCTATTCCGGCGCCTT
>JBARWY010000059.1:0-6587 GCA_049647065.1 Devosia sp. | reverse complement strand
GCCGGCTCGGCCAGGAGGCTCTCGACATCGAGCCGCGGATTGAGCGAGGCAAACGGGTCCTGGAACACCATCTGCACTGGGCGGCCATCACGTCCGGGCGGCGTAGCGATCTCACCACGCGTCGACTCTACCAGCCCCAGAATGGCCCGGGCAGTGGTGGATTTCCCCGAGCCGCTTTCGCCCACAATGGCCAAGGTTTCGCCCGGCGCCAGATCGAACCCGACCCCCTCCACCGCATGGATGGCCCCGGCGTTGCGTGAAAACCAGCTACCGCCAATTGGAAAGCGCACCACCAAGTCATCGACCTTTACGACCGGCTTGTGTTCCGGTGCGCGCCTGTGATCACTCCGCACCGCTTGCCCGCCGGTGAAATGCGGCACGGCGCTCAGCAGGTGCCTTGTATAGTCATGCCGCGGCGCATCCAGGACGGCATCGAGCCGCCCCTGCTCCACCATCATGCCGTCCTGCATCACCATGATGGTGTCGGCGATGCCGGCCACAAGCCCAATGTCATGGGTGATGAAGATCATCGCCATGCCGGTTTCAGCCTTGAGCTCGGCTAGCAGCGCCATGATCTGTGCCTGCACCGTCACGTCCAGCGCCGTGGTCGGTTCGTCGGCAATCAGCAGGCGCGGATTGCCGGCCAACGCCATGGCGATCATCACGCGCTGACGCATCCCGCCTGAGAGTTGATGCGGATAGTATTTCATCCGCTGCGCGGCGTCGGGAATGCGCACCCGCTCAAGCGCTTCGAGCGCCGCCTGATAGGCCAACCGCCGGTCCAGTCCGCGGTTGAGGCGGAAGGCCTCCTCGATTTGTGCGCCGATCGTGTGCACCGGATTGAGTGAGGTCATTGGTTCCTGGAAAATCATGGCGATCTCCCGCCCGCGCAGGCCCAGCAGTGCCCGCTCGTCGGCCTGCGCCAGATCGATCACCGAACCATCCGACCGGGTCCATGCCATGGAACCGCCCACGATGCGCCCGCCGCCGAAGTCTACCAGCCGGTTGATGGACAGGGCCGTCACCGACTTGCCGGAGCCGCTCTCTCCGACCAGTGCCAGCGTTTCCCCCGGCGCCAGATCGAAGCTGACGTTCCGCACCACCGGCTTTACCGCTGCATCCCGGCCAAAGCCCACAGTGAGATCGCGTACTGAAAGCAGCGGGCTCATGCCGGCCTCCGCTGCGTGCGCGGGTCGAGAATGTCGCGCAAAGCATCCCCGAACAGATTGAACCCGAGTATCCCCAGCATGATTGTGAGGCCCGGAAACACCAGCAGCCAGGGCGCCTGCTGCATGAGGTTGCGGGCTTCGCTCATCATCAGTCCCAGCGACGGTGCGGGCGGTTGCGTTCCAAGCCCCAGAAAGCTCAGGCTCGCCTCAGTGAGCAGCGACCACGCCAAGGCAAGCGTGATCTGCACCGTGAGCGGCGCCATCAGGTTGAGCAGCAGGTGACGGCTGAGGATATAACGCTGCGAGCTGCCAAAGGCGCGCGCCGCATCGACGAAGTCCCGCCGTTTCAGCGAGAGAACGGGCCCCCGCACCACGCGCGCGAATATCGGCGTGTAGACCGTGGCGATAGCCACTATACTCGTCAGGGTCCCCGGGCCGGCGATGGCGATGATCAGCAGCGCCAGCAGAATGGCTGGAAAGGCCAGCAGCACGTCCATCGACCGCATGAAGACACCGTCGAGCCAGCCGCCCCACCAGCCGGCCAGAAGACCGATGACGGTGCCGGCAAGACTGGCGAGGCCCACCGAGGCAAAGGCTATGAGAAACGACTGGCCAATCCCAACCATCAGCCGGCTCGCGGTGTCTCGCCCGAGCAGATCGGTCCCCATGAGATAGGTGACACTGGGCCCCTGAAGGCGATCGATGCGGAATTGCTGGAGCGGATCGTGCGGCGTGAAACCGAGGGCGCCGCACAGCGCCAGCAGCACATAAAGCCCGATGATGACCGCCCCGACACGGCCGGTTGGATGAGCGGCAATGGCCCGCAATATCCGCATCAGCGCGCCCCCAGCCGTATGCGCGGATCGAGCCCGGCATAGGCGAGGTCAACGAGCAGGTTCACGATCAGGAAGTTGAGCGCCACGAACAGCACGCAGCCTTGCACCAGCGCATAGTCTCGCTGCCCGATGGCGTCCAGCGTCAGCCGGCCCAGTCCCGGCAGGGCGAAAATCTGCTCGACAATGACCGCACCGCCCAGCAGATAGCCGAATTCTACCCCGCTCAGCGTAACGACCGGAATCAACGCATTGGGTAAGGCATGACGCCAGATTATACTGCGCGCCGGTACCCCCTTGGCGCGGGCGGTCCGGATATAGTCGTCGCTGAGTACATCGAGCATGGCCGACCGCGAAATGCGCGTGACCGATGCAGCAAAGGCGAAGCCCAGCGTAATGGCGGGAAAGATCAACTGGCCCAGATTGGCCAGGGGATCGACCCAGAGCGGCACGAAGCTGCCCATGGCGGGAACGAAGCCAAAATAGACCGACAACACATAGATGATCACAAGGCCGACAACGAAACCCGGCGTCGACTGACCAAGCATGGCTACGATGCGCACCACGACATCGGCCGGCCGGTCATAGCGCGTCGCTGCCAGTACACCCGCCGGAACACCCACGCCCAGCGCGATCACCATGGACAGTAAGGCTAGTTCCAGCGTTAACGGGAACCGTTCGAGAATGATGGCCAGCACCGGCTTCCCATAGGTGACCGACAGGCCGAGGTCCCCCTGCAACACGCCCCACAGCCAGCGCCCATATTGGGCGACCGCTGGCTGGTCGATGCCGAAATAGGCCGCCAGCGCCTGGCGCTGCGCCGGCGTCAGCAGGCCGGCCTCGGTGCCCAGCATGGCGGTAATGGCGTCGCCCGGGATCAATCGGATCGAGAAAAACACCAGCAGCGAGACGCCGAGCAGGATCAGCGGAAAGGTTGTCAGCCGCCGCGCCAGATAGTTCATGGCCTAAAATCCGTGGAGAGCGTCGCGCGGAAAAGCAGCCATGTTCTGGCCGCCGTGCTGAATGAAGGGCGGGCCAACGTGACCCGCCCGACAAGGCTATTGCCCTAGCGTCACCTTGGTCAGCCCGAACAGCGTCCCGGTAGCCGAGGGCTCGAAGCCGGAGAGGGTCTTGAGCTGGGCCGTATAGGTATTGGACGTGGACAGCCAGATCCACGGCGCCAGTTCGGTCAGACGTGCTTCGAATTTGCCAAAGATTTCCTTGCGCTTGTCGACATCGGTCTCCACCCGCCCCTGCTGCAACAGGCTGTCGATTTCGTCATCGCTGAAATTCGACACCTTCACCAGGTTGCCGTCCTTGGTGAAGTAGCGGTTATACATCGGATAGGGGTCCGTGCGGCCCCCGTTCTGCGCCACCGCCATGTCGAAATCGCCCGCCAGCCAGCGGTCGACATAGACATTGAGCTCCATCAGCTCGATCTCGAGATTGATCCCGATTTCCGCCAGCTGGCTCTGCAACACCTGCGCTTCTGCCGAAGCAACTGGGGGCTCACCGGTCGCCGCGATGACCTTGACAGAAAAGCCGTCGACGCCCGCTTCCGCCATCAGTGCCTTGGCCTTCTCCAGGTCCTGCTTGTAGCAGAACAGGGTCGAGGGATCGCTGGCATAGAGTGGCATGGTCAGCGGACCCGTGACCTCGCCTTCGCCCACCAGTGCGGTGTCGAGCACGTCCTGCCGGTCTACGGCGCAGGAAATGGCCTGCCGCACCTTGAGATTGTCCATGGGCGGGCGCGATGGATTGAGTTGGAGCACATTATAGGCCAGGCCCGGAATCGCATTGAGCTGCAGATTGGGCTCGTTGGGCACCAGCGTCGCCACTAGCGGATCGTTGATCAGTGCGAAATCGGTCTGGCCAGCACGCAACGAGGCCAGAATAGCCGTCTCATCCGGGAGCACCGAAATGGTGATGCCGTCATAGGCGATATCGCCACCGGCCCAGTTGGCATTGACGCTGAGGTCCTCGCGGGAATTGGGCTTCCATGCGTCCAGCACGAACGGCCCTGATCCCAGCGCAGTCGTCGCGACCGAGCCATCGGCAACCGCCTTGGCCGGCACGATCGCAGCGTTGATCGAAGCCATGGCCACGAGAATCGGAGCGTCGGGTTGGGACAGGTTGAACACCACGGCCGCGGGGTCCGGCGTGTCGATGGACGCGATGGACAGGAAGTTCGAGCGCGCCGCGGCCCCGGTCGCCTCATCAAGCAGCCGCTCAAACGAGGCCTTCACATCCGCCGATGTCACCGCAACGCCATCACTGAACTTGGCATCGGGATCGAGCTTGAATGTCAGCGTCAATCCATCTGCTGAGAACTCCCAGCTTTCGGCAACCGCAGGCACAACGTCGAGTTCCGCATTGTGGCGCACCAGCGGCTCATAGATGAGTTCCAGCAGCCGCAGCGATGAAAACGCAGTCTGGGCATGGGGATCAAGTCCTGTCGCATCCTGCGACCACGCCAGGCGCAGGTTGGCCGCCTGGGCAGGCAGCGCCACGCTGACCGTAGCGAGAAGTGCGGCCGCTAGGCCTGCAAAGGCGGTCCGGGAAAGCTTCGTACTCATTCCGACTCCCTTTGAGGTGCCTGTTTCCACCGCGCCGAGCCGCACCTCTTGGGCATTGGCGCCGTTGGATGCCGGCCAGACGGGGCGGTGTTCCCACCGAGCCTCGTCGGACAGACAACCATCGACCGGGAGCTTAGGAGTGTTCACCCGGGCTTGTCGAGAGTGGTATCATAATGGTCTGAAAGTGGCTTGGTGAATAACGGCTGCGAATCTTCCCACGGCCGGATTGGACGTGTCGGCCTGGCGCCGGTCTGCCAGCGACGCAGATGTCGCAGTGGCCGCCGCTGTACAGAAATCAGATCGTTCAGTACATACTGAACAAAGTGATTTGGCCTTGGAGGCTTGCGTGTCATCCGCTGACAGGTTTGTGGAAGAAATGGGCCTGATGTTCCAGGACGGGGGTGACCCCAGGATTGCCGGGCGCATATTCGGCCTGTTAGTCATCGAGGGACGCGAGCTGAGTTTGCAGCAGATCAGCGAGCAACTGGGCGTCAGCCGGGCCAGCGTCAGTACCAATGCCCGCCAGATGGCAAAGCGCGGAACGATCAGGCTCACTGCCCATTCCGGCGATCGGCAGGATTTCTACGAGCTGAACAACTTCCCTTCGGTTGATGTTATAGGAGAGATGGCTCAGCGCGTGCTCCGGCAGGCGCAGGCCGTCCAGGCGTTTGTAGAGCCTATCCGGGCAGAAAACATATCGGCCTCCGAACGCGTCGAAGACCTCTCTAAGGCTTTTGGCCAGGCGGCCAGATTGCTCGGTGACTGGGCCACGGCCCTGCGTAACGACCAGACGATCCGAAAGGACCCAAAATGACTGCTGCGCACGAAAAGCCTGAATGGGCCCAGAGCAAGCGTGAGAAAGACAATGCCGAGCGCGTGGCTCAGGGCCTCAAGCCCAAGCGCCGCATCGGGCCGTGGATAGTGCTGGCGGTAGTCGTACTGGCCATCGTGGCGTTCGTCCTTCTGCGCCCACCCGCTCCGCCCGCGCCTGAGGTCGTCGACACCGCCACCGTTGCCAAGCAGATTCGGGAGTCGGAAACTGCGACCATCGAGACGACGACCCTGCGTCAAACCGTCAAGGTGACGGGTACGCTGGTGCCCGGCCAGCAATCCGAGGTTGCCTCCCAGGCGTCCGGACGCGTAATGGCTGTATTCAAGCGCCCAGGCGATCCCGTCTCTGAAGGCGACGTCCTTGCGCAGATCGACCGGGCAACCCTAGAATTACAGCTCAACCAGCAGCAGGCTACCGCTCAGGCCACCCGGGCCCAGTTGGCCTCGTCTCAGCAGCAGCTCGAACGAACCGAGCAACTGGGCGGACAAGGTCTCGCCAGTCCGTCGACGCTGGAACAGGCCCGCTCGGCAAACGCCGCGCTGGAGGCCAACCTCAGCGCGCTGGACATCGCCGTGCAGACGGCCGAGCTGGCCCTTAGCAATGCCACCGTCAAGGCACCCCTGGACGGCGTCGTCTCCGCGCGCTCGGTCGAGCCAGGGCAGACCATAACGGCCGGCACCCCGCTGTTCAGCATCGTCAATCTCGCCGAAATGCAGTTCGACGCAGCCGCCTCGGTCAATTCCAGCGCCATGGTCGCACCGGGCCAGTCGGCCATCGTCACAGTCACGGGCCTCGATGGGCAGGAGTTCACGGGTAGTGTGACCCGGGTCAATCCCGTTGCCATCAGCGGCACCCGCACTGTCCCGATCTATATTGAACTTGATAATGCCGAAGGCAGCCTGCGGGGTGGCATGTTCGCCACTGGTCAGATAACCGTCGCCGAAAAGGCCGACGCGCATCCCGTTTCCGCTGCTGCGTTGCGTGAAGATGCTGATGGGCAGTTCGTCCTCAAGCTGGTGGATGGCACGCTGGTGCGACAGGGCGTAGAGGTGATCCAGGAATGGGATCGTGGCCGCCATCTGGAAGTCACCGGCATCGCGGCGGGTGATGTAATCGTCTCGGCTCCGCTGGATGAACTGAGCGCTGGCGACGCTTATACGCTGGTCGAGGGCTGACC
>JBARWY010000058.1:0-3139 GCA_049647065.1 Devosia sp. | reverse complement strand
GGCGAGAGCCTCCCCACTCCCGATACGGTGTTGGAGATGGCTTCCAGACCTGAACAATGCCGCAGCGATGCCGTCTCCGGTTGGTTCCTACTATGCCCCACAGCGAGCTCGACGGCTGCACCAGTTGACTTTGAGCCGTGGCCAGCCTTGTTGCGTCTCCCAACCTCACAGGCCTAAATTAGCAATCGTGGTGGATCGCGATCTTCGCGTGTAGCCCTACCATCGTCAGCGGTTGTCCGACCGGCTGCCAACAGACTTTGGCGACCGGGTCGCGCTTCGCCCCGCTACCTCAATCCCGAGCGCATCGCGAGCTGCGGTTTCCGGCGACTGCGCGCCTTCGATGACAATGTCGGTGTCGATTATTGGGGCATGCTGCCGAATGTCGACGATGCGGAAACTATTAGACATGGCGCCGCGTGACGCTGCGAGCGGCGCCGTTCAAGTTGGCGCGACCTGGCTGGGCAGCCAGTAGCCGGCTGACTCATGCGGTGATGTGCGCCTTTGCCGGTGCCCCCAAACAAACGATCTGGCATCAGCAACTGCAGCAACGGACCGTCGGGCACAACCCACCTGCTTCCTCGCCAACTCCGCGAGCCTTTGCGCGGACCGACTTTGCACGAATGGCGGCAAGTTCGTCCTCCCGACAGGAATCGCTACGAACTCGGCAAGCAAACGCTTTAGGCGAGCAACCTCATTGTCCCGTGCCGCCTCGATCTATGAGGCCGCCAGCTCAATTCGCATCGACCTTGCGCTCGGCGATGGCCTTGTCGACCAACCCCTCTATTTGTTCGAAGATGACAATGATCAGGAGCTCCCGCTCACCATCCGTCTCCCCCGCGACCGCGGGTAGCTTGAGGGTAAAGCGCCTTAGCTCGTGGTCGCGCCTGAGAGTGAAGCCACAGCGGAACTCGATAAAGCCGCCCTCGCTCCAAAGGTCGACCATGAACACTTCCAGGTACTGGACGTACTTCCCTGAAAGCTCAGCGCTCAGCCGGTCCACCAGTGCCTTCATAGCCACCTCCGCCGGAGGAACCTATCCTGCTTATCCGCGCCCGCGCCAGAGGGCCTACCCTTGCATCAGTAGCAAGGAGACTAAGATGCGACTTGATCGAGAAAGCCGGCGAATGGTGGCGCAATTCCTCAACAGTCTGGCGGTGGCTGTCCTAGCAACACTCGTTCTAGCACCGCTTGCCGGTGGCACTATCAGACCAGGCCTTGCGATAGCCGCGCTGGCGGGTGCGGCCGCTTGCCATGCCCTGGCGCTGCACCTTGGTCGCCGGCCGGGCTAACACCTGAAATTCGGCAACTGGAGATGCGATGGTGCCGTTGTCGCTGAAAACGGGAGTATTTCAATGAACACTGCCAATCTGCAACTCGAAGGCCTGTTGATGGCAGTCGCAGCTATCAATCAGGCGCTCGTTTCCAAGGGTCTAGTGACAACCGGCGAATTGGAGCGGGCGTTGGCCATCAGCGAGCAAACAGTCCTTGGGGACGACAGGGTATCGGAGGACATGTCGCCGGCGAACCGCGACGCGGTGGCATTCCCGGCACGCTTCCTCCGCCTGGCGAACAACATGGCGGCTGGTGCGGAAGTGCCTGGATTCGCGGAGCTCGCGCGCATGGTCGGCGAAACCAAGGGTCCGCATAACGACCAGCAGTGATCACCGGTAAGGCTCACCCGCCTTGCCCGGGACGGCACCGCTAGAGATGAGCCTCGTTCAGGCGTGCAATGCCGGAGGCGGTCAATTCAGGGCCGCCCTCCTTCTGTTCGATCAGGGCCATCGACAGCAACTTGGCGAAGTGGTGCGGGTCGATATCGATTGGCTGGGTCGACGACTGGAACAGCGCCAGCGTGTTCAGCTCTTCCTGGGTAAGTTCGTTATCTGTCAACGTGGGTCTCCGGTATGGTCGGTCGGGACCTGTTGGCTAAGAGTTGTTCTAGAGCCCTGAACCAGTACTCTTTTTCCCTGCCCTCGGGCCGCCCGTCATTCTCCCACAGGTGATACGCGGCCTGACGCACCTGCTGTTCGAAGTCCAAGTCGACAAAGTTATCTGTGTTTTCGTACATGGCAGTTCCTCCATTGAGCCCAACGATTGCCGGGCCCACGATGATCCACCGGCCCAAAAAGAAAGCCGCCTCTCGTGACCTCTGTTGGATCACGCGGCGGCTTAGGTCTGACCGGGCTCTATCTTGAGGCGGAATAGCGTCCGCATCAGCGCCCCTATAATGCGCGGGTGGCGTTCAGGTTCCGGTCAGTTGAGTAGGCAACTGGCGGTTCCACTCTGAGGCCTCTGCCGCGCAACCGCACCAGCCGCCAGGCATTACTGTCGGACCAGTCATGCGCAGGCAATGTCATGCCCCTATTCTATTTTGACATTATCCAAATCGACGGCACCTTCAACCGTCGGCGTAGAAATGCCAAATGCCTCGGCAGCCCGCGAGGAGGCCAAGACATCCCTCGCCAGGATGTCAGGGGACGCGGTGGATCAGGATCTGTCGGAGCTTCGCATAGAGGTGAGGGATTCCGGCGGCAACAAGGTGACCGTTCGCGCAGCATACTTCGATGATGATGACGTCCGAGGTCTGCCGCCCCGGGCAATTGGGGCCGCCACTCAGTCGCCAAGGCGAAGAAGATAGGTTTGTAATTTCAGGTCCGCCGCCTTGCTCCCTAAAACTTTGGCACCCCCGCGGCCTCAAGCGCCGGTGTGATTTGATCGGGGTCATCGGGAAGCGGAATGTAGCCCTGGGTATCTGCGGCGACAGCAGATAGACGGCGGTCAGGGCCTTGACCGCATCCTCATTGGCCAGTTTAGCAATGCGATCGCCTTTGACCCGATTGCCGACCTGATCGTGATCCTGCATGTAAACGACGAATGAAGTCGCTGGCAAACCTACGCTGGGCTCGCCTCGCTTCATCCCTTCGTGGGGTTTAACCTCCCCCTGGTAAGCGAAGCCCTCTGCAAGTGCTCTAGCGAGCTTGTCCGACCGCTCCTCCAGGTTGTCGAAATCGGCGTAGTAGCCGGTGTTTTCTCCCGTCGCGGCTGCATGGAGCAGGTGGTGGACGTCGTCGTTCCACTGCGCCGTGTAGTGGACCGGTTCGGCGCCGCTGTTCCTGCGTAGCCAGATTTCCTGATTTTC
>JBARWY010000057.1:0-5591 GCA_049647065.1 Devosia sp. | reverse complement strand
GGCCACAGGTTCACGCCTTCGTAGTGGACCGGTGTTGCCACCCATGCCCCACGAATTTGATCGCATTCCATCTGGACTCTCCACGCGCCTGGTGCCTAGAACAAACAAAGAACAAATGACGCCAAGAGTCAACTATGACCTCATACGCCGAACTCGTGGCTGCGACCAACTTCTCGTTCCTGCGCGGGGCCTCGCACCCGTTTGAGATGGTCGCTCAATCGGCGAGCCTGGGGCTTTCCGGTATTGGCATCTGCGATCGCAACTCCATGAGCGGTGTCGTGCGCGCGTTCGCTGCCGCTCGTGACCTGAAGGCGGATTACCCAGGATTTCGATTGGTGGTCGGCACGCGCCTGGTGTTCTCGGACGGCACGCCGGATGTGGTCGCTTATCCAACGGACCGCGAGGCCTACGGCCGCCTCTGTGCCCTGCTGACCCTGGGCAACCGGCGGGCACCCAAAGGCGATTGCCATCTCGAACTTGCTGATCTGCTGCAGTCAACCGAGGGGCTCCTGCTCATCGTGATGGTGGACCACCAGGCCTTCGAGGCCGGCATGGTGACTGCCCTGACCGCCAAGGCGGTTGCACCTGATCGAGTTTGGGTTGGCGCTACCTACACCTTCGACGGCAGGGATCGAGCCCGCCTGGCAAGGCTGGCGGCCGCCTGCGCCTTGGTCGGGGTGCCGATGTTGGCCACCATGGACGCGCTCTATCACGAACGGGACCGGAGCATCCTGCAGGACGTCCTGACATGCATACGCGAGGGGGTCACCATTGATACCGCGGGCACCCGCCTGGCGCCCAATGGGGAGCGCTTCGTCCGTTCATCCCAGGAGATGGCGTTCCTGTTCGCAGAATACCCTGATGCCATAGCCCAGTCACAGGCGATCCTGGACCGCATCCATTTCTCACTCGATGAGCTCAAGTACATCTATCCCGAGGAAACGGTGGGCAACGGCGAGACGGCTCAGCAGACCTTGGAGCGTCTGGCCTACGAGGGCGCCGGTTGGCGCTACCCGAACGGCATCCCCGAGAAAGTCACCAAAGGCCTGGCGCACGAACTCGCGCTGATCGCCGAGATGAAATACGCAGCCTACTTCCTGACCGTGCAGGACATAGTCAGGTTCGCTCGGCAGGAGCGCGGCATCCTCTGTCAGGGTCGCGGCTCGGCCGCAAATTCGGCCGTCTGTTTCTGCCTCGGCATCACCGAGGTCGACCCCATGCTCGTCGACCTGCTGTTCGAACGGTTCGTCTCGACCGAGCGGGACGAACCACCCGACATCGACGTCGATTTCGAGCACGAGCGTCGCGAAGAGGTGATGCAGTACATCTACCAGAAATACGGCCGGCACCGCGCCGGACTTACGGCCAACGTCATCACCTATCGTTCCAAGGGCGCCGTCCGCGATGTCGGCAAGGTCTTCGGGCTGGACAACGATACCATCAGTGCCCTGAGCGGCCTCAACTGGGGATGGGGGTCCAACGACTTGCAGCCTGAGCGCATCCGATCGATTGGGCTGAATCCGGACGATCCGACAATGGCAATGGTGCTGGAGGTCTCAAAGGTCCTCTACGGCTTCCCCCGCCACTTGGGCCAGCATGTTGGCGGCTTCGTTATCACCCGCGACCGGCTCGACCATCTCCTGCCCATCTCGAACGCGGCGATGGAGGAACGCACGGTCATTGAGTGGAACAAGGACGACCTCGACGAACTGGGTATCCTCAAGGTCGACGTTCTTGCGCTCGGCATGCTGAGTTGTATCCGGCGCAGCTTCAACCTGCTGCGGCAACATTATGGGCTCAATCTGACTCTGGCGACGGTGCCGCAGGAGGACGAACGTACCTACAAGATGACCCACCGCGCCGACACGATCGGCGTGTTCCAGATCGAGAGCCGGGCGCAGATGTCGATGCTGCCGCGGCTCAAGCCGTCGGAGTTCTATGACCTGGTGATCGAGGTCGCCATCGTTCGCCCGGGTCCGATCCAGGTTGACATGGTCCATCCCTATCTCAAGCGTCGGCAAGGATTGGAGCCGACGACGTTCCCCTCGCCGGAGCTTGAGCACGTGCTCAAGAAGACCTACGGCGTGCCGCTCTTTCAGGAACAGGCGATGAAGATTGCCATCGTCGCCGGCGGCTTCACGCCGGGCGAGGCCGACAAGCTTCGACGCGCCATGGCTACGTTCAAGCGCACCGGTGGCGTGGGTGTATTCCGCGACAAATTCATCAACGGCATGCTCGAGCGCGGCTATCAGAAGGACTTCGCCGAACGCTGCTTCCAGCAGATCGAAGGTTTTGGCAGCTACGGCTTCCCGGAGAGCCATGCTGCGTCGTTTGCGTTGCTGGTCTATGTCTCGTGCTGGATCAAGTGCCACTATCCGGACGTGTTCGCGGCCGCGCTGCTCAACAGCCAACCAATGGGCTTCTACGCTCCCGCTCAGATCATCCGCGACGCTCAGGAACATGGCGTCGATGTCCGCCCGGTCGACATCAACCTCTCTGACCTCGAAAACGTTATGGAGCACAGCAATCTCACCGGCGCCTATCTGGCTACCCGGCATGCCGAAATGGCCGGTGACATCTGGGGCAACATGGGCGTGCGGCTCGGCTTCAACATGATCAAGGGTCTGCGGACCGAGCATGCCAATCTCATCATCGCCCACCGTCGGGGCGGCTATGACAGCATCAGGGATGTCTGGTTGCGCACTGGTCTCTCTCCGTCGGTCATTGAGGGTCTTGCGGAGGCCGATGCGTTCCAGTCCCTGGGGCTGAGCCGGCGCGATGCGCTATGGGCCGCCAAGGGCCTGATCGGAACCTATGGCGCCGAGGTGCTGCCGTTGTTCAAAGCCAGCAGCGAGCCGATGTCGGCGGTTGAAGAGGAAAGCGGTCTGCCGGCAATGCCGCCTGGCGAAGAGGTCATCCACGACTATCGGACGCTATCGATCTCTCTGAAAGCGCACCCAATGAGTTTCCTGCGCGAGCAAATGACCAAGCGTGGCATTGTGCCGGCCGATGCGCTCCGGACACTGGAACCTGGCCGCACCGTCATTGTCGCCGGCCTGGTCCTCGTACGCCAGCGTCCAGGAACCGCCAGCGGCGTCATCTTCGCTACCCTTGAGGACGAGACCGGCGTAGCCAACATCATCGTCTGGCCCAAGACCTTCGAGGCCAACCGCCGTGTGGTGCTCGGCGCCCGGGTCATGGGCGTGCGCGGCCAGTTGCAGCGCGAGGGCATTGTCACCCACGTCATTGCCAAAGAGTTCATCGACCTGACGCCCAACATGATGGCCATCGCCAATGGATACGACATCGGTGAGGCGGTGGTGGCGCGGGCCGATGAAGGCAAGAGCGGCCCGCATGGCAGCCGCACGCGCGAGCGCGATCAGTATCAGGAGATGATGGACAGAAGGGCATTGGTCGCCCTGCCCTCTGGCCGGAATTTCCACTGATGCTTCCGCGGCGCGAGGTCAGGACGCTCGATGACTTTCGGGAAACAGGACGTAGCATTCGCGCCTTCTGCAGCCACTACTATGTCTGCTCGCATGACGCGCAACTCCGTCTCGATCTGCTGGCCTTTCACCTCGGGTGGACCTTCGATTTCTACGCGGGCCGCGACCATCTGGCGGGCCGGCTGAGATGCTCGGTGTGTGGCTGGTATCATCCGACCTTTTCGCTTGGGCATGCGGGAAAACAGGTGGGATTCGCGGGTACACACAGCGCAGGCTTCGAGCCCCTTCCACCTGAAGTCCTCCACCGTCTCCAAGAAGTGCGTACGGAGACCTCATCTAGCGAATTGCCTTGGGTGGGCGTTCGGAAAGGTGGACGCAAGTTTGGTCGATGACGCCACGAGACGTATCTTTAAGGAACCCGGGCTGCCTCCAACCTCCGCTTCGGTAGCGGACCTGACTGCTCTTGAGTGGAGTCTGTTGAACAGCAGACTCTGACGCCGTCGATATTGGTTCGATTCCAAATTCCCAGCCAAAACTTCCTAAATGTATGACGGGACCGAAAGAGTGCAGCGATTCGGCTGTAAGCGTGCGTGGATCGGGCCGCAACAATGCAACGATCTCGTGCAGCCGAAGGTGGACCCTTAGGTAGAAGGAGCAGTCGGCGGCGGCAGCACGCGCCCCGTGAGCTTCTGCCACGGTTTGTTGTCGATGAGGGTCGACCGGTAGATCCGCAAGCCGCTGCATCCCGGAATTGACTTCAGCGTCTTTTTGACTGGTTCGGACAATGCCGGCGCCAGCCAAGGGCTGAGGGTGATGCGCTTTATCGCCGAGAGTGCGATCGGTACAGGGAAGGCCGGCATTTCCACGTCGGCGTTGACATATATCGCCCTGTGTTCCTTCTCATCCCCATAAGGCCACCGCTTGGTGAACGGCAGGATTTCCGGATCCACTTCTTGCATCGAGTTGGCGTTGGCTACCAACTCGTAGTTGACGTACCGATGGGTGACACCCGCGGCATTGTCGAAAGCTGCCATTAGTTTCTCGCGGTCGAACTCGATACAGACCCCATCCGCCCCGCGAGAGAAGACCTGCCAGTGATGGTAGGTTTCCTCCCTGTCCGCGATGCAGATGGCGAGTACCGTCTTCACGTTCTTAATCCGCTTGTACTCGGACATGAAGTACGAGTCGTTCCGATCATCCCAGGTGTCAGGGCTGAGAAGGGTCAGGCAACGGTTGTGCAAGATGTGCAGGGCGGAGGCGAGGTTCGTGTAACGCCTCAAGTTGCGTTCGGTCATCACGCCCGGCTTCTCATTTTACTGCCTCTTGGTATGCCGTCTTGAGAAAGCGCTCGTTCTTGGTGAACGATGCCACGACTGCCCGCCTCAGGTCATCGTACCACACCTCCTCGGCCGCGTGAGTGATGCGGTCCACGTTGAGGGTGAGGATATACTGTTGCTCGAACTCGAACTCCGCGCGCGTGAACAGGAACTCGAGGCTCTTGTTGAGCGTGTCCTGATCCACGTCGAAGATGTTGTCGTGTACGAGCATGCCCGGGTGCCGCACCTTCGTAAAATCGTTCAGCAGCAGAGCCACGTCGTAGATGAAGACCTTTTCCCGTTCGACACTGTGACTGCCGTCGTCGTCGATGCGCAGAACGATGTCGATCACCTGTTTGGTCGTCGTTGCCCGGACCGCGAAGGACGCTGCCTTGTTGCCCTGGATGAACTGATGCATGTCGAGGATCGTCCGCTCGACGGACTTCAGTCGGTCACGGGCGGCAGCGATATTGCCCTGCAAGCGCAGCAACTCGGTTTCCTTGTCGGACCGCTTCTGCTGCTTGTCGACGGCCAGCTGATCGTAGCGATCAATAAAGGCCTTGAGTTGCCCCAGTTCATCGCTCTTGACCTGATAGGACGCGTAGGTCTGGCGGAGGCTCTTCAACTGACCTTGCTGATCGAGGACGGCCAAGAGCTTTGAATACCGTTTGTCGAGATCGGCCAGCTGCTTGTTGATCACCTTGATCTCGGCATCCACGACTTTCGATTTCTCTTCCAGGAGGTGGCGCTGGAAGCGGTCGATCTTGTCTTTGAACGACAATACCTCTTCCAGATCACGCGCCACCACCGTGCCCAATCCAGACCGGAG
>JBARWY010000056.1:0-52221 GCA_049647065.1 Devosia sp. | reverse complement strand
ATACGGCCCAGCGCGGCATGGGGCTCACCTGGAGTGATGCGCAGGAGCTGATCCGCCGCGCCCAGGCCGAAGCCCGAACCCGGGACGATGCGCTGATCGCCTATGGTGCCGGCACCGATCACCTGAGGCCCGGCCCCGATGTCAGCATAGACGACATCATCCGCGCCTATGAGGAGCAGGTCGGCTTCGTCGAGGCGCAGGGCGGCCGGGTCATCCTGATGGCGTCACGCGCACTGGCCGCCGCGGCCAAGTCGCCGGATGACTATGCCAAGGTCTATGGCCGCATCCTCAGCCAGGTGAAGCAGCCTGTCATCATGCATTGGCTGGGCGAGATGTTCGATCCGGCCCTGCAGGGCTATTGGGGCAATGTCGACCATGACGCAGCGATGGATGTCTGCCTCGACGTCATCGCCGCCAACGCGAAGAATGTCGACGGCATCAAGATTTCGCTACTGTCGGCCGAAAAGGAGATCGCCATGCGTCGGCGCCTGCCCGAGAGCGTCAAGATGTATACCGGCGACGACTTCAACTATGCCGAACTCATTGCCGGCGACGACCAGGGCTATTCCCACGCGCTGCTCGGCATCTTCGACGCCATCGCGCCGGCCGCTTCGGCAGGACTCGCGGCCCTGGGCAAGGGCAACAATAACGAGTTCTTCGATCTGCTCGAACCGACCGTGCCGCTCAGCCGGCATATCTTCGCGGCGCCCACCCGCTTCTACAAGACGGGCGTAGTGTTCCTTGCCTATCTCAACGGGCTGCAGGACCATTTCCAGATGATCGGCGGGCAGCAGTCGACCCGCTCGGTGCAGCATCTCGCTGAACTGTTCCGGCTCGCCGACAAGGCACGTGTGCTCGGTGATCCTGATCTGGCCGTCAAACGGATGAATGCGGTGCTGGCCGTCAATGGGGCCGCGTCATGAGCAAGTCCGCAATCTCACTCAACCTCGCCACCACCCGCCAGGTATGGGGCTTTGCCGAAGCGGTCGATGGCTGCCTGCGGGCCGGCATCACCGCCATTTCGCCGTGGCGCGACCAGATTGCGGCCATTGGCCTCGATGAAGCGGCGCGCATCGTCAAGGCCAACAACATCCAGGTCACCGGCGTCTGCCGTGGCGGCATGTTTCCAGCCGAGACCGCGGCCGGGCGACAGGCCAATATCGACGACAACCTGCGCGCCATCGACGAAGCCGCTGCCCTCAATGCCGATTGCCTCGTGCTGGTGGTGGGTGGATTGCCGGGAAGTTCGAAGGACCTGCCGGGCGCCAGGCAGATGGTCAGCGACGGCATTGCTGCCATGCTGCCCCATGCCAAGGCATCGGGGGTCAAGATCGCCATCGAGCCGCTGCACCCGATGTATGCCGCCGACCGCGCCTGCGTGAACACCATCGATCAGGCGCTCGACATGTGCGAGACGCTGGGCGAAACCGTCGGCGTCGCTATCGACGTCTACCACGTATGGTGGGACCCGCGGCTGGCCCAGGCCATCGCCCGCGCCGGTCGCATGAATCGCATCTTCGCGCATCACATCTGTGACTGGCTGGTGCCGACCAAGGACATGCTGCTCGATCGCGGCATGATGGGCGATGGCGTCATTGACCTGCCCGGCATCCGCAAGATGATCGAGGACGCTGGGTATCATGGCCCCCAGGAAGTCGAAATTTTCTCGCAGGACAACTGGTGGAAGCTGCCGGGCGACGAGGTCCTTGCCGTGATCAAGGAGCGGGTCGCTACAGTCTGCTGAGAAGAAAAACCCGGGGCAAGCCCCGGGTTTCGTTGTTATTGGGCCGGCGCTTCGGCAGGCTGTTCCGCCGGTGCTTCGGCCGGCTGTTCGGCAACGCGACTATAGGTCAGCGTCTGGCACAGGATGGCGCGGCAACCCTCGATGTCGATGGTGTCGGGGCCGGTCTGGGTCACCGTAGCTTCGGCGCTCATGCCGCCGGCTTCCAGCGAGCCCTTCCACTGGTTTTCTGCCACCTGCGCAGCCTGCATCACCTGCTTGCCGACAAAGGCCAGGTTCTCTTCGGTCGCCGATTCGCCCTTGAGCGTATTGAGCAGCCCGCACAGGTCGGTACCGGCGTCGCCACAGAGCGAGAAGGTGAACGAGGTGCCGTATTCATCGACAAAGGTGCCGGCCGGGCCGGTTGGCGCCGCGGCCGCTTCCTCGGTTGCGGCAGGCTCTGCGGCCGGTTCGGCAGCCGCATCCTGGGCAAAGCCGGGCATAGCCGTGGTCGCGAATAGCAGGCCGACGGCAAAAGTGGTCTTCAGAAAATGCATGGGTCTCTCCGTTCACAACAACGCCCGCCCCACGCAGTCGCTTGTTTTGGTTGATGCAGCACCAACGTGCGCTTGCCAGCAAGGTTGCGCAGAGGATCGACAATGTGAGCGTCAGCGCCGAAATGTCGCCGCGATCTCGATATGGGTCGACTGGGTGAACTGGTCGACGGCCACGAGGTCGCTCATGGCGTAGCCGCCGGCGAGCAGGATGGCAGCATCGCGTGCGAAGGTGCGCGTGTCGCAGGCCACCATGACCACGGTCTTCACCTTCGATTTCGCCAGTTCGCGCACCTGCGCCTCAGCGCCGGCGCGCGGCGGATCGAGCACTACCGCCTCATAGGGCAGTTCGAACTGGGTCAGGGGATCGCGGAACAGGTCGCGCGCCCTGGCGGTGACATCGCGGATGCCCTTGGTGAAGCGCCACGCCTTGTCGAGGGCGGCAATGCCGGGCTTGTCGTTGTCGAAGGCAGCAATCGGCCGCTGTTCGGCGAGCCGCAAGGCGAACGGCCCGATGCCACAGAACAGGTCAGCCACTGTTTTGGCCTTGCCGACGGCATTGAGCACGTAATCGGCCAGGAAACTCTCTGCCGCCTCGGTTGCCTGCAGGAAGCTGCCGATCGGCAGCTCCACGCGCGCCTTGCCCATCTCGATGATGGGCGGCTGCACCTGCAGCACCATTTCGCCATTGAGCGCCAGCCGGGCCAGCTTGAAGCGGCCGACCAAGGGTGACACCCGGTCGGCGCGAGCCTGCTTCTTCTCGGTGCGAATGGCGACATCGAGCCCAGTGACCGTGGCTGTGAAGCTCACATCGGATTCGCCGACCGCCTGCATCACCGCGCGGGCGATTTCGGGCGCCCGGGCCAGCGCGGGCACAACGATAGGACAGACATCGAGGTCATGCACTTCATGGCTGCGCAGCCGCATATAGCCGGCGCCCTCCCGGCGGGCATGCATGGTGGCGCGCCGGCGGCCATTGCCGGCAGCATCAATGAAGCGGGAGACGCTGGTCTCGACGCCGGCAAAGCGCAGCGGCGTTTCCACCAAGCCGATCTTGAAGGCCTCGTAGCTGGGCCGGTCCATATGCTGTAGCTGGCAGCCGCCACAGGCGCCAAAATGCGGGCAGAATGGCTCGATACGATTGGCTGCCCGCGTGATGACGCCCAGCAATGTGCCGCGCTCGCCGTCCATGTCGATCTCGACCGTCTCGCCGGGCAGCGTCAAGGGCACGAAGACCTTGCGGCCATCGATATCGGCGACACCCTCGCCCTTTTGGCCGAGGCTGGTAATGGTCGTGGTGATGGTCATTGATATCCGGAGCTTGCTGAGGTCTGAGTAACCGCCACAGGACGTGTGAGCAAGCACCATCGATCCCAACGACCGCGCGGCACCTCCCCTCGACGGGGGAGGTTGGGAGGGGGTGTGGTTTAGCCCTGATATTCGGGCCAGCCGCCGCCCACCCTTGATCTCTCCCCCAGGGAGAGAGTGTCGACTAATAATCCCGTACCTATCGCGTCGCCCATTCCAGCAGGCTGGCCAGCCCGACGAAGGGCACACCGGCATGTTCGCTCAGGCCCGAGGCACAGGTGCTCACTGTCGATACGCCCAGGGTACATGCCGCTGGAATGTCCGCTTTGGCAAAGCGGGTCGCATGGGCGTTGAGCTCGGGGAAGAACAGCCCCTTGTCGCCAGCATAACCACAGCAGGTGACCGAGCTCAGCACCGCGATTTCGTCGGCACAGGCGCGCGCGATCGCCTCGGTCATCGGCTGTTCGGCCAGCCTTTGGGCCGAGCAGTTGTGGTGCACGGCCACGACCGGCAGCTTTTGCGTGATGGTCAGCCGCGGCAGCACCTGGCTCAGCAGGAACTGGCTGGAATCGAGCACCGGCGCATCGCCGGGAAATTCGCGCAGATGCTTGGCGCAGGTGGAAGCATCGGTGACGACGCTCAGCCGCCCGGCATCCGATAGCGCCGAGAGCTCGCGCTTGAGTTCCCCGCCCACGGCCGCGGCCTGCTCGGGAAAGCCCTTGGACTGAAACGGCTGGCCGCAGCATTGGCCGTTGAGATGCTCGGGCATGATGACTTCGAAACCGGCACGCCGTAACAGCGCCAACACCGCATCAGGCACGGAAAGCAGGTCATGCTCGGATTTCGGTGCGCCAAACATGCGCGTGGCGCAGCTCGGGAAATACACCACCGATTGCCGCCCGCTCTGGGCGACCGGCACCGGAAAGCCGGTCTGGCGCGGGTCTTGCCGGTTGGTCGCCGGTTTGGGCGTGCCCGGCCCGTGACGGAGGGCCCGCGACACGCGCGGCACCCGGTCGCCGGTCAATCGCCTCGCCGTATCGGTGACAGCCTCGACTGCCGGCGCCGGTATGATTGTTCGCGCCATATCCGCCAGGGCCACGCCGCCGCGCATCATGGTCTCCACCGCGCCACGGTGATCGGCGGCGAAGCCGGCCACCGAGCGCGCGGTGCTGCCGCGCCTTCGCTCGCGCTGGCCGATGATCATGGTGCCCGTCTCGATGCCGACAGGGCAACGCAGCGAACAGAGATTGCAGGCGGCACAGGTATCGAGCCCGGCATACTGGAAATCGTCGTCGAGGCGCTTGAGCCGTGCCGGGTCCTCGCCGCTGCGGCGCAGGCGTTCCCGCTCGCGGGTCACCGCGATACGCTGGCGCGGCGACAGGGTCATCTGGTGGCTGGGGCATGCCGGCTCGCAGAAGCCGCATTCGATGCAGAGATCGACCAGTTCGTCGGCCAGCGGCATAACCTTGAGGTGCTTGATATGGACCTTGTCGTCGGCATTGAGCAGCACACCCGGATTGAGCAGCCCTTCCGGATCGAACAGCTGCTTGATCCGCCACATCAGCCCATAGGCCTTCGCCCCCCATTCCGCCTCGACGAAGGGCGCAATCGCCCGGCCGGTGCCGTGCTCGGCCTTGAGCGAGCCGCCATATTGCACCGAGACCAGGGCGCTCAGGGCGTGGGAGAACACATCGAACTTCTCCGCCGAACCGGCTAACGAGAAATCGTCGCTCATCTGGAAATGCAGGTTTCCGGCCAGCGCGTGGCCGAAGATGATGGCGTCCTCGTAGCCGTGATCATCGAGCAGCGCCCGCATGTCGGTGACGAATTCGGCCAGCCGTTCGATCGGGGCCGCCACATCCTCGGTCAGCATGGAGGTGCCCTTGGGACGGGCCGCCCCACCCGAGGCGAAGAAGCCCTTGCGGATGTCCCACAGGGCGTGGCTGCGGGCCTCGTCGGTGGAAAAATCGATATGGGTCGCACCATGCCGGGCCAGCAGGTCGACGGCCTTGGCCGTCTCGGCGGCCAGCGTCGCCGCATCGGGCGCGGTGACGTCGATCAGCACGGCCGGGGAATTGTCCGTCAGCCAGGGCAACAACGGCGCCATCGGCGCCAGGTGCTCGACCGTCGCCAGCGCCCGGCGCTCGATATATTCGGCGGCGGTGACGCCCGTCGTCACCTGCAGGCCGCCATTGGCCATTTCGATGATGGCGCGGCCAGCCGATTGCGGATCGGGGAACGGCACCAAAGCCGTGGCCTTGAACGGGTGCTCGGGCACCGTGTTGTAAGTCACCTCGGAGACGAAACCGAGCGTGCCTTCCGAACCCACCATCAGGTGGATCAGCATGTCGAGCGGGTCGTGGTAATCGACCAGCGCATTGAGCGAATAGCCCACGGTGTTCTTGATGCGGTACTTCCTGCGGATCAGCGCCACCAGGTCCGGATCGGCCATCACCTCGTGATGCAGCTGGTGCAACCCGTCCAGCATCGCCTCATGGCTGGCGCGGAAGGCGTCGCGGCTCGCGGTGTCGCCGCTGTCCAGCATGGTGCCGTCGGTCAGTACGATTCGCAGCCGGGCCATGGTGTGGTAAGTGTTCTGCGCCACGCCGCAGCACATGCCGGATGAGTTGTTGTTGACCACCCCACCGATCTTGCAGGTGGCCTGGCTCGCCGGATCGGGCCCGATCTTGCGGTTGAAGGGCTTGAGCGCCTTGTTGGCATTGGCGACGATAATGGCGGGGCCCAGCGTGATCTGCTCGGCGCCGGGATGGATGTCGAGCTTGCGCCAGCCATCACCCAGCACCGCCAGCACGCCATCGGTCACCGCCTGGCCGGACAATGACGTTCCCGCCGCACGGAAGGTGATTGGCAGGCTCTCGGCCCGCGCTGCCGCCATAACGGCGCGCACTTCGTCTTCGCTGTTTATGAACACCACCGCCGCTGGAATCAGCCGATAGGAACTGGCGTCGCCACTCCAGGCATAAGTCATCAGCGGATCGGTGTGGATACGCCCGCGCACCTTGCCCTTGAGGCGCGCGGCGACGCGTTCGCCGGCGGCCTGCCGATCGGGCACAGGTTGGGGGACGGCGTTCGGGGCGATAGTGGCTTGCTGCATGTCCGAGAACTAACATGTTAGCTCGGGCCTGCGAAGTCCCCCTTGTCAGCCGCTCGCATCAGGCATTTGCTGGCAGCGGCACTGTGCAGGGAGGGGATGAACATGCCTGACGTCAACTGGCTGGCCGTGATCGCCGCGGCGCTTTCGATGTTCGTGATCGGGGGAGCCTGGTATTCGCCTGTTCTGTTCGACAAGGCCTGGCGGCGCGCCGCCAATCTCAGCGATGCCGACGTGGCGCGCGGCAATCCCGCGGTAATCTTTGGGGCGGCATTCGTGCTCTGCCTGATCATGGCGGCGAACCTGGCCTTCTTCATCGCCGGGCCGGATACGACGCTGGGCTTTGCGGTCGGCGCCGCAGTGGCGGCGGGCCTTGGCTGGGCGGCGCTCAGTGTTGGCGTCATCGCCCTGTTCGAGCGCCGGCCCCTCGCCTATGTCCTGATCAATGGCGGCTACCTCACCGTCGGCTTTGCCGTGATGGGGCTGATCCTGGGACTATGGCGCTAGTAGAAAGGCGGCGGTTTCCCGCCGCCTTGAACCATCAGATATCGACGTCGTCGTCGCCAAGTGCTTCGAGTTGCGCCGCGGCGTGAAGGAGGATGTCGGCCGCCTCGCGCTGCTGCTCTTCGGAGCCCCTGCGGGCCTTCTTCAGCGCTTCCTTGAGCGTGCGGCGGGCTTCGTTGAGTTCTGGTACCACATCCTTGAGGTCCCGATCGGCATCGGGGTGCGGACCCCAGCCATGGCCACGATGTGGCGGACGATTGCCGAAATCGGGGCCGGCATCGGGACCACCCTCGCGGTTGAACGGCCAGTCGGCCTTGGCGAACTCGCGGAAGCGATTCATCTGTTCACCGGCTTTCGCGAGGAAGGCCAGGGTCGACTCGATGGCCTCCCTGTTATCGCTGAGATGGGCCCTGCCCTCCTCGGTGATGGTATAGAGCTTCTTGTTGCCGTCGGCCTGCGAGGTGACATAGCCGGCTTCCTCGAGGAACGTGAGCGCCGGATAGACCATGCCCGGGCTCGGCGTATAGAAACCGGCCGATTTTTCCTCGATGGCCTTGATCAGGTCATAGCCGTGCCGGGGCTGCTGCTCGATCAGGTAAAGCGCAATCAGCCGCAGGTCGCCTGCGGCCAGCATGCGCCCGACGCGCAGGTTGCCGGCCATATTGCCCCAGCCCTCACCGCCCTCGATGCCGGCAGCGAACTTGCCCCAGCCCCGACGGGCCATGGCCTCCATGCGGCGCCAGTTGGGCTCGCCATTTCTCCAGTAACCACTCATGATGGGTCTCCGATATATCTTACGTTGCACTGAGATAGAAGATCGGCCCGAAGTTTGGCGATTTCAAGATATATCTTACGATTGTTTTTGCAGGCAGGAACCAGTCTGACCCAATGCGTATCCAGCCGAACAAGCCGGTGCGTTCCGGCGACAAGCAAAAGCCCGAGAAGCCTAAAGGGCTGCCCGGGCTGCTGATCTATGGCGCGCTAACGATTCTTGGCGGCCTCGCCCTTGTGGTGTGGCCGAATAGTTTTCAGAGAATGGGTGCCGGAGCGTTGTCGCGGTCGAACTGGCCGTGCTTGCGGTAGCGGTACATGTAGGTCGGCAGGATGGTGTCCATTGCGGTCGGCTTGATGCCGAAGGCCGCAAAGGTCCGCTTGTCCTTGATCGCCGCATCGGAAACGACATTGTCGACGCCGAGCAGTTCGACCTGGTCCGATGTCAGCAGCGGCGGGAAGGGCAGAATGGCAAAGGGCAGCGCCAGGAGCTTGGCAATGCCTGATGGCAGTGGCAGCAGCGGGCGGTTGCGCGCCGCCTCGCGCTGCACGCGGGCAATCAGGTCCCGGTGGGTTTCGATCTGCGGCCCGCCCAGTTCATAGACGCGCCCGCCCTTCACCTTGCCTTCGGCGGCCAGCGCGAACGCCTCGGCCACGTCGCCGACAAAGGCCGGCTGGAATCGTGTGTCGCCACCGATAAGCGGCAGCACCGGGAACATGCGGGCCAGTCCGCCCATCAGGTTGAAGAAGCCGTCGCCCTGCCCGAACAGCACCGAGGGGCGCATGATGACGGCATTGGGAAAGGCCTTGAGTACAGCGGCCTCGCCAGCCAGCTTGCTGGCGGCATATTTGCTGACCTCGGCGGCGCGATCGACACCCAGCGCCGACATATGCACCAGCGTCGAGGCGCCGGCCGCCCTGGCCGCTTCGGCGACATTGAGAGCGCCATCGACATGCACGGCATCAAAGCTCTGGGCGCCGCGCGAATAGCCGACACCGGCCAGGTTGATGACGATGTCCACGCCCGCCACCGCCCGGCGCACCGAGGCTGCGTTGCGCACATTGGCCTGGATCGGCTGGATCTGCCCGACGCTGCCGAACATCTTGGTATGGCCGGCAACATCGGGGCGGCGGACCGCGACGCGGATGCGATGGCCCTGCTTGGCCAGCAACTGCACGATCTGGCTGCCGACAAAGCCCGAACCGCCGAAAATAGTGACGAGTTTGGGTTCGAGTCTGTCCATCTTGGGCTCCGGCAACAGGCGTATTTCGTTTCCGCTTCTATCCCATGGCCGCCGCCGCTGTCGAGTGCCACGGGAGGGAAACGGCTTGACTCTTGCGGGCTAATGTTCTTGTTTCGTTCCATCAGCCGAAGAGGTGCGCGAAATGCCCGAAAACAAAACCTACCACGGCCAGTGCCATTGCGGCACGGTGCAATATGACGTCACCACCGATCTGAGCACGATGGGCGACTGCAACTGCTCACGCTGCCGGCGCCTGAACTGGGTGCTGCAATCGGCACCAGCCGACCAGTTCACCCTGCTCGCTGGCGCGGAGAACCTGACAACCTATCATTTCAACACCGAGAACATCGATCACCTGTTCTGCAAGACCTGCGGTATCGAGGCCTTTGCCCGGGGCAGCGACGGCAAGGGCAACGACATGGTGATGGTCAATGTCAATTGCCTCGAACCCCCTGTCGTGGTGGATCGCAACGCCATCAAGCACTGGGACGGGGCAAACTGGTGAGCCCGGCAACAAAGCTGGTTGACATCGCCCGGCGCCGCCCCTAGTTACACCCCCGCTAGCCCAGATGGCGGAATTGGTAGACGCGCACGGTTCAGGTCCGTGTACCGCAAGGTGTGGAGGTTCGAGTCCTCTTCTGGGCACCAGATTTTGACCCCGGTCACGACGTAAGTCGTGGCCGGGGTTTTAGTTTTTCGGGGCTCGATGCAGTTGCACCCGCCCTCGCCGGCCGCCGGCCTGGCCCGCATGTTGTCTTTACGATGCACGAACGCCGCTGCTGCGGCCACCCTCCCGGCCTCCTCATATGGGGGGAAGTGCAGTACGCCGAGGCGGTTGTCGACTCCACTCAGGGGAGGAATCCGTTCTGGGGTCCGCACGTCTATCGACAACCGCAACACGGGGCGCTTGGGTCGCACCAATCCATGCTCCAAAAAGCCGATACAGGCATAAAGCTTTCTTTATATCCGCCTTGACCGAACCCGGCTTGGGTGCCACAAGTGGCCCGCAACGGCCCATTTGGGGCCATTTTTGGCATGTTCAGGGGATTTTGGTTGGCCCGGTCTTCATATCTCTTCACCTCCGAGTCGGTCTCGGAAGGTCATCCCGACAAGGTCTGCGACCGGATTTCCGATGAAATCGTCGATCTGGTCTTCCGCGAAGCCAAGAAGGCCGGCATGGACCCCAGCCGCGTCCGCATCGCCTGCGAGACACTGGCTACCACCAACCGCGTGGTGATTGCCGGCGAGGTGCGCGTCCCCGAAACCCTGCTCAAAAAGAGCAAGGACGGCAAGGTACTGCTCGACGCGGCCGGATCACCCGTCATCAATCCATCCAAGTTCAAGTCGGCGGCTCGCAAGGCCATTCGCGCCATCGGCTACGAGCAGGCCGGCTTCCACTGGAAGACCGCCCGCATCGACGTGCTGCTGCATGGCCAGTCGGCCGACATCGCTGTTGGCGTCGACGAGACCGGTAACAAGGACGTGGGTGCCGGCGACCAGGGCATCATGTTCGGCTATGCCAGCCGCGAAACCCCCGAATTGCTGCCGGCACCTATCTATTATGCCCACAAGATCCTCGAAGTGCTGACCCTGGCGCGCAAGGAAGGCACTGGCCCCGCAAAGGTGCTCGGTCCCGATGCCAAGAGTCAGGTGACGGTGCGCTACGAAGACGGCAAGCCGGTCGGCGTTACCCAGATCGTGCTGTCGACCCAGCACCTGGACGAGACCATGACCTCGGCCGACGTGCGCAAGGTGGTGGAGCCCTATATCCGGCAAGCTCTGCCCGAAGGCTGGATCGATGCCAACACGGTCTGGCACATCAACCCCACCGGCAAGTTCGTCGTCGGCGGCCCCGATGGCGATGCGGGCCTCACCGGCCGCAAGATCATCGTCGACACCTATGGTGGCGCGGCCCCGCATGGTGGCGGTGCCTTTTCAGGCAAGGATCCTACCAAGGTCGACCGCTCGGCGGCTTATGCCGCGCGCTATCTCGCCAAGAACGTAGTCGCCGCGGGTCTGGCCGATCGGGCCACCATCCAGCTTTCCTACGCCATCGGCGTAGCGCAGCCATTGTCGATCTATGTCGATCTGCACGGCACCGGCAAGGTCGAGGAATCAGTGGTGGAGACGGCCCTGGCAAAGGTCATGGACCTGACCCCGCGCGGCATCCGCACCCATCTCGATCTCAACAAGCCCATCTATGCCCGCACCTCGGCCTACGGCCATTTTGGCCGCAAGCCCGGCCGGGATGGTTCCTTCTCGTGGGAGAAGACCGACCTCATCGGCGCCCTCAAGGCCGCGGTGAAGTAAGGCCGGCGTTCAACTCTGGCGTCCGGACTTCTCACAGGGGTCCGGACGCGCTCTACCTTCAGGCCGTCATGACCAAGCCAGACCATCAGCTCCCCAAGACCCGCTCGGGCGAGCCGCGCGCCTTTTTCGGACGCCGCTCGGGCAAGAAGCTGCATGGCGGGCAGCAGGCGGTATTCGACGCCACCCTGCCCGACCTCGAGATCACGCTCACCGGCAAGCTCGACCCGCGCGCGCTTTTCCCCGATGCCAGCCGGATCATCGTCGAAATCGGCTATGGCGGGGGCGAGCATCTGGCGCTGGAAGCGGGGCGCCATCCCGATACCGGCTATATCGGCTGCGAGGTGTTTACCGGCGGCATCGGCAAGATGGTGCAGACCATTGCGTCGAACAATCTGCGCAATATCCGGCTCTTCACCGACGATGCGCTCAAGCTCCTGATGGAACTTCCGGACGCGTCGGTGGATGAAATCTACCTGCTCTATCCCGATCCCTGGCCCAAGACGCGCCACCACAAGCGGCGCTTCGTCTCACCCACGACGCTGGCCGAGCTTTCACGGGTAATCCGGCCGGGCGGGCTGTTCCATTTTGCCAGCGATATCGAGGATTATGCAAACTGGACGCTGGCGCATATCGTGCGTGCGCCCCAGTTCGTCTTCGCACCCGAAAAGCCCGGCGGCTGGCATGAGCCCTATGCCGGCTGGGAGGCCACCCGCTACGAGCAGAAGGCCCGCCGGGAGGGTCGGTTGACCAGCTTTTATTTCAGCTTCACGCGGGTTTAGCGCCGCGGCGGCGGCGCCAGCATGTCAAAGTTTAATCACTATTGGCACTGGAAGCGCCGCAATGGCGCCCCATATGCGGAACTCGACTGATGTCCTGAGGCCCGCCATGTCCACACCGCTACGCTCCACCCAGCACGAAAATGATGTGCTGATGGTCAGGCCCGGCAAGTGGACCCTGACGATCATCACCCTGCTGCGCGAAGAGACGCTGCGCTTCAACGAATTGAAGCGGGCGGGCGGGATATCCCAGAAGACGCTCACCCTCACGCTGCGCGAACTGGAGCGTGACGGCTTCGTCACCAGGACGATGTTCGCCACCATCCCGCCACGGGTCGATTATGAGCTGACCGAACTCGGCCGTGATCTGCTTGAACTTGCCGACAGCCTGCGGCTGTTTGCCGAACGCAACCGGGCGCAGGTTTTGGCGGCCCGGGAGCGTTTCGATGCTTCGGGCGGTGAGCCGGTAATCCGGCTCATCCATCCCGACTAGCTACGGGCGCCGCCAGCAAGCCGGCGGCGCCGTGGGCAGACTTAGAGCTGAACCTGCTTAAGCGAGCCGGGCTCGAAGAACTGCATCACCTGCGAGCCGTCCTCGAGGGTGACGTAGGCGCGGATCAGGCCGCTCCAGTCTTCAACGGCGGTGGCATTGACGCCGTTGCGCTGCAGCTGGGTGAGAACCGAGTCAGCGATGAAGTCGCGCATTTCGACCGAACCGCTGCCGAAAGCCGTGTCACTCTCGGTGACTTCGACTTCGGGCGCCGGGGCCGCGAAAGCGGGAACGGCAACACCGGCAAGAGAAGCAGCAGCAATAAGGGCGATGACAGTGTTCTTGACCATTTGAGGTCTCCTTTGCGTTTTGAACAAACAGGAGATGATCTCGCCCCATCCCACCCTCAAGACACGATTTTGTAGAATCTGGCCCTTGAAGTCCGGCCAATCGTGGCGACAGTTTTAACAAGGATATCAAGGCGTTCAGGGGTGACCCGGTTTCCTGGGCGCTACCTGGTGACCTTGGAGCGACTTTCAGGGAAAGCGGCGCCCGGCGCGTCGGAACCTCTTGGGATCAGGCGCGTCTAACAGGCATAGGAGAGCATAAATGCCTACCCGCGTCCGAATCCTGAAGACCGAAATGGTCACCCACAATGTGCGACACTATCGTGTCGAAAAGCCGAAGAATTTTCACTTTGGGCCGGGTCAGGCCACTGAAGTCAGCATCGACAAGCCCGGCTGGGCCGAGGAAAAGCGCCCGTTCACCTTTACTTCGCTGCAGGATGAGCCGACGCTGGAGTTCACCATCAAGAGCTATCGCGATCATCCGGGCGTCACCAATGCGCTCTGGGGCTGTGAGGCCGGCGACTATCTGCTATTGCGCGATGTATGGGGTACCATCCAGTATCGGGGTCCAGGGACTTTCATCGCCGGCGGCGCCGGAGTTACCCCGTTCATCGCCATCCTGCGACACCTCAACGCCAAGGGTGGGCTCGAGGGCAACAGATTGATCCTCTCGAACCAGAGGGAACGCGACATCATCCTGCGCGACGAGTTCGAGGCCATGGCCGGGCTGGAAACGCTGTGGACCGTTACGGCGGATCCCAAATCCAAATTGCTGCAGGAACGGATCGACACCGCCTTCCTCAAGACCCATCTCACCGACTTCTCCCAGCGCTTCTATCTTTGCGGGCCCGACGCCATGGTGGCAGACCTGCGGGCGGCACTCGAAGAACTGGGCGCGGACGTCGCTGCCGTGACCTGGGAGAAATAGCCCGCCCTTGCGGCGCGACCGGTTCGGCGCTATATAGGCGCCAACATCTCAGCAAGTTTGCAGAGTGGGAGCCGCCCGGCCCCGCTCTTTTTTATTAGCCGAAGGGCCCGATGAGCTTCGATCTCACCGAAAAACGCTACATCAAGGAAACGGGTCTCGAAGCCCGGGTTTCCCGTATCGTCGAGCCGGTGGCCAATGGCCTCGGTTTTTCTCTGGTGCGTGTGAAAATCACCCAGGAAAACGGCATGACGCTGCAAATCATGGCCGAAGACGAGAACGGCCGTTTCACCATCGTCAACTGCGAGGCGCTCTCCAAGGATCTCTCGCCGGTGCTCGACGTGGAAGACCCGATCGATCGCGAGTATCACCTGGAGGTCAGTTCGCCGGGCATCGACCGGCCGCTGGTGCGCAAGCGCGATTTCGCCGGCTATATCGGCCACGACGTCAAGATTGAGCTGAGCGACATGATCAATGGCCGCAAGCGCTTCCGCGGCTTCATCAAGGCCGTGGATGACGAGGCGGTGACCATCACCCTGCCCGATGCCCCTGCCGGTACCGATCCTGATCACCGCCTGCCGTTCGCCACGCTGGGCGAAGCCAAGCTGGTGATGACCGACGCCCTGATGGAAAAGGCGCGCCTCGACCAGGAAGCCCACCCCATCGACGACGACGAGACCGAGACGGTCGAGTTCCAGCATATAGACGAAGACTCGCTTGACGACCCGGAGGCCGAAGCGGCCGAGGACACCGCAGGCAATATCAAGACGCAGGAGATCCACTAAATGGCCGTGAGCGCGAACCGCCTCGAACTGCTGCAGATTGCAGATGCCGTTGCCCGCGAAAAGTCGATCGACCGCATGGTCGTGATCGAGGCGATGCAGGACGCCATGGAGAAGGCCGCCAAGGGCCGCTACGGCGCCGAGACCGAGATCAAGGTCGAGATCAACCCGCGCTCGGGCGAGACGCGCATGTGGCGCCTGCTGGAGATCGTCGAAACGATCGAAGAGACCAGCCGCCAGATCGATCTCAAGCATGCCCAGATCAAGTCGCCCGAAGCCAAGATCGGCGATTTCCTGACCGAGCCGCTGCCGCCCATGGAATTCGGGCGTATTGCGGCACAGTCGGCCAAGCAGGTGATCGTGCAGAAGGTGCGCGATGCCGAGCGCGAGCGCATGTACGACGAATACTTCAACCGCATCGGCGAGATCGTCAACGGCACCGTCAAGCGCGTCGAATACGGCAATGTCATCGTCGACCTGGGCCGTGGCGAAGCGATCATCCGCCGCGACGAGCTGATCCCGCGCGAAATGTTCCGCTATGGCGATCGCGTCCGCGCCTATGTCTATGACGTGCGCCGCGAACAGCGCGGCCCGCAGATTTTCCTCAGCCGTACCCATCCGCAGTTCATGGCCAAGCTGTTCATGCAGGAAGTGCCTGAGATCTATGACGGCGTGATCACGATCCGCTCCATTGCCCGTGACCCGGGCTCGCGCGCCAAGATCGCCGTGACCTCCTCGGATTCGTCCATCGACCCCGTGGGCGCCTGCGTCGGCATGCGCGGCAGCCGCGTTCAGGCCGTTGTCGGCGAGTTGCAGGGAGAGAAGATCGACATCATTCCGTGGACCGACAACATCGCCGACCTCGTGGTCAGCGCGCTGCAGCCGGCCGACGTGGCCAAGGTCGTGCTCGACGAGCAGGCCGAGCGTATCGAAGTGGTGGTTCCCGACGAGCAGCTGTCGCTCGCCATCGGCCGTCGCGGCCAGAATGTGCGCCTCGCCAGCCAGCTGATCGGTTGGGATATCGACATCCTGACCGAGCAGGAAGAGTCCGAACGCCGGCAGAAGGAATTCACCGAACGCTCGTCCCTGTTCATGCAGGCCCTTGACGTTGACGAGATGGTTGCCCAGCTATTGGCTTCCGAAGGCTTCTCCTCGGTCGAGGAACTCGCCTATATCGACGCCAATGAAATTGCGTCGATCGAAGGCTTCGACGATGAGACGGCCGGCGAAATCCAGAACCGCGCCACCGAATACCTGGCGGCTATCGATCGTGCCCATGATGAAGAGCGCAAGAAGCTCGGCGTCGAGGACGAACTCTATGAGATCGCCGGGCTCACGGCCGCCATGCTGGTTGCCCTGGGCAAGGATGGTGTCAAGAACGTGGAAGACTTCGCAGGTTGCGCCGCCGACGACCTGATCGGCTGGAGTGAACGCAAGGACGGCGAAACCAAACGCTTCGAAGGCACATTCAAGGATTTCCCTGTCAGCCGCGAGGAAGCCGAAGACATGATCCTGCAGGCCCGCATCAAGGCTGGCTGGATCAACGAAGAAGACCTGCCGCCCGTAGAAGGCGACGAATATACCGAAGAGGCTTCGGCCTAACGGCCGAGTCCGAGCGAGGGCACCAGAGATGGCCCGGCGCGAAGAAACGACCAGGATGTGCGCTCTGACGCGGGCTGAAAAGCCCGTGGCGGAGCTCATCCGTTTCGTGCTGGGACCAGACGATGTCCTCGTGCCCGATACCGAAGCCAAGGCCGACGGCCGCGGTGTCTGGATCAGCCTCGACCGCGAGCTCGTGGCCGAGGCGGTCAAGAAGAAGGTGTTTGCGCGCAGCCTCAAGACCGAGGTGACGCTGCCGGAGGACCTGCCAGGACTGACCCAGCTCAGGCTCGAGCAGCGCTATCTGAGCGCATTGAGCATGGCCCGGAAAGCCGGCCAGCTGACCTTTGGCGCAACCAAAGTCCGCAGCCTTATCGACGCGGGCAGCCTGGTTGCCCTTATTACGGCCACCGATGCCGCCGAAGACGGGCGCAGCAAGATGGTCGGCCCCCTCAAGGCGCTGCATTACGCAGCCGCCGAGGAAGGAATCGAAGGCTTCGAAGTGCCCCATTTCGAATTGCTCTCCTCAGAGCAAATGGGTTTGGCACTCGGGCTGGAAAATGTGATACATGCTGCCCTCACAAGAGGGGCGGCAGCCCAAGCGGCAGTGGAAAAGGCCCGTAGACTGGCCCTTTATACTGCCAAACCGACGGAAAAGGACACCGACCGCCCTGCGGTTGACGGTGACCTTTTGCCCGAGGCCACCGACGAAAGACGCGAGATACATGGCTGATAACGACGACAAGCGCACCGACGACACTGGCGCGAAGAAGACGCTGACATTGAAGGGCGGCCCAGGCCTGGGCAACCGTCCGGGGATGTCGCGTGGCCCTTCGCGATCGACTGTTGTTGTCGAAAAGCGCACGCGACTGGTGCCCAAGCCCAATGCTCCGAGCGCTCCGCATCGGCCGCAGCCGGCTGCGGGTGCTCCGTCGCAGAGCCAGCGTCCAGCCTCCGGGCGCCCGGCGCAGGCGCCCCGTGCCCCACTTGGACTGAGCGCAGCCGAGGCTGAAGCCCGCCGTCAGGCGCTGGCATTGGCCGGCGCCCGCCAGGCCGAGGACAGTGAACGTTTTGCCGCCGAGGAAGCGCGTCGCGTCGAAGACGATGCGCGTCGCCGCCAGGTCCGCGAGGATGCAGAGCGCGTCGAGGAAGCCCGCCGCGAGATCGAGCCGGAGGCACCTGCTCCCGCAGCGGAGGAGCCCAGCGCCGCTCCGGCCGCAGCAGCTCCCGCTGCAGCAGCTCCGGCCGCGGAGCCGGAAGTCGCTTCGGCTCCCGAGGAAGCAGCAGCACCATCCACACCCGCATCGCAGCGCAATGCCGGTCCTTCCAGCGTTCGCGTCGTCGCCGGCCGTCCTGGCCAGCCGCCGCGTCCGGTCCGTCCGGCCGGCGAGCGTCCGAGCAGCGGCAATACCCGTCCCGAAAGCGAACGCGGCGCCAATGCGCTGCTTCGTCCAGGTGCGGCGGGTGCCCGCCCGGGTGCCGCTGGCGCCCGCCCGTCGGGTACGGCCGGCCGTCCGGCTGGCGAACGACGTCCGGTCGGTGCTGGCATGGCGCCGATCGGCAATGTGCCGCCCGCAGGCCCCAACGAGGCCGATGGCCGCAAGATCCGTACGGGTTCGCCACAGGCGCGTCCGACGACCGAAGCCGAGCTCGAAAATGCACGCCGTGCGTCAAGGGCAACTCCGGAACGTCCGACCCGCAAGGTCGACGACGGCAATGCTCGTGGCCGCCTGACCGTTTCGAGCGCCACAACCGAAAACGATCGCGACAAGGGACCGTCCCTCGCCGCCATGCGCCGTCGTCGCGACAAGAAGATGGGCCGCAACCAGCAGGACGCGCCCAAGCTCAGCCGTGAAGTCGTCATTCCGGAAGCCATCACGGTTGCCGAACTGGCTAATCGCATGGCCGAACGTTCCGTCACCGTCATCAAGATGCTGATGGCGCAGGGTACGATGGCAACCATCAACGACGTGATCGATGCCGATACGGCAGAGCTGATCGCGTCGGAACTGGGCCATACGGTCAAGCGCGTGTCGGATGCCGACGTCGAAGAAGGCCTCTATGATATCCCGGCAGACGACAAGGCCGAGGATCTGACCGATCGTGCGCCGGTCGTGACCATCATGGGTCACGTCGACCACGGCAAGACCTCGCTGCTCGACGCCATCCGCGAAGCCAATGTGGTGTCTGGTGAAGCCGGTGGCATCACCCAGCATATCGGCGCCTATCAGGTGGAAAAGAACGGCGCCAAGGTCACGTTCCT
This sequence comes from Devosia sp., assembly GCA_049647065.1. Lineage (GTDB taxonomy): Bacteria > Pseudomonadota > Alphaproteobacteria > Rhizobiales > Devosiaceae > Devosia. Next base: position 33,516 of record JBARWY010000056.1, on the reverse strand, counting down.
CGATACGCCGGGCCACGAAGCCTTCACCGCCATGCGTGCCCGCGGCGCCCAGGCCACCGATATTGCGGTGCTGGTCGTTGCTGCCGATGACGGCGTGATGCCGCAGACCATCGAATCCATCAAGCATGCCAAGGCGGCCGGCGTGCCGATCATCGTGGCCATCAACAAGATGGACAAGCCCGAAGCCAACCCGACCCGCGTCCGCACCGAGCTCTTGCAGCACGAAGTGTTCGTGGAATCGATGGGCGGTGACGTGCTCGATGTGGAAGTTTCGGCCAAGACCGGCGACGGGTTGGCCAAGCTGCTCGAAACCATCCTGCTGCAGGCCGAAGTGCTCGAACTGCGCGTGGCCCGTGATGGCCGTGCAGAAGGCCTGGTCATCGAAGCCAAGCTCGACAAGGGTCGCGGCGCGGTGGCAACGGTGCTGGTGCAGCGCGGTACCCTGGCGATCGGCGACATTCTGGTCGCCGGCACCGAGTTCGCCCGCGTCCGCGCCCTGATCAACGACAAGGGCGAGCAGGTCAAGGAAGCCGGTCCCTCGGTTCCGGTGGAAGTGCTCGGCTTTACCGGCGTGCCGAATGCCGGCGATCGCTTCTCGGTCGTCGAGACCGAAGCGCGTGCCCGCGAAGTCACCGAATATCGTCAGCGCGCCATCCGTGAAAAGACGGCCGGCGGCGGCGCCACCAGCCTCGAGCAGATGATGAATCAGCTCAAGGTGGCCGGCATCGCCAAGTTCCCGCTGATCATCAAGGGAGACGTGCAGGGTTCGGTGGAGGCCATTACTGCCTCGCTCAACAAGCTTTCGACCGACGAAGTGTCGGCGCAGCTGCTGATGAGTGCGGTGGGTGGTATCACCGAGTCCGACGTGACCCTGGCTGCGGCATCGAACGCCATCGTCATCGGCTTCAACGTCCGTGCCAACAAGCAGGCAACGGATCTCGCCACCCGCGACGGCATCGAAATCCGTTACTACAATATCATCTACGACCTCGTGGATGACGTGAAGAACGCAATGTCGGGCCTCCTGAAGCCTGAGCGCCGCGAGACCTTCATCGGCAATGCCGAAATCCTCGAAGTGTTCTCGATCACCAAGGTCGGCAAGGTCGCCGGCTGCCGGGTCACCGAGGGCATCGTGGAACGCGGCGCCGGCGTGCGTCTTATCCGCGACAACGTCGTTATCCACGAAGGCAAGCTCAAGACGCTCAAGCGCTTCAAGGACGAGGTCAAGGAAGTGCAGACCGGCCAGGAATGCGGCATGGCCTTCGAGAATTACGAAGACATGCGCGCGGGCGACGTCATCGAATGCTTCCGCGTCGAGACCGTGCAGCGCACGCTGTAAGCGGTCCGAGTTGTTAGAAATGCCAAAGGGCGCGGTGCAAACCGCGCCCTTCTTGTTTGGGGGAGCCCCCTAGAACAAAAGGCCCGCTCTCGCGAGCGGGCCTTTTTTCAATTCTCATTCCCGGGTCTGTGTCGCGGCAGCAGGAAACTTTGCTTCGGTGACTACGGATTCCGAAACAAGGCGCCCCGCTGCCGCGGCAGCGACCCGGGAGGGTTTCTTAGGTCGCACACGCCGGGGGCAGACCTGCGATCATGCCCGGGACACTGCTGGCATTGATCACCACGACCTTGGCTCCGGTTGGCACTCGGGCATAGAGATCGATGATGTCCTGGTTCATCAGCCGGATACAGCCCGAGGACACGTTGGTGCCGATTGTATAGGGTTCTGTGGTGCCGTGGATCCGGAACAGCGTGTCGTTGCCATTCTTGTAGAGATAGAGCGCGCGCGGCCCCAGCGGGTTGATTTCGCCACCGGGCATGCCGGCGGCATAAGGACCATAGCGATCTGGCTCACGGGCAATCATCGACTTGGTGGGAGTCCAGCGCGGCCATTCGGCCTTGCGACCGACGGCAGCGGTACCGCGGAACACCAGTGACTCGTCCTTGCCGACGCCGATGCCGTAGCGCAGGGCGCGTCCGCCTTCGAGCACCAGATAGAGGAAGCGGGCCGGCGTATCGACCACCAGCGTGCCGGGACGCTCGCTGGTCATGTAGGGCACTTCCTGGCGCCACCACTGCGGGTCGACACGGCGCAGGTCCATGGCGGCAACCCGGTGGGGCTCGCCAATCACCTCGCCATACATGCGCTGGTAATAGGGATCGATCGTCGGCTCCTGCACCGTGGGAGTGCGGGTCGAGGAGCAAGCAGCAAGGGCAACGGCGGGGAGGCCGATCATGAACAGACGACGAGAGAGCAAGGCAAATCCCTGGGGTAAGCGGGTGACGCAATTTTCGGTGTTTGGCCAGTGGTTAAGCCGTAGCCGAGAGGTTCGCTAGTGCAGGAAAGCCTCACTCGCCCAACGGGCGATTCAGGAAGGGGTTCCTCTCCGGAATGTGATGGAGATGGGCTGTTGCATAGCTGCAACGCAAACGGGCTCGGCGCGCTCGTCGAGACGTGCCCGCCGAAAGCAAAGCGGCCCGGATTGCTCCGGGCCGCCATTGATCTGATTACCCCGAGTGGGAGAATGCCTTACTCGGCGGCTTCTTCGCCCTTGGCGAGTTCCTTGCCGGTGGCCTGATCGACGATCTTCATGGACAGGCGGACCTTGCCGCGCTCGTCGAAGCCCAGGAGCTTGACCCAGACCTTGTCGCCTTCCTTGACGACGTCGGTGGTCTTGGCAACGCGCGCTTCGGCCAGCTGGCTGATGTGAACCAGGCCATCCTTGGCGCCGAAGAAGTTCACGAAGGCGCCGAAATCGGCGGTCTTGACGACGGTGCCCTGGTAGATGGCGCCCACTTCGGCTTCGTCGGTGATCGAGCGGATCCACTTGATGGCCGCTTCGATCTGGCTGCCGTCGGACGAGGCGATCTTGATCGTGCCATCGTCTTCGATGTTGATCTTGGCGCCGGTCTTCTCGACGATCTCGCGGATCACCTTGCCGCCGGTGCCGATCACTTCACGGATCTTGTCGGTCGGGATCTTCATGGTCTCGATGCGCGGAGCGAACTCGCCCACTTCCGAACGGGATGCGGTGATGGCCTTGGCCATTTCGCCCAGGATGTGGATACGGCCGCCCTTGGCCTGCTCGAGCGCGATCTTCATGATCTGCTCGGTGATGCCGGCGATCTTGATGTCCATCTGCAGCGAGGTGACGCCAACGTCGGTGCCAGCCACCTTGAAGTCCATGTCGCCGAGGTGATCTTCGTCACCGAGAATGTCGCTGAGAACAGCGAACTTCTCGCCTTCGAGGATCAGGCCCATGGCGATACCCGCGACCGGGCGCGCCAGCGGCACGCCGGCATCCATCAGCGCCAGCGAGGTGCCGCAGACGGTTGCCATCGAGGAGGAGCCGTTGGATTCGGTGATCTCGGACACGATACGGATCGTGTAGGGGAACTCTTCGACCGGCGGACGGATCGGGTTGATGGCGCGCCAGGCGAGCTTGCCATGGCCGATTTCGCGGCGACCCGGGGAACCCATGCGGCCAGCTTCACCAACCGAGTACGGAGGGAAGTTGTAATGCAGCAGGAAGTTCTGCTTGTGGGTGCCTTCGAGCGAGTCGATATACTGCTCGTCTTCGCCGGTGCCGAGCGTGGCAACGACCAGCGCCTGGGTCTCGCCGCGGGTAAACAACGCCGAACCATGGGTACGGGGCAGCACACCGACTTCGGAAACGATCGGGCGAACGGTCGAGAGGTCACGGCCGTCGATGCGCAGGCCGGTGTCGAGCACGTTCCAGCGAACGATCTTGGCCTGCAGGTTATGGATCACTTCGCCGAGGGCTTCGGCGGAGACTTCACCAGCCTCGACCTTGGCAGCAAAGGCGGCCTTGACGGTCTTCTTGGCGGCGTCGACGGCAGCGTAGCGCTGGGCCTTGTCGGTGAGCTTGTAGGCCGCACGCAGGTCGGCTTCGGCAACCTTGAGCACATCGGCTTCGAGAGCCGAGTAATCAGGAGCCTGGAAGTCGCGGGGTTCCTTGGCGGCCAGCTCGGCCAGCTTGATGATGGCCTGGATCACCTTGCGGGATTCAGCGTGGCCGAACATCACGGCGCCGAGCATGATCTCTTCGCTCAGTTCCTTGGCTTCGGACTCAACCATCAGCACGGCGTCTTCAGTGCCGGCCATGACGAGATCGAGCTTGGACTCGCTGCGACGGTCAACGGCGAGGTTCAGCACATACTGACCATCGACATAACCGACGCGGGCTGCGCCGATCGGGCCCATGAAGGGCACGCCCGAAATGGTCAGGGCCGCGGAGGCGGCGACCATGGCCAGCACGTCCGGGTTGTTTTCCATGTCGTGCTGCAGGACGGTGATGACCACCTGGGTCTCGTTGCGGTACCCATCGGGGAACAGCGGGCGGATCGGACGGTCGATCAGGCGAGACGTCAGGGTCTCGTTCTCGGTCGGACGGCCTTCGCGCTTGAAGTAGCCGCCCGGGATCTTGCCGGCGGCGAAGTACTTTTCCTGGTAATTCACGGTCAGCGGGAAGAAGTCGATGCCGGGCTTGGCAGACTTGGCGCTGACAACGGTGGCCAGCAGCACGGTTTCGCCCAGGGTGGCGAGCACGGCGCCATCGGCCTGGCGGGCCATCTTGCCGGTCTCGAGCGTCAGGGGCTGACCGCCCCAGTTGAGTTCGACCTTATGGTAATCAAAATTGATCGTGGACATGTGTCGTCTTTCCATTCTGCCGGCTGAGCGGTAACGCAGGGGCGTAGGTCATCCCGCGAACTCATCCGGTGCACCCGCACCCATCGGCACACCCCATGTGTGACGCGGGCTCAAAATCAGGCGCGGTTTACGTCTTTGGCGAAGACGAAACATGGGCAAGACAACAAGCAGCTCCCCCGATTTCCGGAAGGCCCCACGGATCAAAACCAATAGACTGATTTTGCGAGCGTGAGGCGAGGGAGCGGCCAATAATCCTGCCATGCTCCGGCATTCGCCGGTCTACGCTTCCAGCAACTTGATCCTGTCAAGGCGCTGGCGGCAGATGCGGGAACCAGCCCCGCATCCGCAATTCGGTTGCGCGCGTTAGCGGCGCAGGCCGAGCTTTTCGATCAGGGTCTTGTAACGGGCGTCGTCGACCTTCTTGACGTAGTCAAGCAGGCTGCGGCGGGTCGAAACAAGCTTCAGCAGACCGCGGCGGGAATGGTTGTCCTTGCCGTGATCCTTGAAGTGTTCGGTGAGGTTGGCAATGCGTTCCGACAGGATGGCAACCTGGACTTCCGGCGAGCCGGTATCGTTCGGCTTGATTGCATATTCCTGGATCAGTTCGGTCTTGCGCTCAGCAGTAATCGACATCGGGGATATCCTTTCAAAAGGAGGATCGGGTCGCCCCGGCCGGGATGTCGTCCAGGCGGGGCCATGAATGCCCGGGCCGCAAGGCCCAAGACTGGCGTTCCTATAGTGCAAAGAGCGTCGCAACGCCAGAATTTATTCGGGGAGTTCGTCCCCGCCAGGCGTGGGCGCGCGGGCCGGATCGACGGCATCGAGCGGAACGACGAAGTGCCACTCGATGCCGTCATCGTGGCAGCGGCGCTCGACATCGGCGCCGAGGGTTCGGCCGACCATGGATTGCAGCACCGTGGTGCCGAAGCCGACGCGTTCGGAGGTGACGATCCCGGTCGGCACCGTCTCGCGCCAGACGATGTCGAGCCGGTGGTCAACGATGCGCCAACGCACCGCCAGGGTTCCTACATCGCCGGCAAAGGCACCATACTTGACCGCGTTGGTGCAGAGTTCATGCGCCGCCATCCCCAGGATCTGGGCAGCCTGCGCATTGAGCCGGATCGTGGGCCCGGCAAGGGTGACGCGCGCGGCGTCGGGCGGGCTGAACGGCGCCATGTGGCTCTCGATCAGTTCACCCAGCAATACGCCGGCCCGGCCATGGGTCAAGAGCAGGTCGGTGGAGCGGGCGAGGCCCTGGATGCGTCGCTCGAAGGCCTCGACGTAGCCTCCGACATCCTCGGCGCCTCGCGCGGTCTGCTTGGCCATGGCTGATATGACCGCCATCTGGTTCTTGGAGCGGTGCGCCAGTTCGCGCATCAGGAAACGGACCTCGCCTTCGGCGGCCTGGCGCTGCGCCGAAGCATCCGCAAGCGCGCGCGACACTTCGGCAATCTCGGCTACAGGATAGGGTTTGGGCATGACAGGCTCGCCGCGACCAAGGCGCTGCGCGTCTCGACGCAGGCCCCGCACGGAGTGCCCGACGCGCTGCGCCAGCACGGCGGCCAGTCCGCCGGCAACGCCGGCGATGACAATGCTCCAGGCGGCAAGCCAGGTCAGGGAATCACCCAGCGGGCGCTCGACGGTCTGCAGGGAGGCCCAGGCGATGACGCGCCAGCCTGAAAGGCCCGAGCGCCATTCGGAGGTGACAACCGTGTCGTCGTTAAAGCGTTCGCGCTGCCATTCATCAGGCGGCTGGGCCAGCGTCTGGCGCATGGGAAGGACGGTACCGGTTTCGAGCTCGGCATTAGGGGTGGCCGCCAGCACCAGATTGGCACCATCAACGAGGGCGGCATGCCAGCCGCTTGGCAGCTGGCGCGATTGCAGCGCCGCCGCGAGATTGGTCGCGTTCTGGGTCAGCACCAGGATGGCAGCCTGCCGGTTGTCGGGAACCGGCAACAGGACATTGAACACCCATTGCTGCGCGGTCCGGCCGAAAAACAGGCCGGAAACCGTGGCAACACCCCGCTCCAGCGTTTCGCTCGCCGTGCCGGGGTCGGAGGTCGGTCCAAGAGGTTCGCCATATGGCAGGCGCGTATTCAGCAACTGGTTGAACTGACGATCGATCGCCAGCAGGTAGGCGCCTGTTCCCGCCAGCGCGACAGCCGCCCGATCATGAAACTGCTGCAGATTCGACCCGGCCAACGAGTCGCTGGTGGAAAGGACACGCAGTGTTGTGATCATGCCGGCAATCTCGCTGTCCACGGATTGGCCCATGGCCTGCACGGTCGCGTTGGTTAGTCCCCGAACAACCGCATCCTGCGCCTGATTGTTGCGGTTGAGCAGGACCAGCGCAACCACCAGCGCGGGTATCAGGATGACGAGAACCAGGGCGAAAAGGTAGAATGCAACCGGCTGCGAGCGCGCCCACGACCGACGCTCCCGCATCGGCTGAGGGTTGTCGCCCGAGCTGTCGCCCGTCTTTTGCTGGGTCGCCCCCATGCCGCACTTTCTGCGGCTGAATGCTACGCAACATCCGCCAGCCGCGGCATCAGCATAGCGGCAGGGCACATCGTTGGGATAGCGGCAGAAATCCCTAAAATGTGCAAATCATTGGCAAGGCTGGCAGAAATGCCACGCTGCTCAATACTTGGCGCTGGAATCGCTGGCGGGAAAACTCTCGTCGACCGCTTCGTCCTGCTTGTCCCAATCCTTGGGCTTGTCGGCGAGTGCATCCTCACCGGCATTGCGCACCTGCACCGGAGCGTCCTTGGGGCCGGGCTTCTTGCCGCCCTTCATGGCAGCGGCGTTGTCCGTCTTTTGACTCTGGGTCATTTTCGTAACTCCCGTTCTGACAGGGGAAACCGATTGGCCCACCGCAAGGTTGCAGGCACCTGAGTCTAGTTTTGAGTCTTGCCCCGTCCTCTGGTAAAGAGCCGGCATGACCGAGACGCGCGCCAATACCAAGAAGCTGTTCATCAAGACCTATGGGTGCCAGATGAACGTCTATGACAGTGACCGCATGACGGACGCGCTGGCGCCGCACGGCTATGAGACCACGCTCGACATGGCGCAGGCGGACCTGGTGCTGCTCAACACCTGCCATATCCGCGAGAAGGCATCCGAGAAGGTGTTTTCCGAGCTCGGGCGGCTCAAGGAATTGCAGAACGAACGCCGGGCGCTGGGCGGCGACATGATGATCGGCGTGGCCGGCTGCGTTGCCCAAGCCGAGGGCGAGGAAATCGCCCGCCGCGCGCCTGTCGTCGACATGGTGTTCGGGCCGCAGGCCTATCACAAGCTGCCCGACATGCTCGCTCGGGCCGAGGCCCAACGGCACCTCCATCCAAGCCTCAAGCGTGCCGTGGTCGACACCGACTTCCCAGAAGAAGACAAGTTCGAGCACCTGCCGGCCGCGAAGAAGGAAGTGACCATCAAGCGCGGGCTGACGGCGTTCCTGACGGTGCAGGAAGGCTGCGACAAGTTCTGTTCATTCTGCGTGGTGCCCTATACGCGCGGCGCCGAGGTGTCGCGGCCGGTGGCGCAGGTGATAGCCGAGGCGCGCGGGCTGGCGGAAGCAGGGGTGAAGGAAATCACCCTGCTGGGGCAGAACGTCAACGCCTATCACGGACTGGACGCCAAGGGCCGGGCCGTGGGGCTGGGCGAACTGGCTTATCTGCTGGCCGAAATTCCGGGTCTCGAGCGGCTGCGCTACACCACCAGCCATCCGCGCGACATGGATGCCGCGCTGATGGCAGCCCATCGCGACCTCGACATCCTGATGCCCTACCTGCACCTGCCGGTGCAGTCGGGCAGCGACACCATCCTCAAGGCGATGAACCGGCGCCATACGGCGGCCGAATACCTTGATGTCATCGAGCGCATCAAGACGGCGCGGCCGGACATGGCGCTGTCGGGCGATTTCATCGTCGGCTTTCCCGGCGAGACCGACCAGGATTTCGAGGACACGCTCAAGATCATCGCCGATGTCGGCTATGCCTCGGCCTATTCATTCAAATATTCGACGCGTCCGGGCACGCCGGGGGCCAATCTGGGCGACCAGATCGCAGAAGAGGTCAAGAACGAGCGCCTGTGGCGGCTGCAGGACCTGGTCAATGCGCAGACCACCGCGTTTCACGCCAGCTGCGTCGGCAAGACACTGCCGGTGCTGATCGAACGGCCGGGCCGTATGCCGGGGCAGGTGGGGGGACGTTCGCCATACCTGCAGGCGGTGCATCTGGAGGGCAGCACCGAGCTGATCGGGGCGATCCACCAGGTGGAGATCGTGGGTACGAGCACGAATTCGCTGGTGGGGCGGCTGAAGGTGGCCGTGGCGGCATAGTCGCCAAAACGTGCTCGCACCAACAGGCGGCCCGATCGGCAAACCAGCGCTCATTCCTCGCCGTCGTACTGCCTTGATCCGATCCAGCCAGGCAAACATTGCCACTTCATCATGCTGGCTGAAAATACTGGCCCCTCTACTTCCAAAATCACATGGCCCCCTGGAAACCAGCTTATGCCAGGCAACCTTGCGCAACCGCAGGGCCGTCACAATATTGCTACAGACAGGCAGCCCAAATCGGCCTAGCCTCGTTAATGTAGTCGCGGCGCAAGCCCGCAGCCGCGCTGAGCGTGGAGCCACACCAGTTTGAGCAGGCACTTGTCACCGACCGCAGACAACGCACTCGCATCGCAACTCGAACTCGCTTTTGAAGACAATCGCCTCGCTGCCCAGCTGTATGGCGACTTCGACCAGAACCTCGCCCTGATCGAACAGCGGCTCAAGGTTTCGGCTACCCCCCGCGGCAATCATGTCCTGCTCAAAGGCGCAGCCTCTTCGGTCGATCAGGCACGACGCGTGCTGGAATCGCTCTATGGCTCGCTCGAGGAAGGCCGCAGCATCGACATTTCCGATGTCGACGGCGTCATCCGCATGATCGAGACCGAGGACAGCCAGCTCACCCTGCCGACGCTGGAACGCAAGGGCAAGGTGCGCATGGCCCAGATCGCCACGCGCAAATCCACCATCGTTGCCCGCACGCCGGCGCAGGACGCCTATATGCGCTCGATGGAACGGAGCGAACTGGTATTCGGCGTTGGCCCGGCCGGTACCGGCAAGACCTATCTCGCCGTCGCCCACGCCGCGAGCCTGCTCGAGCGCGGCGACATCAACCGCATCATCCTGTCGCGACCGGCCGTCGAAGCCGGTGAGCGCCTGGGGTTTCTGCCGGGCGACATGAAGGAAAAGGTCGATCCCTATCTCCGCCCGCTCTATGACGCGCTTTACGACATGATGAAGCCCGAAAATGTCGAGCGCTGCATCACCTCGGGCATTATCGAAGTGGCGCCGCTCGCCTTCATGCGTGGCCGGACACTGGCCAATGCCGTGGTCATCCTCGACGAGGCGCAAAATACCACCTCGATGCAGATGAAGATGTTCCTGACCCGCCTGGGCGAGAATTCCAAGATGATCGTCACCGGCGATCCGACCCAGGTCGATCTGCCGCGCGGCGAGAAATCCGGGCTGGTGGAAGCCATCGGTCTGCTTGACGGCGTCGAGGGTGTGCATATCAGCCGCTTCAACGACAAGGATGTGGTGCGCCATGCCCTGGTCGGCCGCATCGTGCGGGCCTACGAAGCCGATACGGCCAAGAAACTGGCTGAAAAGGCTACCGAAGGGGTCGTTCGCTGACTGCTTCGCCGCTGCATATCGACATCAATCGCAACGACGACGCCTGGCCGGAGGATCTCGATCCTCTGGCCGAGCGTGCCGTGCTGGAAGCACTCAGGCAGAGCAAGGCCAAGGTCAAGGGCGCGGCGGAGCTGTCCATCCTGCTCACCAATGACGAGGAGCAGCAAGAGCTTAACAAGCAATGGCGGGGCAAGGACAGCGCCACCAATGTGCTGAGCTTCCCCCAGATCGAGCCGTTCGGCCCCGTCGTCGGGCTCCTCGGCGACATCACGCTGGCGCGCGAAACCCTGGTTCGCGAGGCGGAAGAACAGGGCGTCACCTTCGAGGCTCACTTCACCCATCTCGTGGTGCATGGATTTCTGCATATTTTAGGCTATGATCACCTCGATGACGCGGAGGCTCTTCAAATGGAGAGCCTCGAGACCCAGATATTGGCAAGCCTTGGGGTCGACGATCCCTATGCCGATTAGGGCCGGCACGAGAACGAGCCGGGCGCCTTCCCGTTTCGAGGACAGATAAGCCGCATGTTTGGCGGCGAGAGACCATGAACGACAGTGACAGTCTGGGCCACCAAGCGCCCACCAATCCCGAGCCTCCTTCTAGTCCCGCCTCCGTGCCCGCACGGGGGCCATCGATCTGGAACCGGATCAAGGCGATGCTCGCCCGCGGTACGGTTTCCTTGCGCGACGACCTGCAGGTCGCGCTCGACGAGCAGGGGAGCGCCGAAACCGGCGACTTCTCCGAGAGCGAGCGCACGATCCTGCAGAACGTGCTCAAGCTTTCCAATGTGTCGGTTGCCGACGTGATGGTGGAGCGCAGCGACATCCAGTCCATCGAGGCCGATGTGAACCTGGGCACGCTGATCGCCCGCTTCCGCCAGGTACGCCATTCGCGCCTGCCGGTGTTCGACGACAATCTCGACAACATCCTGGGCTTCATCCACGTCAAGGACGCCCTATCCAAGATCACCGAGCCGGTGACCGACCCCGCCAAGGACGTGCCGGTCAAGCTGGTCTCATCAGTGCTCAAGCAGAAGATCATCAGGCTCGACCTGATGCGCGACGCCATGTTCGTGCCCACCTTCATGCCGGTGGGCGACCTGCTGCAATCGATGCGCGCGAGCCGTGTGCATATGGCCATCGTGGTCGACGAATATGGCGGGACCGATGGGCTCGTTACCATCGAGGACCTGCTGGAAGCTGTTGTCGGCGAGATCGAGGACGAGCATGACGAACTGGCCGCGGCGCTGATCCGCAAGGTCGGCGTCGATACCTATATCGCCGATGCCCGCGCCGAACTCCGCGACGTCCGCACCCTGATCGGGCCCGATTTCGACCCGGGCGACTATGCCGACGACGTGGAAACCATCGGCGGGCTGGTGTTCGACCTGGCTGGCCATGTGCCCAAGCGCGGCGAGCGGGTGACGCGGCTCGACGGTTTCGAGTTCGAAATCCTGGCCGCCGACAGCCGCCGCATCAAGCGCCTGCGCATCCGCCGCCGGCGCGAGGGCGACGACGCCGAACCGCTGGCCATCACCGACCAGCGCACGCCGGCGGAGAAGGCGGCAGCGGAGTAGGCCGTGTTCGTTGGCCGGTGTGTCCAAAAACAAAAGGCCCGGTGATCAATCACCGGGCCTTTGGCTTGCTGCTAACTGTTGGCAGGCTCAGACCTGCTGCACCTGCTCCACGCCAGGCACGAAATGCCTCAGCAGGTTCTCGATGCCGCTCTTGAGCGTCGCGGTCGAGGATGGGCAACCGGAACACGCGCCCTGCATATGCAGGAACACAGTGCCTTCCTTGAAGCCCTTGAAGGTAATGTCGCCGCCATCCATGGCTACGGCCGGACGCACGCGGGTCGCCAGCAGTTCCTTGATGACTTCCACGGTCTCGCTGTCTTCTTCCTCGAAGAATTCATCGACCTCGTCGAAGTTGGCAATATCGACGCTGCCCTCGATGATGACGGGCTTGCCGGAAAGGAAATGGTCCATGATGACGCCGAGAATAGCCGGCTTGATGTGGGCCCAGTTGGTGTCGTCCTTGGTGACCGAAATGAAATCGGAGCCGAGGAAGACGCCGGTGACGCCCGAAATCGAGAACAGACCCTGCGCCAGCGGGGAGTTGGCAGAAGCCTCGACCCCGCGGAAGTCGCGCGGTTCGCCGACCAGCACATCGCGCCCAGGCAGGAATTTCAGGGTCGCGGGATTGGGCGTGGCTTCGGTCTGGATGAACATCGGGGGCGCCTGCATTTGCGATTAGAACGCTTCTAAAATAGACTTTTACAGTCAGGATGCAAGGGCCGATATCGTGAACCAGCTTTGCAGTCGACACAGAATAGCGCGTGCGGCGCAGCTTAGCCATTCAGCCGTAGGCCTCACGGCCTGCTGCGCTAAAATCAGTCCACTGGACTGATTTTATCCTCCGGACCCGCTTAGCAGATGGCGATGATTTCCTCGTCGCTCATGCGGCCTGGGACGACGGTCAGCGGGATGGGCAGGGCATTGGCGCGGCCGGCAAAGTGCATCACAAGCGGGCCGGGTCCCTCGCCTGAGGTCGACGCCGCCAGCACCAGGATGGCGATATCGCGGTCCTGATCGATCACCCGTTCGATTTCCTCGGCGGCATTGCCTTCGCGAATGACCGATTCACTGCGCACCTCGCCGATATCGCGGATGCGCGCCAGCCGGGCATCGAGGTTGCGCTCGGCTTCCTCCACCGCCTCGGCGCGCAAGACGTCTTCCACGCCCAGGCCGATGAATTCGGGCTTCTCGATAACGCTCATCAGCACCACGGTACCGCCGGTGCGCTTGACGCGGTAGGCCGCGAAGGTCAGTGCCCGCTCGCATTCGGGCGTCTCGTCGATGACGACGAGGAACTTGCGCTTGTATTCAGTCTCGTACATGCGCGGCGCTCCTAGCGGATGAAGCCCACGATAGAGCGGACATCGACCATTGTCGCCTCTGCAATGGTGCGGGCCCGCTCCGCGCCGTCGCGCAGGATGGCGTCGATGGTGGTGGTATCATCGATCAGCCGGCGCATCTCGTCGGCCATTGGAGCAAGCTGGGCCACGGCGAGATCGGCCAGTGCCGGCTTGAAGGCGCCCCAACCCTTGCCGCCGAACTCGGCGATGACGTCGGCCCTGGTCTTGTCGGACAAGGCAGCGTAGATGCCGACGAGGTTGTCGGCCTCGGCGCGGCCGGCCAAGCCCTCTACTGTCTCGGGCAAGGGCTCGGGATCGGTCGTGGCCTTCTTGATCTTCCTGGAGATCGCGTCGGCATCGTCGAGCAGCGAGATGCGCGACTGGTCGGACGGATCCGACTTGCTCATCTTCTTGGTGCCGTCACGCAGGCTCATGATGCGCGTGGCGGGGCCGGCGATCAGCGGTTCGGTGATCGGGAAGAACTCGGCGTCGTCGTGGCCCTGCGCCAGTATCGATTTGCCATAGTCATTGTTGAACTTGGCCGCGATGTCGCGCGTCAATTCGAGATGCTGCTTCTGGTCGTCGCCAACAGGTACGTGGGTCGTCTTGTAGAGCAGGATGTCGGCGGCCATCAGCGACGGATAGGCGAAGAGGCCCAGCGAGACATTCTCGGAATTCTTGCCCGCCTTGTCCTTGAACTGGGTCATGCGGCTCATCCAGCCGACGCGCGCGATGCAGTTGAACACCCAGGCCAGTTCGGCATGCTGGATGACCTGGGACTGATTGAAAATGATCGAGCGCTTGGGATCGACGCCGGCAGCGATGAAGGCGGCAGCCACTTCGCGGGTGGCGCGGCGCAGGTCGTCGGGGTCCTGCCAGACCGTGATGGCATGCATGTCGACGACGCAATAAATGCAGTCATGGGTGTCCTGCAGTGGCACGAAGCGCCTGATGGCGCCGAGATAATTGCCGAGATGCAGGTCGCCCGAAGGCTGGATGCCCGAGAACACGCGATTGGTGAAGGCCATGAGAACTACCGATCAGGTTTAGCAGCAGCCGAACTACACCGGCCAAGGCAGGAGGACAAGTCAGCCGCGCCGCAGCCGGCGCAGCAGCAGACCGAGCCGCTGGGCCCCGCTGACATGGACCAGGGTGAAATAGGTGATCATGCCGAAGGCGACGAGCACGGCCAGCAGGACCGCCTGGATCCAGAACGGGGCGCCGCTGACGAAATAGGGCGCGCCACGCTGCGACAGGAGGTAAAGCGCGCCGCCCATGACGAGGCTGATGGAGAGGATCAACCCATGCTTGCGCCACTCGGCGGCGCTCAGCCGGAAGTGGCCGCGCCGCGCCAGGAACACCGCCAGCAGCACTGCATTGAGCCAGGCCGAGACGGAGGTGGCGATGGCGATGCCGACATGGACATAGGCCGGGAACAGCAGCAGCGACAGGCCGATATTGGCGACGACCGAGATGCCCGCGAAAATGGTGGGCGTGATGGTGTCCTCGCGGGCGAAATAGCCGGGCTGCAAGACACGGATCAGCACATAGGCCGGCAGGCCGGTGGAAAAGGCGATGAGCGCCTGGGCCGTCTGCGTGGTAGCCAGCGCATCGAAGGCGCCGCGCTCGAACAACACGCGCACGATGGGTTCCGCCATGGCGATCAGCGCCGCGGCGGCCGGCATCGAGAGCAGCATGGCGGCGAGCAGCGACTGATCCTGCGTGGCGCGGGCCTCGGCATCGCGGCCGCCCTTCAGATGCCGCGACAGCTCGGGCAGCAGCACAGTGCCGATGGCGATGCCGATGATGCCGAGCGGCAGCTGATAGAGCCGGTCGGCATAGTTGAGGATGGAGATGGCATTGTCGGCGCCCGAGGCGATGATGGTGCCGACGAAAATGTTGATCTGGGTGATGCCGCCGGTGAGGATGGCCGGAATGGCCAGCACCCAGAAGCGGCGCACCTCGGGATCGAGCCGCGGCAGGCGGAGCGCCGGCACGAAGTCGGCGCGCTTGATGGCCCCATAGACCAGGGCCAGTTGCGCCAGCCCACCCGCCATGGTGGCCATGCCGACCCAGATAGCGGAACCGGCCGGGTCCTGCAGCCAGAACGTCACCAGCGGGATCATCGCTGCGATATTGACGATGTTGAGGATGACCGGCGCAAAGGCGGCGGCAAAGAAGCGGCCGAGTGAGTTGAGAATGGCGCCATAGGCGGCCATCAGTGACATGCAGGCCAGATACGGAAACATGATCCGCGTCAGCAGCACCGTAAGATCGAACTTCTCCTTGTCATCGACGAAGCCCAGGACGAAGGCCACCATGAGCTGCGGCATGAAAATTTCCGCGAGAATGGTCACGACCACCAGCATGGCCAAAAGCCAGGCCATGATGCGCGAAGCAAGGTCGAGCGCCGAATCCCGGCCATCACGCTCCAGCGCCCCCGAGAACAGCGGCACGAAGGCGGTGTTGAAGGCGCCTTCGGCGAACAGGCGCCGAAACAGGTTGGGGAAGCGGAAGGCAGCGAAGAACGCGTCGGCCGCCGGGCCGGTGCCCAGCACGGCCGCCATCAGCGCATCGCGGACAAAGCCGGCAATGCGAGAGACCAGGGTCAGCCCGCCAACGGAGAGGAAGTTGCGGTAGAGGCTCATGGGTGCTCGCCGCTACCCATTGGCCACCTTCTGCGCCTCGCTGCGCGGATGGAACACGGCCATCAGCGCGTCGTGGATTTTCCGCTGGCGCGGCTTGGCCATGATCTTCTGGCCGGTGAGATCGGTGACGTAGAAGACGTCAACGGCCTTTTCGCCATAGGTGCCGATATGGGCCGAGCCGATGGTCAGGTTGAGGTCGGAAATCTGGTGGGTCAGCGAGTGGAGCAGGCCCATGCGGTCGAGGCCGGAGACCTCGATGACGGTGAACTTCTCCGAGAGCGCATTGCTGACCGAGACCTGCGACGGCAGGGCAAAGGGCCTGAGGCGCTTGTTGTGGCGGCTTTCCTTGCCCAGATCGATGAGGATCGTGCGCTTGCCCTGCAGCAGCTGCTTGACCGTGTCGATGATGCGGGTGGCGCGGACCTTTTCGTCCTCGTCGGAGGTGAAGGAGCGCCGGAGGCGGAAGGTGTCGATGGCGTGGCCATCGCGGGTCGAGAAGATCTGCGCGCCGATGATGGAGGCATCCTGCATCGTACAGGCACCGGCGATCAGCGACAGTAACCGCGGGTGGTCCGGCGTATAGAACGAGACCTCGGTAATGCCCTCGAACGCCTTGATGCGGATCGAGCCGGCAAAGCCATCGCCGGCCATATCCGCCTGTCGGATCATGCGGGCATGCTCGAGCTGCAATTCGGTCTCGGCACGGAGCCAGTAGTGGTCATAGTGGCGGGCCACATAGGCTTCGACATCGGCGGGGGGCCAGGCTTCGAGCGACTGGGTGAGCTGACGCCGGGCCTGGTTGATGCGGTCGGACTGGGTGACCTGGCTGTGGCCACCCGAGAGCAGCGGCTCGGTGGCATAGTAGAGCGCGCGCAGCAGCGAGCCTTTCCAGCCGGTCCAGACCCCCGGACCGACCGCGCGAATATCGCAGGCGGTGAGAATCATCAGCAAAGCCAGGCGCTGCGGCGACTGCACCACGTCGGCAAAGGCCTTGGCGGTTTCGGGATCCTGGATGTCGCGCGCCTGGGCGATCTCGCTCATCAGCAGGTGATATTCGATAAGCCACGCCACCGTATCGGTCTCGGCCAGCGACAGGCCGAAGCGCGGGCAGAGCTTGCGCGCGATGCGGGCGCCGGCGATCGAATGGTCCTCGGGGCGGCCCTTGGCGATATCGTGCAGGAACAAAGCCACGTAGAGCAGGCGCGTATCGTTGAGCTGCGGCAGCAGTTCGTGGGTCAGCGGCAGCTGGTCGCGCAACCCACCATTGGCGATCTCGGCCATGACGCCGACGGCGCGGATCAGATGCTCGTCCACCGTATAGTGGTGATACATGTTGAACTGCATCAGCGCGACGATCTTGCCGAAATCAGGCACGAAGCGGCCCAGCACGCCGCTCTCGTTCATCTGGCGCAGGATGCGCTCGACCGATTGCGGCGCGGTCAGGATGGTCAGGAAATGCTCGTTGGCCTTGGGGTCATTGCGGAGCTTGTTGTCGATCAGCCGCAGCGAACGCGAGATGTGCTTGATGGCGTCAGGGTGGAACAGCAATTGCTCGCGGCCGGCGACCAAGAACATCTTGATGAGATTGACCGGGTCCTTTTCGAACACGTCGGGCGACGCGATATTGAGGCGCCCGGTATCGAGGACGAAATCGGTCTCGCCCTTGATCCTGCTCCTGCCCTGACGGAACGGCGCCAGCACGCGACCGACAATATCCATGTCCTTGGCGTGATTGAATTCCAGGCTGGCGCAGATGATGCGCGTCAGGTCGCCGACATCCTTGGCGACGAGGAAGTAGCGCTTCATGAAGCGCTCGACGCCGAGCATGCCGACGCGCTGGGCATAGCCCATGCGCTGTGCCAGTTCGGGCTGCACGTCGAAGGTCAGCTTTTCCTCGGCGCGGGCCGTGACGAAATGAAGGTGGCAGCGCACCGCCCAGAGGAAATCCTCGGCGCGAGAGAACAGGCGATATTCGGCGGCTGACAGCACGCCCTTGCCGACCAGCTCGTGCGATGTCTTGACCTGATAGAAGTACTTGCCGATCCAGAACAGCGTATTGAGGTCGCGCAAGCCACCCTTACCGTCCTTGATGTTAGGCTCGACCACGTAGCGGGTATTGCCCATCAACTTATGCCGCTCGTCGCGCTCGGCCATCTTGGCGGCGATGAACTCCGGGCCGGTGCGGGGCATGATCTCGGTCTCGAAGCGCTGCACCAGATTGTCGAACAGCGTCCTGTCGCCGGTGAGGAAGCGGGCTTCGAGGGTGGCGGTGCGCACCGTCATGTCGGCGCGCGCCATGCGCAGGCATTCGTCGACCGAACGCACGGCGTGGCCGACCTTCTGGCCGAGATCCCACAGCATGTAGAGGATGTATTCGGTGACCTGCTCGCCCCAGGGCGTCTGCTTGTAGGGCAGGATGAACAGCAGATCGATATCCGACCCCGGCGCCAGCGTGCCGCGGCCATACCCGCCCACGGCAGAGAGCGCGATGGCTTCGGCACCGGAGGGATTGTCGACAGGGTAGACGCGCCTCGTGGCGAACATATGCACCGCGGTGATGATCTCATCCTGGGCATTGCTGAGGTTCTGGGCGCAGCGCGTGCCCTTGCCGGTAGCCAGCAGCTCGGCTTCGGCCTCGCGCCTCGCCTCGGCCAGTGTCTTGCGGATATGTGCCAGCACGGCAGCGCGGGCGGCAGTCGACTTGGGTGCTTCCTCGCCGATCACTGCATCGAGTTCACCGAGAATGGTCCCGGCGGACTTCAGCGCGAATAGCGGTTTTCGCGGCTTTGCCTCAGCTTCGACGAGCGTCATCGCGGATTTTCTTCAACTCGTACAGCGCTTCGATCGCTTGCTTGGGGGTCATCTCGTCGGGCCGGACGGCGTCGAGCGCTAAGTGGAGGGGGTCCGGACCCACGGCCCGAGGGGCGGGCTGGTGGGCGAAAAGTGGCAGATCGTCTAGCACGCTGGCCTTCTGGCTGGAAGAGGCCGTACCGGCCGAGCGCTGTTCAAGCACGGTCAAAACCTGGCGAGCCCGCGCCAGCACCGGCTCGGGCAGACCAGCCAGTCGCGCCACCTGGATACCATAGGAGCGATCCGCGGCGCCGGGACCGACCTCGTGCAGGAACACCACCTCGCCCTCCCATTCGCGCACCTTCATGGTGACATTGGCAACGCGGTTCAGCGTCTTAGCGAGGCTGGTGAGTTCGTGGAAGTGAGTGGCGAACAAAGCGCGGCAACCTGTCGTTTCGTGCAAGGCCTCGACGGCGGCCCAGGCGATGGAGAGGCCGTCGAACGTGGCGGTGCCGCGCCCGATCTCGTCGAGCACCACCAGCGAACGCCTTGTGGCGCGATTGAGGATGGCTGCCGTCTCGACCATTTCCACCATGAAGGTCGAGCGGCCATGGGCAATGTCGTCGCTGGCGCCGACGCGCGAAAACACCCGGTCGATCACCCCGATATGGGCCGACGTCGCCGGAACGAAACTGCCCATCTGCGCCAGGATTGATATCAGCGCATTCTGGCGCAGGAAGGTGGATTTACCACCCATATTGGGGCCGGTGACCAGCCATAGCCGGCCGCCGCCCGACGCATCGTCGCCGCTGAGGTCGGCGTCGTTGGCGACGAAACTCTGGCCCTCTGCCATGACAGTGTCTTCGACGACAGGATGGCGGCCGCCCTCGATGGTGAAGGCAAGCGAATTGTCGATCTCGGGCCGGACATAGCTGCGCGTGGCGGCGAGATGGGCCAGAGCCGTGGTGACGTCGAGTTCGGCAAGCGCGTCAGCGAGCGTGCGCAGGGCATCGGTGCGAACAAGTACATCGTAGCGCAGGCTGGCAAAGACCCTGAGTTCGATCTCAAGCGCGGCCTCATGGGCACGGGCGATGCGCCCTTCGAGATCGGCCAGCTCGGTCGTGGTGAAGCGCATGGCATTGGCCATGGTCTGGCGATGGATGAAGTTCTGCCGATGCGGCTCCTCAAGCAGCTTGCCGCCATGCCCGGCTGGGACTTCGACGAAATAGCCCAGCACTCCATTGTGCCGGATCTTGAGCGAGCGGACGTCGGTTTCCTCGATCAGGCGGGCCTGCAGGGCTGCGACGACGGCGCGGGTCTCGCTGGCCAGCGCGCGCTCATCGTCAAGCTCGCGGTCATAGCCCTTGCGCACATAGCCGCCATCGCGGCTCAGCAGCGGCAGGTCGTCGTCGAGCGCCAGAGCGAGTTCGGAAGCCAGAGGCACGGGTGCGGCGGCGAGGATGCCCACCAGGCGCGCCAGCACGGCAGGCGGTTCATCGAGGCGGGCAAAATGACCCTGCAGCGCCGAGGCAGCACTCACGGCCTTGCCGATGGCAGCGAGATCGCGTGGACCGCCGCGGTCGAGAGCCAGCCGGGTCAGGGCACGCGCGAGATCGGGCACGGCCTTGAGATCGGCGCGCAGGCGTCCGGTGAGCAAGGTATCATTGGCGAGGAGCCCTACAGCATCGAGCCGCTCGTTGATCGCGGCGGCGTCAGCCAGTGGCGAGGCCAGGCGCGCCGAGAGCAGGCGCGAACCGGGTGCCGTGACCGTCAGGTCTATCACCTGCCGCAACGAGCCGCGTTGCAGCCCACGCTGGGTCTGGTGCAGTTCAAGTGACGAACGGGTCGCCTGGTCGATGGCGAGGTGGCGCGTAGCGGTTTCGGCGACCGGGGCGCGCAGCGCGACGCCGACGCCTTTCTGGCTTTCACCGACATAGGCAACGATGGCGCCCAAGGCCGCGCGCGAGGCGCGGGACAAAGCGGTGGGATCGAAAATGCCGCCCGGAAAGGCGGCGCGCAGACTGGCGGTTGCCGCTTCGCTGTCGAAACTCTCGACGGGTGTGGCATGGGCAATGCCGGCCCATGCCGGGGCAAACAGGTGGCGCTCGGTCAATGCGGCCCGTGTCGCCTCGGTCAGCAGCAGTTCAGCCGGGTCGATGCGGGCCAGTTCGTCCTGCAGTTGCTCGGCCGTCAGGTCGGCGGTGAACGTCTCGCCGGTTGAGACATCTGCCCAGGCGAGGGCGAAATCGGTCTCGCCATGCCGAACCATGGACAGGGCTGCGAGGAAGTTGGACGCCCTTGCATCAAGGTGGGCATCCTCGGTCAGGGTGCCGGCCGTGATGAGGCGGACCACGTCGCGCTTGACGACCGATTTGGCGCCGCGTTTCTTGGCTTCCCTGGGGTCTTCCACCTGTTCGCAGATGGCGACGCGATGGCCCTGCCGGATCAGCTTGTTGAGATAGTCGTTGGCGGCATGGATGGGCACGCCGCACATCCCGATATCCTGGCCCAGATGCTTGCCGCGCTTGGTGAGCACGATGCCGAGCGCCGCGCTGGCGATCTCGGCGTCCTCGAAGAACAGCTCGTAGAAGTCGCCCATGCGGTAGAACAGCAGATAGCCGGGATTGACCGCCTTGATCTCGAAATACTGCGCCATCATCGGCGTCAAAGCCGGGTTCTGCGCGGGATCGATCGGCGTCTGGTCCATCAGGATTTTCAGGTCTCGGCGAGGAAGCCGAGACCATAGGGCGTTCGGGGCGGAAATCCAACCGCTGCAGGCGGCTTTGCCCGGATGTTTAGAGGCCCCGGATCACCGAGGCCGGCTCCACCACCTTGCGGTAGAGATGCCAGGTGGCGTGGCCGAAGATGGGGATGACGACGGCGAGCCCGACAAAGAAGGGGATCGAACCGAGGAACAGGCCCACCCCGACGATGACGCCCCAGGCCAGCATGGGGAGCGGATTGGCCAGCACCGCCCGGAACGAGGTTTCGACCGCGACGAAGGCGCCGACGTCACGGTCCAGCAGGAGCGGAAAGGCGATGACGGTGGTGCACAGCGTCACCAGGGCAAACAGGGCACCCAGCATGGTGCCGACGATCAACAGGGTCATACCGCCCGGCTCGTTCATCACCTGCGCGATGAGACCGGTCAGCCTTTGCGGCGTGGATGAGCCGAAGAGGCTCTCGTATAGCGTCTGCGCCGCCGTCAACCACAGGGTAAACAGCACCAGCAGCATGACGCCGAGGGCGGCTATCGAGCCGAAGGCCGGTGAACGCAGCACGGCGAAGGCATCGGACCAGCTGGTTTCCAGACCCTGCTCGCGTCGCCGGGAAATCTCGTAGAGTCCGAGCGCGGCGAATGGCCCTATCAGGGCGAAGCCGCCGGCCAGTGGGTAGAGCAGTGACCAGGTGTGGTAGCCCTCCATCCAAACAGTGAGCACGATGCCGATAATGGGATAGATCAGTACCAGCATGGCGTAGTGGCTGGGTTTCTCCCAGAAGTCCGACGCGCCCTGTCGCAGAGCATCGAACAGGTCCGCTATGGCTATGGTGCGGATCATCGGCATATCGAGCTTGTCGCCCGCGCCTGATATGACGTGGAAATTGGACATGGCCTGCAGTCCTCCGTTTGAGGGAGGTCCCGAGGTTTCGCGCGAGCGCTGCCCAATGCGTCCGGCGCGAATTCGCGACCGCAACGCGGCAGTCTAGCCATAGTGCGACCGATTGTCGCTATCGATCGGAGGATTGTGATCGAGGCAGTTGATCGCCACCCTCAAGCTAAGCCCGGGGGTGGCGACAGGTATGCACGCTACGAGCCTAGATTTCGTAGCGGTCTGTCTCGTGGTGAACCGGACGATAGATGAAATAGTCGAAGTCGGCGGGGCTCGCCGTGCCGTTGAGGTCGTGTGCCGCCATGCCGACAAAGGCGCCGGTGAAGCTGCCATGGGCCTGGTGCCCACCGCACTCATCGGAGAGGATCGAAGCGTCGAGCACCGGCCCGATCGTCTGCAGGTCCTGGCCTTCGAGAGCGTAGAAGAACTGCAGCTTGCGGCCGCGGATGGTCAAGGCGAGCCTGACCTTGCCCTCGTTGGGAATCTGCACCGGCTCGGCAGGGAAGCGCAGATTGCCATCGGGCCAGCTGATTTCCGAGCTCATCAGCAGCAGCTCGCGCTGCCCATCGGAATGAGCGGTGACCGCCAGATAGAAGAAGTTGTAGCGGCTGTAATAGGCCGTCAGACCCGCCATGGTGCGCTCGTCGGTGGTCTTGAACTCGACCACGGTCTCGGCATCATAGGAGAAATGGGTCTGCCGGCGCGCGACCAGCGACTGTTCGAACCAGGAGCCGATCGATTCGCGGCCGAACAGGCGCAGCTTGCCACCGTCGGTAGTGAAAATCCGTTCGGTCTCGGGCGTGCGCAGCCACTGGAAGTCGATCGGCAGGCCCTTGTCGAAGGTATAGCGCTGCTCGGCCCAGTATCTGGCTTCGTCACGCGTACCGGGCACATCGACATGGAGGGACGGCACAGGCCCGTTCTTGACGTAGAGCCAGTCGTCATCGCCCCAATAGGCTTCCTGGATCGAGGTTTCGCGACCCAGGACGCAGCGGCGCTCCTGAGTGGTCGGCCGACCGCCCAGATGCACCAGGTACGTCTTGCCATCAGGCGTTTCGACCAGATCGCCGTGGCCGGCGCGCTGAATGGCGGCGAAGGGCGCATCCTTGGATGTTAGGATATGCTGGTCTGGATGGGTCTCGTAGGGGCCCTCGAGATTGCGCGAGCGCGCAAAGGTGCAGGCATGGTCATAAGCGGTGCCGCCTTCGGCGGTCAGCAGGTAATACCAACCATTGCGCTTGTAGAGGTGCGGGCCCTCGACCAGCTTGAGGTCGGTGCCCTTGTAGATGTTCTTGATCGGGCCGACGAGCTTGCCGGCCTTGGCGTCGAATTCCTGCAGCGCAATGCCAGCAAACTTGAGCGGGCGGGTGCGGTGGTCCCAGATCATGTTGACGAACCATTTGCGGCCGTCATCGTCATGGAACAGGCTCGGATCGAAGCCCGAGGAATTGGTATAGACCGGATCGGACCACGGGCCCTCGATCTTGTCGGCCCACACTATGTAGTTGTGCGCGTCCTTGAACGAGCCATCCTTGCGCTTGACGTCGGTATAGACCAGCCAGAATTTCTCGCCGTCATGGGTGAGGCAGGGCGCCCAGACGCCGCAGCTATCCGGATCGCCGCGCATGTCGAGCTGGGCCTTGCGGGTCAGCGGGCGGGTCACCAGCTCCCAGTTGGCCAAGTCCTTGCTGTGATGGATCTGCACCCCGGGGAACCACTCGAAGGTGGAGGTGGCGACGTAATAATCGTCCCCGACGCGCAGCACGGACGGGTCCGGGTTGAAGCCGGGCAGGATGGGATTGGTAAGCTGGGCCATCGAGAAATCCTAAGGGGTCAGTGGCATGCGGTACTGCACGAAACCGGATTGGCTGGCCAATCGGTCATAGAGCTGCATGGCGGTGTGATTGGTTTCGTGGGTGTTCCAGTAGAGCCGCGAACAGCCCTGTTGGCGGGCGTCGCTGGCGACATGCTCGATCAGCGCTCGCCCATGGCCATGGCCACGACCGGCCGGCGCCACGAACAGGTCCTGCAGGTAGCAGCTATCGGCAATCGACCAGTTGGTACGGTGATAGAGCCAGTGTACCAGCCCCACCGGCTGCCCGTCCTGGAGCGCCAGGGCGCCCCAGGTGGGTTCGGCAGGGTCGAGCAGGCGCGACCAGGTCGAGACATAGATCTCGTCGGGCAGGACGGTCTCATAGAAGGCGAGATAGGCCTGCCAGAGTTCCGTCCATGCCGCCCGGTCGGCCGCCTCGATCGCCCTGATCATCAGACGAAGCGGTTGATCAGGTTTTCGAGGTATTCCTGCTGTCCGGACTTGGGCTGCGGGTTGATGCCATCCGCATCGACCTTGGCAGCGAGGTCGGCCAGGCTCAGCTTGCCGCCGAGAATGTCCTTGCCCAGACCCTGGTTCCAGCCGGCATAGCGGGCATCGAGTGCCTTGTCATAGGTGCCGTCCTCGATAAGGGCCGCCGCTGCCTTGAGCGAGCGGGCGAGCACGTCGAGACCACCGATATGGCCATGCAGCAAGTCAGCGGGATCGATTGACTGGCGACGCACCTTGGCGTCGAAGTTCCAGCCACCCGAGTTGAGGCCGCCAGCCTTGAGGATCTGGTAGAAGGCGAGCGTGGTTTCCGGCACCGAATTGGGGAACTGGTCGGTGTCCCAGCCCGACTGCAGGTCGTTGCGGTTGGCGTCGACCGAGCCAAGGATGCCCAGCGAAGCGGCCAGAGCCAGTTCGTGCTCGAAGGAGTGGTTGGCGAGGAAAGCATGGCCGACCTCGATATTGCACTTCACCTTGGTCTCGAGGCCGTACTTCTTGAGGAAGCCATAGACCGTCGCGACGTCGAAGTCATACTGGTGCTTGCTCGGTTCCTGCGGCTTGGGCTCGATGAGGATCTGGCCCTTGTAGCCGATCTTTTCGGCGTGCTCGACGACCAGGTGCAGGAAGCGACCCATCTGGTCCTGTTCCTGGCCGATCTTGGTGTTGAGCAGGGTTTCGTAACCCTCACGGCCACCCCACAGCACGTAGTTGGCGCCGCCCAGTTCATGGGTCAGTTCCAGCACATTCTTCACCTGGCCGGCGGCATAGGCGAAGACTTCCGGGTCTGGATTGGTCGCGGCGCCCGACATGTAGCGGCGATTGGAGAAGAGGTTGGCCGTGCCCCAGAGCAGCTTGGTGCGGCTCTTTTCCATCTTCCTGGCGAAGATTTCGCCGATCTCGCGCACGTTGCGGTTGCTCTCGGCGAGCGTTGCGCCTTCGGGGGCGATATCGGCGTCGTGGAAGCAGAAGAAGGGCATGTCGAGCAGGTCGAACAGCTCGAAGGCAACGTCGGCCTTGAGGCGCGCGCCTTCCATGCCCTTGTCATACCAGGGACGATCGAAGGTGCGACCGCCGAACGGGTCGCCGCCCTCCCATGCAAAGGTGTGCCAATAGGCGACGCCGGGGCGGATATGATCTTCCATCCGCTTGCCAAGGACGATTTCGTCCTTGTTGTAGTGGCGGTAGGCCAGTGGGTTGGTGCTGTTGGGCCCCTCGAATTTGACCGGGGCGATACCCTTAAAGAAATCAGTCACTTACGTGCCTCCTCGATGGCAGGATAGAGCGCGCGATAGCGCGCATATTGGTCGGAATAGGCGGCCGACAGGGATTTGTCGGGCGCGATGACTGTCTTGATCGGCGGCATGGTCATGACCGTGGCCGGGCTGGCGCCCTCGGCGGCACAGAGGCCAAGCCGGGCGGCGCCGAGCGCCCCGCCGAAATCGCCGTCTTCGGGGAGGGCGATTTCCATGTCGAGATTGGTGGCGATCAGCTTGAGCCACAGCGCCGACTTCGACCCGCCGCCTACCGCAAGAATTCTTTCGATTCTCGTGCCAGCCGCTTGCAGCACGCTTTGAGAATCCCTGAAGGCAAAGGTCACGCCTTCCATCACCGCCTGCGCGAGTCTCGCCGTGTCGGTGGAATGGCTGAGGCCGACGAAAGAGCCTCGGGCGCCGGCATTGTTGTGCGGGGTGCGCTCGCCCGAGAGATAAGGCAGGAAGATTTCCTCGCCCGGCCCGGTGAACTGCGCTTCGGCGGCACCGGAGAGTTCGGCCTGCTTCTGGCCGGTGATCTTGCTCAGCCAGTTGAGCGAGTCCGTTGCCGAGAGGATGACGCCCATCTGGTGCCAGGTATCGGGAATGGCGTGGCAGAAGGCGTGCACGGCGCCTTCGGTATTGGGGCTGAAGCGCTCGTTGGAGACGAACAGCACACCTGAGGTGCCGAGCGAAACGAAGCCCTCGCCCGGGCGGATAGCGCCGATGCCGGCAGCCGAGGCGGCATTGTCGCCAGCGCCGCCGGCGATCACGACGAGGCCGTCCATGCCCCAGCGTTGCGCCAGCTCGCGCTTGAGATTGCCCGATA
This sequence comes from Devosia sp., assembly GCA_049647065.1. Classification (GTDB taxonomy): domain Bacteria; phylum Pseudomonadota; class Alphaproteobacteria; order Rhizobiales; family Devosiaceae; genus Devosia. The sequence continues at coordinate 6,797 of JBARWY010000056.1, read as the reverse complement.
CGGCCGAGCCTTCGACGAGGCGCGGCATGTGGGAGCGATTGAGGCCGGTCACGGCCAGCAGCTCATCAGACCAGTCGCGCTTGCCGACGTCGAGCCAGAGCGTACCTGATGCGTCTGACATGTCCTCGACATGCTCGCCTGATAGCAGCAGGCGCACATAGGCCTTGGGCAGCAGGACCTTCTCGATCTTGTCGAAAATAGCCGGCTCGTGCTTGCGCACCCAGGCGATCTTGGGTGCGGTGAAGCCGGGCATGGCTATATTGCCGGCGAGCTGTCGCAGGTTGGGGAGCGCGGCTTCCATTTCCTTGCATTCGGTGGCGGAACGGCCGTCGTTCCAGAGAATGGCTGGTCGCAGGACTTCGTCATTTTTGCCCAGCAAGGTGGCGCCATGCATGTGGCCGGAAAGGCCAATGCCGCGTACCGAAGCCAGTTCGGATGGATGGGATTGCTTGAGCTTGTCCACGGCGGCGAGCGTGGCGGTCCACCAGTCGGCCGGGTTCTGCTCGGACCAGCCAGGATGCGGCCGCACTGGCTCGACCGAGGCGGCGGAGGCATCTCCCAACGCGCGACCATGCTCATCGATCAGCAGCGCCTTGACCCCCGATGTGCCGATATCAATACCGAGATAGGTCATGAGGCACGTACCTCATGCGCGGGTCTGAACAACATCTGAACGTCCTCCCGGCCCATTTTGCGGGCCACGCCGGTGTGATGAATTGACGGCTTCTTAGCGCAGATTGTCGCGCAGGAAAATCCCGATTTCAATGGGGTGCGTCGCGCCCTTGCCATTGCCACCCAGCGCCAGGGTGCGGGCGGCCGCGATAGCCTCGCGGATTTCGCCGTCCGGATTCTGGTCGAGTACCACGTCGATAGCGCCCGATCCGAGCCCGCGGCGGGTGGGATCGGTCAGCTCATGGGCGATGACGCGGATGTCGCCGGTGCGGGCCGACGCTTCCAGAGCGGCGACCAGTCCGGCATTGCCGGCACCCAGATTGTAGAGACCGGCCAGATCGCCATGCCGCCCGAGCAGGCTGGTGACGATGGCCTGGGTTTCGCTGCGCTCGTCGTGGCCCTCGACCGGACCGATGAGTTCGATGTCGGGAAACTCCGCCTCGAGCACTGCGCGAAAACCCTCGAGCCGGTCCGAATGATCGCGCAGATGCAGAGAGCCGGCGATGACGGCGACCTTGCCGCCCCGGGGCAGGAACCGCCCCATCAGCGAAGCGGCCGTGCGGCCGGCTGCAGCATTGTCGATGCCGATGAAGTGTCGGCGCAGCGTGCCGGGGAGATCGGAGACCAGCGTCATCACCGCTATGCCACGGCGGGTGGCCGCATCAACTGCCGCTTGCACCGAGGGTTCCTCGCTGGCCACGATGACGGCGCAGTCGCAGTGCCTGATATCGAGCGCATCGAGGCTCAGGGCCAGGGCGTCTGCATCGAGGGCGCGGATGCGGCGCGTTTCGATATGCATGCGATCGGCAAGGGCCGGGCCGGTGCGCCGCGCCACCGCGTCGGCGAGGCTCGCCATGAACTCGTTGGAACTGTCGGGAATGACGAAAGTGAGCTTGAGATCGCGGGCCCGGGCCAGCAGGGATGCACTGAGATCACGCTGGAAACCGATCTCGGCGATGGCCGCCTCGACCTTTTCCGCGGTGGCGGCGCGCACGCCCGGTCGACCATTGAGCACGCGATCGACGGTGGCGAGCGAAACACCCGCCGCCCGCGCGACATCATGCACCGTAGCCCGGCGCCTCAACCCGATCTCGTTCACGCAGGCTCCCCTTGTCTTCGTGCGGAGGATTGTCAGGCCCCGCGTCGAAAGGTCAAGTGCATCGTTGCAGGCGGGCGAGAAAGCAGGCTACACGTTGCCCGCAAATTTACGGGGGCGGTCATGGCCATAGCAGTATCGACATTCGGTAACTTCAAGGGCAAGCGGGTTGATCAGTTTCGCCTGGTCAGTGATACCGGCGTGGCGGTCGACCTCATTTCCTATGGCGTGGTGGTGCGCGACTGGCGTGTGCCGGTTGCCGGCGGCGAGCGTTCGGTGGTGCTGGGCTTCGACAGTTTCGACGCCTATCCTGCCCATAGCCCGCATCTGGGTTCGCTGGCTGGACGCGTCGCCAACCGCATCAAGGACGCCTCGTTCGAGCTCAACGGCAAGACCTACAAGTTGCCCCCCAATGCCGGCAACCTGCAGCTGCATGGCGGCGAGGAAGGTCTGGGACGGCAGGTGTGGGACGGGCAGGTGGACGAGGCCAACAATTCCGTGCACTTCACCCATTTCTCGCCCGATGGCGCCATGGGCTATCCCGGCAATGTCAATTTTTCGGCGACCTATACCTTGCGTGGCAACCGGCTGCGGCTGGAGCTGAACGCCACGACCGACCAAGCCACCCCGATCAGCCTGGTGCAGCACCAGTATTTCAATCTGGGAACGACCGCTGACGTGCTGGACCACACCATCCAGGTCAATTCCAGCGCCTATACCGAGCTCGGGGCCGACCTCTCGCCGACCGGCGCCATCCTGCCGTCGTCGGGCACCATCTACGACCTGCGCAACCCGCGCAGCATGCGCGATGCGGCCGGCCAGCCGGTCGATTATGATATCGGCATGGCGCTCGATACCGGTCGCAGCAATACCGACCCGATTGCCACCGTGGTGTCGCCGGGCAAGGATTTGACTCTCAAGCTGTGGAGCGACCGGCCGGGCGTGCAGGTCTATAATGGCGTGTGGACCGACATCCCGGTGCCGGGCCTTGGCGGCAAGAGCTACGGCAAGCATGCCGGCTTCTGCCTTGAGGACCAGAGCTTCGCCGATGCGGTGCACAATCCGCATTTCCCCAATGTCATTCACTCGCCCGAGCGGCCATATCGCCACTGGTGCGAGTTCGAGATCGCATAGGGCTACTGACATTTCCTCCTGACGCCAGCTGTCAGGACCATCCTGCACCGTCTCTCCAACAAAACGTGGAGAGACAGCATGACGCCGTTCAGCATTTCCGTCCCCGACGCCGACATTGCCGACCTCAGGGCCCGGCTGTTGGCTACCCGCTTTCCGCGCACAATCGAGGGCGCGGGATGGGACTACGGCACCGATGATGGCTTCCTGCGCCGCTTCGTCGATCACTGGGCCAACCAGTATGACTGGCGCGCCGCCGAGGCCCGGCTCAACGGCTTCCCGCAATTCATCGAGGAAATCGGCGGCGAGACGGTGCATTTCGTCCATGCCCGCGGCCGTGGCGAGACCAATGTGCCCATCCTGCTCACCAATGGCTGGCCATCCAATTTCGTCGAGCTGCTGCCCCTCGTACCGCTCCTGACGGAGCCGATCGAGGGCGTTGCCTTCGACGTCGTCATCCCCTCGCTGCCCGGCTACGGGTTTTCGGGCCAGCCGAAGGCACGTGGCATGAATCTCAGTGCGATCGCCCCGCTCTGGGCCGAGCTGATGACGCGGCTCGGCTATGACAAATTCATGATCTCGGGCTCCGATCTGGGGAGCGGCACAGAAATGGCGCTGGTGCGCGACTTTGCTGGGCGCATCATCGGCGCGCATTACATCAACGTCTATTTCGGCTATCCGCGTCCTGATAATCCGACGCCGGACGAACAGGCCTATTTCGGCAGAATCGACTATTGGGGCTTTGCCGAGGGCGCCTATGCCATGGTGCAGATGACCAAGCCGGCGTCACTGGCCGTGGGACTCAACGATTCCCCCGCCGGGCTGGCCAGCTGGATCCTCGAACAATTCCACAAGGCGGGCGATACCGGCGGCGATATTCTCAACGCCTTCGAGCTCGATGACCTCTGCACCATCCTGTCGGTCTATTGGTTCACCCAGACCATTGGCAGCTCGGTCCGGCTCTACAAGGAGGCCTTTGCCGATACGGAGCTGTCCAGGAAGCCGCCGAAACACAATGTGCCGCACGCCATCCTGCTGCTGCATGCCGACAATCCGGCACCGCGGGCCTGGGGCGAACGGAACGTCTGGAATATCGTCCGCTGGACCGAGCTGGGTTCGGGCGGGCATTTTCCGGCGCTGGAAGAAACCGAGGCGATGGCCCATGATATCAGGGCGTTCCATGGCCAGATTTCCTGACCTGGCAGTCATCTCCCTCCGCCTTGCGGGGAGGGATCAGGGACGGAGGATGTTGGCCCGGATATCGGGCCTCCCAACACCCCCTCCCAGCCTTCCCCGTCGAAGGGGAGGGGCCGCGCGGTGGTTGTGGCGCCAGGGTGCATTTGCGGCCAGACCCACCCTTGGCTCCGTCCGCAGAATCTGGCATCAAGTGCGCCCAAGGGAGAACAAAGCATGGACAAGACCGAGCGTCTCTTTGCGGTCATGGATGCGCTGCGACGCCATCGCCGGCCGGTCACGGCCGCGGCTCTCGCCGAGGAACAGGGCGTTTCGGTGCGCACGCTCTATCGCGACGTGCAGACGCTTATCGGCCTTGGGGCGCCCATCGATGGCGAGGCAGGAGTCGGCTACATGCTGAAGCCCGGCTTCTTCCTGCCGCCGCTGATGTTCAGCCCCGAAGAACTCGAGGCCCTGGTGCTCGGCGCCCGCTGGGTGGGGGCGCAACCCGATGATGGCCTGGGCGCAGCGGCGCGCAATGCACTGGCCAAGATCGCCACGGCATCGCCCGAGGACCTGCGCGACCGCATCAACGATACCGGGCTCTGGCCGGTAGCGGTGTGGAGTGCCGGTTCCCGGCAGCCGATGCCCATCCTGGGGCAGGTGCGCCAGGCCATGCGCACGGAAAAGGCGTTGCAGATTTCCTACGAGGACGAGAGCGGCCGTCCATCCGAGCGCACTATCTGGCCGGTGCAGCTGGCCTATTACGAAGGCAAGCAGGTCATCGCCGCCTGGTGCTGCCTGCGCACGGCCTTCCGCAACTTCCGCACCGACCGCATCGTGGCCCTTGTTGTCACCGAGGAACGCTATGGCAGGCGCCGCGCGGTGCTCGAGCGCGACTGGCGCGACAGCTGGGAATTCGACCGCCGCAACGGCGGGGCGGACCTGCTGGGGTAGGGCCTACATCATCCGCGCATAAAGGCTTTCCGGCCTGATGTCGTCGTCCAGCCGGAAGCGGTGATCGGCAGGTGGGTGGGCTCGCTGGCCGCATTCCATGCGCGGACAGATACGGCAGCCGACGCCGACAGGCACCAGCTGGCTTTCGCCCGTCAGGTCCATGCCGTCGGAATAGATCATTTCCCTGGCGTGATGGATCGAGCAGCCCAGGCCAATCGACATGTAGCGGCGCGGCGCGTTGTAGCGGTGATCGCCCTTGAGAACCGTGCGGGCGATGCAGAAATAGCGCTGCCCGTCCGGCATCTGGCTGAGCTGGATGTTGATCCGCTCGGGGCTGAGAAAGGCCGAATAGAGGTTCCAACGCGGGCAGGCGCCCGAATGGCGCGGGATGTGGATGCCCGATAGCGAAAAGCGCTTGGAAATATTGCCGGCGATATCTGATCGTACCAGGTGCAGCGGGATGCCCGAGGCGCCCTTGCGCTGCAGCGTCGTCATGCGATGGCAGACTTGCTCGAAACTGGTGCCGAAGCGACGGCCGATGCGCTCGATGTCGTAGCGATAGTCCCGGCAGGCGCGCAGGAACGGCTCATAGGGCATGATCAGGGCGGCGGCGAAATAGGCCGATAGCACATTGCGCGCCAGCGCCGGTGCGTCGCCTTCCGCCAGGCTCGAGGCAGCGATGATGGCGCCGATCTCGGCGCCGGCGGCCAGTTGCCCGAGCTGGTGGGCCACGAGGAACAAGGCCGATTCGGCCGGCAGGATATCGGAGACCAGCAAGTGATTGCGCCGCTGGTCGAGCTGGCGGGCAATGCCCTGGGGCAGGGAGGCCAGCCGGACGTCCAGCCCGAAGACGTTGAACAGGTAGGTGCGCAGCCCGAACTCGAAATTTTCCGCGGCATCATCGATGTCGGCGCGGATGCGCTCGGCCGCCGCTTCGAGGGCAGGGAAATGGTTGGCGTTCTCCTGCAGGAAATCGGAGATCGCGTCGGTGGCGTGATGGAAGGGTTCGGCCTCCCCCATGACGACCGGCGACGGACCCGCTTGGGCGACAAGGCGGTAGCGGTCGTACAATTTGAGAATGGCCCTGGCCGCGGCGGGATTGGCATGGGCGAGATCGCGGATTTCGAGATTGGTCACGTCGCTATCGGCAAAAAGATCGTCGCCGAAGGCCTCCATCAGGTCCCCCACCAGCCGTCCCTCGTCGCCATCGACCAGTTCGCCCGGCTCGACGCCGAAATGCCCGGCAATGGAAAACAGCAGCGGCACGGTGATCTTGCGCCTGTTGTGCTCGATCAGGTTGAGGTAGCTGGCGGAGATGCCCAGCGCTTGCGCCAGGTCGGATTGGGCGATTTTCTTCTGCCGCCGCAGGCGCTTGATGCGGCCGCCGACCTGCATGTCCTGCGTCTCGTTCATGCGTCCTCCTCCGGCATTCTTGACAGACTTTACAAATCTGAGGTGGAAACTTGACCGCGCCTTTACAGCTTTACTGGCCCTTATGCGCATATTTCTTGCATGTTTCGGCGTTCTGTCAAATCTTTACATGAACAGAACGAAGGAGACTTTAGGATGAGCCCTGCAACCAGCGAACGCGAAGAATATCTGACCATTATCGCCCCCACTGCCGGCGAGGCTATGGCCCAGTTCAAGGCGCGGGGGCTCGATGCGCAGGGTTATGCCATTGCCGGCAAGATTGGCCGGCACCAGTTTTCGCTGGTTGGCGGGGAAGGCAGCACCGAGCTTTTCGCCGGCAAGGGCATGATCGCCGCGA
>JBARWY010000055.1:0-21238 GCA_049647065.1 Devosia sp. | reverse complement strand
GCGCAGGGCCGCGTCAAGGTTGGAAAGCGGCTCGTCGAACAGGAAAACCTTGGCCTCACGCACGATGGCGCGGCCGATGGCGACGCGCTGCCGCTGTCCGCCGGACAGCTCGCGTGGCCGGCGCTTGAGATAAGGCTCCAATTGCAGCATCGCCGCCGCCTTGCGCACCCGCTGGTCTATCTCGGCCTTGTCGACATGGGCGATACGCAGGCTGAAAGCGAGGTTGTCGTAAACGCTCATATGCGGGTAGAGCGCGTAGCTCTGGAACACCATGGCAATGCCGCGCTTTGCCGGCGCGATGTCGTTGGCCACCGCACCGTCGATGCTGAGCGTGCCTGAATTGATGCCTTCAAGGCCCGCGATCATCCGCAGCAACGTTGACTTGCCGCAGCCCGAGGGGCCCACGAAGACAACGAACTCGCCCTTCTCGATCTCGAGATCGATCGAAGAAATCACCTCGACCTGGCCATAGGATTTGTGGACGTCCTTGAGACTGATGGCACTCATCAATGCTACTCCTTATGGGGTGGATGGGTGGCCGTGCATGGGGCTGTACCAGCCATGCAGCGCCACTTTGGGCAGGTATTTTGCTCTTGGCAGGCTGTCTTCGGTGCGAATGCACCAGGTGACCAGGGTCTGCAGCATATCCATCTGCACCCTGGCATGCTCCGGCCGGCCATAGAGGTTGTCCAACTCGCCCGGATCGGCATTAAGGTCGTAGAGCTGCCCCGTTCCCAGCACGTCGAACAGCAGCTTCCACCGCCCCTTGCGGACCATCTTGAGGTTGCCGCTCTGGGTGACCGAGTTGAGTTCGTCGATCACCGGACCGTCATAGGGAAAATGCAGCTCCGGCCGCTCATCGGCGCCATAAGGCAGGCTGCCGATACCCAGCTCGGCATAGATGCTGGCGAATTCGTCCTCGGGATAGGAGGCGCCGGTCAGCATGGGCCAGAGGCTGCGCCCCTGCACGCCGAAGGGAATGTCCTGGCCGAGTGCTTCGCAAAGGGTCGGGAAGATATCCACAAGCGAAACGAAATCGGTCTCGTTGACGCTGGGCCGGATGCCCGGCCCGGCAATGATCAATGGCACGCGCACCAGGCATTCGGGTAGCCCTGCCCCCTTGCGCTGCAGTCCGTGGTCCCCGGCATAATCGCCGTGGTCGGACAGGAAAATCAGGATGGTATTGTGGTACTGCCCGACGGCCTTGAGATGATCGACGAACCGGGCCACCTGGTCGTCGATCATCCTGAGCATGCCGGCATAGACGGCGCGATACTTGCGCCATTCGGCGTCGTAGCCGGGGCGCTTGTCCTCGAACAGGTGCTGCAGCCATTGCCAATGGCCGCCCCGGGCCACGCTCGATTGCGGCGAGCCGATGCGGTCCGGCATCTGCTCGGGCGAGAACATCGAATAGTAGGGCTCGGGCGCCTGATAGGGATTGTGCGGCTCGGGGAGCGACAGCCAGAGAAAGAACGGCGTCTCGCGGTTTTGGTCCACACAGGCAATCGCGTCGCTGACGATACGGTGGCAGAGCTGGCTTTCCAGCGGAAACGGCGTCGCCTGCTTCGCAACGCTGTGATCGAGGTCGAACAGCCATTGATCGAATGCCGTTTCACGCGCATCGGCGCGATCGGGGGGGCCGTTGGTGTGGCTATATGGCCCGCCATGGAAATCGAAGGCGCCGGCGTCGAGATAGCTGTGGTTCTTGCCTGCGATGTTGAACGTATATCCGGCGTCGCGGAACATGCCGGGCATATCCTTGCTGAAGGTGATGCTTTCGGCAGGGCTCCAGTTCTGCTTGACCCGGCTGGCCTTGGGGAAGCGGCCAGTCAGCATGCTGGAGCGGGCGGGCGTGCAGGTCGGCATGGGCGTATAGGCGCGCTTGAAGCGCATGCCGGTCCGTCCCAGTGCCTCCACGAACGGCATCGTATCCACCGGAAAGCCTTCCGAGGCGAAAAAGTCGGCGCGCTGCTGGTCGGTCATGATCAGCACGATGTTGGGCTTGGCGGTGGTCACGAGGCGTCTCCGGTAACAGGGTCGGACGGGGCCAGCGGCCCCGCCCGGTCATGGGCTGAGATCAGCCGAGGACGAAGCTGGCTTCGTCGAAATAGGCGTCTGCCGCCGCTTCCGGCGTCGTCTGCCCGAAGCCGACTTCGCCATTGAGACGACCAAGCAGGGCTTCAAGCTCACCATGCCCCTTGACCCAGCGCGGGGTATCCGGCGATGCCACGGTTCGCAGATTGTCCAGGTATTGGAGGACCTTGGTGCTTGGTGCGTCGGCAGTCTCGGCCAGGATTGCCGTGGCCTTATCCGACGCTGGACCACCCAGGGTCAGACCCAGGATGGCGATGGCCTCGTCGTCATTGAGCAGGAAATTGATCAGCTTGGCCGACTGCTCGACATTGGGCGATTTGGCAGGGCAGACCCAGAAGTCGAGCGCTCGGATCAGGTGGCCGTTGTTGGGCGCGCCCGCAAGGCTGGGCATGGCATGGATGCCCAGCTCCTCGGTCATCAGCGCCTGGTAGAATACCAGTTGCTGGCTCCAGCCGATCTGCATCGCCGCTAGGTCGCGCACCATGGGCGCGTTCTGAAAGCCGGCGCTTTCCGCCGTTACGGCCGGTGGCGGCGCTCCGCGTTCGGCGCGCAGCGACTCCCAATAAGCCAGCCATTCGATGAGGTCAGCCTTCTCGAAGCCGAGACCGCCCTCAGCGCCATAGAGCGACTTGCCGCGCTGCGTCAGGAAGACCTCGAAAAGGCCGGTAAAGCCGCCGGAGTCACTGACGCCATAGTGCTGCTCGCCGCCTGCCTGGCCGAGCGCGATGGCCATCTCGCGGAAGCTGTCCCAGGTGAGGTTTTCAAGCGAGCCGGTGACACCCGCCGCGTCGAGCTTGGCCTGGTTATAGAACAGCCCAACCGCGATCTGGTTATTGCCGATGGCATTGACGGTCTCGCCCATCGTGCCGATCTCGACCACGCCCGGATAGAGCGATGACGTGTCGATGGTGCTGCCGATGAAGGGGGTGAGGTCGGCCAGTTGCCCGCGCTCGATATAGTCGAACAGGTAGGTCATGGAATGGCGATGCATGTCGGGCGCGCCGCCGCCCGAATACTGCACCGGCAGCCGGTCGTAGAAATCGGCAAACGGCGCGAATTCGACCGTCACCGGAATGTCGGGGTTCTTCTCGGTGAACAGGGCCAGCGCCTTCTGCATGCGATCATGCGTATCCTGCCCGCCATACCAAGCCGCCTTGATCGGTGTGCTCTGGGCAAAGGCACCCACGGCTGAGCCGAGCCAGAGCGCCGTGGCACCCCCGATGCTGAGCTTGATCGCGCCGCGGCGATCCATGATTGGTCCGTTGGTCATGATTCCTCCTTCAGGGTTGTTGTTGGACACCGGACTCACCCTTTCAGTCCGGTCGTGGCGATTCCTTCGGCGATCTGCCGTTGAAAGATGACGAAGAGAATGAAGAGCGGGAGCAGCGTGATCACCGACATGGCGAACAGCATGCCCCAGGCCGATTCACCGCTGGTCGCGTCGATGAACAGGTTGAGGGCAAGCGGCGCCGTATAGCGCTCAACCTGGCTGAGATAGATCAACTGCGAGAAGAAGTCGTTCCAGGTCCAGAGGAACGTGAAGATCGCCACCAGCACCAGAGCCGGCCGGCAGATCGGGAAGATGATGTAGAAGAATATCTGGTACTTGTTGCAGCCATCCATCTCGGCCGCCTGGTCCAGATCGCGCGGAATGCCGCGAATGAACTGCACGAGCAGGAAGATGAAGAAGGCATCGACCGCAAAGAATTTCGGCAGCACCAGCGGGGCGATGGTGTTCACCAGGCCAAGGTTCTGGAACACGATATACTGCGGCAGCACCGTCACGTGGAACGGCAGCATCAGCGTGACCAGCATCAGCGCAAAGGCGAGCTTGGAGAACGGGAATTCGAGCCGGGCAAACGCATAGGCCGCCAGCGAGCAGGAAAACAGGTTCCCCACGATCGACAGAATGCAGATGACCGCCGAGTTCAGCATGAAGGCACCGAACGGCACGCCCAGCCGCGACCAGCCGTGGGCATAGTTGCTCCAGCTGAAGGCCGACGGGATGAGCCCTGGCTCGCTGAAGATCAATTGCTCGGGCTTGAACGAACTCGAAGCCAGCCAGAGCAGCGGGTAGCTCATCAACAACGCCACCGCGAAAAGCGCGACGGTGCGGATGGCGCGGCCGGAAGGCGATGTCCTGGTTGCAGCCGTCATGACAAGCTCCCTAGCTTTCGTAGTGGACCCAGAAGCGCGAGGCCCAGAAGGCCAGGGCCGTGAACGCGCCGATGATGAAGAGCAGAATCCAGGCCATCGCCATGGCGTAGCCCATGCGGAAGTTCCGGAAGCCTTCGAGGTAAAGGTAGAGCGTGTAGAACAGGGTCGAATCCACCGGGCCGCCCGAGCCGTCGCTCACCACATAGGCCGGCACGAAAGCCTGGAACGCGGTGATGGTCTGCATCACCAGGTTGAACAGGATCAGCGGACTCAGCAGCGGCAGGGTGATGCGGAAGAACCGCTGCACCGGGTTGGCCCCATCCATGATGGTCGCTTCCACGACCTCCTTGGGGATCTGCCGCACCCCGGCAAGGAAAATGACCATCGGCGCGCCGAACTGCCAGACATGCAGCAGGATGAGCGTTCCCAGCGCGTAATTGGGATCGCCGATCCAGCTCGTGCCCTGTATGCCGAAGGCGGCGAGAACCGAATTGACCAGGCCTGTGCTGCCGAACAGCTGCCGCCACAGAACGCCGATGGCGACGCTGCCGCCCAGCAGGGATGGCAGGTAGAAAACACCACGAAAGAAGTTGGCCGTGCGCGTCGTCGCCGAGAGGCTGACTGCGATGATCAGCGCCACGGCAACCGAAAGCGGCACCGAGATCAGCACATAGACCGTCGTCACTTCCAGCGATTGCAGGTAGCGCGGATCACGCGTCAGCAAGCGCTGGTAGTTGACCGTGCCCACCCAGCGCGGCGGCGATAGCAGGTCGTAGCTGGTGAAGGAGAGGATGGCGGAACCGATCATCGGCAGTGCGGTCAGCAACACCATGCCCAGCAGCCACGGCGCCAGGAACACCAGCGCCGCCTTCCAATCGCCGGCGCTGCCCGTCGAGCGAACGGTGGGCCTGGAGAGTGCGGGCAAAGCCCGGCGCAATCTGCTGAACACCATGCTGATCCTCCGCGACCTAGGCTTCGTTGCCCGAGGCGTTGCGGGCCACGCGCCGATCCTTGTCGATGCGCTCCTGCGGCAGCGAAGCGGCCGGCTGCGTCATGATCTGATAGAGCGTCTCGATCGGCAGCTTCGGTTCCCGCGCCGCGGTCAGCAGGCCGTTGGTTTCCTGCTCGGTATCGGTGAGCTGCGTGTAGCAATAGCCGGCGACATAGGGACTGGCGGCGATGGCCGAGAACAGGCTGCCCAGCCTCGCCTCGAACTCGGCCGCATCCTTCACCGTGGAATAGCCGTGCCAGGCCTCGCCCTGCTTGGGTGTGAAGCTCAGCCCGCCGAATTCGGTCAGCATGACCGGCTGGTCGGTGCGCTCGCGACCGCCCAGGATCATGCGCCGTCGCGCCGGCCCCATGCCAGCCAGCATGGCGTCGATATCCTCGGCGGTTTGGAAGCGCGTGGCGAGCCCCTTCCCGTCCGGCGCATAGTCATGCACCGACCAGATGTCGCTTTCGACCAGCTCCCAGCCATCGTTGGAAATAACCGGCCGCGACGGATCGAGCGCCTTTGTGAGGTAATAGAGCCCCGATGCATAATGGGCCTGGTCCGGGCGCGACGCGATCTGGGACACGCCCCAGCTTTCATTGAGCGGGACCCAGGCAATGATGCAGGGATGGCTCTTGTCGCGCCGGATGGCCTCCATCCATTCGCGCGACAACCGCTCGACGGCGGACGCCGAGAAGGCATAGGCGCTGGGCATTTCTTCCCAGACCACGAGGCCAATCGTGTCGCACCAGTAGAGGAACCGCGGATCCTCGATCTTCTGGTGGATGCGCACGCCGTTGAAGCCCATGTCCTTGATCAGCTGTGCCTCGCGGCGCAACGCATCGGGGCTGGGCGCTGCCAGATGCGATTCAGGCCAGTAGTTCTGGCCCAGGATAAGCCGCAGGTAGTAGGGCAGCCCGTTGAGGAGGAAAAAGCCTTCCCCCACCTCGGCGCTGCGCAGGCCAAGATAGCTCTCGACCACATCGTCTCCGAGAGTCACGGTTGCATCGATGAGGTTGGGCTTTTCGGGCGACCACAGCAGGTGGTCGCGGTAGGTGCCGTGCTGCAGGCCGGGGATGGCGATATCGACGATGGCTTCGCTGTCGGCGATCGTCACCGTGGTATCGGCGACAAGGATACCCCTGGTCGTCAAATGCAGCCTGAGCTGAACCGGCCCGGCCGGCATTCCGCTCAGCCTGATCTCACAGCGCAGGCGAGCATTGGCCAGGTCCGGAGTCCAATGCAGGTCGGTGATGTGGAGGGCCGGAACGACCTCGAGCCACACCGGCTGCCAGATGCCAGTGGTGCGGTGATACCAGATATTGTGCGGCGCCTCGAGCCAGTCCTGCTTGCCGCGCGGAAAGCGTGCATCCCTGGGCTGATCCTCCGCCCGCACAACGACGACCTGCTCGCCGGCCGCGTTCAGTGCGGCCGTGATGTCAGCCGAGAACGGGGTGTGACCACCTTCGTGCCGGGCGACCAGCTGCCCATTCACCCAGACCTCGGCGAGATAGTCCACGGCCCCGAAATGCAGCATCAGCCGCTCGCCCGCGCCACGGGCCGGCGCGCTGAATGTGCGCCGATACCAGACCACCGGATGATAGCCCGGAGCATGGATGCCCGACGCCACCGATTCCGGTGGGAACGGCACCGTGATCTGCCGGTGGAACGGACCATTGCTGGCCCAGCCCGCATCGCGGCCGGCATCGGCATCGTCGTGGGCAAAGCCCCATTGGCCGCCCAGGTCATGCCAGTTCGTCCGCGCAAATTGCGGGTTAGGATAAGAATGGCGTTCGCCTGCCGCAGCCGTCGTCATTGTAAAACTTCCTCCACGCGGCAAAGCGCTTTCGTGCCCGCGCAACGCTTGCCGCGCGTGGTCATCATGCCGTTGCCGCTGATTTTTCGAGACGCGGCCTCCTCCGGCCAGCGTTGCTAAATTTCTTTAGCAGATTGCTTGGCAGGACTCAGCTTGTCAAGCGGGTGGTTTGCTCGGGTGGCAGGCCGGACCATGCCGTGCCTGCCCAATCGTCATCAGCGAGGCGCGTTTGCCTAGCGCCTTGCCTCGTCCAGAAGGAGCTTGATATAAGTGCCGCCGACCACGGGCCGGCCACGGAAGCCGCCGATGCCGATCTGCTTTCCAGTCTCGGTATGGAACCAGTCCGACAGTGGCAGCCGCTGCGGCGCCGCATCCAGCCACGTCGCCACCGGGGCCAGCAATGCATCGAAATCGTCCTGGCTGTCGGTGAGGCACGCGGTCCAGACCAGCCAGTCGAGCTTGGTATAGTGCTCACGGCTATCGAGTGGCAGGCCGTAGCGATCCTGGCGAACTCGGTAGGCCGCCATTTCCTTGCGGGCGAGGTCCGCTGGGAACAGGCCGAGCCCCAGGATGCGATCCCAGATGAGATTGTATTTCTGGCTCCATGAGCCGACCTGGTCGAAGGCCAGCCGGAACGCATCGCCGTCATTGGCCAGATCGGGCCACTTGCCGGCCCAGTCGCGGGCAATGGCAGTGTACTTTTCCGCCTCGGCTGTTTTGCCCAGCCGCTGGCACATCTGGCCATAGGCGCCAAGACCGACGATGGCCTTGAGCGACAGGTTGGCATTGTGCGGCAGATGGCCGGCGAAATCGTCGGTACAGAGCTGGTTTTCCGGGTCGATGCCGCTATCGGCGAGATATTTCGCCCATTTCTCCCAGAGCGGCCAGAACTCCTCGATGAACCGGGTCTCACCGGTCTGCTGCAGCAGTGCCGCCGCCAGGATCAGCATATTGCCGCTTTCCTCATACGGCATCTGGTTGTGCTCGGTCAGTTCACCCCCGCCATAGACCTGGCCATTGGCCAGCGGGAATTGCCCCACATCATGCGGTGCGTAGGGGAACGGCCAGCGCCCGCCCATGGCATAGGCACAGATCGGGCGCATCTGCGCTTCCAGCAGTGCCGGATTGTAATGCAGGAAGAACGGCGCCGAGGGATAGGTCAGGTCCACTGTGCCGAGGCACCCGTTGGATGAGTTCTCCTTGGAGAAATACAGCAGCTTGCCATCATGGTCCTGCACCAGCGCATGCCCGCCCAGGCACTGCCGGAACGCCAGGATGCCGATGCGGGCATAGGTTTGTCCGCCCGCCTGCTCCAGTTGCGCGATGAGGTCATCGTCATAGGCCGCAGCGCGCGCGTAGAGTCCCTCGCGTTCGTTCCAGGCCTGCTCCACCAGCCCGATTGCCGACTGGCCCTTGCGGCTCCAGAAGGGGCGAAGACGACGATGGAAGTATTCAAGGGCCTGCACCTGGTCGAAAGCCACCAGCAGCCGGAAAGTCTGCCGGTCGGCGCCGACAGTGCCGAACGAGCGGCGCCAGGCCGACACATTATAGGCCGGCCGCTCCTGATGGATGCCGCTTACATTGATGTTGAGCCCGCGATGCCCGTGGCTCGGCATCGGCAGAGGTCGGGCCTCGCGCACGTCGTCGCGCGCGGGAATGGTGCCGCTTTCGGCAAAGCTGTCGCGAAGCGTTCGCGCATCGCCGAACGCACTATCAACCGCCACGCTCGGTTCTGCCGATGTGTAGAGATAGCCCCAATCGATCTGGACCTCGTCGCCCGAACGGTGCAAAGGCGTCTGCTCGCGCGCGCCGACGAACAGCGCCTCGGCCTTGCCGGCACGGTGGCGGCCCCAGACGACGTCGGTCTCGGCATTGCCTGTCGCCCAATTGGTGCTCCAGTCTATATAGGCGGACACCTCATGCGGCTTGCCGTCGATGGCGGCCACCTCGATATCGACATAGCTGACCGGGCGCGCCATCAGCTCGACATCTTCGGGGAAGGTCGGCGTGGTGAAGGTCAGCACCAGTTCGACGCCAGCGGCTTCGAAGCGGTAGATGGTGCGCAGCGGCGTGACTTCGCGTCCGGTCTGTCGCATGGCGGGAACGTCCACGCCGGTGCGGGTCACCAGCCCCATGAAGCGATAGCCCTTGCCGTCGATATGGGCCATGCCCGCCATCGATTGGTTCTTGCCGGTCCAGAGCGTCGGCCAGGATTGAGTCAACTCATCGGTGTGCGACCAGACGCTCATGAACGGATCATGGACGATGAGTGGCGTGGCCGGCGCACGGCCCGAACGGGGATCGGTCATTTTTGGAATCTCGCTTGGTTACCAGGGGGCGCGGCGCAGCGGCAGCGGGTCGACGGTGAAGGCCATCCGGTCGCAAAGACGCTGCAACAGGTCGCATTTCTCCGCCAAGCGGAGTGGATCGTCCCACAGGTTTGTGGTCTCGTCGGGGTCTGCATTTAGATCGTAAAGCTCACCGCGCCGGTCGCCGTGGCTGACCACCAGCTTCATCGTCTCGGTGCGCAACATGGTTGCGAATGGCAGATGCGGCTCTTTATGCCAGGGCATGGCATTGTAATACTCGCAGTAGACATCGGCGACACCGGTTTGCGTCTCGGTCCCTGACAGCAACGGCCAGAGCGACTTGCCCTGCATGCCCGGCCAGATATCGAGCCCCGCGGCTTCCAGCAGCGTCGGCGCGATATCCGTCAGTTCAACGAGGCCATCGATGCGGCGCGCAGGAATATGGCCTGGCCAGGAGATCGCCAGCGGCACATGCACACTCGGCTCATAGAAGAACGGCCCCTTGAGATAGACGCCGTGATCTCCCAACAGCTCGCCATGGTCGGACATGAAGATGACGATGGTATTGTCGAGCTGACCGCTCTCGCGCAACGCCTGCAGCATGCGGCCCACTTGATCATCGATCAGATCGCACATGGCAAAATAGGCCGCCCGCACCAGCCGGTGATCGTCGTCGGTCATCTCGTCATAGCGCATGCCGGCATTGCCGCCATACGCCCCATTGTGGTCGATCTTCTGGAAGGCCGGCTTGTCCTCGAGTTCGCCAGGGCGGTAGTTCGGCAGTTCGATCTCGTCGAGGCGGTCGAGATAACGATCGAGATATTCGGATGGCGGATCGAAGGGATGGTGGGGATCGAAGAAGTTCACCGAGAACAGCCAGGATCGGTCGGTAGCTTCATGCGCCTTGAAGAAGTTAATGGCCTTGTCGGCGCACCAGGTGGTCTGGTGATTTTCCGCCGAGGGACCCGCCTTCACGTATTTTGACCCACGATAGGCATCGGCCTTGTACTCGGCGCCCCGTTCCAGCAGCCAGAGATTGTATTCGTTGAGCGGCCAGTTCTGCGCGCTGCCATAGTGCCCCGGATGGTGCGACCAATGAAAGGCCGTGTAGCCATCTTTGATGCGCGGTTCGGACACCGGCGCGACACTGGGATTGGCAGCCGAGATATGGAGCTTCCCCGATAACCCGCAGGTATAGCCGTTGTCGGCGAGCAGCCTTGTCACCAGCATTTCGTCACCAGGCACGTCCTGCCCGTTCTGCCGCGTCCGCGTCGTGCGCGGATAGCGCCCAGTGAGAAAGCTGGCTCGGCTGGGCGTACACACCGGCGATTGGCAATAGGCCCCGGAAAACCACGCCGCATCGGCAAAGAGCTTGTCGAGCACCGGCGTCCGCACATGGCGATTGCCGGTAACGCCTAACGTGTCCCAGCGCTGCTGGTCGGTGCATATCCACAGAATGTTGGGTTTGGCCATGATCTTTCCTGCGGCAGGCTCAGGCCTTGACGGCCCCGGCAATGCCTTCGACGAAGTAGCGCTGGACGAAAAAGAAGAAGACGATGACCGGCAGCAGCGAAATGGTGGCCGCTGCCGCCATGCCCGACCAGTCGGTTTCATTGGTGCCTACGAAGGCCAGCATGCCCACCGGCAAGGTGCGCAATTCGGGCGTTCCGAAGGTAAAGACGAGCGGGATCAGGAACGCATTCCAGGCCGCGAGGAATGTCAGCACCGTCACAGTGGCCGTTACTGGCCCGGCCAGCGGCAGCATCACCGAAAAGAAGATGCGCAGGAACCCTGCCCCGTCCATCACCGCGGCCTCTTCGAGCTCCTTCGGCAGGCCACGGAAATAGCCCGCATAGAGCAGGATGGCCGCCGATTGCCCGCTGCCGGCCAGCGCCAGGATGATGCCCCAATGACCATTGAGCAGGCCGAGCGCGCTGGTGAGATCGACGATCGGGATCACCGTCAGCCCCGCCGGCACGACCAGCGTCGCCGCCAATATGCCGATGACCAGCTTGCGTCCGACAAAGTCGTGGCGGCCAAGCACATAGCCCGAAAGGGCCGTATGAAACACCACCACGGCCACCGTCCCCACCGTGACTATGAACGTGTTGAGCATGTACCGCGAAAAGCCCGCCTGCCCCCAGGCCCGTACGTAATTCTCCCAGATCGGGATATCGGGCAGCAGGTTGAGCCCCTTGGAGAACACCTCGAGCGGCGTCTTCAGCGACGCTGAAACCAGCCACAGGAAGGGATAGACCCATACGAGGCAAAGCGCAGTCAGCGCCAGGTAGCGCAGGATGGTCCAGCCGTTGGGCCGGCTTATGGCCAGGGCGCTCACTTGTCATGCCTCCTGCTACGGACCTGGCGCAGCAGCGTGATCTGCGCCACGGCGATCACGATGAAGCTGAGGCCGAAGAAGATCGCCGCCGCCGAGGCATAACCGAGCCGCGGCACATTGGAGGTGAAGGCTTGCCGATAGACATAGATGTCGATGACCTCGGTGGCGTAGAACGGTCCGCCGCCCGTCAGTGTCAGCATCAGGTCGAACACGTTGGTCGCGTCGATAACCGTTATCAGCGTGATGATGAGCGTGAACGGCGTCAGTAGCGGCAGGGTGATGAACCGGAACCGGGTCCAGGCTCCGGCCCCATCGAGTTCGGCCGCTTCATAGAGGTCACGCGGGATGGTCTGCAGTGCCGCGAGCCAATAGATCAGCGTAATCCCCAGCCACTTCCACACCCAGATGCCGACGGCGCTATAGAGCGCAAGGCCAGCACTGCCGAGAAAATTGAGCGGCTGGCCGAGAATATGCGAGTTGAGCAGCGCAATGTTGAGCGGCCCGGCGGTCGGGTCGAGCACGTAGCGCATCACCACGCCAACAATGGCCGCCGTGGTGACGACAGGCAGGAAGATCGCTGTGCGGAAGATCCGCACCAGCGGGAACTGCGCGTTGAGGATGATGGCCAGGAACAGCGCCAGCACCACCCGCAGCGGCACGGCGAGCAACAGGAAGACGATCGTGTTCTTGAAGGCGTTCCAGAACAGCGGGTCGGCTACCAGCTCGCTGTAATTGCCGAGGCCGATGAAGCTGCCGGCCCGCTCGAACCCGTTCCAGTCGAGAAACGAGAACCAGATGCTGGCAATGACCGGATAGATGGTGAAGGCTCCGACCAGCGTCAGGGTAGGAAACAGGAAGACGTAAATCCACCTGTCCGCCCAGATTCGCCGCATCACCGGCTGGGAGTTCTGATACATCACACGTGGCTCCGAGCCGGCTCAGGACCGCCTAGTACTTATCGGCGGTGAAATCTTCGCCGGGCTGCCAGCCCTCGAATACCCAGTCGTCGCGCGACACAGCCGCCCCCTTGCCTTTGGCCGCCTCGATGGCGCGGTCGCGTTCGGCATTCATCTGGTCGGCATATTGCTGAAGGATCGGCTTGGGATCGTCGAACGCCCCGCTGAACGCCCCCTGGATGATTTCCCCGAGCCCCGGCGTCACATCGCGCATTTCGGCGTAAACCGCGCCGATCGCCGTGTTTCGCACCAGCGGATCGGGCGCGATGCGGACATAATCCTGATAGCCGCTGACGACCTTCTTGTAGCTTGGATGCACATTGGCGCGATCCACCGCCGTCGGATCGAGCGGCGGCTGGTCCATCCGCTCGGCGAGGCCCGTATAATACTCGTCGCTGGTCAGCATCTGCAGCACCTGCGTTGCAATATCGGGATGCTGCGACTGCGCCGACAGGTAGAAGGTGCCCGTGCTGGGGCCGCGATAGTTGAACGCCGTCGCCTTGTCTCCCGGATACGGCACCTGTGCCGTCACGCCGATCAGGTCGATCTGCTCCTTGAAGCTGCCATTGAGCACCCCGCTGTTCCACGGACCATCGAAGAACATCAGCGACTCGCCGGCGACCCAGCGCGCCCGTCCCTGCCGCGCATCGACTGACGATGAACCAGGGTGCAGCGAACCATCCTTCTGGAACGCCGTCAGGAATTCGAGCGCATCGAGGAAGGGCTGCGACGCATGGGCATAGTCGCCGGTCTTCCAGTCGATTTCACCAGCCGCGCCAGCCGCCTGTGCCAGATCGATAAGATGAGCTTCCATGCGATCACCGAACTGCAGCGGCAGGACCAGGCCATACTTGCCGTCCTTGGTTCCGGCCAGCGCGGCCTTGCGCGCCTCGTCCCAGGTTGCGGGACCAGCCTCCGCGTCCATTCCGGCCGCCGTCAGTCCCTCCTTGAAGAACCACAGCGACGTCGATGTCTGCCTGATGGCGAAGATCGGGAAGGTGTAGGGCTTGCCGCCGAACGAGGTGAAGCCCTCGGCCAGCGCTTCCTGCTGGAACGGCTTGTCGAAGACGAAACTGTCCGCCAGCGGCTGGAACCAGCCGGCCGCCTGCAGTGAATTGATGGTTGCCGCATTGCCGCCCGGCACGCTGAAAACGTCAGGCAGTTGGTTGCTGCGGAACGCGAGTTGCAGCGACTGCATCATGTCGGATGGATTGCCCGGCGTATATTCGACCGTGGCGGGGTTGGCGGCGGCGAAGTCAGCCCAGATTTTCTCGTGCAGCGGGATCAGTGGCTGGAAGATGTCCCACCACTTGATAGCTGTCGTGTCCTGGGCAAATGCCCTGCCCGGCAGCAGCCCGGCTGCACCCAGCATAGCCATGCCCTGCAAGAATGTGCGCCGGTCAACGCCGCCAGTCGGCGTCACGCATTTGCTCGAAATCGTCATCTCGTTCTCCTCCCACGCCATTCCTCGAATGGCACCGTCCTCGAACCGACCCCGTCGCCGAGATCGTCCGCGCTCCTCCAAGCACTTGATAATCGTATTAGTTATTTATAACCGATGTCAAGCGCAGGTCAGTTTTCTATAACTGGCGCGTCCGGCACGGTTTCCTTCCACCAAATCCTGCGATAAGTCCTTTTGGCGGAGGGGTGATGAACAGACGCAAGACGGAAAAGGCGAGCACGCGACCCACCATGGTCGACGTGGCCAAGCTTGCCGGGGTCAGCCAGGCCACCGTCTCTATGGTGCTCAACGAAACCGGCGGCACCCGGGTTACCGAAAAGACCCGCGGCCTCGTCCGCGAAGCCGCTGAAACGCTGGGCTATCGAGTCTGGATGCGCGCGCCGGTTGGCCAGGGGGGCATACAGGCCATCGGCTTCGTCATCGACGACAGCACATCCAACCCCATCACGAACAAGGCGACCGAGGCGGCGCGGCAGCTAGCCTGGGAAAATGGCGCAGTGCTGGTCGTCCTCCCCACCCAGAACGACGAGCGCCTCCGCGCCGCCGCTCTCGAACTCCTCTTCGCCCATCGGGTCGTCGGCGTAATCTTCGCCGCCTTCTTCACGCGCGAATACACCCTGCCGCAGAAACTGAGCTCGGTCCCCCTCGTCCTGATCAATTGCCACACCAAGGGCGACATTGCTCCGGCCATCCTGCCGGCACACGCGCTGGGCGCCGAAACGGCCGTACGCCACCTGACCGCTTCCGGCCACCGGCGCATTGCCTTCATCAACGGCGAAGGCTGGATGGAAGCCAGCAAGGACCGCCTGCGCGGGTACAAGCGCGGCCTCAGGGCCGTCGATATAGCGTTCGACGCCAAGCTCGTCCGGTCGGGCAACTGGACCCTGTCGGGCGGCCACGATTGCACCCGCGAACTCCTGGCCCTGCCCGAGCCGCCGACGGCCATTTTCTGCGCCAGCGACGAGATGGCCATCGGCTGCTACGAGGCCATCAAGGAAGCCGGCCTGTCGATCCCGCGCGACATCTCGGTCGTCGGCTTCGACGATGCCTCTTCATCCCGCCATTTGGAGCCCCCGCTCACCACGATCCGTGTTCCACACGAGGACATGGGACGACGTGCGATTACCCACATCTACGCCAAGCGCGAAGCGCAAAAGCAGGGCATCATTGCAGGCAGACTCCAGATCGATTGCCCCCTTGTAGAGCGCAAATCCGTCGGGCCTCCGCGCCGGCACCGAATTTCGAAGTTGGACTGAACTAGCGCAACCGGTGCCCTGGACAGCGATCATTTGTCAGTGCGTGGGCCTGCCTTGCGTGCCAACGAACAGGCGCCTTCGGGATGATATATGCGCCGTGGTTGTGGTCGGCCTATTTTGGCCAGGGTAAACCCATTTTTGCCGGTCACACAGGCCGGCGGTTGCTCATCGTGTTGGTGGTTCATTGCCACTGCGACCCTCTCTGGTAAGTTTAGCCAGACGCTGCTTGGCGCATCAGGCCGGGTTAGTCCCTTGCGCCAACGGCGGCAGGGCTGATGCGGCTGCGAGCGTGATACGGTCAACGAGGTGGGCAATCTTGGGGTCGCCCGCACGGTCGGCCAGCAGGTAAATGCCCATGGTTTTGGACACCGGCGTTTCCCCCTGCGTCACCTCAACCAGTCCACGCTTGCCAATTTCCCTGGTCAGCAATTGCGTGAAATGCAGTACGGCATCGCTGTCGCGCACATAGTCGAGGCAGGCCGTAAGGGAGTTAGAGGCAAAGGCGAAACGTGAGGCGACAAAAGCGTTGGCGATGGTTTCCAGCCGCTCCGCCTCGTTGATGAACGCGCGATAGCGGTTCTCGGGCGTCGCCGGGATCGCCCGTGGATAGGCAAATATCTCGCCACGGCTGCGTGGGGCCTCAAGAAGCGGGTGGCCCGGGCGCACGAAGTAGCCGGGGGGCGACTGGCTGAGCGGAATGAAGCGAGCCCCGGTGGTGGCCCGCAGGCCATCGAACCGGAAGGATACGAACACGCTGATATCCCCCGACAGGAGCTGTTCCATGCACTGGATCTGGTCGCCAACATTGACCCGCACCGGCGCGGTGGGGTGCTCAATCCGATAGGCCTTGACCACGCCGTGGATGAACAGGGTCCACCAGGTGTCGCCGCAGGCCAGGGCGATTCCTTCCTGATCGCGCTCCCGCTGCTCCTTGAGGCTGATCAGCGCATTATCGTAGATGCGTTGCATCAGACGCACGTTCTCGCGCAGCGATTCTCCGTAAGAGGTCAACCGGACCCCTTCGGCAGTGCGGCGCAGCAGCGGCAGGCCAAGCTCCTTTTCCAGTCGCTGCATGTTCACGGTCAGCGTGGGCTGCGTCACGTTGAGCACGCGCGCCGCCGCCGTGATGCTACCTGCTTCGGCAATAGCCAGAAACTGTTGCAATGTACGGTCCATTCGATGGCCTCCACATAGACCACGTCTATATTGCTAGCACTATTTCATATTTTTCAAATAGCACGGCGTGTGGTTAGCTCCTTGGAGAAACAGCGCCACAGACCGGCTCGGCCCGATCGGCAGAAGCGCTCACTGGGATTGCCGAACACCCTGACAGATCGCCATTTGCTGAGCGAAGCGACCACCGCGGCTACGCTGGGGGAGGATGGTTCATGTCCCTTTTTCGGACATCCGGGCCTGAGATCGACCGATTGAGGAGGATGAACGACATGAGTTTGAATCTGAGCCGGCGCCATATGCTGATGGGTGGCGCGGCACTGGTTGCATCAACCCAATTTGCCTGGCCGGGCTATGCCCAGGACACGAGCCTTCGCATGATGTTCTGGGGCGGGCAGGATCGTGCCAACCGCACCTTTGGTGTCGCCGACAGCTACGAGCAGAAGACAGGTGTGCGTATCGAGGGCGAGTTCATGGCCTTCAGCGATTACTGGCCCAAGCTGGCCACGCTGACGGCAGGCGGCAACGGTCCGGACGTGGTGCAGATGGACGGTGCCGGCCGGTATGTGGCCGACTATGCCCGCCGAGGCGCCATCGCGCCGCTGGATGAATTTCTCGGTAATGCGCTGAAGCTTGATGACTTCGACCAGGACCAGCTCGATGCAGGCAAGGTAGCTGGCAAGGTCTACGCCATCAGCCTTGGTGCCAACGCATCATGCCTCGTCGTCAACAAGACAGCGTTCGAGGCTGCTGGGCTCGACATTCCGGGGCAGACAACGACCTATGACGACCTCCGCGCGATGGATGCGGCCATCAAAGCCGCCAACCCCGGCATGCGGCTGATATCGGATGCATCCGGCATCTGGTCGGTCCTTGAGCACTGGCTGCATCAGCGCAACAAAACGCTCTATACAGCAGATGGCGGGCTCGGATTTAGCGCTGCCGATGCCAGCGAATGGTTTGCCCTTTGGGCGGGCCTTCGCGCCGACGAGGTGTGCCTCAGCCCCGAGGACCAAGCCATTCAAGGTGGTATTGAGACCTCAAGCCTCATCACCAAGAAGGCCGCTATGAGCTGCGAGTTCTCCAACCTGCTGGTTGCCTATCAGGACGTCAGCGATGACCGACTTGCCCTGACGAATCTACCACGCATCGCCATCGACGCTCCTCCCGGGCACTATCGGCGAGCCTCCATGTTCTTCTCGGTGGGCGGAACGTCGACCGCAAAGGAGGAAGCGGCGCGTTTCATCAGCTATTTCGTCAACGACCACGCGGCAAACAAGGTGCTTGGCGCCGAACGCGGCATCCCTTGCTCGGCCTCCGTGCGTGAGGCGCTGGCACCGGAGCTGGATGAGCAGAGCCGGATGGCACTCGAATACGTCGGCGGTCTCGGGCCCCTGCTTGGTCCGGCCCCGCCCCTCGCCCCAGCAGGTGGTGGGGAAATCAACGAGTCCCTGCTGTCCTCCGTCAGCCAGGAGGTCGCCTTTGGGGCGCGCTCACCCGAAGAGGGTGGCCAGTATCTGGTTGAGGCGGCCACCGACATCCTGTCGCGTGCCGGTTGACCTGATCAGATCCAGAGGAAGAGCGGCGTGGCCCTCAATATCGTCTATATTCATACTCACGATACCGGTCGGTTCATTTCGCCGTACGGGCGTGCCGTTCCTACTCCCCGGTTGCAACAGCTTGCCCTTGATGGCGTGCTGTTTCGCCGTGCCTTCTGTGCCGCTCCAACCTGCAGCCCGAGCCGAGCGGCGCTGCTTAATGGCAACTGGCCGCATGAGAATGGCATGATCGGACTGGTGCATCGCGGCGCCCGTCTCAATGACCCCAGTCAACACCTGGCCCATGTTCTGACCCAGGCCGGATGGGAATCTAGCCTGATCGGCCTGCAACATTTCGCACCGCAGGAGGACCTGGCCCTGCTGGGCTATACCGCGATACCGGAAGTCGCGTCGAACGAGGCTTCAGCGGTGGGCCCGGTCGCGGCAAACTGGCTGCGGCAGCGCGAACGGGGCAAACCGTTTTTCCTCTCCGTCGGGTTCTCCGAAACGCATCGTCCCTATCCCGATGTCCATCCCAGCGACGACGAACGTTACCTGCAGGTCCCCCCAGGATTTCCCGATACCGCGGACATGCGGATGGATATGGCACAACTTCATACCAGCCTTCGCCGGGTCGATACAGCCGTTGGCGAGGTGCTTGATGCACTTGTAGCGGCAGGGTACGGCAACGACACGTTGGTGATCTTCACGACGGATCACGGTCTGCCCTTGCCCGACGCCAAGTGCAATCTCGACGATGCCGGCACGGGTGTGGCTCTCATTATGTGGGGCCCGGACGGCTTCTCAGGAGGCAAAGTCGTGGACGCCATTGTCTCACAACTCGACCTGTTTCCCACCATAATGCAGGTGGCTGGGCTACCAGAGCCGGAATGGCTGCGTGGCACAAGTCTGTTGCCGCTGATCAAGGGGACCGCCGACAGAATTCACGAAGAGGTCTTTGCCGAAGTCACCTGCCACGCCGCATACGAGCCGATGCGTTCAGTCAGAACCGATCGCTGGCGCTTCGTGCGACGCTTCGACCGGGCGAGCGGACGTGTCCTCGCCAATGTCGACGACAGTGCGGCCAAGCGGCTGTTCGTGGCGAATGGCTGGCATCGACATACGCCCCCCGAGCGTGCATTGCATGACCTTCTGCTAGATCCGGAGGAGCGGACCAACCTAATCGACCGGCCGGATTGTGCGGCCACGGCGTATGAGTTGGAGACCCGTCTTCTGGCCTGGATGACGGAGACTAATGACCCTCTGTTAGAGCCAGATTGGTCTCCTCCTGGGCACCTTCGGCTGGACGACCGCAATATCTTACTGCGTGTCGATGCAACTAT
Organism: Devosia sp.; assembly: GCA_049647065.1. GTDB lineage: Bacteria > Pseudomonadota > Alphaproteobacteria > Rhizobiales > Devosiaceae > Devosia. The sequence goes on along the minus strand of JBARWY010000055.1, from coordinate 1,805 downwards.
GTCGCCGACTTAGCCTCAAACAAACAAGAAGGCTGAAGGCGCCGATCTTGTTTTACGCGCAGGACATTTTCCAGAACTGCTATCTCCGCGTGGGGAATACCCCCGTTGTCGTTATGGCTGCCAGCCGCTACGTCCTGTGCCGTTCAAGACGGTTCGGCCGGCAGGTACGACGCGCTCCCTTGGTTGAGGCCCGGCGCTGATGAAGGCATCTACCGCTTGAAGAAAACCGCACTTGGCGGTCAGTGTGCCGCGAAGACCGAAGCGATGAGTGCTGCTTTACAACCATCTCCTACTGGGTCGACATGAGGGAATACACCAAAGGCGAGCCGACCCAAGTCCACCATCTCAACCGCGACTCCGAGTTCCTGATCGAGCTGTCGAACCGCATCGAGATCCATCGGATACCTAGTTACGCGGAGTGGCTAACGGGTGCTTTGGTCGATGCGCTGCTACCGAGGTAGTCTGATGGTCTTGTACCATTGGCCGCATGCCCGTGCGTCAGCTTTTGGCGAACGGAAAGAGTAAGACGAGTGACCGGTATGGAGCGCAAACCTGCCCGTTCCATGCATTGCGAGAGCAGCCAAGGGAACGCCCCATACAATTCCCGGTGGAGTGCGAACTCGCAATGTCGGCGAGGCCGCGCGCGCTCTGCGCCCCTCCACTACGCGCGACGCTATCCGATCGTGCAAAACCGTTTCAAAAACCGTTTCAGTTCGTCAATCCGAAATGGTGAAATCCAGCTAAGTGTTTGAAATAGTTGGCGCGCCCTAAGAGATTCGAACTCCTGACCCCCAGATTCGTAGTATGTATTTTGGGTTTCGATATCCTGCGCGGGGCCACGATCACGATGCGTTTCTGTTGATTTAACTCGCTGTTTATGCTATGGTTTTCGTGTTCTGGCGTAGGTTGTCGCAACGAGACCTCGGAAACTTTCGCGACGCACTTCCCCGGACTAAACCCGGACTAATTTTGGGAGAAGGTCATGGCTGATCTATCCATCCTCATTGCGGACAAGGCAATTGCCCGCCTGCCCTACGCCGAAAATGGGCAATACAAGGTTCACGATACAGAGTTGAAGGGCTTCCTGGTCCTTATAGGCAAGCGCACCAAGAGCTTCATGGCTCAAGGCGAATTCTGGCGTGACGGCGTCCGCGAATTCTCTACACGAAAGAAGATTGCTGACCTGGGCGAAATGACCTCCCGCGAGGCGCGCGCCAAAGCCAAGGACGTGCTGGCAGCTATCGCAAGAGGAGACCGCCCAGGTAATGCAACCAGGACTCAGTCAGGTTCGATAACGCTGCGACAAGCCTGGGAACGCTATCGCGACGGCCACATGATCCGAAAGGGTCGGAGCCCCGGCACAATTGAGAACTACCGTGACCATGTTGAACGATTGTTTGCCGATTGGCTCGATGCCCCACTGGCGCGGCTTGGCCGTCAGCCGCAACTGGTAGCGGATCGCCACGACGACATCACGGAGAAGCACGGCGCCTACATCGCCAATGGCGCGATGCGAACATTGCGAGCGATATACAACCATGCCCGCAAATCGAACTTGGATCTTCCTGCTGCAAATCCGACCTTGGCAGTCGACTGGAACCAGGAAAAGCGCCGAAGCACTGGCATGGGGCCAAACGATTTGCCGGGATGGCTCGAGGAATTGTCTCTGCTCCCCAATCCCACGCGACGGGAGTATCACCTGTTGACGCTGTTAAGCGGATCACGTCCTACGGCTCTGAAGAGCATTCGTATCGAGCACATCAACTTCGGCCAGCGTATCCTTCACATCCCCAAGCCCAAGGGGG
>JBARWY010000054.1:0-66759 GCA_049647065.1 Devosia sp. | reverse complement strand
GCGGGACCTGCGGCCCGCTTCGCCGAGGAGCAGGCGAGGCTTTGGCGGGACATCGCCGAGCAGGTGCCAGAGGGTGGGCGCGTGCTGATTGTCAGCCACGGGCTGTTCGTCGAGCTTGGCGCGGTTGTCAGCCTGCCCGATGCGGACCATGCGGACTGGGGGGAGGCGATCGCATATTGCGAGGGCGTGCGGCTCTTCTACGATCGCCATCAGCCACGCGGCGAGCTTCTGCGGGTGCCGGAAGAGTGCCGGCTCATCGAGAACTGACAGTCGGCTCAGTAATGCGGCGGCGGGGGCTCCGTCGACGGGTCGGCGATATGCACCCCCGACCGCACCTGCACTTCCATCTGTTCGAGCTTGCGGGTCAGCAGGTCGATCTGGCGCCACTGCGCCGTGATCGTCGTGTTCAGTTCCTCGATAGTCTGGTCCTGGAAGGCGATCCGCATCTCCAGGGCTTCGAGGCGGTCCGTGATGGCTTGCAGGTCGGTCATGGCGCGCTCCGTTCCGGGCGGTTCTAGCGCAAGCGGGCCGCTTCGCCCATAGCCCCTCCTTGACGTAAGCGGAACCCTTTTGCCGTTCGGGTTGTTGCTCTTGCAGGCAATAGGAAAGCGGGAGCCGAAAATGGCGACCAGCATGGCAGTTTCTAAATCTCTCGCCGTTCTCGACGTGGATCGGCCCAATGCGCTCGGCGTCGTGCTGAGCGCCGCTTTGCCACTGGCCGTGTTCGTCATTGCCAATGGCATTGCCGAACTCAATGGCGCGCTGCCGCTGTTCTTTTCGCCGCTCGGTTTGCCGGGCTGGGTTGGGGCGGCGCTGTATCTCGGGGCGCTCCCGCTGTTCGGCATCGCCCGCTGGATGGTTGCGGGGCGTGGTGAGACGGGTAGGCGCGCTGGCTGGTGGATCGTTGCGCTGATTGCCGGAACGATCGGCTTTCCATTCGTGGTCGCGCCGCTTGATTCCCTGATGCTCAGCCTCGTCGCCCTGGCCCTGCTGGTCGTGGGTCTTGGTGCCATGGTGCGAGCCGGTGACGTTGACCCCAAGGCAGCAGTGGTGATGGCGCCGGGCATGGCCTGGCTAGGTCTCAGCGCTTTCGTCGGGCTGAGCTTTGCCGCTGCGTGGTCGCCGCCCTTTGCAGTAACCAACAGTCAGGGCGGGGCCTAGTTACCTCGGCGTGCGTCCTTGCGGCGGGCGCTGTTCCGCGCCATGTGAGGCAAAAGGAATTTTGCCCCAAGGACATCCGGCATGACCAAGCTGCTCAAGATCGATGTGTTCACCGACGTCGTGTGCCCCTGGTGTCTGGTCGGTTCGGCGCGGCTCGACAAGGCCATTGCGGCGCTGCCCGATGACGTCGACGTGGTTGTCGAGAACCACCCGTTCTACCTTGATCCCAACACGCCGACCGAAGGCGTCGTCGTGGCCGACATGCTGCGCGAGAAATACGGCAAGGACCCCAGGGAGATGTGGGAACGGGTCGAGGGAGAAGCGAAAAAGGCCGGGGTCGATCTCGACCTGAGCCAGCAGCCCCGCATGTTCCCGACCAAGAAGGCGCATACCATCACGCGGCTCGCCAAGCCTTTGGGCATCCAGCATGAGTTGGCCAACGCCATCGCCAATGCGTATTTCCTCGAGCATCGCCAGATCAACGACGACAATGTGCTGGCCGATATTGCGGCCGAGTACGGTTTCGACCGTGGCGATGCGATCGATGCGATGAATGACGAGAACGAACTTGGTATCACCGAGCAACTCGCCAACGACGCGGCGGCGCAGGGTATTCGCGGCGTGCCGTTCTTCGTCTTCGGCGAAAAATACGCGCTCTCCGGCGCCCAGCCGGACGAGGTCTTCGAGCGCGCGCTGGCCCAGACGATCGACGAGCTTTAGAACCACCCGCCGTGGGCGTGGCACGAGTCGTGGTGTAGGCTTCAGAGCGAATCCTGCCCGAGGTCTGCCGTGAAGCTGCTGCGCCGTCTCCTGATCGCCATCGTCATCCTCGTCGCCATCGCCTATGTGGGCGCGGTCGGCTACATGTATTTCAACCAGCGCGCGCTGCAGTATGACGCGGCGGGGCCGGTGACTGATCTGGCCGATACGACATTGACCGGCGCCGAGGATATCGCGGTGCCGTCCGGTGACGGGGTGGTCCATGGCTGGTACCAGGCGCCGCAGGCCGGCAAGCCGCTGATCGTCTACTACAAGGGCAATTCCGGCTCGTTCAGCGAGGAGCACGAACGCTACGAACAGTTCGTCGCCGACGGCTATGGCTTCGTGGCGTTCGACTATCGCGGCTTCCCGGCCTCGCCCGGCAGCATCAGCCAGGAGGGCATCCTGGATGATGCGACGACCATGTTCGACTGGGCAGAAGCCAAGGGCTTCCCATTGGTCATCTGGGGCCGCTCGCTGGGCTCGGGGCCGTCCACCTATGTCGCCAGCGTGCGCGACGCGGAGGCGCTGCTGCTGGAAACGCCGTTCCTGTCGGCGGTGACGGTGGCCTGGGAGCGCTATCCGTTCCTGCCGGTCGGCCTCGTCATGCAGGACCAGTTTCCGGTGAATGAGTGGATTACAGGCGTCAACGAGCCAGTGCTGGTGGCGCATGGCACGGCGGATACCACGATCGGCGTCAGCAATGGCGAGCGGGTCTATGCATTGGCGCCCAACCCCGACGAGTTGTGGATCGAACCTGGCGTCGGCCATAGCGACCTGTGGGCCAGGGGCATCTGGAGCCATGCCGGGCCGTTTTTTGAACGAGCGGGGGCGCTGTAGAAGGCCCAATCCCGTTCCATCAAAAGAGCAATCCCGACATACGCAAAAACAAAAACGCCGCCCCGAAGGACGGCATTTTCAAATTGATCGCAGACCAGCGCTTAGGTGCGCGCGGTAGCGGAGCTCGGAGCAGGGGCGCCGGGACGGCCACCCTGGCCGGGACGTGCCGTCGGCGCCGGGGCGGGCAGACCGCCTTCGCGCTGCAGGCGCTTGCGCGCCAGCTTGCGAGCGCGGCGAATGGCCTCGGCCTTCTGGCGAGCCTTCTTCTCAGAGGGCTTCTCGTAGTAGTTGCGCAGCTTCATCTCGCGGAAGACGCCTTCGCGCTGCAGCTTTTTCTTGAGCGCGCGCAGCGCCTGGTCAACATTGTTATCGCGAACGACTACTTGCAAAGGTCAACCGCCCTTTCGAAGCTTGGACATGTGGGTTTGGATAAGAGCGCCGGAGCCAAAAAACACCGCCGCCGACCAGCAGAGCCAGTCACCGTGGGCCGCTCTATAGCCCAGCCCCATGGGCTTGTCCACTGTGCCGATGAGAAAAACCGCAGATTTGGCGCGTGCGGTCTTGCCCTCGGGCGCCTCGAGCGGAACAGTCGAGCTCGATGATTTTGCCGCGTGGAGACTGACATGACAAGCGATCTGGTGCTTCTGCCGGGATTGATCTGTGACGAGCGGCTGTGGCGCGACGTGATAGCGGGGCTTGATGCGCGGTCGGTCGTCGCGGACCTGACGCTGGACGACTCGATAGCCGCCATGGCGCAGCGGACACTTGCTATGGCGCCGGCCCGATTCGCACTGGGCGGACTTTCCATGGGCGGCTATGTGGCCTTCGAGATCATGCGGCAGGCGCCCGAGCGGGTGACCCACCTGGCGCTGTTTGATACCTCGGCCCGGGCCGATGACGAGGCCCGCCGGCAGACGCGACGCAAGGGCATCGAGATGGTGGGGCAGGGCAAGTTCATCGGCGTGTCGCGTGGCCTGTTGGGCAGCCTGATCGCGCCGCAGCATATGGGCATGGAAGTGGCGCGGGACGTACAGGCCATGTCCGAGCGGGTTGGACAGGTGGCCTATCTAAGGCAGCAGGTGGCGATCATGAATCGGGTGGATTCGCGGCCGACGCTGGCGACGATCGCAGTGCCGACTTTGGTGGGCGTGGGCGAACTGGACAAGATGACGCCGCCGGCACTGGCCGAAGAGATGGCGGCCGGGATAGGCGATGCGGAACTGGTGCGGTTCCCAGACAGTGCGCATCTGCCGACGATGGAAAATCCGGGCGCGGTGGTCGAGGCGATGCGGGGCTGGCTGGTGCGCTAGCGGCGCACGATCCGGTTCACATGACCCATCTTGCGGCCGGCGCGTACTTCGGTTTTGCCGTAAAGGTGTGGCTGCGTGTTACCATCGAGCCCTGATGGAACGATGCCGACTTCGTCGCCGACCAGGTTTTCCATCACCACATCCGCCATGCGGGCGGGGTCGCCCAGCGGCCAGCCGACCACGGCGCGGATATGCTGCTCGAACTGGTCGGTGAGGCACACGGCCTCGGTCCAGTGGCCGGAGTTGTGCACGCGCGGGGCGATCTCGTTGACCATCAAAGTCGGGCGGTCGCCGGGCACGACGAAGAACTCGACGCCAAGCACGCCGACATAATCCAGCGCCACGACGATCACCTTGGCCAGCATGGCCGCATGCTTCTCGATGCCGGGCGGGATATCGGCTGGCACCGTCGAGGTGAAGAGGATGTGGTGGCGGTGCACGTTCTCGGCAGCATCGAAGGCGCGGACTTCGCCTGATGTGTTGCGGGCGACGACGACCGAGATTTCCTTGTCGAAAGGCACGAAGGCTTCGAGCACCAGCGGCTTGGGCGTCAGCTCCGTAAAGGCCGCGGCAGCGTCGCCGCGTTCGCGGATCACGCGCTGGCCCTTGCCATCATAGCCCAGGCGGGTGGTCTTGAGCACGGCAGGCAGGCCGAGCGCGTCGATGGCGGCTTCGAGATCGGCCAGTGTTTCCACGACACGGTGCGGGGCGACCGGGATGTTCTTGGACGCGAGAAAGCTCTTCTCGGCCAGCCGGTCCTGCGACACTGCCAGGGCATTGGCGCCGGGACGCAGTGGCTTGCGCGCGGCCAGGAACTCAGCCGTGGCGGCCGGGACGTTCTCGAATTCATAGGTGATGACGTCGACGGAATCGGCGAAGGCGGCGAGTGCTGCCAGATCGTCATAGGCGGCGACCGTCTTGTGGGGGGTCACCTCGAAGGCAGGGCTGTGCGGATCGGGGCAGAAGATATGCGTGCGCATGCCGAGCTTGCTTGCGGCCAGCGACAGCATGCGACCGAGCTGGCCGCCGCCCAGAATGCCGATCATGCTGCCTGATGGCAGCGCGGAGAGGCGATCGGAAATTTCTTGTGACACGCGTTACTCGGTATCTGCGGGAAAGAGCGGTACGGCGGCTGTCTGGCGGGCGCGGAAAGCATCGAGCCGGTCTGCCAGATCGTCGTCGGACAGCGCGAGCACAGCGGCGGCGATCAGCGCGGCGTTGATGGCACCGGGCTCCCCGATGGCAAGCGTGCCTACAGGAATGCCGCCGGGCATCTGTACGATAGAGAGGAGACTGTCCTGCCCGTTGAGGGCCTTGGATTTGACCGGCACGCCAAACACGGGCAGCGGCGTCATCGCGGCGATCATGCCCGGCAGGTGGGCGGCGCCACCGGCGCCTGCAATGATGACCTTGAAGCCCTCGGTCCGCGCAGTGGTAGCGAAGTCGACGAGCCGCTCGGGCGTGCGATGGGCGGAGACGATAAGCGCTTCGTATTCGACTTCGAGCGCCTCAAGCGTTTCGGCGGCGAGGCGCATGGTGGGCCAGTCGGACTGGCTGCCCATGACGATGGCGACGGGTGGTTTTGTCAGCATAGAGCCACGATCCCTCAAGCTCCACAAAGCGCGCATTTAGCCCAGATTTGGCCGCAAAACAAGGCGGCGACACGCTCAGGCGATGATGTCGGGCAACAGGATGTTCTCGAGCTGGACGATACGATCCTTGAGCGCCAGCTTCCGCTTCTTGAGGCGCTGGATCAGCATGCGGTCGGCCACATGGGACTCGGTCAGCGTATCGATCGCTGCATTGAGATCGCTGTGTTCCTGGCGTTTGGTTGCCAGTTCCAGACCCAGGCTGGCTTCCTGTTCTTTGGTGAGCGAAAGCATCGAATCCCGCGTATCCTCAACGCTTCAGCCGTCACCTCTGGTTAACTGATCACGGGGAGTTTTGCACCAGATTTCCAGAGGCGGGCCAAAGGCAGTCGACAAGTCATGAATTATTTGTGACGATCGATTCGTCCACATAGGCTTCAAGGAGTTGTCATGACGACTGAAGGGCATATCGCGGCGCTCGAACGGCGCCATCAGGAGTTGGACCGCCAGATCCAGGCCGAACTGCAAAATACCCGGCACGATGATCTGACGGTAAGTGCGCTGAAGCGCAAGAAACTCGAAGTGAAGGACGAACTCTATAAGTACACCACGACCACTCAGTAAAGCGGCGCAGGATTCCCCTAACGGGAATGAAGGGTCTCAGCATTTGCTGCGGCCCTTTTTTATTGTCTTAGATTCCCCAGAATACACCTCGGGCGCCGTCCCAGATCAGCTTGAGCGCGAGCAGGAATACCAGCCAGTAGGCGATGCGGTAGAACCACTTCATCGAGATGCGGCGCACCAGCCAGACACCAACCAGCACGCCCACCACGCCGAAGGGGATCAGCGCCGCGGAGAGTTGCAGGTTGTGCACGTTGAGCTGTCCCAGGAAGAAATAGGGGATGAGCTTGGCCGAGTTGACGATGGCGAAGAAGAAGGCCGATGTGCCTGAATAGACGGCCGGCGACAAGCGCTGGGGCAGCACGTAGATCTGGAACGGTGGGCCGCCAGTGTGGCTGATGAAGCTGGTGAACCCGGCAAAGCCGCCCCAGAAAGTGCCCCACAGACGAGACGGCGGCAGGCCCTCGAGTTTCTTGCGCAGCGGCAGCAGCGCATCGAGGATGAACAGCAGCGTCACCACACCCACGAACAGCAGCACTGCGTCATCGGACACGAAGGCCCAGAGCACCCAGCCGACAATCGTGCCCACCGCGGCGCCGGGCAGCATGATGCGCAGGATGCGCCAGTCGACTTCCTTGCGGTAGGTCCAGACGGCAAAGGCGTCCATGGCCAACAGCACGGGCAGCATCATGCCCGCCGCGTCGCGGGCCGGCATGACCAGGCTGAGCAGCGGCACCCCGACCATGCCGAGACTGCCGAGCAGACCTGCCTTGGACAGGCCAACGATGAGCACCGCGATCACGGCCACCGTGACGAAATAGGGATCGAAAATGGGCATGGGGAGAGTCCGGAGAAGATCGTACTACTCGGTACGCTTCGGCGCCGGCTTGTCAACTGGAATGGTAGATGGGTTGTCGCCGCGCATGGCTTCGTCGAGCAAGCCCATGGAGTGGCGCACCATGCCCACATAGGCATCCTCGTCGTGGCGCACGGCAAAGCTGTCCTGCAGCAATTCGTTGTCGTGGCGCTCGAACGACTGCGCCATGTGCATGGCGTCGTTGGGCGCCACGCCGAGCTGGGTCAGCACCTTGGCGCCCAGGCTGATGGCTGACAGGAACGTCTCGCGCTCGAAGATCTCGACGCCCAGTGCCATCAGTTCGTGGGCGTGACCGCGATCGACGGCGCGAGCGGCAATGGGTACGGTTGGGAAATGCCGGCGCAGAGCACGGGCAATGCCAAGGATACGGTCGCGCCCGCCGACGGCGATGACCACGAGATCGGCCCGTTCCACACCGGCAGCATGCAGCAAGGCCAGCCGCGATGCATCGCCGTAGAAGACCTTGACTCCGAACTTGCGCACAAGCTCGATCTGGGCCGCATCGTCGTCGATCAAGGTCATCTCGAAACCCTGGGCGCGCAGCATTCGGGTGATGATCTGACCGAAGCGCCCATAGCCCAGCACGACGATATTACGGTGCTCGTCGATAGGATCGTCAGGCCGCTCGTTACGACGCCTGGCGTCCAGCCGGGGTGCCACGAGCCGGTCGAAGGCCAGCAGCAGCAACGGTGTCGTTGCCATGGAGAGCGCCACCGCTACGGCCAGTATGGCATGGTCGGCTTTGCCCATGGCGCCTACCCTCTCTGCGAACTGGAAGATGACGAAGGCAAATTCACCTGCCTGGCTCAACAGGATGGCGACCAGCAGGCGATCCGCCAGGTGCATGCGGAAGATGCTGGTCAGGGTGAAGAGAACGGCGATCTTGATGCCGACGAAACCTATGATCAGCGCGGCCAGCCGTAACGGTTCGGACCAGAGCACGTCGAAGGCGATCGACATGCCGACCGAGATGAAGAAGAGGCCGAGCAACAGTCCCTTGAAGGGCTCGAGATTACTCTCGAGTTCGTGCCGGTATTCGCTGTCGGCAAGCAGCACGCCGCCAATGAAGGCGCCCAGGGCCGGCGAAAAGCCGTTTGCCTGCGCCAGCAGGGCCGTGCCGAACACCATGGCGAGCCCGAGGGCCGTGAATGCCTCACGAACGCCGGCGCGGGCGACGAAACCCAACAGGGGCCGCACCAGGTAGCGGCCGGCGATGACAGCTGCGATGAAGACGCCGATGATGATGAGGGGCGTGAGCCAGTCCAGGGGGTCGGCCATCGCCTCCACCGCTTCCGTCATCTCAACATCGAGCGCGCCGGTCGACAGCGCCAGTAGCGGCACGGCAGCGAGGATGGGGATAACCGACACGTCCTGCACCAGCAGGACCGCAAGGCTGGCGCGGCCGGCATCGGTGCGTGTGATGTCGCGTTGTTGTGCCGACTGGACGGCGATTGCCGTGGACGACATCGAAAGCGCCAAGGCGATGATGATGGCGATATTGATCGCGAAGCCAGCCAGGATCAGCGTCAGCGCGATGATGACCGAGGTTGCCACCATCTGGGTGACGCCCAGGCCCAGCACCTTGTGGCGCATGCGCCAGAGTTCGCTGGGCTGCAGTTCGAGCCCGATGAGGAACAGCATCATGACGATGCCGAAATCAGCAATGTGATGGATGATCTCGCTGTCGGACACCAGCCCGAGGCCGAAGGGGCCGATCAGCACGCCTGCCGCGAGGTAGCCCAGCACGGTGCCGAGGCCCGCCGCCTTGGCGAGCGGCACCAGCGCAACGCTGGTTGCGAGAATAACGAAGATGGCCAGCAGGATGTTGTTTTCCATTCCGCTGGCCAGATTATCCTAGTTGTCGGTATCGCTCTTGAGCGACTTTAGTTTGGCAAATACAGACTCCGCGTCGAAATCATCCTGCGCCTGCTCGGGGCGGTGATCGTTGGCGGCGAACTCGCCATCAGGACCTTCCGAATGGCCGCGGCTGCCGGCCCGGGCCAGGGCCTCTTCGGCGGTCATCAGCATGGTGCCTTCTGCCGGCTCGTCGACGCCGGGGCCGCCCTTGGAGGCGCGCTTGACCTCGAGGTCGAGGTCGATCTGGCTGCACAGTCCCAGCGTCACCGGGTCCATGGCAGCAAGGTTCGCCGAATTCCAGTGGGTCGATTCACGCACTGAATCAATGGTCGACTTCGTGGTGCCGACCAGACGCATGATCTGGGCGTCCTTGAGCTCGGGATGATTGCGCACCAGCCACTTGATGGCATTGGGGCGCTCGTTGCGACGCGAAATTGGAGTATAGCGCGGGCCCTTGCGCTTGCTGGCGGCCACGTGGACCTTGGGCTCGCTCAGCTTGAGGCGATAATTGGGGTCGGCCTCGGCCTTTTCAATCTCCTCGCGGGTCAGCTGCCCGTTCTGGATCGGGTTGACACCCATGATGCCGCCGGCGACGTCGCCATCGGCAATGCCCTGGACTTCGAGCGGGTGCAGCGTGCAGAAGGCAGCGATCTGCTCGAATGACAGCGCAGTGTTGTCGACGAGCCAGACAGCAGTCGCCTTTGGCATCAACAGTGGCTGGGTCATGATAAATCTCTCCTGCAGGCGCGGCCGGTTTTCCTCCGGGCCGCTCCGCCTCTTTGCTTCATGCTGAGGGGGAACAGGCTCCAATATATGGGTTCAGAGGCTGATCCGCAATGGCAATATGGGTCCTATCCCCCGGCGCCGAAGGTGGTGACCAGCACGATCTTGCCGAGGTGACCGCGCGATTCCATGGCGCGGTGGGCCCCGGCGGCATCTGCCAGCGGGAAGGTGGTCACCGTTGGCTTGACGACGCCTGGCCGGGACAGCGCCGGCAGCAGGTCGGTGCGGATGCGGGCGGCGATGGCGGCCTTGGTCGCCGCACTTTGTGGCCGCAGCGTCGAGCCGGACAGCGTCAATTGCCGGGCCATGATGGCCCGCAGCGAGAGGTCGGCGCTGGCGCCATCGAGTGTCGAAACCTGGACAATGTGGCCGCCGCGGGCGCTGGCAGCGATATTCTGCTCGGCCATCCGACCGCCGATGATATCGACGACCCGGTCGACGCCCCTGTTGTCGGTCAGGGCCAGCACGCGCTCGGCGATGTCCTCGCCGGTATAATCGATGGTGGCAAAGGCACCTAGTCGGCGGGCGTATTCGGCCTTGGCAGCGGAGGAAACGACGGCGATGCTCCGGGCGCCCAGAATGGCGGCGATCTGGATCGCCGCGCCGCCGATGCCTCCGGCGGCGCCGTGCACAAGAACCGTCATGCCGGGCTCGAGCCCGGCGCGCATCACCAGCGTCTGGGTGATGGTGAACCAGGTTTCGGGCAGCGCGGCGGCTTCGATGAGCGTCCAGCCCTCCGGGACGGGCAGGACCTGGCCTGATGGCACAATGGCGTATTCGGCATAGCCTCCACCATTGGTCAGCGCCATGACGCGGTCACCGAATTGCCAGCCGGTGACGCCGCCGCCAAGGCCGGCGATTACGCCGGCGATCTCGAGGCCGGGAAGCGGGGAGGCGTCGGGCGGTGGATCGTAATGCCCGCGGCGCTGGGACAGGTCGGGGCCGTTCACCCCAGCCGCTGCGACGCGGATCAGCACCTCGTCCTCGCCGCAGACGGGCACGGGGCAACGTTGCACGGCGAGGACGTCCGGGCCGCCTGGCTGTGTGATGAAGATGGCCTGCATGTCGGTCAGTGTCATGCCGGCATGCTGATCGATGCGGATTTGCTCCGCAAGCCTTTGGCGTTAAGCTTGAGGCTGGCAAGGAGGCTGGCAATGTTCGATGAAGAAATCAAAAAGCCGAAGGCCCATGAGGTCGGCATGCCCATCGAAAGGCTTTCGGTGGAGGAGCTTAACGAGCACATAGCCCAGCTCGAAGCCGAGATTGCCCGCCTCAGGGCGGCTATCGAAGCGCGCGGCGCCACGCGCATGGCTGCGGACGCCGCGTTCAAGTTCTAGCGGTCAGTGGCCGGCTGACCTGACCGAGCCATCGCCGATGTGGACCGAGCCGTCCACGAAGATCCTGGGCGGTTCGGGCTGCGGATTGGAGCCGCTGTTCTCGTGCGGCGGATCGGGCTGGGGGTTGAACCCCCTGACGTCGCCGGGGTGGACGAAGCCGTTGGTCTGGTTCACCTCGGGCAGCAGCTCGGCGCTATGGCCGTCGCTGGTGGACATCACCATGAGCGCGACCAGCAAACCGGCCGCTGCTCCAGCAGAGATAGTGGTCATGATTGGTCTCCAGATTGGCGGAATGCCAATGTGGACAAGAGACACCACAGCGCCTGCATCCAGTTGGAACGCGGCGTTCATAAGTTGTTCACCATGGCAACCGCGGTCTTCATCTCCTCACCCTGGCCGGGCGGACACAGCAAAAAGCAGTCAATAGACAGGCAAGAGGCAGGGTTAAGAAATCGACTCCTGTTAACGTACAATTAATCTATTGTCGGTAACCTGACATTATTCAGATTGTTCTGGATTTGCAGAGTGGTTTCTCCCTCTGTTTGACGCCTCCCTGTTAACTTCGAGAGCGGTTCTTACCGCTCTTTTTCTTTTTCAGGGCCTGGTTTGGCCTTCGTATGGCCCTGATCTTAAAGCTCTTTTTAGCTTGATCGCCTGCAGGGGATGACGTCCCCGCGGTTTGCGCCTAGCATGATGGGGCAAGAGGAGCACGGCTTGACGGATTTGAGCGAGACGGGATCGGCGATCGCCATCGGGCCACGCATTGTGGCGTCCGGTGGATTCGACCTGCTCTATCGCGAGGGTATGGGCCTGATCGAGGACGTCGCGTCCTATCTCGATGGCGAGGGTCGCAATGAAAGCCGGATCCTCGGTCGGGAAGCGTCCCTCCTCTATGCCACCGAATCCATGCGGCTCACTACACGACTGATGCAGCTCGCCTCCTGGCTGCTGCTGCAACGCGCCGTGAACGAAGGCGAGATATCCAAGGAAAACGCCCGCTCCGAAAAGGAGAAGGTCAAGTTCTCCGCTACGCCGTCGGAGCGCGGCGGTCCGGGCTATGACCAGCTGCCTGAAGCCCTTCGCCTCTATATCGACAAGGGCGACCGTCTGTTCGACCGGGTGATGCAGTTTGATACGCTGGAACGCGGCAAGATGCCGGAACTCGATCCCGGCACCGCCAATGGCATTGCCGACCAGCTGGCACGCCTCAAGGCCGCGTTCGGCCGCGCCTAGCCGCGTAACTCCAGCATAGAAGTTATTGCTACTTCCGGCAGCCAGACCGGTGATAGAAACCCTCTCATAGCCTGACGGGTGCGAGAGGGGGATAAATGAAAAGCCCGGCACAAGGGCCGGGCTTTTCGAAATCCTTGAGAGCTTGGCTTAGATGCCGAGGCCCTTGAAGCGCTCCTTGAAGCGCGAGACGCGGCCGCCGCGGTCGAGCAGCTGGCCCGTGCCGCCGGTCCAGGCCGGATGGGTCTTGGAGTCGATGTCGAGCTGAAGGGTATCGCCTTCCTTGCCGTAGGTCGAACGGGTCTGGTACTTGGTGCCGTCGGTCATCACCACATTGATCATGTGGTATTCCGGATGGATATCAGCCTTCATCGCTATCGCCTCAAATCAAACGGGCGCCGTGGCGCCCGGAGAGCAGTTAAATTCGGTGTTGGCGGCTTCATACAGAAAGGGCGTCCGATCTGCAAGGCCCTGTCGAAAAGCGAGTGGGAGCGGCAATTCGCTCCGGGGATGCTGTTGCCGCACCGCCGGCCAGAGCCTATATCGGGACTTCAAGCGCGGCCCGGGCCAGTCCGGGTCCCACAGCAGTATGGCGTAACCGAGCGATGACAGACCAGGCCGTCCCGGTTCAGGCTGACCCCGAAAAGATTGCGACCGCCACGGTGGTCAATCCGCGCAAGCTGCAACCGCTGCGCAAGCTCGTGCCATTCATGCTGCGCTATCCGTGGCGACTGGGACTGACGGTCGCCTTCCTGCTGATTTCCACCATCGCCTCGCTGGCCATACCGGCCCTCCTGGGAGGCGCCATCGACCAGGGCTTCGTGGCGCAGAACCTCGACAATGTCGGCCGCTATGGCTGGCTGATCATCAGCGTCGCCGCGGTGATGGCATTTGCCAGCGGTGCGCGCTTCTACTTCATCTCGGTCATAGGCGAGCGCGTGCTGGCCGATCTGCGGCAGGCGGTATTCGTCCACCTGCTGGGGCTAGACGCGCGATACTTCGACACCAACCGGGTGGGCGAACTGACCAGCCGGCTCAATGGCGATGTGGCGACCATCCGTGGCGCGGTGGGATCCAGCTTCTCGCTGGCCCTGCGCTCGATGGTCACCATTATCGGCGCGCTGATCATGATGCTGCTGACCAGCCCGATCCTGACGCTGGCGGTGGTGGTGGCGGCGCCGGCCATTCTTTTTCCCGTCATCGCCTTTGCCCGCCGGCTGCGCGGCATGTCGCGCAAGACGCAGGATGCGCTGGCCGATCTGAGCGCCATGGCCACCGAAATGCTGGGTGCGACCCGCACGGTGAAGTCGTTCACGCAGGAGCCGATCCAGGCCGCCAAGTATGACGGCCACAGCGAAGCCAGTTATCAGGCCGAAGTCCGGCGGCTGCTGGCGCGCTCGGTGCTGGTCGGCATGGTGATCTTCCTCGGTACCGCCGCGCTGGTGGGTCTCGTCTGGTGGGGCGCCCGTTCGGTATTCGATGGCACTGTGACGGCCGGGCAGCTGGCGCAGTTCCTCGTCTACGCCCTCATGGCTTCGGGCGCGCTGACCAATGTCAGCGAAGTGCTGGGGACGCTGCAGCAGGTGGCCGGCGCCACCGAGCGGCTGACCGAGATTCTCGATACCGAGCCGGCCATCCAGGATCCGGCGCAGCCCAAGCCGCTGCCGGTGCCTGCCTTGGGTACCGTTGCCTTCGAACATGTGAGCTTTTCCTACGATGGCTCCGAGCCGGTGCTGTCAGGGCTCGATTTCAGCGTCGCGCGCGGCGAGACGGTGGCCCTGGTGGGCGCTTCCGGTTCCGGCAAGTCGACCACCCTGTCCCTGCTGCAGCGATTCTATGACGTGAGCGGCGGCGCAATCCTGGTCGATGGCGTCGATGTCCGCGAGACGCGCCTGCGCGACCTGCGGCAGCGGTTCGCCTATGTCGAGCAGGAGCCGACCATCTTTGCCGGCACGATTGCCGAGAACATCCGCTTCGGAAAGCCGGAGGCCAGCGATGCCGAGGTGGAGGCTGCGTCGCGCGCCGCGCTGGTGCATGATTTCGTCACTGACCTGCCGATGGGCTATGGCACCATGGTCGGTGAGCGGGGCGTTACCCTCTCCGGCGGGCAGAAGCAGCGCTTGGCCATCGCCCGCGCCATTCTCAAGAATGCCCCGATCCTGCTGCTCGACGAGGCCACCAGCGCGCTCGACGCACAGAGTGAACGGCTGGTGCAGGTGGCGCTGGAACACCTGATGCAGGGCCGGACCACGCTGGTCATTGCCCACCGGCTGGCGACCATTCGCGACGCGGACAAGATACTGGTGCTCGACGGCGGCCATATCATCGATCAGGGCACGCACGAGCAATTGGTGGCCAAGGGCGGCCGCTATGCCGAACTGGCGAAATTGCAATTCCGCTTGGATGAGGTGGCGGGATAGGGATCGTGGCTCCCGGAGCTGGCCCGGGGTCTCGCGTGGCTCGATCTGTAACCAGGCTCAAATCGCTTCACTGAAGCGATTGCTGGCGTGAGTACGCAGTCGCCGATTACCCTTCGGTCAGCTTGAACTCAATTCGGCGGTTGCGGCGGAAGGCTTCGTCGGTTTCGGCCGGGTCGAGCGGGGTGAACTCGCCGAAGCCGGCGGCCACCAACCGGTTGGGCGATACGCCTCTGCTCACCAGATATTGCGCCACCGAGATGGCGCGGGCGGCGGAAAGCTCCCAGTTGGAGGGGAAGCGCTCGTTGGAAATCGGGCGGATATCGGTATGGCCGTCGATGCGCAGCACCCAGTTGATGTCGGGCGGGATCTCGGTCTCGAGCTGCAGGATGGCTTCAGCCAGTGCGTCGAGATCGGGAGTGCCCTCGGGTGAGATGTCGGCCTGGCCAGGCTCGAACAGCACCTCGGACTGGAACACGAAGCGGTCGCCCACGATGCGCACATCGGCCCGGCTGGCGAGGATATCGCGCAGGCGGCCGAAGAAATCTGAACGATATCTGCTGAGTTCCTGAACGCGTTGCGCCAGCGCCAGGTTGAGCCGGCGGCCGAGATCGGCGATCTGGGTGCGCGATTCGGTATCCCGCGTCTCGGAGGCTTCGAGTGCGGCTTCGAGTGCGCCGATCTGTGTCCGCAAGGCCGCGAGCTGCTGATTGAGCAGCGCCACCTGGGCATTGGCCTCGTCCGACAGCTCCTGTGCCGTCAGCAGGTCGTCCTCGAGGCCGGCAATGGCGGCATCCTTGTCGCCGACGCCGGCGCCTATGCCCGCGAGCTGGCTGGCGAGGCCGGCATTCTCCGATTGTGCCGCGCCCAGGGTCGCCGTCAGGGTGGCGAGCTGGCTGGTCAGGTCATCGGAATTGGCGCGTTCGAGCTGCAGCAGGTCGGTCAGCTCGGCGATCTGGCTGTTGAGCCGCGACAGGGCGGTGTCGCGGCCTTGCAGTTCCTGGCCCAGGAAAAACTGGGTCAGCATGAACAGGCTGAGCATGAAGATGATGACGAGCAGCAGGCTCGACAGGGCATCGACGAAGCCGGGCCAGTAATTGGCCTCCTGGCGACGGCGGGAACGCGCTCCCGGCATGGGTTAGTTCCGCCGCTCGTTGTCGCCTTGCGACAGCACTGCGTCGATCAGCTCGCGCAGCTTGCGGTTGGTTTCACCCTGCTCGTTGATGTGCTTGCGCAGATCATCCTGCTCGGTGCGGATATGCTTGACGAGGCCATCGATGCCGCGCGCCAGTTCAGCCATGGCCCGGATGGCGTTCTGGCTCGAATTCTGGTTCTGCATGCTGTCGCCGAGCTTGTCGAACATGGCCTGCATTTCGGGGCCTCCGGCATTGGCCTGCATGGCGCTGACCGGGTGATCGAGCTCGGTCATCGAGGTCATCCAGTCTTCGAGATCGGTATAGAAGGCGTTCTGCGCCTGGCTGGTCTGGAGATCGAGAAAGCCCAGCACCAGCGAACCAGCCAGACCGAAGAGGCTCGACGAGAAGGCTGTACCCATGCCGCCCAGCGGGGCTGCGAGGCCTTCCTGGAGCGTGCTGAACTGAGAGGCCGTATCGCCGTTCGTGGGATCGAGCGCATTGATGACGCCGGCCACCGAGCCGACCGTTTCGAGCAGACCATAGAAGGTGCCCATGAGGCCGAGGAAAACCAGCAGGCCCGTAAGGTAGCGCGAGGTGTCCTTGGCCTCGTCGAGCCGGTTGCCCACCGAATCGAGGATCGAGCGCATCGAGGAGGGGGTAATCACCGCCTCGCCGATCCGCTCGCGCAGGATGCCGGCCACGGGGGCGAGCAGGATAGGCGGGCGCACATTGGTGGTGGTGCCGTCCTGCAGGGAATTGACCCACTTCACCTCGGGAAACAGGCGGATGACCTGACGGAAGCTGAGAAAAATGCCGATGAACAGCGACAGGAAAATCAGCGAATTGATGAAGGGGTTGGCCCAGAAGAAGGTGACGATATTGGTGAACAGGATTGCCGCGACGAGGGCTACCAGCACCAGAAAGATCACGATCTTGACGAGGTAAACGGTGGGACTGGCGAGGTGGTAGGGATCGTAGCCTTGCGTCATCTGCCTAAACCTTGCCCCTTACGCGCAAATCACAAGGTAGCAGACTAGTCAGCGCGGACGGACGGGGCAATCACAAAGGTTAATGGATGGTGGAGGCTTGGCGCCGCTGCGCATTAGTGGCTTAGCCGGCGTCTGAACCCATCACCCCAACCCTCTCCCCAGAGGGGAGTACATCCTGCACTAGGAAGGCTCAGTGCCTACTGAATCGGCTTGAGCTGCTTCAGCAGCGCGGCCTGCAGCGTCTCATTACCGGCAACGACCTGGCCGTTCCAGACCGAGCCTGGAGCGCCGGCGAAGTCGGTTACGAAGCCGCCAGCTTCCTTGACCATCAGCAGGCCAGGCGCCACGTCCCAGGGGGCGAGGCCGGCTTCCCAGATGGCGTCGTAGCGGCCGGAGGCCAGCCAGGCCATGTCCATCGAGATCGAGCCGGAGCGGCGGATGCCGGCAACGGCCGGGTTGATATGGGCAAGCTGGCGCAGTTGCAGGGAGTCGTTGGCAGTCCCCTGCGTCTTGATGCCGGTGCAGATCACGGCGTCGGCCAGCGACTTGCGGCCGGCGACGCGCAGACGCTTGCGATCGTTCAACCAGGCGCCGCCGCCCTTTTCGGCGGTGTAGAGTTCGTCCAGGACCGGATTGTAGATCACTGAGGCGACGATCTCGTTGGCGCGCTCCAGCGCGATGGCGCAGGCGAAGAGCGGGATCGAGTGCAAAAAGTTTGTGGTGCCGTCGAGCGGATCGACCAGCCAGCGGTGCTGGCCGTCGGTGCCGGCAACTTCGCCGCCTTCTTCCATCAGGAAAGCGTAGGTCGGACGGGCCTTGAGCAGTTCGTCATAGACGATCTGCTCGGCCCGGAGATCGGCCTTGGAAACGAAATCGGCGGGGCCCTTGCGGGACACCTGCAGGTTTTCGACTTCGTTGAAGTCCTTGGTCAGCGACTTGCCGGCCTTGATGGCGGCGTTGACCATGACATTGAGGATCGCTGAACGTGCCATGGTCAGTCGGCCCGGCGCATATAGGTGGCTTCCGTGGTGTCGACGACGATGCGCTCGCCGACGGCGATGAAAGGCGGCACCATGACCTTGAGGCCGTTGGACATGATTGCCGGCTTGAACTGGCTGGACACGCTCTGGCCCTTCTGGACCGGATCGACCTCGGTCACCTCGAGAATGACATTGGGGGGGAACTTGACGCCCAATGGCGTTTCCTCGTGCATTTCCAGCGTGATCTTCATGCCGTCCTGAAGGAACGCAGCGCGTTCGCCCACGAAATCCTTGGCCAGTTCGACCTGCTCGTAGGTGGCCTGATCCATGAACACCAGGCTGTCGCCCTGCTCATAGAGATAGGTGAAGTCGCGGAATTCGAGATCGACGATTTCCACCGTCTCGGCCGAACGGAAGCGCTCGTTGAGCTTGGTGCCCGTCAGGATGGCCTTGAGTTCGACCTGGGCATAGGCGCCGCCCTTGCCGGGCTTGACGTGATCGACCTTGACCGCGACCCACAGGCGGTCCTGGTGGTTGACGACATTGCCGGGGCGGATTTCGTTGCCGTTGATCTTGGCCATGAGTGCTCTTTGCGCGAATTGTCGGTTCGGACCACGCGCGCCGGATGCGGGCTGGCCTGACGTTGATGGGGCTTTGTGGGCGTGGCGGGCTTATTGCCCCAGAACGCCCGCTGGTTCAAGGGTCTTGCGATTCGGTGGCGGTCGGCGCCTCGTCTGCATCGGTGGGGGCGGGCAGGGCTTCTCCCTCCGGTGTGACGGTGACAGTGGGGATTTCCAGCACGGTTTCGATCTTGGGTGGCGTAGACGGCCAGAAGCGGGACCGCTCCTCGGCACTGGCCAGTTCCGCCTCGGGAATGGACACGAGCAGGCGGTCGAGCGAAGGATCGCTGAGGCCCTGCCGACGCGCCAGCGCGCGCCACATGGCGGCATCCTCGAGACTGAGTGGCACGCCCTCGCCCACGGCGAACAGCTTGGCATAGCGGTTCTGCGCCACGGCATTGCCCGCCTCGGCGGCGCGGCCATACCAGCGGGCAGCGGCCTCGATGTCCTTTTCCACGCCCTGTCCCAGGTAGAGCAGGGTGGCGTAATCGATCTGGGCGGGAACCAGGTTCTGCTCGGCGGCCAGGGCAATGTAGCGGGCGGCTTCGACCGGGTCGGGTGCGACGCCGGCCCCTTCGATCAGCATGGAGCCGTAATCATATTGCGCCTCGGGCAATTCGGCATCGGCCGCTTCCTTCATCAGCGTGGCCGCGGTGACCAGGCTGGGCGAGGCATAGACGCCTTCGACATGCAGCAGCGCCATGTTGTATTTGGCCGGAATGTAGCCGGCCTCGGCGGCCTTGCCGAACAGATCGGCGGCACGGGCGCGATTCTTCGGCACGCCGATGCCGTCCTGATAGGCCAACGCCAGTGCGAAAGTAGCGAGGCGATCCCCGCCATCGGCCGCGAGCTGATACCAGCCGGCGGCGCGCTGGTCGCTTTGCGCCACGCCCAGCCCCTTGGCGTAGAGTTCGGCAATCAGCGTCTGCGCGGCGGGATCGCCCTGCTCGGCGCGCGGTAGAGCCAGTTCGAGCGCGGTGAGAAAATAGCCGCGCTGAAAGGCGCCGAAGGCAAAGTCGGTCGGCACCCGCGGCCCGAAGATCTCGTCGGAAATGGCGTCGGCCGGGCTGGCGGGAGCGTCCTCCTGGGCCACAACGGCGAGTGGAGCCAGCGCCACAAGGGCGGCAAGCAGGAGGCGCCGCATCATGCGGAGACTCCAAGTCCGGCAGCGATGGCCGTCATCGTCTTGGCCGGGGCGGGTGCGGACCAGATGCTTTCCGACAGCGCCAGGAATTCGGCACCGCGCGAGTCGGCAGTGTCGGTGCCGGCATCGGGCTGGCTCAGCACTGCGGGTACCTCGAAAGTCTGCGCCCACCACTCTGCGAGGTCGATTGCCTGGGCATCAGGTTTGCCGTCCGTGGCGCCAAAGAACACGTAGTCGATATCCATCTCGCCAGCCGTCATGGCGTCGTGGCGAGAATGCAGGTTGCCGGCGCCCACGATCATGGCGGGTTTCAGCGCGGCGATGGCGGATTTGAGCGCAGCGGCTCCACCGGTGATGTGTACGCCATCGGCGCCAACGCGCTTTGCCAGCGCGATGTCGTCTTCGACGATCACGGCGCAGCCGGCGCCCTGGCCGATGTTGACGATGGTGGCGGCCAGGCTGGCATAGGCGGCGTCATCCATGGCGCCGCGAGCCACCAGCAAGGCCGAGAAATCGGCGGAATTGAGCACGGCCATCAGCGTGGCGGGAAAGTCTTCCGGCGCGGTAGTGGCGGGGGTGATCAGATAGAGCTGGGGGGCCATGGCTTCCGGGTACTCGACGCTTCCGCCTCTACATGTCTGCCCATTTTGGCGACAAAGAGGACGCCTTTCCAATAGGCGATGCCCTCCCGCGGCGCAAAGAAAATGCGCGCCCCCTGGGAGGAGGACGCGCATCGAGGGTGACGTTGGGACGTCAGTAGAACCGTATCGATCTAGGCGGCGCGGTCGAGTTCGCCGGTCCAGGTACCCAGGGCAGCCAGCGAGTTCATGTGGGCGCGATGGGTGAAGGCGGCCTGGGCCTGCGGGAAATTCTCGCGGCGGCCGGCCCAGGTGCGCAAAGCCACATTCTGCAGGGCGCGGCCATAGGAGAACGTCATGGGCCAGGGCTTGCCTGATATCTGGTTCATGGCCGAGAGGTGAGCGGTGGCCTCCTCGTCGGTCTGGCCGCCGGAAAGGAAGGCAATGCCAGGCACTGCGGCTGGTACATGCTCGCGCAGCACGGCCACGGTGCGGCGGGCGACTTCCTCGACGGTGGGGCGGTCGCGTGAATTGATGCCTGGCAGCACCATGTTGGGCTTGAGCAGCATGCCGCCGAGATCGACACCGGCAAGGCGCAGTTCCTTGAAGGTGTTCTCCAGCACGTCACCCGTCACGGAGGCACAGCGCTCCATCGAATGATTGCCCGGATCGCCATCACCGACCACCTCGGGCTCGACCACGGGAACGATGCCGGCTTCCTGGCAGAGAATGGCGTAGCGCGCCAAAGCGTGGGCATTGGCGCGGATATTGTTGCGGGTGGGGGCCACGTCATTGATGGTAATGACGGCGCGCCACTTGGCAAAGCCGGCGCCAAGCGCGGCATAACGCTCAAGACGCTGGCGCAGGCCATCGAGGCCCTCGGTGATCTTCTCGCCGTTGTCGCCGGGCATGGGGAAGGCGCCGCGATCGACCTTGATGCCCGGAATGACATCGGCATCGGCGAGGATGGCGCGGAAGGACGCGCCGTCGGCGGCGTGCTGTTCAAGCGTTTCCTCGGTCAGGATGACGCCGGAGATGTAGTTCTGCATGGCCCCCGTCGAGCGGAACAGCATCTCGCGATAGTCGCGGCGCAGATCGAGCGAATTGGGCAGGTTGATCTTGGCGAAACGCTTGGCGATGGTGCCCTCGGACTCATCGGCGGCGAGGATGCCCTTGCCCGGTTCCATCAGCTTCTGGGCGACAGCATTCAGCGACTTCGTCATGGGACTTGCCTCGGCAATTTGGGATTGCCAACAGATTAGACTTTCGTTTTCGCTGCCGCGATTAGACCTGTGGTTATGCGACGAAAGGCGAACTTGTATGGAAGATGGTGCTACTGCGGCAGGTGGCCTGTCGTCAGCCAATGGGCGCATTCCGGCGTGAGATGTTCGGCCACGATGGCATGAACCCGGGCATTGTCGTCGTCGCTGAGCACGTCGCGCCAGCGCCCGTTAGTACCCTTGTGGAAGAAGGAGGCTCCGCCCTCTTTGAAGATCTTGCGCATGCCCTCCCTGGCGACGCCAAGGCGGCGCATGTAGTCAAAACTGCAATGCTCAAGCATGTCCGGCCACGTCTTCGGATCGATCTCGATTTCGAGGAACGCGGCAATCTGCCTGATCTGGCCGGGTAGGTCGGCGAGCAGATCGGCAAAATGGACCATCTTGAGGTTCGGCAGCTCCCCGGCATCGAACCAACCTTGGGAATAGTCCCAGAACGACCAGTTGGGGTGGGCGTCGTTTTCCAGCCAGTTGAAGAAGGCTGTTCGCGTATCTGGATCGGGATAGGTCGCGGGCGGCTGGTCAGGATAGAGCGAGCTAATGAAGGCCAGGACACCCTCGTTCAGGCTCATATGGTGGTTGTGCCAACTCCAATAGGTGTCGCGAATGTCGCGACCGAGGGAGATGTATTTCGCTGATGGCGAGTAGACCAGTGCGTCGATCGCCAGATGCGATTTGAGGTAGCGCCGATGTGTCTGTTCGGCAGCACGCGCCACGTCGCCATCGCGCAAACGGAACTCGATCCATGGCGAGCGCTCCTCGCCATAAAGATCTGGCTCGCCCGAAAAAATCAGCTGTCCGACGATCTGCTGCATCCAGGTCGTCCCGGATTTGGCCCAAGTGGTAATGACGATGTCATCATCGCGCATGGCGAAGTCGTTCCACGGTCGGGAATCGATGACCCACTTCACGATTTCACGCTGCTTGGCCGGCCAGACCAATCCACTGGTCGTGCCCGCCTCCGTCTCGCCCATGGTGACCCTCCCGTGCGAGGGCTAACCATACGCCTCCCGGAAAGCGGCAACCAGCCTACTTCTTCAGCGCCTCCACCCCTGGCAGGGGCTTGCCTTCCATCCATTCGAGAAAAGCGCCGCCGGCGGTCGAGACGTAGGTGAAGGCGTCCTTGACGCCCGCATGAGCCAGGGCCGCGACCGTATCGCCGCCGCCGGCCACCGAGACCAGCTTGCCGTCGTGGGTGCGCTTGGCGACATGTTTGGCGATGGCCACAGTGCCGGCGTCGAAGGGGTTCATCTCGAAGGCGCCCATGGGGCCGTTCCAGACCACGGTGTGCGCATCATCGATGGCGCCGGTGATGCGCTCGATCGAGGAGGGGCCGATATCGAGGATCATGCCGTCATTGTCGATGGCATCGACGCCGTAAAGGCGGGTCGGGGTATCCGCCTTGAAGTGCCAGGCGACGACGGCATCGATCGGCAGGATGATGGCGCAGCCGCTGTCGATGGCCTTGTCCATGATGCGCAGCGCGATCTCGGCCAGGTCCTTTTCGGCCAGCGACTTGCCGACACCATAGCCCTGGGCATGGAGGAACGTATTGGCCATGCCGCCGCCGATGACGAGGCCATCGACCTTGGTCACGAGGTTTTCCAGCAGGTCGATCTTGGAAGATACCTTGGCGCCGCCGACGATGGCGATCACCGGCTTCCTGGGCTTGCCGAGGCCGGATTGGAGCGCTTCGAGCTCGGCCTGCATGGCGAGGCCCGCAGCGGCAGGCAGCAGGTGGGCGAGCGCTTCGGTCGAGGCATGGGCGCGGTGGGCGGCCGAGAAGGCGTCGTTGACATAAACGTCGCCAAGGCTCGCCATGCGCTGGGCCAGTTCGGGATCGTTGGCTTCCTCGCCGGGGTGGAAGCGGGTGTTTTCGAGGATCAGCACCGAGCCCGGCGGAGCGGAGTCGATGGCTGCCTGGGCGCCCGTCACGTCAATCCAGTCGGTGGCGACGAAGCCGACCGGGTGACCGGTCTGGTCGGCAACGGCGGCGCAGACCTGTTCGAGCGAGAATTCGGGATCAACCTTGCCCTTGGGGCGGCCGAAATGGCTCAGCAGTATCGCCTTGCCGTCGCGCTTGACGATCTCGCGGATGGTTTGGACCAGCCTCTCGATGCGAGTGGCATCGGTGACCTTGCCGCCAGCGACCGGCACATTGAGATCGGCCCGCAACAGGACGCGCTTGTTCGTGAGGTCGAGCTCGTCGAGGGTCTTGAAGGTCGCGGACATGGTCGGGTCTCCGGTCTAGGTGGTCGCCCGTGGCGTAGCAGAGCCGCGCGAGGGGGGGAAGCGGACCTCTGAAGAATCTGCGCTCAGCCCTGGCGGGTGAACAGCCCCGGATAGTCGACCACCAGCCGGTCGGCATCGACTTCAAGCACCCGCTCGAACCCATCGGCGTTCTGGAAGCGGAAGTGGGCGTCATCGAGCTGGGTATAGATCTGCTCGTCGCGCCGCACGGTCATCTCGTCGCCGTCGATCCAGGCCATGGCAAAGCGCTGCGGCTGGCCGATCACCCACTCGCAGCGCCACATCGGCAGGGAATTGGTCAGCGGCGTCGGCCAGATGTCGATATCGATGCAGCCGCGCAGGGCAGGCAGCGGTTCGGCACGATCGTCGGACCAGTCGCCGGCGCCATCCGAGAACAGTTCCAGCACCTTGCCGTCGGTGCGTTCGATCCTGACCGTTCGCACATGTTCGCTGTCGTCCAGCTTGATGCGGTAGAACAGGCCGTAGTCAGGTGTCACGATGGCGCCGCGTATACGGGTGTCGCGGGGTGTCGAAATGACGTGGCAATGCTCCAGTGTCACGGGATCGAGCCCGTTCCAGCGAATGGTACGATCCAGGCTCATGCTCGAATACGCCCCGCGCTCCGTCTCTTCGCGCCAAGACGTAATGGCTGTTTGGGTCGTCTGGCAAGCATCGGCTCAGGCCTCGCGCACGGGTTGCCGCAGGATGGTCTTGAGCTTGGCCGGTTCGGTCCGCCGCGCGTCGCTCAGGTAGATCTCGTGGTGATGGCCGTTGAAGGTCAGACCGCGCGCCGGCATCTCGATTTCGTGCAGCCGGGTCAGGATTGGCCCCTCATCGTCGTAGCTGCCGACATGCAGCACCTGCAGGCACTGGCCTTCATCGTAGCGTTCCAGCCGCAACGTGGCGGGTGGGTCACCGAGCTTGCCTGCGGTTTTAGCCACGGCGTCGCCGAACATCGTCCTGGTGACAAAGTCGGGTACCATGATCATCGCCGTCCAGCGCCAGTTGTCCTTGCGGCGGGCGATGAAGTCGGCAGGGTCATCGGCCCACCACAAGGCTTCCAGCGGTGGCACGACATAGTCCTGCCCTTGCGCCTTGGACGCGAACTTGAGCGCATAACTCGTCGAGAACAGCCACTCGATGGCAGCCTTGTAGGCCGGGGTAGTGTTGGGGTTACCCGCGCCGTCCACCATGATGAAGCTCATTGCCGGGACATCGATCAGCTCGATGGTCTTGCCGGCCCGATAGGGCTCTAGCTCGCGGCGAAAGTCGATCTTGTCCATGCTGCCCTCCTGCGCCTGCAGTAGTGCTTCATCCTGTCAGATCGTGGCAGCAAACAAAAAGCCCCGCCGCGAAAAGCGACGGGGCCCAATGATCTGCAGCTGCGGCTGACCTAGAGTGTCTTGCCGAGGGCGACGGCGGTGTCGGCCATGCGGTTGGAGAAGCCCCATTCGTTGTCGTACCAGGAGAGGATCGACGCGAAGTTGCCGCCCATCACCTTGGTCTGGTCGAAGGCCAGGGTCGAGGAGTGGCTGTCATGGTTGAAGTCGATCGAGACGTTGGGCTGGGTGGTGTAGCCCAGGATCCCCTTGAGCTCGCCATCGGCATACTTCTTGATCGCGGCATTGATCTCGTCGGCGGTCACATCACGGCTGGTGATGAACTTGAAGTCGACGCAGGAGACGTTGGGGGTCGGGACGCGGATCGAGACCCCGTCGAGCTTGCCCTTGAGCTCGGGGAGCACCAGGCCAATGGCCTTGGCAGCGCCGGTCGAGGTCGGGATCTGGCTGAGGGCAGCCGCACGGCCGCGATAGAGATCCTTGTGCATGGTGTCGAGCGTCGGCTGGTCACCGGTATAGGAATGGATGGTGGTCATCATTCCCTTCTCGATGCCGAATTCCTTGTGCAGCACATAGGCCACGGGAGCCAGGCAATTGGTGGTGCACGAGGCGTTCGAGATCACCACGTGCTCCTTGGTGAGCTGCTGGTGATTGATGCCGAAGACGACCGTCAGGTCGGCGCCGTCGCCGGGGGCCGAAATGACCACCTTCTTGGCGCCGGCCTTGAGGTGGGCGCTGGCCTTTTCCTTGGAGGTGAAGATGCCGGTGCATTCGAGGGCGATATCGACGCCCATGGCGGCATGCGGCAGCTCGGCCGGGTCGCGCACGGCCGTCACCTTGATCGGCCCGCGGCCCACGTCGATGGTGTCGCCGGCGACGGTCACGGTGCCGTTGAAGCGGCCATGCACGCTATCGAAGCGGAACAGATGGGCATTGGTCTCGACCGGGCCGAGATCGTTGATGGCCACGACTTCGATATCGGTGCGGCCGGATTCGATGATGGCGCGCAGGACGTTGCGGCCGATGCGGCCAAAACCGTTGATGGCGACGCGAATTGCCATTTTTTAGACGCTCCTAGGGAGGGAGTTAGAAAGGGGAGGGCAGCGCCCTCTTACAACTGTGCGGTGACGGCTTCAACAATGGCCTTAGGCGTAATGCCAAAGTAGTCATAGAGGTCTTCGATCTTGCCCGAAGCGCCAAAGCTGGTCATGCCGACGAAGCGACCCTTGTCGCCGAGCAGCTTGTTCCAGCTCATCTCGATGCCGGCTTCGACAGCGACGCGCGCCTTGGCCTTGCCGATGATCTCGGTGCGGTAGGCGTCGGACTGCTTGGCGAAGAGCTCCATGGACGGAACCGAGACCACGCGGGCAGAAATGCCCTTCTCCTCGAGCGCCTTCTTGCCTTCCAGCGCGATGGCGACTTCGGAGCCGGTGGCGAAGATCACCGCATCGGCATCGAGATCGCCGGCCAGGGTATAGGCGCCCTTGGCCGACTTGTTTTCCATCGTATATTCGGTGCGCACTGTCGGCAGGTTCTGGCGGGAAAGCGCCAGGATCGATGGCGCGGTGGTCGATTCCATCGCCAACTGCCAGCATTCGGCGGTTTCCACCGCATCGGCCGGGCGGAAGACCAGCAGGTTCGGAATGGCGCGCAGGGCGCTCATATGTTCCACCGGCTGATGGGTCGGACCATCTTCGCCGAGGCCGATCGAGTCATGGGTCATCACATAGATGACGCGCTGGCCCATCAGTGCCGAGAGGCGGATGGCGGGACGTGCATAGTCGGTGAAGCACATGAAGGTGCCACCATAGGGGATCAGGCCCCCGTGCAGGGCCATGCCGTTCATCGCGGCGGCCATGACGTGCTCGCGGATGCCATACATCATGTAACGGCCGGCATAGTTATTGGCCTGGAACGGCAGGGTGTCGGGCGTGTTGGTGAGGTTCGAGTGAGTGAGGTCGGCAGAGCCTGCCTGGGCCTCGGGCACAGCCTTGGTGATGACTTCCAGCGCCATCTGCGATGCCTTGCGGCTGGCGACCTTGGGCTTGTCCTCGGTCAGCTTGCGCTTGTGAGCGTCCATGGCCTCAAGGAAGCCCTTGGGCAGGTCGCCATTCATGCGGCGCTCGAATTCGGCTTTGTTGGCCGAGGCGGCGAGGCGCGACTGCCATTCGCCGCGGATGTTCTGCGAACGGGTGCCGGCAGCGCGCCAGGTCGACAGGATTTCCGAGGGGATTTCGAAAGCCGGGTAGGTGATGCCCAGATTTGCCTTGGCAGCAGCGAGTTCTTCAGCGCCGAGAGCCGCGCCATGCACCTTTTCGGTGCCCTGCTTCTTGGGGGCGCCGAAGCCGATGATGGTCTTGGCGGCAATCATGGTCGGACGATCCGACTTCTTGGACTTGAGCAGGGCCGCCTCGATGGCGACCTGGTCATGGCCGTCGATCTCGATGACGTTCCAGCCGCTGGCCTTGAAGCGGGCGACCTGGTCGGTGCTGTCGGAATTGGACACGGCGCCGTCGATGGTGATCGAGTTGTTGTCCCAGATGACAGTCAGCTTGGCGAGCTTGAGGTGGCCAGCCAGCGCGATGGCTTCCTGGCTTATGCCTTCCATAAGGCACCCGTCGCCAGCCAGGCACCAGGTGTGGTGGTCGACGATGTCGGAACCGAATTCGGCGGCCAGCTTGGCCTCGGCCACGGCCATGCCAACGGCGTTGCCGACGCCCTGGCCGAGCGGACCAGTGGTGGTCTCGATGCCCTGGGCGAAATGGTATTCGGGGTGGCCAGCAGTCTTGGAGTTGAGCTGGCGGAAGTTCTTGATCTGGTCGATCGTCATGTCCTCGTAGCCGAGGAGATAGAGTGCCGAATAGAGCAGCATCGAGCCGTGACCGGCCGACAGCACGAAGCGATCGCGATCAGCCCATTTGCTGTCGGCCGGATCGAACTTCATCACCTTGGTGAACAGCACGGTGGCGATGTCGGCGCAGCCCATGGGAAGGCCCGGATGGCCGGAATTGGCTTTCTCGACCGCGTCCATTGAAAGGGAGCGGATCGCATTGGCCAATTCGTTCTGCTGGGCGGTGTTCGTCATCGGTCTCGCGCTTTCATCAGGGCTGGAATTCTGGGGAGAAGAGGCACCGGGAGCCTCCTCCCAAAGGCGGGTTCGAGGCATAACAGGTTCGCCTATCGTGTCAATGACAGCGCCACCACGTTTGGCGGGCACAAGGTTGCATTGCGGCCAGCGCTGGGGCAGGCTGCAATTGCTGGAATCGCCGTGGGCAGAGGACCGTAGGAACAATGAGTGACACGGAACTTGAAGACGGGTTGACCGCCGCCACCGCGCGGTTCGACCGCGCCATTGCGCGCCTCGACAATTCAGTACGCAATCTGGGCACGCGGCTGCGGCAGCACAACCGCATCGAGGTCGATACGCAGCGGCTGGTGCATGAGCGCGCCCGGCTGGCCACCGAGCTCGACAAGACCGCCGCCCGCGCCAAGCGGCTGGACGACAGCGCGCATGACGTTTCCCGCCGCCTCGTCGAGGCGATGGAAACCGTGCGCTCAGTGCTGGCCAAGGCGGAGTAGCGCAGTGCCCGAAGTCAATGTCGAGATCAACGGCCGCAAATACCGCATGGCCTGCGAAGAGGGTCAGCAGCAGCACCTGATCGGGCTGGCCGAGCGGTTCAATACCCATGTCGAGGGCCTCAAGGGCGCTGTCGGCGAAATCGGTGACAACCGGCTGACGGTGATGGCCGGCATTGCCGTGGTCGACGAACTGGCCGAGGCCGAGCGCCGGATCAAGGCGCTGGAGACCGAAGTGGTGGTGCTGACCCGGGCGGGCCAGGAAGTCGCCGCGGAAATCGAAGCGCTCGAGGACAGGTTCGCCGCCAAGCTGAGCGACGCCGCCAAGGCGCTGGAAGATGTCGCCGGCGCGCTGGACGAGGCCGCACCGGTGCCGCAGGGTTAATCCCCGGAGCTGTCCCAGGTGTCCATGAAGGCCTGCTCGAGATCCATGCCCTCGAGCATTTCTCGTACGATAGTGTCATCCAGCTCGCCGGCATCGCGCGCCGCGATGAGCCGGCTGCGCCGCGCTTCGAGCAGCAGCCTTCCCAGTTTGAGAGTCTCGCCGGGATCGAACCCCCGCTTTGGCTGATCCTTGGCCTCCGGACTCGCGGCCTGCTGCGATCTTTGGGCCATCAGATGGACGAGGCGCTGGCTATCGGGTGACGGATGGGTGGCACGATAGGCGTCCAGTGCCTCGGTGGTGGCGGCATGGGCCAGCCTCGTCGCCATTTCATGCTGCTCGGCCTGGAAACTTGCATCGCCCGGGTCGCTGACATCGAGCCTCCCGATCAGCCAGGGCAGCGTCAGACCCTGCAGCAGCAGGGTGCCGATGGTGACCAGAAAAGCCAGGGCCACGATGGCTTCACGGTCGGGAAAATCGGCGCCGCTCGCTGTCAACACCGGAACACCGGCAGCTGCAGCGAGGGTCACGACGCCACGCATGCCCGTCCAGGAAAGAACGAGATTCTCCTTCCAGGTCAGCGGACGCTGCTGCAGCTTGATCACCTGGTCCTGTCGCACCTGGCGGCCCCGTTTCGAGAAGCGGGCTTCGAATCTCGCCCACTGCTCGGGGTCGTTCAGCTTGCGCAGCAACGACGCATGGCGCCGTCGTGCGATGACCGACGAACCAAAGATCCAGGCAAAGCGCACCAGGGTAATGACCATCAGGATGGCAGTAGCCGCTCCGAGCAGGGGCAGCAGCTCGAATCCGGCTTCGTTGGCATCGGTAATGACGAAGCGCAATTGGAGGCCGATATAGGCGAAGACGAAGGTTTCGAGCAGCGTATCGAGACTGCGCCAGAACTGGGTTTCCTGCATGCGTTCGGCGTAGCCCGACTGCACGTTGTGGTGTCCCATCGAGAAGCCGGCGGCGACCACGGCGAGGACGCCCGACGCATGCAGTTCCTCGGCCAGCAAGTAAGCGGCAAACGGCACGATGATCGAGACTGCTGTGGCCAGCGAGGGATTACCCAGTCGTCGGCGGGCCAGTTGCGCCACATGGCCCAGCAGTATGCCCAGCACAATGCCGAGCGCCGCCGCATAGAGAAAATAGAGGATGATATTGTCGATGAAGGCATGGGTACCGCTGGCCGTTGCCACCAGCACCGCGAACAGCGTCAATGCCGCAGCGTCGTTGATAAGGCTCTCGCCCTTGAGCACCGTCATCAGGGCCACGGGCAGCGCCGAGCGCCGGCCAATGGCAATGGCCGTCACCGCATCGGGCGGGGCGACGACCGCGCCCAGCACCAGGGCGGCGAGCGGCGCCATGCCCGGCACCACGATTACCGAGGCCATGCCGACCACCACAGTGGTAACAAAGACGAGAAAGACGCCCAGATTGGTGATCGACCCCATGCGGCGGGTGAACTCGGCAAAGGAGAAGTCGCGCGCTGCTGAAAAAAGCATGGGCGGCAGCACGACGCTGAGAATGATCTCCGGCTCCAGCTCCAGACGAGGCATGCCGGGAACGAACGAGGCCAACAGCCCCACCATGGCAACCAGCAGGACAGGCTGGAAATTGCGACGCTCGGCAAAGGCCGTGATGGCGATAGCAACGATGATGACAATGAGAATATGAGCGAACATCTGGGTCTCGTGTGACGGCAGATATTGAGGGTGGTCGGGCACGACGGCAAGTCTGCTGGATATTGCCCACGCGAGACCTTTGCACCGGCGACCAAAGCGCCTATATCTTGCTGGCTGCCCGGTGCGTGACGGATACCTTTATCCCCGGGGCCTTAACGATCCTAAGGGAGCTGTCCCTGACTGAGCTCCTGGGCTCAGACATACGGCGCCCACCTACGTAAAGTAGGTTCCCGGGATCGCGTATCACACGGCCAGGGCGGCACCTTATTCGTTCGAGCAGGTTACGCGCGCGCCATGGTTGACGAGATGATCGAGGAAGCCAAGGCCGCGCTGCGGATCAGGGCCCGGACGGCTCGAGCATCGCTCGACCATGGCGAACGCGCCGACGCGGCTGTCGAAGCAGCGCGGCATTTCTTCGATGGTATCGTGCTGCAGGCCAGCGATGTGGTCGCCGCCTATTGGCGCATCCGCGACGAACTCGACTGCCAGCCGATCCTGGTCAAACTGATGGACAGCAACCAGACAGTGCTGCTGCCAGTAGTTATCGGGCCAGAGGAGCCGCTCGACCTGCGCGTCTGGGAGCAGGGAGCCTCGCTCTATGAATCGGGCTTTGGTACATTGGCACCCTCCGAACTGGCGCCCCGGGCCGAGCCCGATATCGTCATCATGCCGCTGCTGGGCTTCGACAAGAGCGGCACGCGCCTGGGCTATGGCGGCGGCTACTATGACCGGACCCTCGCCGGCATGAAGAAGAAGCCGAAGCTGGTTGGCCTGGCTTTCGCGGCGCAAGAATTCGACCGTATCCCCCGCGAGGCCCACGACGTGCCCCTCGATGCCATTGTCACCGAAGTCGGTGTGCGCCACTTCGGCGCCAACGCATGAGGTTCCTGTTTCTGGGCGACGTGGTGGGCCGCTCCGGCCGTGATGCCGTTGCCGAACGGCTGCCCGGCATCATCGAGCGCTACAAGTTCGATTTCGTGGTCATCAATGGCGAGAATGCCAGCCATGGCCGCGGCTTGACCGAGCCCCATTTCAAGAGCTTGCGCGATGCCGGCGCCGATATCGTGACGCTGGGCGATCACGCCTTCGACCAGCGCGACACGCTTTCCTATATCGAGCGCGAGAATACGCTGCTGCGCCCCATCAACATGGCTCCCGGCACGCCGGGACGCGGCGCCATGTTCATCGAGGGCCGCAACGGCCACCGCGTGCTGGTGATCAACGCATTGGGCCGGGTGTTCATGGGTCCGGTGGACGATCCGTTCCGCGCGGTCGAGGCGGCGGTGGCGGCGTGTCCGCTCGGGGAGCAGGCGGATGCGATCATCGTGGATTTCCACACTGAGGCCACCTCGGAAATCCAGGGCATGGGCTTCTACATGGACGGCCGGGTGAGCCTCGTCGTCGGCACCCACACCCATATTCCCACATCCGACCACCGCATCCTCAAGGGCGGCACCGCGTTGATGGCCGATGCCGGCATGTGCGGCGATTTCGACTCCATCATCGGCGTCGATGCCGAAGAGCCGCTTAATCGCTTTCTCACCGGCATCGCCAATGGCCGCTTCACGCCGGCCGAGGGCGACGCGACCCTGTGCGGCGTGGCGGTGGAGACCGATCCGCGCAGCGGGCTGGCAACCAGGGTGCTGCCGGTGCGCATCGGCGGTACGCTGGCGCAGGCCGAGCCGATCTTCGATGATGCGTAGCAGGCGCCGGTTCGTGAGCCTGGGGATGGCTATGCTGCTGCTGGTCCATCCGGCCATGGCTGCCGACATAGACCTGGCAGTCGAAACCGCGAAGGTCGGCTACGATCCTTTCACGGCGCAGCCTTCGGTCGAGGTGACGCTGACGCCCGAGGCCCGCAAAGTCTACGGCAAGCTCACGCTCGAGCATATCGGCGAGGTCATCGAATTGTGGGTCGATGGGGAATTGGTGAGTTCACCGGTCGTGCAGACACCGATTCTCGAAGGTTCGCTGGTGATCACCGGTTCGATGACTGCAGAGGATGCCCGCTTGCTTGCCGCCCGCCTCGATGACCATGCCGCCGTCATCACGCTGCGACCCGTCGCGCGCTAGCCCGCTTCACAATCGTCGCGCGCTTGCCTATAACGCGCCACCAATCCAGCATTCTTACTTCGAGGGGGGTGACCAATGGCCGGCCATTCACATGCCAAAAACATCATGCACCGCAAAGGCAAGTCCGACGCGGTGCGCTCCAAGATTTTCTCCAAGCTGGCGCGTGAAATCACCGTCGCCGCCAAGCTGGGCATGCCTGACCCGGCGTTCAATTCGCGTCTGCGGCTCGCGGTGGTCAATGCGCGCGCCCTATCCATGCCACGCGACAACATCGAGCGCGCCATCAAGAAGGCGATGGGCTCGGACGGCGAGAACTATGACGAGATCCGCTACGAAGGCTACGGCCCGGGCGGCGTCGCCATCATCGTCGAGACGTTGACCGACAACCGCAACCGCACCGCCTCCAACGTCCGCTCCTACTTCTCCAAGAGTGGTGGCGCGATGGGCGAAACCAACTCGGTCGGCTTCATGTTCGACAAGGTCGGAGAGATCACCTATCCGCTCAAGGCCGGCTCGGAAGACAAGGTCATGGAAGCCGCCATCGAAGCTGGCGCCGACGATGTCGAGAGCGACGAAGAAGGCCACTACATCACCACCTCGTTCGAGGCGATGGTGGATGTCGCGGCAGCGCTGGAAAAGGTGCTGGGCGAGGCTGAATCGGTCAAGGCGGTGTGGAAGCCGCAGACCAATACGCCGATCGATGCCGACAAGGGCGCGTCGCTGATGAAGCTGATCGCAACGCTCGAAGAAGACGATGACGTGCAGAACGTCTATACGAATTTCGAAATGAGCGACGAGGATGCCGCCAAGCTAGAGGCCTAGCTTCGGCGACGCATGGAGAATTCAAAGGCGGCGTCACCGGGCGCCGCCTTTTTCATGCGCTGCGTTTGAGGTCGACCGCGGGATGATCGGCGACGTGCACCACCGCGACGCGATTGCGGCCGGTCTGCTTGGCGCCATAGAGGCGCTGGTCGGCGATGCGGAACAGTTCGGAAAAACTTGCCGGACCCTCGAAGGCCACGCCGCCGATGCTGACCGACAGGGAGCGCTGCTGTCCGTCCGGTGCAAACACCGCCAGGTTCACGGAGCGGCGGATGCGCTCGGCGACCGCTTCGGCGCTACGCTGGTCGACATCGGGCAGGTAGACGCCGAATTCCTCGCCGCCCATGCGCCCGACCAGGTCTCCCGCCCGCAAGATCGTGCGGATGGAGCGCGCGATGATGGTCAGCGCCTCGTCGCCGGCATTGTGGCCGAAGAGATCATTGATCGCCTTGAAGTTATCGGCATCGATCATCAGCAATGCGCCGCTGGCGCCAACCGGACGGTGGGTCAGCAGGGCGCTGACCTTGCTGGTGAAGGCGCCGCGATTGAGGCAGGCCGTAAGGCTGTCCGTCCGGGCAACCAGGCCAAGGCGCAGGTTGGTGATGGCGAGGCCCCGGACCCGCACGCTCATATAGAAGAAGAGCGGCAGGCCCAGCAGGATGGGCAGTACGATGGCGCTGATGATCGACCGCTGCAGCGCTACCGATCCGAGGTCTCCGAATACCACTGCGTTGAAGGCCACCGAGATCAACACACAGGCCATGGTGCCGAACAGCGTCCAGCGTCCAACGCTGGACCAGCTTTGCAGGGCAGTCAAAGTCTTCGAAGGCATCATTGCAATTCTCTTGGCTTTGAAATGGCGGTTCGCCTCCGGAGCAGGGCGCGGAGGTGGTCGGCGGCAATGGGTGGGCGTAGTCAGGCGCTGGGCGTCTCCATCAGGCCAATGTGCCGGCGGCGCGACGCGCAGGAGGCGGGCAGCGGTGGACGACCAACGGCCGAGACGGGCGCAAGCGCGATGGATGTGCTGGCGGTGAATCCACCCGCATAGGGAGGTTCGCAACGCGATAAATGCGCAGCCGCGCTCCGCTTTCGACGAAGTCCTGTCATAATTTGCCCCTGCATTCCCGGGAGCAGACTATGGCCGCCGCTTGAAGATGGTGTTTGCGAGATGGGTAGGATTTTATCGACATGGGGTTTTCCACCGCATCCGTTGCCTTTTTGTTCACACCGGGCTTGGTAGGCTGGCGACGCTTCACTAAGGATGTGCGCATGAGTGCTGCGACCCGAATCATTGGAATCGACCCCGGCCTGCGCCGCTGCGGCTGGGGGGTGATCGAGACGCTGGGCAACCGGCTGACCTTCGTGGCTGCCGGCACGGTGACGCCCCCCGTCGATGGCTCGCTTGCCGAGCGGCTGGCGATCCTGTTTGCGGGGCTGGGTGAGGTTCTCGATCGGTTTATACCCGACGAGGCCGCGGTCGAAGAAACCTTCGTCAATGCAGGCGCGCGCTCGGCGCTTATCCTGGGCCAGGCGCGCGGCGTGGCGCTGCTGACGCCGGCGGCGCGTGGCTTGCCGGTGGCCGAATATGCCGCCAACCTCGTCAAGAAATCGGTGGTCGGGACCGGCCACGCCGACAAGGGACAGATCCAGCTCATGGTCAAGACGCTGCTGCCGGCGGCTGACTTCAAGGGCGCCGATGCCGCCGATGCGCTGGCTATCGCCATCTGCCACGCGCATCACCGGGTATCGAACCAGCGGCTAAGGGCATTGGCATGATCGGCAAGCTCAAGGGGCTGGTGGACAGCTTTGGCGACGACCATGTGCTCATCGATTGCGGCGGCGTCTGCTACGAGGCCTTCTGCTCGAGCCGCACGTTGCAGGCTTTGCCGCGCGTCGGCGAGGCGACGGTGGTGTTCATCGAAACCATCGTGCGCGAGGACATGATCCGGCTCTATGGTTTTTCCAGCGAAGGCGAAAAGGGCTGGTTCAATCTGCTGATGACCGTGCAGGGCGTTGGCGCCCGGGTCGCGCTATCCATCCTATCAGTGTTGTCGCCCTCCGAACTCTCGAGCGCCGTGGCCTTGCAGGACAAGGCGATGATCGGCCGTGCGAATGGCGTAGGGCCAAAGCTCGCCGTGCGCCTCGTCACCGAGCTCAAGGGCAAGGCACCGACCGGGCCGAGTATCGACGCCGGAACGCTCGGCCTGCAGGCAGCCCTGGGCGAAGGCGTGGCGCCTTCCGCAATCACCGACGCCGTTTCGGCGCTCACCAATCTAGGTTATTCCAGCGCCCAGGCGTCTGCCGCACTGGCACGCATCGTGGCGCGCGAGGGCGACGGGGTAAAGACCGAGACGCTGATCCGCATGGGGCTACGGGAGCTTAGCTCGTGACTTTGACGTCCCCCGCCGCTGGCCGTGACGATCCGCTCGACGTCTCACTCCGTCCGTCAGGCTTTTCCGAATTCGTCGGCCAGGCTGCGGCACGCGCCAATCTCGAGGTCTTCATCAAGGCGGCCAAGCAGCGCGGCGCGGCGCTCGATCACGTGCTGTTCGTGGGCCCACCGGGCCTCGGCAAGACCACGCTGGCGCAGATCATTTCGCGCGAGCTGGGCGTCGGCTTCCGAGCCACCTCCGGCCCGGTCATCGCCAAGGCGGGCGATCTTGCCGCCTTGCTGACCAATCTCGAAGAGCGCGATGTACTGTTCATCGACGAAATTCACCGGCTCAATCCGGCGATCGAAGAAGTGCTCTATCCGGCGATGGAGGATTTCCAGCTGGACCTGATCATCGGCGAGGGCCCGGCGGCCCGGTCGGTGCGTATCGACCTGGCCAAGTTTACCCTGGTCGGCGCCACCACTCGCGCCGGCCTGCTGACCACGCCGCTGCGCGACCGTTTCGGCATTCCGGTACGGCTCAATTTCTATACGCCCGAGGAGCTGGTGCAGATCGTGCAGCGCGGGGCGCGGCTGCTCGGCATGCCGATGGCGCCCGATGGGGCCATGGAGATTGCGCGTCGTTCCCGCGGGACACCGCGTATTGCGGGGCGTCTCTTGCGCCGTGTCACCGACTTCGCGCTGGTGGACGGTTCGGGCGAGATTACCCGGGCGATTGCCGACAAGGCACTGCTGCGGCTCGATGTCGATGCACGCGGGCTCGATCAGCTCGACCGGCGCTATCTCACCACCATTGCCGACTTCTACAATGGCGGCCCTGTCGGGATCGAGACCATCGCCGCGGCCCTCAGCGAGCCGCGCGACGCCATCGAGGAGATCGTCGAGCCCTACCTGATCCAGCAGGGCTTCATTCAACGGACGCCGCGCGGCCGCATGCTGACCGGCGCCGCCTTCCAGCATCTGGGCAAGATCGTGCCGCAGGGCTTTGTGGGAATGCAGGCGAGCCTGTTCGAGGAGCCCGAAAGTGACTGAACGCATCGTCCTGAGCTTTCCGGGCAATGGCACGCGCTTCAACTTTCGGGTGGCCGGTGCCGCGATCCGCGACGGGCATCTGCTGGTCTGCCGGGAGGACGAAGACGATTACTGCATGCTGCCGGGCGGGCGGGTCGAGATGGGCGAAGCCAGCGATATCGCGCTGGCGCGGGAAATGGCCGAAGAACTGGCCATGCCGGTCAGTTCAGGGGCGCTGCTTTTCACCTATGAGAGCTTTTATGGACGCGCGGGCGACCGCTATCATGAACTCGGCTTCGTCTATGCCATTGAGCTGCCCGATGATGTCAGGCCGGGTGGCGCCCAACCCTTCCTGGTGCGCGAGGACGAAGGGCATCTGCTCCAGTTCTCCTGGCTGCCGCTCGAGGGACCGGCGCTCATCCAGGCGAGCCTGCAACCGCCCTGGCTGCCCGAGCGGCTGCGCTCGCTCACCGGCGTGCCGCAGAACGTGATCTTCCACGCGGCGGGGTCGGCCGAGTGAGCCCGGATGACGCCCTTGCCGGAGCGGTGAAGCTCAGCCGGCCGGCGCATGCTGCACTGGCCCATGCCGGCATTACCACCTTCGCCGAGCTGGCGACTTGGAGGCAGAAGGATGTCGCGGCCCTCCATGGCATCGGCCCCAAGGCATTTCCCGAACTGATCGCAGCGCTGGCCGAGCGCGGCCTGGCGTTCAAGCCATGAGCCAGCACCATTTCCCCGTTCGCATCTATTACGAAGACACCGATTTTTCGGGCAATGTCTATCACGCGGCCTATCTCAAATTCTTCGAGCGGGGCCGGACCGAGTTTTTGCGCGCGGAGGGCATCCACCATTCCGAACTGGCGGGGCAGGGCATTGCCTTTGCCGTGCGCACGATGGACATCCAGTTCGACGGGGCGGCCCATATAGATGATCTGCTTGATGTCACAACCGAAGTTGCCGCCGTCAGTGGCGCGCGGCTGACGCTCACGCAAACAATTGGCCGTGATGAGACCGTGCTGACGCGGGCGACGGTCGTGATTGTTGCCATTAAGACCAGTGGCGGGGCGGCCCGCATGCCAAAGGCAATCCTTCAGAAATTTGCGCCGAAGTCCTAATCCACCCGGTGGACGGCATCATCACGATCCCTCTTCGGGACTCTGTTTGTTAACCTCTCCTTGACCATAATTGCGGCAAAGCGAACACGTGTCCGGCAACAGTCCTGCAAAGGGCCGGTTTCCGGGCATTTCTCTTAATTTTGACAGATTTCGACCCCATCGCCTGATGCTTGAGGGTCGGGTGCATGAACCGGGCCGAAAAGGATCACTACATGGAAGCCGTCGATGCTGTGGGGGCCGTTGCTCCGCATGCTGATTTGTCCATCTGGGGCCTGTTCTGGGCCGCCGACTGGATCGTGAAGTCCGTCATGCTTGGCCTGTTGGGGGCCTCGATCTGGTGCTGGGCCATCATCGTGGACAAGACCATCACCTATCGCCGCACCAACAGCGAGATGAACAAGTTCGAGCGCATCTTCTGGTCCGGCCAGTCGCTTGAAGAGCTTTACCAGCAGCAGGCGGAAAAGCCGTCGGGCGGGCTGGGGGCAGTGTTTGTCGCCGCCATGAAGGAATGGAAGCGCAGCCACGAGCAGAATGCCGCCAGTTTCGTGGGCATGCAGCAGCGTCTCGACAAGGTGCTCGATGTCGCCATCGCCCGCGAGAGCGAGCATCTGGAAAAGCGCCTTGGGTTCCTCGCCACCATCGGTTCGGCCGGGCCCTTTATTGGCCTCTTCGGCACGGTGTGGGGCATCATGAATGCCTTCACCGCCATCGCTGCATCGTCCAATACCAGCCTTGCCGTCGTGGCCGGCCCGATCGCCGAGGCGCTGTTCGCCACGGCCATCGGCCTCGTCGCCGCCATTCCGGCGGTTATCGCGTATAACAAGCTCAGCTCCGACGCCTCCAAGATGATCGGGCGCCTGGAAGGATTTGCCGACGAGTTCTCGACTATCCTCAGCCGCCAGCTCGAAGCCCGGAGCCGCTGACATGGGCATGGGTGCAGCATCGGGCGGCGGGGGCGGCGGACGTCGCCGCCGCGGCCGCAAGAAAGCGATCATGAGCGAGATCAACATCACGCCGATGGTCGACGTGATGCTGGTGCTGCTGATCATCTTCATGGTGGCCGCGCCGATGATGACGGCCGGCGTGCCGATCGACCTGCCGAGTTCGGCAGCCGCCGCGATGCCCAACCAGGCCGATCCGGTAACCGTGGGCGTGACGCCCGAGGGCGCCGTGTTCATCGACGAGACGCCGGTCGCGGAAGGCGATCTCGTCGCCCAGCTGACTGCCCTGGGTGTCAATGGCGCCGAGGACCGCATCTTCCTGCGCGGCGATACCAGCGCCAATTATGGTGCGGTGATGCGCGTGATGGGTCTGCTGTCGGCTGGAGGCTATTCCAAGATCGGCCTCATCACGCAGCCGGATCAATAGTCCAGTCCGATGCGTACCGGCGTCACCGTCTCCATCGTTGCCCATATCGCGGTGCTGGCCATCGGCCTCATCAACCTGGGGTTTGCGGAGCCGTTGACGCCCGTCGTCGAGTCCATCTCGGTCGATCTGGTGCCGATCGAAGAATATTCAAATATCCGCGCCGGCCAGCTCGACAGCGAGATCGTGGAGACCGATACGCCGTCTATTGTCGAGGATGACCAGGTCGCCGAACTGGCCCAGCCGACCGGCAACACGGAAGAGGATCAGGTGACCCCGTCGCCGGCCGATATCCCAACGCCTGCGCCGGTCACCAACACGGCGCCCGAGCCCGAAGCCATTCCCGAACCCCAGCCGGAACCCGAGCCCGAGCCGACCCCGGAGCCCACTCCTGCGCCGGAGCCAACGCCAGATCCGGTGGTGCCGCCGACGCCGGTCACGCGCCCCACGCCACCAACGCCTGAGCCTACGCCCGAACCGGAGCCGGAGCCCGTGCCGGAACCCACGCCCGAGCCGACCCCCGAGCCCGAGCCGACACCTGAACCGACGCCAGAGCCAACTCCGCCCGAGCCCGTGACGCCTGCCGTCGCGGCGCCGGTCCCGGCGTCACGCCCGGCCAATCTCGAACAGAAGCGCGCCCAGTTTGCTGCCGCCGAAGCCGAGCGCAAGAAGCGCGAGGAGGAGGAGCGCCAGCGTCTGGCTGCCGCGCAGCAGCCCACGCCGACGCCAACGCCCACCCCGACGACCAGGCCGCAGCCCACGCCACAGCTCGATGCGTCGCTGGCCGACGATATTTCCGCCATCATCAACACCGATACCACCACCGGCGGCACGACCGGGCAGGGTGGTGCGCCGACGCTGGGCGATACATCAGGCACCTCGGCGCGGCTCAGCCAGTCGGCAATCGACGGGCTGGTGGCCAAGATCAAGCAGTGCTGGAACCTGTTGCCCAGCGACATAAACAGCGGCCTCAATGTGCGGCTGATGGTGACCATGAATGCCGACCGCACGGTGGCCAATACGCAGATCATCTCGGCGGACGCTTCGCCGGCGGGTGGCGCGGTGGCCCGGGCGGCGCAGCGTGCCGTGCAGGCCTGCGGGCCCTATGACATGCTGTCGGCGGATGCATATGACGAGTGGCGGCAGATCGAAGTGGAACTGCGGCCGTGACTTTGAATTGGCTTGTTTGGCGAGCAGAATGCTGCCAACGGCGAGAATGGAGACTGATATGACCCTCATCACCCGGCGCAATGCGCTCAAGCTTGGCCTGGCTGGCGGGGCCCTTCTGGCCGGCTCATCCATGGCGATGGCGCAGTTGCGCATCGTGGTGGAAGGCGCCAACTTCCAGCCGCTGCCGATCGCCGTTCCCGACTTCGCTTCGTCGGACCCAGCCTTCGGCAAGGAGATCGCCGATATCGTGCGCGCCAACCTGCGCCGTTCCGGCTTGTTCCTGCCGCTCGATCCAGCCTCGCTGCCGATTCAGGTCGGCGACCCGAACGGCACGCCCGACTTCAACATCTGGCGCACCGCCAATGTCGATGCGCTGGTAATGGGCGGCGTCGAGCGGGGCGGCACCATTTCGTCGTCGGTGCGCGTCTGGGATACGCAGCAGGCGGCCCAGGTGGTGGGCAAGAGCTACAATACCGATCCCAATTCGTCGCGCCGCGTCGCCCACATCATCTCGGACGCGATCTATGAGTCGCTGGCGGGCGGCACGGGCTATTTCGATACGCGCGTCATCTACACCGCCGAAAGCGGCCCCAAGGCGAACCGCGTGCGCCGCCTCGCCATCATGGACCAGGACGGCGCCAACGTGCAGTACCTGACCGACGGTGCTTCCATGGCGCTGACGCCGCGTTTCGCGCCCAATGGCGACATGGTCACCTACATGAACTTCGCCGAGGGCAATCCGCAGGTCTACCTGCTGCAGCTCTCGACCGGTCGCCAGCAGAAGCTGGCCAATGTCGGCGCCATGACCTTCGCACCGCGCTTCTCGCCCGATGGCGGCACCGTGGTGTTCTCGGTCGAGCAGAATGGCGCAACCAATATCTATTCGGTCGGCACCGGTGGCGGCACGCCGCAGCAGCTCACCACCGGCGCGGCCATCGATACCGGCCCGTCCTATTCGCCCGATGGCAGCCGCATCGTCTTCGAAAGCGACCGTGGCGGCGCGCCGCAGATCTATATGATGGGTGCGGGTGGCGGCAACGCGCAGCGCATCAGCTTTGGCCAGGGCAGCTATTCGACCCCGGTCTGGGCGCCCAAGGGCGATCTCATCGCCTTCACCCGCCAGTCCGGCGGCCAGTTCAATATCGGCATCATGAACCCCGACGGCTCGGGCGAGCGCATGCTCTATTCGAGCTTCCATGCCGAAGGCCCCACCTGGGCGCCGAATGGAAGGGTCATCATGTTCTTCCAGGATCCGGGCGGCAATGACGGCCCCAAGCTGATGAGCGTCGATATCTGGGGCCGTAACCTCTTGACCATTCCTACCGAGAGCTACGCGAGCGATCCGGCCTGGTCCGGGCTGAGGGCTTAGTCACTGTATCACCTCTCTCCCCTGAGGGGAGAGAGAGCCTGACCTCAGTGAACCCTCCCACTTAACCTTAACGTGATCGCCCCCCATACCTGTGGCAATCCGGCACCATCACAAAAAAGCCCGGATTCCCGCCACATTGGCGCCCGAATAGGACAAGATTAACCACTCTGGCAAACCCGGCCTTAAGATTAAGCGCGGTAAATGCCTTGCTTAAGATTGATGCCTTTCAGGAGCCTCCAGTGGTCATTACCGCACCCTTCAACACCGCGTTGCGCGCCGCCGCAATGCTGCTTTTCGTCGTGGTCATTGCGGCCTGTTCGCGCACGCCCAACACCATGCCCACCGGTGTCGGCAATCTCGGGCCGGGCGGCGGCGCGCCGGGCAGCCAGCAGGAATTCCTCGTCTCGGTCGGTGACCGCGTGTTCTTCGAAACGGATTCGAGCTCGCTGACCTCGGAAGCCATGGCCACCCTCGACAAGCAGGCGGCCTGGCTCAACCAGTATCAGAACTATCGCGTGCTGATCGAAGGCCATGCCGACGAGCGCGGCACCCGTGAATACAATATCGCGCTGGGCGCCCGCCGTGGCTCGGTGGT
Source organism: Devosia sp. (assembly GCA_049647065.1). GTDB lineage: Bacteria > Pseudomonadota > Alphaproteobacteria > Rhizobiales > Devosiaceae > Devosia. The sequence continues at coordinate 24,109 of JBARWY010000054.1, read as the reverse complement.
CGTGAACTACCTCGTCTCCAAGGGCGTCAACGGCCAGCGCATCACTACCCAGTCCTTCGGCAAGGAACGTCCCGTGGCGATCTGCAACGACATCTCCTGCTGGAGCCAGAACCGCCGCGCGGTCACGGTCGTCCAGTAAGAATTCGGCTTTCCCGAGAGGAAGGCCAAACGAATCCAGTGCAAACTGGAGGCAAGAGCGCCCGGAGCCAGTAAAATGGCCCGGGCGCTTTCTTTTGACCAAATTTGCCCTTTATCGGCAGCCCCATCCGCACCATCTTGGTGCGAACAGGTCCAGCGCGTGGAGGCGTCGTTTGAAGCTATCGGCAATTTTCAGAGGAGGACGGACGGCGCTGTGCGCAGTCGCCATCGCCCTCGGCATCACCGTTCCCGGCATGGCGGCGCAGACCACCGTCTTGCCGCCCGCGGAACTCGGTGGCCTCAGCTTCACCAATGCCAGACCCGAGCGCATCCATGTCGCCCAGGCGCAGGATACCGCACAGCTGATGGTTCGCATCCAGCAGCTTGAGGAACAGCTCCGCCTGCAGAACGGGCAGATCGAGGGCCTTACCTTCCAGCTCACGCAGCTGCAGGAAATCCTCAACCGCATGACCGAAGACAATGAATTCCGCTTCCAGGCGCTGGAAGGCGGTGCCGGCCCAAAACCTGATGCGGCAACCCAACCGGGCGGCGTGACGCAGCCCGAGGCGTTGCCGCAGGACCCCAATGCCGTACCGGACCCCAATGCCGTGCCCGTGGACGCCAACGGCGTTCCACTCACCGACATTCCCGAGCAGGGCGTGCAACCGCTGCCCGGCGAAGTCGAGTTCGATCCGACCTTTGATGATGGCAGCGGCGCGGCCCCGGCCGAACTGGGCGAGTCTGCCGATCCGCTGGTGGGCACCGGCGCCGCTGGCGGCGTTGATCTCACCACCGGCCAGCCGATGAATCTCAGCTTCGATCCGGCCGCCGCCAATTCCGGCAATGCCGACGCCGACGCGCAATTCGCCGCCGGCTACGAGGCCTTCACCAAGGGTGACTATCCCTTTGCCGAGGACCAGTTCACCCAGTATCTCTCGCTCTATCCAGAGAGCGAGCAGGCCGCCGACGCTGCCAACTTCCTTGGTGACGTCCTGATTCAGCGCGCTGCCTATGACGAGGCCGCCGAGGTGCTGCTCAGCGCCTTCCAGAAGGCACCGGAGAGCGAGCGCGCGCCGGACTTGCTGCTCAAGCTGGGCATGTCGCTGTCGGGTGCGGGCGAGCGCGAGACTGCCTGCCGCACCTTTGCGGAAATCGACAAGCGCTATACCACGCTGGCGCCCGCCTTCCTGACGCGGCTTGGCGAGGAGAAGTCACGGGCCGAATGCCCGCCCGCCTGATCCCAACTATCGACGATGAAGCAGGGCTCAAGGCCCTGTTTGCGGCGGTGGCCGGCGAGCCCGCTATCGCCCTTGCGGTGTCTGGCGGGGCCGATAGCCTCGCCCTGATGCTGCTCGCGCAGCGCTGGGCGGTAAGCCTTGCCGCAGGACCGAGGCTCGTCGTCTACTCCGTCGATCATGAATTGCGGCCGGAGGCGGCGGAGGAAGTCGCCATGGTGCTGGTGGCGGCAGGCAAGCTCGGCTTGGCCGCGCGCGGCCTCGCCTGGACCGGCGCCAAGCCTGCAACCGGTGTGCAGGACGCTGCCCGCACGGCGCGCTACCGGCTCATGGGTGCCGCCATGGCCGAGGACGGCGCAACAGTGCTGCTCACCGCCCACCATCTACAGGATCAGGCCGAGACGGTGCTGATGCGCATGGCGCATGGCAGCGGCATCGAGGGCCTCAAGGGCATGACTTCCATGGCCGTGGTCGAGGGCGTGCGTGTGCATCGCCCCTTGCTCGGCGTCGATCCATCGGCACTGCGCGCCGTGGTCGATGCGGCCGGCCTGGCCCCAGCCGTCGACCCGTCCAATATCGATCCGCATTATGAGCGGGTACGCTGGCGGCGGGCCGTGCCGGAACTGGCGGCGCTGGGCCTCGATGCTGGAGCGGTGGCCCTCTTTGCCGATCGCATGGCCGAGGCGGATGCCGCCATCGCTCAGATGGCCGATGGCTGTTTCACCGAAATCGTGCGCCTCGATGGCTTCGGCGCGGCGCGGATCGAACTGGCGGCGCTCGTGGGCCTCAGTCCTGCCATCTCGACACGCCTGCTCAGCCGCGTCCTCAACATTGTCGGCGGCCGTCAGAAGCCGCGCGCCCTGGGGCAGGTCGAGCGCCTGCGCCAGACCATCGCCGAAGCCGGCCTCGCCAAGGCGACCACCGTCCTCGGCTGCGTCATCCGCATCAAGGACGGCGCCGTCGCCGTGGCGCGCGAGCCGGGCCGCTCGTTGCCATCAGATGCACTGCTGGCGCCGCATGGCGAGCTGGTCTGGGACGAGCGCTTCCGCATCGTCAACGCCTCGCCCGATGCGGGCTTCACCGCCAGCGTCGCCGATTACCTGCCGCGCCACCGGCTCGAGGAGTTTCTCGGCTTCAAGGTCACCGCACCGGCCGAGGCGATCCGCACGGCCCCGATCGTCCGTGATGCAAGCGGCGGGGTGCTGTCGCTTGGCGGCTGGTCGTTTGACGATCGTATCCAGGTGCAGCTGCTCATCGATTGAGCCCCGAACGTATCCTCCTCCCCAAGGCCTGATGAGCAATGCCCCTTCCGATATACGGTGGCGCTGCGGCGACCAGTGATCGGCGGTGTCGGGAGGGGACGTCCAGGCGGCGCTTTTGCATGTCCGATGGAACCTTCCGAATCCCCACCGCGTATTAACCCAATCGCGACATTATGACTGGACTGGCTATCCAAAGGGCCGCAGGTCTTGCCCTTGTAACGCCCTATTGCCGGACATACATTCGGCTCATGCGCTGCGCCTCTTTGGTGCCGCTTCTCCGGGACAGGATTGATGAACGGAAACTTCCGCAACTTTGCCATCTGGCTAGTCATACTCTTTATGCTGATGGGCCTGTTCCAGGTATTCCAGTCGTCGACCCGGTCGACTTCGGTTTCTGACAAGAGCTACAGCCAATTCGTCACCGACGTCGAAGCTGGCAGCGTCACCAGCGTCAACATCACCGACAATGTGGTTTCCGGCACGCTGCGGGACGGTACGCGGTTCCAGACCGTGCTGCCCGATGGAGCCGAGATCATCAATCGCCTCGAGGACAAGGGCGTGTCGATTACCGCCAGTGCGCCGGAATCGAGCCCGTTCTGGTCAATCCTGCTCAGCTCCTGGCTGCCGTTCATCGTCATCATCGGCGTGTGGTTCTTCTTCATACGCCAGATGCAGGGTGGTGGCCGTGGCGGTGCGATGGGCTTTGGCAAGTCGCGCGCCAAGCTGCTTACCGAAAGCCACGGCAAGGTAACGTTCGAGGACGTTGCCGGCGTGGATGAAGCCAAGCAGGACCTCGAGGAAATCGTCGAATTCCTGCGCGATCCGGGCAAGTTCCAGCGCCTGGGCGGCCGTATCCCCCGCGGCGTGCTGCTGGTTGGCCCTCCGGGTACCGGCAAGACGCTGCTGGCCCGTTCGGTCGCCGGCGAGGCGAATGTTCCATTCTTCACCATTTCGGGTTCGGACTTCGTTGAAATGTTCGTCGGCGTGGGCGCATCGCGCGTTCGCGACATGTTCGAGCAGGCCAAGAAGAACGCGCCCTGCATTATCTTCATCGACGAAATCGACGCCGTCGGCCGCCAGCGTGGCGCCGGTCTGGGCGGCGGTAACGACGAACGCGAACAGACCCTCAACCAGCTCCTCGTCGAGATGGACGGCTTTGAAGCCAATGAGGGCATCATCCTGATCGCGGCCACCAACCGTCCTGACGTTCTGGACCCTGCTTTGCTGCGTCCGGGCCGCTTCGACCGCCAGGTCGTGGTGCCGAACCCCGACGTGTCGGGCCGCGAGAAGGTACTCAAGGTCCACGTGCGCAAGGTGCCGCTGGCTCCCGATGTGGACCTCAAGGTGCTGGCTCGCGGTACGCCCGGTTTCTCGGGTGCGGATCTGATGAACCTCGTCAACGAGGCGGCCCTGATGGCGGCGCGGCGCAACAAGCGCTTCGTCACCCATGCCGAATTCGAAGACGCCAAGGACAAGATCATGATGGGCGCCGAGCGCCGCACCATGGCCATGTCCGAGGATGAGAAGAAGCTGACCGCCTATCACGAAGCCGGCCATGCCATCATCGCGCTCAAGGTTGCGGGGATTGATCCGATCCACAAGGCGACGATCATTCCGCGCGGCCGTGCCCTGGGCATGGTGATGACGCTGCCTGAAAGCGACAGCTATTCGTTCAGCCGTGAGAAGGCCCTGGCCCGCCTCACTATGCTGTTCGGCGGCCGCGAGGCAGAGATCATCAAGTTCGGCCCGGAAAAGGTCACGTCAGGCGCGTCGGGCGATATCCAGATGGCTACCAGCCTCGCCCGCTCGATGGTGATGGAATGGGGCATGAGCGAGAAGCTCGGCCGCGTGCGCTACAAGAGCAACGACCAGGAAGTGTTCCTCGGTCACTCGGTGACGCAGAGCCAGCATATGTCGGACGACACGGCCCGTATCATCGACCAGGAAGTGCGCAAGCTGATCGAGGATGGCGAGGCATCGGCCAAGGAAATCCTCTCCACCTACCACGACCAGTGGGAGGCGATCGCCCAGGCACTGCTGGAATTCGAGACGCTGACCGGTGATGAGCTGCGCGCGCTGATGGATGGCGTACAGCCGACCCGTCCGGACGACAGTGGCCCATCCAACAAAGCCAGCGGCGTGCCATCGGCCGGCAAGGCGGGCAAGAAGCGGCCCGATGCGCCGCCCGAGCCAGGCCTCGAGCCACAGCCCAACAGCTGAGTATCGACAAGTTTGCATGGGGTCGCCGCGAGGCGGCCCTTTTGCCTGAGCGCGATATCCGCTATTCCGCCCAGAAGTGGTATTATCCGACGCTGCCGGAGTAGCCGGCCAAGGACAGGACGCTATGGCACGCAAGTATTTTGGTACCGACGGGATTCGTGGCCTCGCCAATGGCGAAAAGCTCACGCCGGAACTGGCATTGCGGGTTGGCATGGCGGCCGGAGCCAAGTTCGTGCGCGGCGATCATCGCAACCGGGTGGTGATCGGCAAGGACACGCGCCGTTCCGGCTACATGATCGAAAGCGCCCTCGGTGCCGGTTTTACCGCCGTCGGGATGGATGTGTATTTCCTAGGCCCCATGCCCACCCCGGCCGTTGCGATGCTGACCCGTTCACTGCGCGCCGATCTCGGCGTCATGATCTCGGCCTCGCACAATCCCTACGACGATAACGGCATCAAGCTGTTTCGCCCGGACGGTTACAAGCTGAGCGACGCAGTCGAAAAGGAAATCGAGAGCCTGATCGACAGCGACATGTCGGGGCTGCTGGCGCATGGCCGCGAAATCGGGCGGGCGCATCGCGACGAGGAAGCGCGCACGCGCTACATCGAATATGCCAAGCGCACCCTGCCGCGGAACACCGATCTTGCAGGGTTGCGCGTGGTGCTCGATTGCGCCAATGGCGCCGCCTACAAGGTGGCTCCGATTGCGCTCTGGGAGCTGGGTGCCGAAGTCTTCACCATCGGCGACAAGCCCGATGGCTTCAACATCAATGACAAGGTCGGCTCGACCGCGCCCGAGGCCGTCGCGGCCAAGGTCAAGGAAGTGCGGGCCGATATCGGCATCGCGCTTGATGGCGACGCCGACCGTGTCATCATCGTCGATGAAAAGGGTGAGGTCGTCGATGGCGACCAGTTCATGGCTGTGATCGCCCAGAGCTGGCTCGAGCGCGAAATGCTGGTCGGCGGCGGCATCGTCGCTACGGTGATGTCCAATCTGGGCCTCGAACGCTACCTGACCTCGTTGGGCCTGACGCTGGAGCGCACCCAGGTCGGCGATCGCTATGTGCTCGAAGCCATGCGGTCCAAGGGCTTCAACGTGGGCGGCGAACAGTCCGGCCATATCATCCTCTCCGATTTCACCACGACGGGGGATGGCCTCGTCGCCGCACTGCAACTGCTGGCGGTGCTGAAGCAGCAGGAGCGCAGCGTTTCCGAGATCTGCACGCGCTTCATCAAGGTGCCCCAGCTGCTGCGCAGCGTGAAGTTCAAGTCCGGCAAGCCGCTCGAACACAAGCTGGTTATCCAGGCCATTGCAGACGGGCAGGCCATGCTGGGCAGTAATGGGCGCCTGGTGGTCCGCGCTTCGGGCACCGAGCCGGTCATCCGCGTCATGGGCGAGGCCGACGACGCGTCGCTGGTAACAACGGTAGTCTCCCAGATCGAAGCAGCGATCCGCGACGTGGCCTAGTATTGGCCGGATATTTACTTGCTATTAACTATGACGGGCCGGGTTCTGTTGTTGTTAGGGTTAAGTTTTTAGGTTAAGCGCGTTTTAAGGAAATTGGCCGATATTGGGCTGCAATCGACCCGTGTCGTGGCAACCCAGAGGACGTTTCACATGCGTAAGTTCATCACTGCGATGATGGTGGCAGGAGCCGCCGTCGTTGGTGGACAGGCAATCGCCGCCGATCTCCCCTACTATCCGCCTATCATCGAGATTCCCGATGTCGATTACGGTGTGTCGGGGTCATTCTACCTGCGCGGCAGTGCCGGCCTCAATGCCATGTGGGCCAAAGAAGTGCACCATCCGACAGCGCCCGGTACCCCCTTCGCCATTGACGGCTTCGGTTACGGATACTCAGTTGGCGCCGGCGTCGGCTACGAAACCGGCACTGGTCTGCGCTTCGATGTCACGGCGGACTATCTTGCCAACGAAGGCATGCAGACCACAATTCCGGGCACTGCGGCCCCCGCGCTCACGCCGGGCGTACACAAGCTGTCCCTGCGCTCGACGGTCGTGCTGGCAAACGCCTATTACGACTTCGGCTTCGGCAATGGCGGCTATGATGCTGCCGGCGGCACCTTCGGTTATGTCGGCGCTGGCGCCGGTGTGGCCTTCAATGACTTCATTACCACGGGCCCAGCCGGCTCGCCCGCCGATACGCGCGCGCAGAACACCAGCTTTGCCGCTGCCGGCATGGTCGGTGTCGGTTATGACTTCGGCCAGGTTGTTGCCGATGTCGGCTACCGGGGCCTCTATATCAACAGCCTCGTCAATACGGCGGCGACCGCTCCATACTGGATCGATCACAACTGGGTGCATGAAGTGCGCGGCACTGTTCGTTACCGCTTCTGATCCTGGACGTGGCGGGACAGCCACGGCCCGCTACTCTCCAATAATCGGCGTCCAGAAGGGCGCCGATTTTTTATTTGCCCCGCACCGCCACCAACACGCTAAGCTTCCGGCAACAATGCGAGGGCGAGAAGCGACATGAAGGTTCTGGTGATCGGCGCTGCCGGTATGGTGGGGCGCAAGCTGGTGGCGGCGTTGCTGGCGGCGGGCCAGATAGGCGGCAAAGCCGTTACCGGGCTGGCGCTGGCCGACATCGTCGCCCCGGATGTCCCGGCGACCGACATTCCGGTCACCACCACGTCAGTTGATCTCTCGGCGCCCCAGGCGGCAGACAAGCTCATCACCGCGCGGCCGGACCTGATCTTTCACCTCGCCGCCATCGTGTCCGGCGAGGCGGAGGCCGACTTCGAGAAGGGCTATCGCATCAATCTCGACGGCACCCGCCATCTGCTCGAGGCCATCCGCCTCGCCGCACAGGCGGCGCCTTACAAGCCGCGGCTGGTCTTCACCTCGTCGATCGCGGTGTTCGGCGAACCGCTGCCGGCGGTGATCGGGGATACGCATGAGCATACCCCACTGACCAGCTACGGCACGCAGAAGGCCATTTGCGAACTCCTGTTGGCCGATTACTCCCGGCGTGGCTTCCTCGATGGCATCGGCATTCGACTGCCCACCATTGCCGTGCGTCCCGGCAAACCCAACAAGGCCGCATCAGGCTTTTTCTCCGGCATCATCCGCGAACCACTGGCCGGGCAGGAGGCGCTGCTGCCGGTCGCCGAGACAGTGCGCCACTGGTTTGCCAGCCCACGCGCGGCAGTCGGCTTCCTATTGCATGCGGCCGGGATGGATACGGGCCTGCTCGGCAATCAGCGCAACCTGACCATGCCGGGGCTCGCCGCCACAGTGGGCGAACAGATCGCTGCGCTGGGGCGGGTAGCCGGACCAAAGGCCACGGCGCTGATCCGGCGCCAGCCGGACGAGACAATAGCGCGCATCGTGGCCGGTTGGCCGCAAGCCTTCGATGCCAGCCGGGCCAAGAGCCTCGGCTTTGTCGGCGAGACCAGCTTCGACGAGATCATCCGCATCCATATCGAGGATGAACAGGGCGGGGTGATCCACCAGGGCGCCTAGGCGCTTTTCTTCCTGGGGCGCTGCGCAAACTGCGGGCGCGCCACGGCGAGATCGCGCACCAGCTCGGCCAGTGGCACGGGCCGGCCAAACAGGTAGCCCTGAAACTCGCTGCAGCCGGCGTCACGCAGGAAGTTGAACTGCTCCTGTGTTTCGACGCCTTCGGCCAGCACCGCCAGGCCCATGTCGTTACCCAGGTGAATAACGCTCTTCGCCAGCGAGGCGCTGCGCTGGTTGTCGAGCACGTCCTGCACGAAACTGCGATCGATCTTGAGCTGCTCCAGCGGCAGGCGCTTGAGATAGCCCAGAGAGGAATAGCCCGTACCGAAATCGTCGAGCGCCGTGCCGATGCCCGCCGCATGCAGGGCGGTCATCTTGGCGACGACGAGGTCGATATTGGCGACCATGACGCTCTCGGTGAGTTCGAGCTTCAGCCTGGTCCGGTCCATCCCGTGACGGGCGGACACATCGAGTACGAACTGCTCGAAACCCTCGTCGAGAAACTGGCCTGCGCTGACATTGACTGCCAGCTTCAGCGAGCGCGTTGCGGCCTCGTGTTGCCACTGGGCCAGGGTCTGGCAGGCCTGCTCCAGCACCCAGCTGCCGATGAGTGTCATCATGCCGTTCTGTTCGGCAATCGGGATGAAGTCAGCGGGCGAGACGTAGCCGCGCTTGGGATGTTTCCAGCGCAGCAGGGCCTCGGCGCCGATGGTGCGGCCGTTCCGGTCTACCTGCGGCTGATAATAGAGCTCGAGCTGGTTGGCAAAAAACGCCGCCTGCAGCTCGCGGGCCAGTGTCGACTTGCGCGAAAGCTCGGCCTGCATGGCATAGACGCAGCCGGCCAGGATCGTTGCGGCCGCGATGGTGTTGACCCAGGAGCCGGGGACCCGCACGGAATCGGGCAGCGGATCGGCAAAGGGAACCATTACATTGGTACTGGCGAAGACGATGAACGAGACCAGCGACAATGCGATCACGCCCAACTGCAAACGTGACGGCTCGCGGATATAGTTGATATAGCCGACGAGGGCGATGCCGGGCAGGAACAGGTGGGTGACGCGGGGCGCCAGGTCATTGGGGACGTCGTAGACCAGACTGATGGTGATGATGACGACGTAGAACATCAATTGCGAGCAGATCAGCGCTATCGGCAGTCGGCCGGCCCGGATGAGCAGCCAGGTCATCAGACAGGCCACCGCCATGACGCCTTGCAAGGCGGCCAACAGCCACCAGTGCATGATCAACAGAATGACGAGCCAGAACAGGCTCAGGGCTGCCAGCCCGATAGTCGCCGTGCTGTAAATAAAGCTCAGACGTCCGGAAAGCGACTGCTGTATTGCGTCCGCATCGGTCACGTTTGATCCTTCCGAGCCGATTGAGCCTTGGCCAGAAGATCAGGTGAAGATGCTGCTGGATAGTCTGTGTATCGCAGAAGACTAAACGCCTCGTTTCCACGCCCGCCTAGGCAAGATCAATACTGCAATCAAAAGAAGGCTATCGCATCGCCAACACCCGACAGGAGGGTGATCATCGACAAAAGGCCCATTGACGCCGCCCTGTCATCGGGCGTATCTCCCGCCTCAGGACATCTCGCCCTAACGCGAGACGCATAGACCTGGGAGGGTCGCTGAAGATGGCTCCAATGCCCCTGACCGCGCCGGCGGTAAAACCGGCCAATCCGAATTTTTCGTCGGGCCCCTGTGCCAAACGTCCTGGCTGGACGGTTGAAGCGCTGGCCAATGCACTGGTCGGTCGTTCGCACCGCTCCAAGCCCGGCAAGGCCCGTATCCAGCGCGCCATCGACCTGACGCGCGAGTTGCTGCAGGTTCCCGCCGATTATCGCATCGGCATCGTCCCCGCCTCCGATACCGGCGCTGTCGAAATGGCGCTGTGGTCTATGCTCGGGGCTCGTGGCGTCGACATGCTGGCTTGGGAAAGCTTCGGCGAGGGCTGGATCACCGACGTCCAGAAGCAGCTCAAGCTTGAAGATGCCCGCATCATCAAGGCGCCCTATGGCGAGTTGCCCGATCTCGGCCAGGTCGATTTCGACCGCGACGTGGTCTTCACCTGGAACGGCACCACCTCGGGCGTTCGCGTCGCCAATGGCGACTGGATCGCGGCCGACCGCAAGGGCCTGACCATCTGCGACGCCACCTCGGCGGCGTTCGCGCAGAACCTCGATTTCGCCAAGCTCGATGTCGTCACCTTCTCCTGGCAGAAGGCGCTGGGTGGCGAAGCCGCCCACGGCGTGCTGATCCTGTCGCCCCGCGCCGTCGAACGGCTCGAAACCTTTAAGCCGGACCGTCCGCTGCCCAAGATCTTCCGCCTGACCAAGGGCGGCAAGCTGCTCGAGGAAGTGTTCGAGGCGGCGACCATCAACACGCCCTCGATGATTTGCATCGAGGATGCGATCGACGCGATGGAATGGGGCAAGACGGTTGGCGGGCTCAAGGGCATGCAGGCGCGCGCCGACGCCAATTTCAAGGTGCTGGCCGACTGGGTCGCCAAGACCGAATGGGTGGATTTCCTCGCCAAGGTGCCGGCCAACCGCTCCAATACCTCGGTCTGCCTGACGATCGTCGACCCTGGTGTGACGGCCCTTGATGCCGACAAGCAGGCAGCGTTCGCCAAGGCCATCGTGTCGCGGCTCGACAAGGCCGGCGTGGCCTATGACATCGGCGCCTACAAGGATGCTCCGTCCGGCCTGCGCATCTGGGCCGGCTCCACGGTCGAGACATCCGACTTGGCTGCGCTCGTGCCCTGGTTGGACTATGCGTTTGCCGAAGAACTGGCTGCCCTGAACAAGGCAGCTGCCTAACGATTCTATCCCTTCCCAGCCCCCATCGGGGGAGATGCTGATCGAGTTTGCGGCGCGGTCTACTCGCAAACTCGGAGCACACCTCCCCCTTGATGGGGGAGGGCGGGAGGGGGTGATTTTCCCACACTCGATTTCAAGGAGGGCGTCATGCCCAAGGTTCTCGTTTCCGACAAGCTCAGCCCGACCGCCGTCCAGATCTTCAAGGACAACGGCGTCGAAGTGGATTACCTGCCCGATCTGGGCAAGGACAAGGACAAGCTGCTCGAAGTCATCGGCCAGTATGATGGCCTGGCCATCCGCTCGGCTTCCAAGATCACCGAAAAGATCATCGCGGCCGCGGCCAATCTCAAGGTCATCGGCCGGGCTGGTATCGGTGTCGACAATGTCGACATTCCGGCTGCGACCAAGAAGGGCATCATCGTGATGAACACGCCCTTCGGCAATTCGATCACCACGGCCGAGCATGCAATTGCCATGATGATGGCGCTGGCCCGCCAGCTGCCGGAGGCGGATGCATCGACCCGCGCGAGCAAGTGGGAAAAGAACCGCTTCATGGGTGTCGAAGTCACCAGCAAGACCCTCGGGCTGATCGGTGCCGGCAATATCGGCTCGATCGTAGCCGACCGCGCGATCGGGTTGCGCATGAAAGTCATCGCCTTTGATCCGTTCCTGACCCCGGAACGCGCCCAGACGCTGGGCATCGAAAAGGTTGAACTGGACGACCTGCTGGCCCGCGCCGATTTCATCACCCTGCACACGCCGCTGATCGACGCGACACGCAACATCATCAGTGCCGAGGCCTTGGCCAAGACCAAGAAGGGCGTGCGCATCATCAACTGCGCGCGTGGCGGCCTCATTGACGAAGCCGCGCTTTATGAGGCGCTCAAGTCGGGCCAGGTCGCCGGTGCGGCGCTCGATGTGTTCCTCGAGGAACCCGCCGAAAACAACCCGCTGTTCGAGCTGCCCAATGTCATCTGTACGCCCCATCTCGGTGCGGCAACCACCGAAGCGCAGGAGAATGTGGCGCTGCAGGTGGCCGAGCAGATTTCCGCCTATCTGATGACCGGCGAGATCACCAACGCGCTCAACTTCCCGTCGATCTCGGCCGAGGAAGCGCCGATCCTGACGCCCTGGGTCAATCTCGCCGAAACGCTCGGTTCGTTTGCCGGCCAGCTTACCGAAACGGCGATCAGCGGCATCAAGATCGAGTTCGAGGGCAATGTCGCCGAACTCAATATCAAGCCGATGATCGCGGCGGCCATCAATGGCGTGCTCAAGCCATCGCTGGGCGACATCAACATGGTCTCGGCGCCGCAGATCGCCAAGGATCGCGGCATCACGGTGGAAACTACCACGCGTGACCGCCAAGGTGCCTATGAGGGCTATATCCGCCTGACCGTCACCACCGAACGGCAGGTGCGCGGGGTGGCCGGTACGCTATTCGCCAATGGCAAGGCGCGTATCATCCAGGTCAAGGACATCAACATGGAAGCCGAACTCTCGCCGTCCATGCTCTATGTCACCAACGAGGACAAGCCGGGCCATATCGGCCGCTTGGGGACGCTGCTGGGCAAGCTTGGCATCAACATCGCCAACTTCAACCTGGGTCGTGTCGATGTCGGTTCGGACGCCATCGCGCTCGTCTCCATCGACGGCACGCTGACCGAACCGCAACTCGCTGAAATCGCAGCGCTGGAAGGCGTCAAGCAGGCCAAGGCGCTACGGTTCTAGCCGCATTCCATTGGCAATTTGTCCGAAAGGCCGGCCCTATGGGCCGGCCTTTAGTTATTCAGCAGGCGGGATGTTCTGGTTTCGCCGGAAGAGGTTGTGTGGATCATACTGCCGCTTGATCCGGCGCAGCCGGTCCCAAGTGCGTCCGGGATAGGCGTTGCGCGTGCGGGCCGCGCCCTCGTCGCCAAGGAAGTTCACATAGGCGCCCTCGTTGTCCTGCCGCAGGGCCGACATCAGGTCTTCCACCCATTGGACGCGCTGGGGCCGGTCGGCTTCGTCGCTGTAGAAATTGGCGAGGAACAGCATGATCTGCGCGTCGCGATGGGCATAGGCCGTCGCGTCGGTCGGGACCCGGTTGACGGCGCCGCCGAGCACGCGAATCTGCACCATGCGCATGGCGCTATCGGACTCGGTCAGGAAGCCGGCTATGGTCCGGGCAGCGTCCTTGCTGATGCGGTCGACGAAGAATGTCCGCGTCTCAGGCAGACCGGGCGGCTCGCCTCCCGGCCCCTCGTAGAGACTGAGGAAGGGTCCGGGTTTGACCGTGTCGAGGATCGGGCCGAGCGCGCGGAACGGCGCCAGGGCCGCACCTGCTGTTTCGTCCGACCCGGCATAGGCCATGAGCGCGAAGACGACCAACTCGCCGTGCATCGATTCCGGGATGAAGGGCGCAGGCGGGGCCGGCATGACCATGGCGATGGATGACAGGGCGTCCGGTGCCGATTGGGCGGCGGCGGTGAATGCGGTTATTGCCTCAGCCGTGCCGGGCAGTACCAACATCCCGCCGGTAAAGGCCGACAGTTCCCGCGCCTGGAACTGAATGCGCGTCAGCACGCCGAAATTGCCACCACCGCCACGGACGGCCCAGAACAGGTCCGGTTCGCTCTGCGGACTGGCCGTGACGATGGAGCCGTCTGCCAACACGACTTCAGCGGCCAGCATAGAATCGATTGTTGCGCCGAAAAGCCGGGACAGATAGCCGACGCCGCCGCCGGTGACGATGCCGCCAACGCCCACGTCCCCCGAGTCTCCGAAGCCGACGACGAGGCCGTGTGGTTCCAGCGCCTTGAGGACCGCGCCAACCGTGGCGCCACCGCCGACCCAGACGGTCCCGGTGGCCTTGTCAACCGATACCTCGGCGAGATCACGCAAGTCGATAACGATGCCGCCGTCCACGGTACCGTGTCCGGACGAGCTGTGCCCGCCGCCGCGTATGGCGAGCTCGAAACCGTGCTCGCGGGCAAAGCCGATGACCTGCGATACGTCTGCCGCGCTGGCCACCCGGGCTAATGCCTCCGGCCGGCATTGAGCGGGGTCGAAAAGAACCGCGCGGTCCTGGTCATAGGCCGGGTCGCCCGGCAGCGTCACGCGCCCGGCCAATTTTTCGGCCAGGCTGGCGACGCCTGGACGGAGGGAAAGACGGGTATTCATGTAGGCCTCTCTCCTTGCTTGGTCACGGCTTCGTGACCGGAAAGTGCTACATGGTTACATCGATGTGCCCTGCCTAGGTCTCGACGGAGATTTTTCGGCGAGCGGCCCACTCCGCCAGTACGATGCCGCTCACGATGATGGCGGCTGCGAGGAAATGATAAAGCTCGAGCCGCTCGCCCAGAATGATCACCGATCCCAGCGTGCCGAAAACGGGAATGAGATTGTGGCTGGGGGCAGCCCGGTTGGCGCCGAGCAGTTCAACGCCGCGGGCATAGGCGACCTGGCTGAACATGGATGGGAAAACTGCCACATAGGCGATGACCGCCCAGACCGTTGGCGAGGCATGGGCGAGGGTGGCGACCTGTCCCAGTCCGCCGCCGAACAGCGCCAACATGACCACACCGGTAATCGCGGCGCCCGAGAATGACACTGCCATGAAGCTCATGATGTGCATTTTGGGGCGGAAGCGGAGGGCCAGCGTGTAGCCGGTATAGGCCAGGCACGCGAGGATGACGAAGCCGTCGCCGATATTGACGTCGAGTGTCAGGATGCGCGTTGGATCGCCGTGGGTGGCGGTGAGGATCACACCAAAGATGGCGAGCAGCACGCCGATGATCTGGATCGGGCGAGCGCGCACGCGGAAGAAGATAAAGTTCGCCCCCAGAATCAGCATGGGCAGCGAAGCCTGTTCGATGGCGGAATTGACGCCGGTGGTCGTCTGCAGGCCGACATAGAGGAAGACGTTGAACAGGGCATAACCGATGGCGCCATAGGCCATCAGCAGAGGCCAGGTACGCCGGACAGTCGGCCAGTCTGCCGCAAGGAAACGCCATGCGAAGGGCAGGATGAACAGGGTGGCTAGCACACAACGGCTGGCTAGCAGCAGGAACGGATCGATTTCTCCGACCACCAGCTTTGCTGCTACGACGTTGCCGCCCCAGAACAGGGGTGCCAGAATCAGCAGCAGGTAAGGCTGGTCGAGCAAGCGGGCCGATATGCCGCGATTTTCGTGGGGATGCGGCTTTGTCATAAGCGCCGTGGTGATGTATGGACGTCAGGACTTAGCAGTTATTCGGCCATCCACAAAATTCTACCAAAGGTGGCCGGGAGGACAGACGTCCAAGTGGAGAAGGGTGCTGCCGTGACGGTCGGACCCTTTATGTCGCGCCTATCCTGGAGAAGGTATTTCTATGGCTAATGTGGTTGTCGTCGGCTCGCAGTGGGGCGACGAGGGCAAGGGCAAGATCGTCGACTGGCTTTCCGAGCGCGCCGATGTGGTGGTGCGCTATCACGGGGGCCATAATGCCGGCCACACACTGGTCATTGACGGGGTCAGCTACAAGCTGGCGTTGCTGCCCTCCGGTCTGGTGCAGGGCAAGCTGTCGGTCATCGGCAACGGTGTGGTGGTCGATCCGCACCACTTCGTCACCGAGATGGCCAAGCTGCGCGCGCAGGGCGTCAAGATTACGCCCGAAATCCTGCGCATTGCCGACAATGCGCCGCTGATCCTGTCGCTGCATCGCGAACTCGATGCCATCCGCGAGGATTCCAATTCCGGCCTCAAGATCGGCACCACCAAGCGCGGTATCGGCCCGGCCTACGAAGACAAGGTTGGCCGCCGCGCCATTCGCCTCATCGATCTCTCCGAACCCGACACGCTGATGGTCAAGATCGAGCGCCTGCTCGGCCACCACAATGCGCTTCGCCGGGGAATGGGGCTGGTCGAGATCGAGGCGCAGAAGATCTATGACGAGCTGACTTCGGTCGCCGCCGAAATCCTGCCCTTCATGGACCAGGTCTGGAAGGTGCTGGACGACAAGCGCAAGGCCGGCGCCCGCATCCTGTTCGAGGGTGCGCAGGGCGCGCTGCTCGACAACGATCACGGGACCTACCCGTTCGTGACCTCGTCCAATACCGTCGCTGGCCAGGCCGCGGCCGGTTCGGGCCTTGGACCCACCGCCATCGGTTACGTGCTGGGGATCACCAAGGCCTACACGACCCGCGTCGGCGAAGGCCCGTTCCCTTGCGAGCTCGATGACGACATTGGCCGCCACCTGGCTACCGTGGGCAAGGAAGTCGGCGTCAATACCGGCCGGCCACGCCGCTGCGGCTGGTTCGACGCGGTGCTCGTCCGCCAGACCGTCAAGACCTCGGGCATTTCCGGAATCGCCCTGACCAAGCTCGACGTGCTCGATGGCCTCAAGGAGATCAAGGTGTGCGTCGGCTACGAGCTCGACGGATCACGGATTGATTATTTGCCTGCCTCAATGGGGGCACAAGCACGGGTTAAGCCGATTTACGAGACGCTCGAAGGCTGGTCGGAAACTACCGCCGGCGCCCGGAGTTGGGCCGATCTGCCGGCGCAGGCGATCAAATATGTTCGTTATATAGAGGAACAAATCGGTGCGCCCGTCGCCATGCTGTCGACGAGCCCGGAACGGCTGGATACCATCCTCGTCGTTGACCCATTCCAAGACTGATATTTTTTGTTACAACACGTCGCTGCAATCGTGAGTACCAACTAACCAATGGCGGACTACAAGGAGCTGTTGCGCCGCGCCATAACGGCGCTGCCGGAGAACAATGGGGCGGCCCGGAGGGCCGTCTATGAGAAGGCGCGTTCTGCCCTGGTCGGGCAGTTGCGCTCCATCACGCCCCCATTGCCGGCACGCGACATCACCCAGCATCGCCTGCAGCTAGAGGATTGCATCCGCCAGGTCGAGCAGGAAGCCAGCGAAGCGGTGATTACGCTGGGGCGCGACCTTGCCATGGGG
Source organism: Devosia sp. (assembly GCA_049647065.1). Classification (GTDB taxonomy): domain Bacteria; phylum Pseudomonadota; class Alphaproteobacteria; order Rhizobiales; family Devosiaceae; genus Devosia. Next base: position 7,019 of record JBARWY010000054.1, on the reverse strand, counting down.
ACGCGCCCCGCCGCGGCGCCGCCAAAGGCCGCCGAGCCCGCGCCTGCTCCGGTTGCAGAGGCGCCCAAGCCGGTTCCCGAGATCGCCGAAGCGCCCAAGCCAGCGGAAGCGAGCCCGAAGCCGGCCGCTGCCAGTGTCATGTCCATCGAGGACATCATCAGCCAGGCCTCGGCCGCGTCTGTCGAGCCAGCGAAGCCGGTCGGAGATACGCCCGCTTCCGAACCTGCCAAGGCCAAGCCGGAACCCAAGACCGAACCGCGCCCGATCCCGACCATTGTTGGCCGGGTGCATCCGGCCAAGGTTGGTCCGACCTCGCCGCTACCACCAGCCTCCAATGTTCGCCCGCTTGAATCGCCCCTCAAGGGACCGAGTTTCGAGCCGCGCCGCGACGCCATTCCGCTGGCGGCCAATTCCCCTGTCGAACCAGCGCGCGCCACCCGTATCGAACCGTCCATGGGCGGCCATGCTGTTGCCCGCCAGCAGGTCGCGATGTCGGAAACGGTGATCGAGCCCGTGCCGGTAGAGGCAGCTTTGTCCACCGTCCGCGAAGTCGAAGTGGAGCCCGATGCCAGCGAGGCGCAGGGTGTCATAGAGCGCGCCATCGAAGTCCTCGACCGCGAAGCCCGCGGCGAGTCCACCCCTGCATTTCCGGATTCCGTCGCGACATCTTTCGCCAAGCCAGCGGCAGAAGAAGAGAATGACGATGCCGGTTTCGCCGACGCTCCTGTGCAGCGTGGCGGCCCGGGCCTGACGATTTTCCTCGTGGTCTTTGCCATCCTGCTCGCCGGTGTCGGTGGCGCGGGCTTCTGGGCATGGCGCGAAGGTTACGTCGATCTCGACCAGATGTTCGGCCAGGCGCCGGTGACCGAGACGGCGGACACGACGACCACTACCACCCCGACGCTTGACCCGGTGCAGCCGGCCGAAAGCGCCGATGGCGCCGCTGCCGGTCCGGGTAATACTGCGCCCACCGCGACTAATGATCAGGCCAATGCCGAGTTGAGCGGCCTCGAAATCGAGGATCGCCTGGAGCCGACGCCGGAGCCGGTGCAGCCGACTGGCAACGAGACGGTGCTGCCCGACGTCAATTCGGATGAGGTCACGGGCGAGGAACGCCTGCCCGGCGCGGAGACGACGGCCCTTGCCGCCAACGATCCGGCCGCTTCGGTCGATCCGGCCGTGCTTGCCGGCAGCCAGTCACTGCTGCTCGAAGCCAGCCAGGATGGCACGACGGGGGCCGTTCCCTTCTCGGGCACGGTAGACTGGAGTGAGGGCGTCGACGAGCTTGGCCTGCCGACCTTGATCGGCTCCGCCAGCATTCCGGCGCGCAATCTGGGCGTCGACATCACCATCCGCAAGAACTCCGATCCGAGCCTGCCGGCCAGCCATCTGATGGAGGTCGATTTCAAGGTGAGTGACACCTTTATCGGCGGCACCATCGCCACGCTGCCAGGCGTGCTGCTCAAGGACGAGGAACTGGTGCCGGGCACGGCGCTGGTCGGGGCCTCGGCACGCGTCGTGGGCAACTCGTTCCTGTTTGCGCTGAGCGCGACGCCAGCCGACGCGGAGCTCAATACGGACCTGCTGGAGAACCGGCGCTGGATGGACCTTGCCGTGGTCTACGGCACCGGCCGCAACGCCATCATCACGCTGGAAAAGGATGAGACGGCGCAGGCCCTGTTCGACAAGGTGTTCGGCACCTGGGCCGAATAACTCTTTCAGCGTAACAGTTTAGATCCCGGACCTATTGCGGGATCTTTTATGCCTGCCCGTCGCTCGCCGCCAGTCGTCCGTACCGCAGCAGGTAGCGCCGGCTGGCCAGCGCGTCCACGTCGTCGGCGTGGTGGCTGACGAGGATGGTGTGCCAGGCATGGCGAATGGTGAGGGTTCGCACCAGATCGCGTACGGCCAGGCGGGTCTCGTCATCGAGCGCCGAAAACGGCTCGTCCAGCAACAGCACCGGTCGGGCCCGCAGCAATGTCCGCGCCAGGGCGACGCGCTGCTTCTGACCACCGCTCAGGGTGCTGGCCACCTGATTGCCCGTTCCATCCAGCCCCACCTCGGCAAGCACGCTTGCGGTTTTCTCGCGGATTTCCTGCTTCGTGCTGCCCCTGGGCAGGCCGAGCGCGATATTGCCGGCGCCGCTGAGGTGGTCGAACAGGCTGTCCGACTGGAGCAGCAGCGACAGCGGCCGCTGCTCGGGAGGAAGTGGCAGGAGGTTCTGTCCATCCAGATCGATGCTGCCTGCGGTCGGGGTCAGGAAGCCGGCGAGCAGATCGAGCAGGGTCGACTTACCCGAGCCGCTAGCGCCGGAGATGGCAGTAACCTCCCCGGCATTGGCGACGAACGAAAACGTATAGGGCTGCGCCTGGCCGGGATGGGCGAAGGTCAGGTTCTCAACGCGCAGCATAGGCGATCCTTTCGAACAGTCTGGGCAGGCCGACAAACGCAACAATCGTGCCGATGAGCAGGATGGCGGCGATCGCCGCGGCATCATTGCCGCGATAGGAGCCGAGCGCGCGGAACATCATCAGCGGCAGGGTCTGGAAATCCTGCGTGCCGAAGAGGGCGATGACGCCGAGATCGCCGAGCGAGAAGCAGAAGGCGAGCGCCAGCATGACGCCAATGTCGCGACCGAGCAGGGGGTATTCGACCAGGGCGAACTGGCGCCAGCCGGAGAGGCCGAGCGAGCGGATGAGCTTGCCGCGGGTTCGGGCGATGGCCTCGAGCGGCGGTCCCAGCGTAGCCATGGCAAAGGGCAGGGCCAGGAGGCTGTTGGCAAGGACAACCACGAAGGGCGCGGCCATGGCCGGGGCGACGCCGAGATGGCGCACCAGGAGAAAGAAGCCGAGCGACAGCACCACGGCCGGCACGGCAAGGTAGGCAAAGGCGGGCATGCCCAGCAGGGTACGCAGCGGGCCGCTGCCGGTGGATCCGCGCCCGAGCGCCAGCGTCAGGGCCAGCAAGAGCGTCAGTAGTGCCGAAGCCGAGCCGATGACGAGGCTGCTGGCCGCTGCCCACCAGAAGGCGGGCTGGGCAATGACGCGGCCGATGCCGGCGCCCAAACCATCGACCATCACCGAGATCAACGGCAGCAGGAAGCCGACGGTGCAGATGGCCAGCACCAGCCATTGCAGCAGCCGGGCGAGGCCGGCGTCGCGCCATCGCGGCGGTGTCGAGGCGCCGAAGCTGGTGGGGATGGGGGCCAGCGCCGAAGCGGCGAGAATGACCAGCGAGCAGACGGCGATCTGCGTGGCTGCCAGGCGCACGGCGCCGACAAGATCGAAATCCTGCCGCACTGCGGCATAGATGGCAACTTCGAGCGTCTGGTTGGCCGGGCCACCTCCCAGCAGCAGCACGATGGGGAAGCTGGTGAAGGCGAGGAGGAAGATGATGGCGGCGAGGCCCGGTACAGTGCCGCGCAAAGCCGGCCAGTCGATGATAGCGAAGCGCTGCCAGGCAGGCAGACCCAGTGATTGCCCGGTCTTGAGGCGGCTGGTGGGCATGGCGTCGAGCCGGGCCAGCATGATGCGGGCGGCGAAGGCGCCATCGAGCACCACATGGGCGAGGAGGATGCCGCTCAGCCCGAATGCGGGATTACCGAGGGGAAAGCCGAACAGCGCCTCACTGGCCCGGTTGATCCAGCCATTGCGGCCCCAGATCGAGAGCAGGCCGAAGGCGACGACCATGCCGGGGGTAACGATGGCGGATGCAAAGAGGCCCACCACCAGGTCGCGTCCGGGGAAGCGCAGGCGGTTGAGGGACCACGCCAGAGCGGCGCCGACGAGCAGTGACAGGACGGTGGTGAGGCCGGCCTGGATCGAGGTCATGCGCAGCAGGTGCGGGATGTCGATGCGCGAGCCGGTGGCGCCATCGGTCGCTGCGGCGAGGATGGCCCAGAGGACGAGGGCGATGAGCAAAGCGATCGTTGCGGCCAGAGTGACGGCGGTAGCGATGCGCAGGGGGCGGTGGGGCAGGGTCAGCATCATTGTGCTCTATGCTGCAACGAACACCGGGCAGCACCTCCCCCTCGACGGGGGAGGTTGGGAGGGGGTGTCGGGAGCCACGATATGTGGGCCAACCGTCCCCCACCCTTGACCCCTCCCCGCAAGGGGGAGGGTATCGACTGCTGGCTCCCAAGGTCGCGATAGAGTTTGTCGCCTTGTGGAGGGAGAGTGAGGATGGGGGTTTTCACGGCCGCGATCTCGCGTGTCAGCCTACTGCACCGCGGCCAGCATTTCGTCGATCCAGCGCTGGCTGTTGGTGGCGATCTCGTCGTCGGTCAGGACAAGGGTCTTTTCCGGTTGCGGCAGGGTGGCGAAGGCCGGGTCGAGATCGGCGCCCAGGTCGATCACCGGGAACATCCAGTTGGTCGAGGGGATTTCCTTCTGTCCGTCGGCCGAGGCGAGGTAGGCGAGGAACTTGCGCGCCAGTTCCTGCTTGTCCGACGACTTGAGAATACCTGCCACTTCGGTCTGGGCCAGGTGGCCTTCCTCGAACAGCGCGGCCTTGATGGTGTCGTCACTCTCGGAAATGATGTGATAGGCCGGCGAGGTGGAATAGCTCAGCGCCATGTCGGCTTCGCCCTCGAGGAAGAGGTTATAACTCTCGCTCCATTCGCGGGTGACGGTGAGGATATGCGGCTTGAGGCCAGCCCAAATTTCGGGCGCGCGATCCCCGTAAGCAGCGGCAATCCACAGCACGAGGCCAAGGCCGGGCGTGGCCGAGCGGGGGTCCTGCACCACGATCTTGAAGTCATCGGGCAGGGCGATCAGGTCCTCGAACGAGGCGGGCGGAGTGGCGACCGTGTCGGTGTCATAGACGAAGGCAAAATGCGCATAGTCGAAGGGCACGAACTGCGCATCGGTCCAGGAGCCTGGCAGGCTGAGCGCCGACAGGTCGAGACCGTGATCGGCAAACAGGCCGGTAGCGCGGGCTTCGCCGGCAATGGCGGTGTCGAGCCCGACGATGATGTCGGCTTCGGTCGTGTCGCCTTCGAGCTGGACGCGGCGCAGGGTGCCGATGGAGCTGTCGGCGGCGATCCACTCGACGATGCAGCCACCGCAGATGGCCTCGAAGCCCGCCTTGAGGCCGGGGCCGGGGCCCCATTCGGCGGCGAAGCCGTCATAGGTATAGATGCGCAGGATCGGCACTTCTTCGGCGAAGGCGGGTGCAGCGAACAGTCCTGATAGGACCGCAAGCGCCAGACGGGTGAATTTGACCATGGGTCATTCCCTTCAATGGTGTGCGGCCATGAGTGAAGGGATGTGTGTCAATGGAGAGGGCGTCGAGATGCCCTTGCCATCTCGAACTTCCTCCGCCAGCATGACCTGGTTCAGGTTCAATGGGTAACTCTCAGCTCCGGTTTCCCGGAACACCCCAGCGAGACGCCCGACATCTAATGAGAGTTCTGTGACAGTGCAAGACACTTCCGTGCGTGCGCCGGATGCGCCAATGGTCGTATTCGAAGGGCCGATGGCCATTGTCGGCGGCGGTGCCGTGGACCCGGCCTTGCTGGTGGAACTGGCTGGTCGAGGCGTCGCATTGGTGGGTGCCGATGGCGGCGCCGATGCCATTGGCGATGCGGGTCTGTTACCGGCCGCTGTTATCGGTGACCTCGATTCGCTGCGCGACCGGGGGACGTGGGAAGCGCGTACGCGCGTCATCCATATTCCCGAGCAGATCACCACCGATTTCCAGAAGGCGCTCTATTCGACCGAAGCACCGGTGACGCTGGCACTGGGCATGACCGGCAAGCGGCTCGACCATACGCTGGCCGCGCTGAGCGCCGTGCTGCAATTCGCGCCGACACGAAAGCTGCTGCTGGTGGACGAGGTGGACGTGGCGCTGGCGGTGGTGGGCGAGATCGGCTTCGAGGCGGGTGCGCGGGAGCGGGTGTCTATCCATCCGCTGCTGCCCATCCGGTTTTCGCATTCGACGGGGCTGTTCTATCCGATGGACGGGTTGCAGCTGGAACCGGGCGGGTTGATCGGCACGTCCAACGAGGGTACCGGCGGACCGGTCGAGATCGTGCCTGATGATGATACGCCGTGGCTGCTGATAATGGGCAAGGAGCGGCTGTGGGATTTGGTGGGGGCCACTCAGGTCCGCTGAACCAAAGCCCCGCCCCTCAAGGGGAGGGTGTCGACTGAGCTATCGGTATCCTGGAACAAAAAAGGCGGGCCTCAGCCCGCCTTCCGTATTTCTATCCCACAGCTCAGTGCGCCCGAGCCGCTTCCTTGACCGCGTCCTGCACCTTCTCGAAGGCCCGTACCTCGATCTGGCGGATGCGCTCGCGGCTGACGTCGTACTGCTGGGCCAGCTCTTCGAGCGTGGATGGATTGTCCTGCAGGCGACGGGCCTGGAAGATGGCGCGTTCGCGTTCGTTGAGGACGTCCATGGCGTTGGTCAGAAGGCCCATGCGCTCGGAAAACTCCTGGCTTTCGCCAAGGCTGGTTTCCTGGCTCGGGGTGTCGTCGACCAGCCAGTCCTGCCACTCCGAGGAGCCTTCATCGGCGCGCATCGGGGAGTTCAGCGACGCGTCGCCCGACAGGCGGGCATTCATGGACACCACATCGGCCTCGGTCACCTTGAGGGTGGTGGCAATCTGCTTGATCTGGTCGGGATGCAGCGCACCATCGTCCAAGGCAGCGATCTGGCCCTTCACCTTGCGCAGGTTGAAGAACAGGCGCTTCTGGGCGGCAGTGGTGCCGATCTTGACCAGGCTCCAGCTGCGCAGCACGTATTCCTGGATGGCAGCGCGAATCCACCACATGGCGTAGGTTGCCAGGCGGAAGCCCTTTTCGGGCTCGAAGCGCTTCACGGCATGCATCAGGCCCACATTGCCTTCCGAAATAACTTCGGAAATGGGCAGGCCATAGCCGCGATAGCCCATGGCGATCTTGGCCACGAGACGCAGGTGACTGGTGATAAGTCTCTGGGCGGCGCCGGGGTCCTGGTGTTCCTTGTAGCGCTTGGCCAGCATGTATTCCTCATCCGGTTCCAGCATGGGGAACTTG
>JBARWY010000053.1:0-5363 GCA_049647065.1 Devosia sp. | reverse complement strand
GCGCAGTGCGATGCCCATGGTTCGCGGTTCCGGGATAGGCGTGGTGCTCGGCGCATTACCGGGCGTCGGGCCGACGCTGGCTTCCTATCTCTCCTATGCCCTCGAAAAGCGGCTGGCCAAGGATCCGTCGAGGTTCGGCAAGGGGGCGATCGAAGGCATCGCCTCGCCCGAGGCATCCAACAATGCCGCTGCCCAGGCCGCGTTCATTCCGACCCTAACGCTCGGTGTTCCGGGCAGCGCGACCATGGCTGTCATGATGGGCGCCCTCATCATTCACGGCATTCAGCCGGGCCCGATGATGATGGTCCAGGAGCCGGGCATCTTCTGGGGCCTGGTGATGAGCTTCCTCGTTGGCAATATCCTGCTCGTCATCCTGAACATCCCTCTCATCGGAATCTGGGTGTCCATGCTCAGGGTGCCCCCCGCCGTGCTGTTTCCGGCCATCCTGGTATTCATCCTGTTTGGCGTCTACAGCGTGCACAACAACCCGATGGATATCCTGCTGGTAGCCTTGGTTGGCGTAGTCGGATACGGCATGCATCTGCTCCGCTTCGAAGCTGCGCCGCTGCTCCTGGGCTTTGTGCTCGGGCCGCTGCTGGAGCAGAACTTCCGGCGTGCTTTGTTGCTGTCGCGCGGCGATCTCGGAACGTTTGTCGAGCGCCCCATCAGCTTAGGCATCTTGACGATCACCGCGCTCATTCTGGCCTGGACGCTGTTCGCGTTCATCAGGTCGCGACGGAACGAGTCACGGACTGAAGCTCTCTCCTAGCCGGATCGGCGGCAGCGTGCTTGAAACGTTGCCGCCGTGTTCCAGCCAACGAAACATTTCAGAAAACTGGTTTGCGAGGAGGCACAAGGTGGCCGCAAGCGTGCTAATTGCCGGTGATTGTGGTCCGGCGCATGGACCGGATGAAGGCTTTCCAGTGGAGAGCTACACCGAATTGATCGTCCCGACCTTGCTGCAGGCGGATTTTCGTCTGGTGAACTGCATGCGGACCTACTCGCCCAAGACAGTTGCTCACACCGACTCCCCCCAGGTTGCGCAGCCGGTCACCATGGCCGAGCTCTACACCAATGCGCATTTCGACGGCGTGACCATGGCCAACAACCACGCCTACGACAGTGGCCCCGATGCCATGGTCGAGACCGTTGATCTGTTCCGCTCGCGGGGAGTTCAGGTTACAGGCGCTGGCCGCGATATCGCAGATGCTTCCCGCCCGGTGATCCTCGAGAAGGATGGCGTGCGGATCGGCTATCTGGGATGTACCTCGGTCGGCAAGGCGAGTGCCGATGCCGGTGCTGGCAAGCCCGGGGTGTTCAACGTCAAGGTGCATGCCACTTACGAACAGCGCGGCGCGCATGCACCGGTTCGTGTTCGCACCGAGCCCGAGGAACAGGACCTGGCGAAATTGCTGGAGACTGTCAGGCGCGTCCGCAGCGAGGTCGATCATCTCATCGTCGCCTACCATTCGGGCGTAATCCGCCTGCCGCGCGTCATCGCCGATTATCAGGTGACGGTTACGCATGCGCTGATCGATGCGGGTGCCGACATGATTGTGTGCCACGCGCCGCACATTCCCAAGGGAGTGGAAGTCTACAAGGGCAAGACGATCTTCTATAGCCTCGGCGTCTTCGCCATGACCAAGCCGTTCGCGGCGGATGGCTGGTCAGAGCCGGCCTGGGCGCATGGTGCCATCCGCAACCACACCGACCTCGATCCTGACTATCCTTTCATGCCGTACGGCGCCGACAGCAAATACGCGCTGCTCGCCAAGGCCTCATTCGGCAGGGACCGTGTCGAACGGGTTTCATTCCTGCCTGTGCACATCGACCAGCGCTATCGTCCCCGCGCCCTTGGCGCCGGTGATCCGCTCTTCACCGAGATACTAGAGTATATGGAGTGGGCATCCGTGGATTTGCCGCACACTTTCCAGGTTGTAGGCGACGAGGTTGTCGTCACGGTATGAGCCGAGGGTTCGTGGGTCCATTATGAGGAGATGCGCATGAAGCTGGGTCTGGAGACCAGGGTGGCACTGGTCACGGCCTCCAGTGGAGGCATAGGCAGGAGCGTTGCCCGCGCGCTGGCTACCGAAGGCGCCAATATTGTGCTCTTTGCGCGATCGGCCGACAAACTCGGGCAACTGGCGGATGCCATTGAGGCGGAGCATGGCGTCAAAGTCCTGCCGGTCATCGGCAACATGGTCGATCGGGATGACGTCGTTCGTCTGTTCGAGACCATCGACGCGACCTTTGGCAGGCTCGACATCGCGGTGCTGAACACGGGGCGACCGCCTGCACCCTTGCGATCCGCGATCGAAGAGAATGAGAAGGCGCGCTGGGACCAGTCGTATGAAACCCTGTTGTCAGGGGTGATCCAGGTGACCCAGCTTGCCTGTCCACTCATGGCGCGCAATCAATGGGGCAGAGTGGTGGCAATCACCTCCGCATCGGTGCATTTGACCATGCCGCATCATGCATTGTCGACGGTGTTCCGTGCCGGCGTAGAAGCCTTCATGCGCCACTTGTCCAGCGAGGTCGGTCGCGACGGCATAACGGCGAACTGCATCGCGCCTGCATTGATCGATTCATCCCATCGCGAGAGCGCCCGTGCATATTCAGCGGAACAGGTGGCCCGGCGGCTGCAGATGAGTGCGCTCAACCGGCTGGGAACGCACGCTGAACTTGCCGGCGTCGTATCCTTCGTGGCATCCGAGCCTGCAGGTTTCATCACCGGCGAGACGATCCGCGTGGACGGTGGCATGGCGTCCTTCGCGCTGCATCGCTGAAGCCGGGGTCCAATTCGGCCACGCTGGGCTACCGGCCATATCCCTTGACAGCATTCCACAAGAAAGAACCGGCACGAGCGTCTCGTGCCGGTTCCGTTTGTTGTCTGCGCTCGGCGCGCTGACTTATTGCTCGAACTTAAAGCCGGTTGCCTCGCGGAAGTCGATCCAGGTCTGCGTGTCGGTCCGGACGAATTCCAGCGCTTCCGCCGGAGTCTGCGTGACTGGGTTGAAGCCCTTGCTCTCCAAATACTCCTTCGCGCCATCCGATGCGGAAATGGCATTGAGAGCCGCGTTCACCTTGTCAACGATTGGTTGGGGCGTCCCGTTGGGTGCGACAACGACATAGTAGGTATAGGGGTCGAGTGCCTCTAGGTCGAAACCTCCAAGTTCGGAAAGCGTAGGCACATCGGGCAGCAGTGGCGAGCGTGTGTCGCCGCTGACCGCAAGGCCGCGAACTATCCCGCCTTCGATCGAGGAAAGCGCCTGGTCAATCGGCCCAACGCCGAACTGTGCTTCACCGCTGATGATTGCCGTCATGATCTGGGCGGATCCCTCATAGGGAATGTGCACCATGTCGATGCCCACGCGGGACTTGAGCAGCTCGATCTGCAGATTGCTGGCAGAGCCCAAGCCCGATGAGCCATAGTTCAACTCGTTCGGATGCTCGGTGGCATACGCAATGAACTCTTCCATGTTGTTTACCGGAAGGCCGGGCGTCGTCACGAAAAGACCGGGTGTGGTGGCCAGCAGGGCCACCGACATGAAATCGGTCAGCGGATCGTAGGGAAGGTCGTCGCGCACGCCAGGGCCCTGCGACATCGCGCTGCCGGTTGCCACCATGAGCGTGTAGCCATCGGGCCGCGCGCTCGTCAGACTGCTGATGGCGACATACTGCGACGCCCCCGGTGCGTTCTTGACCACCACGGGCTGGCCAAGTTCTTCCTGCAACTGCATCGCGTAATAGCGGGCAACCGTATCGGTCGCGCTACCCGCGGCGAATCCCAGCAGAAGCTCGATCGGCCGCTCTGGGTAGGCTTGGGCCATTGCCTGCCAAGGTGCCACGACGGCGATGCCGGCGAGCACGACTCCAAGAACGTGCGTTTTCAAGGTCATCGGTAGTTCTCCCATTTTGATCTGTTGACTGCTCGCCTGGCGGAACAGCTCGTGGCCAACCTCCTTGCCACACCAAAAGATAGCACGCCTGCAGAAAAATGAAACCCATTTCACTGAATGGCATTTCGGAAGGCTAACCCTCGGTTTCATTCACCGGTGTGTGTTTCTCTCATTGAAACTCCGCTTTACTTTTTTTGCTTCCTTCGCCAACATCGAACTCAGACGCAGACGCAGTGTTCCCCCTAACCGGAAACATCGGGAGAGGACCTCTGCATTTGCTTGGCGAGTTGAAGGAGGGAACCCATGCGTTTGAAGGACAGAGTTGCGGTCATTACTGGAGCCGCCTCGGGAATTGGAAAGGCGGCGGCCGAACGTTTCGCGAAGGAAGGCGCCCATGTCGTCATTGCCGATCTCAATTCAGAACGAATTGGTGTCGTAACCGACGAAATTCGCAGCGCCGGCGGCCAGGCAACTGGACAGGTGATGGACGTATCCAATCGCGAACAGGTTCAGGAGGCTATAGCCCGCATCGTTGCCAGCGCCGGACGGCTGGATGTCTTGGTCAACAATGCCGGCATTTCCCGTTACCGGCCATTCGCCGAAATGTCGGGGGACGATTGGGATCCTGTCCTGGATGTTGACCTCAAGGGGGTATTCTTCTGCGCGCAGGCCGTCGCACCGCACATGGTGGAACGTCGCTATGGCAGGATCGTCAACATTTCTTCCGCGCTCGGCACGGGCGCCGCGCCGCATGGAACAGGCGGATCGCCCGGTGGCAGCGCCGCGTACGCAGCTGCCAAGGCCGGCGTGATCATGTTGACGAAGACGCTGGCCCGCGAACTTGGTCCGCACGACATTACCGTCAATTGCGTCGCGCCCGGCACTTTTCTGACGGCGATTTCTTCAACGACACGCACGCCTGAGCAGGTGCAGCAACATCTCGAGTATCGGAAGAAGACCCTCGTTCTCGGCCGCCTTGGCTCTCTCGATGAACTGTCGGGTGCCATTCTGTTTTTCGCGTCAGACGATTCTAGCTACGTGACCGGCACGACGATGTCGGTGGACGGTGGGCGTTCCGACCGTATGTAGGTACGTGGAGAGAAATCTACAGCACAGGTACAGCGGAGATCCCAACCGGTTCACACTGCCGTAAAACTGCCCCACAGACCCTGCCGGGATGATAGGCGGCCGTGCCGAATATCCGAAGGGTAATAGTGCTCGTGGTCACGGGTTATGCCGCATTCCGCCCCGGGGCCCTGTTCGTAGCTGGTCCGACAGGCACGAATGTCAGTGCCGCACATCGACATCCTATACTGCAATTCGAGCCTACATCGGTGGCGACCTGACAGAGACGCTGCCCGGGCTAAAGATCCTATGTTCAAGCTCAACGTCAACGCCGTCATGAAGAATGTGCAGTCCGTGGTGCCGCACATGATCCAGCGAAGAACCGGCGACATTTCAGTT
>JBARWY010000052.1:0-24149 GCA_049647065.1 Devosia sp. | reverse complement strand
GGCGGCACGGCGCCAACGCACCACCTCTATGGCCTGCGCGAGTCACTGACCATGATCCTCGAAGAGGAAGGCCTGCCGCAGGTGTGGGAGCGTCACCGCAGGCTCGCCAGCGCCGTCTGGGCAGCGTTCGACGCCTGGGGCAAGGGATCGTCGATCGCGCTCAATGTCGCCGACCGCGCGGCGCGGGGCCATTCGGTGACGGCGGCGACGATCCCCGGCGGCGGCGCTGGCGCGTTGCGGCGGTGGCTGGAAGCGGAGGCCGGCGTGACGCTGGGCATTGGCCTGGGCATGGCCCTGCCCAGCGAACCGGCCTACCAGGACTTCTTGCGGGTCGGCCATATGGGGCATGTGAATGCCCATATGACGTTAGGCGTATTGGCCACAATGGAGGCCGGCATGCAGGCGCTGGGGATTGGGCATGGGCCGGGCGCGTTGGAGGCGGCGGCTGGGGCACTGGTGGGGTGAGGCTGCTACCCCCTGATATCAATCACCGGACGAGAATGGTGCCGCGACCTCGTGTTCGACTGGCCCAGCATAAGGTCTTCCCGCATGAGAAACCTCAGAACACGAACACTTCGCGCCTTAGCTCGTCCCAGGCATCGCGATTGATTGCCACCAGCAACCCGCCATCGACATGGCTCGGCAAATAGGGCCCGCCATCAAGCCGCGCGGCATACGCCCCTGCCTCCTGGCTGATCAGCACGCCAGCCAGATGGTCCCAGGGCATCAGCTTGTTGTAGCAGACGAACTGGCCGTGACCTGAGGCAAGGGTGCGGTATTCGTGGCCGGCGCAACGGAAGTTGGAGAGCAGTCGCAGCTTGTCGGTGTTCTGCAGCACCTGCGGCCGCGACTCGCGCGGCATGTAGGCCACCGAGGCCATGCCGACCATTTCGGCCAGTGGCAGCGGTGCGGCGACATGCAGCTGCACGGCCTCGCCATTAGGCCGGCGCAGCCAGGCGCCGCCGCCCTTTTCAGCCATCACCCAGTCATCGCCCATAGGGTCATAGATGATGCCTGCGATTGTCTCACCCTTGGACACCACCGCCGCCATGGTGGCAAACAGCGGCAGGCCGGCGGCATAATTGGCTGTGCCATCGATCGGATCGACCACTACCGCCAGATCTGCCGTGGCGAGACCCACCAACAGGGCCGGATCGGCGGCCACCGATTCCTCGCCCACGAACAGCGCGTCAGGCATCCACCCGGCGATGCGCGCCTTGATGACGTTCTCAGTCGCAACATCGGCCTCGGTGACCAGATCGATCGCCTCGGTCTTCACATGGACCATGGAGGCATCGAGCCGGCGGAAGCGCGGCAGGGCTTCGGTGCGGGCCGCATCACGCAGGATGGCGGCCAGTTCCATGACGTCAAAGTTCAATTGGAAGTCCTTTTGTCGAAGAGTCCGGCAAAGTCGAACAGCTTGGTATCCAGCATATGGCTGGCATTGATGTTGCCTAGCGCGCGGATCATGACGTCCTTGCGACCGGGCATGCGCTTTTCGATATCCGATAGCATCGCCTTCATCGCATTGCGCTCCAGCCCGTCCTGGCTGCCGCACAGGTCGCAGGGGATGATCGGGAAGGCCATGGCATCGGAGAAGCGCTGCAGGTCTTCTTCGGCGCAGTAGATCAATGGCCGCAGCACTTCGAGGTCGCCCTCATCATTGAGCAGGCGCGGCGGCATGGCAGCAAGACGCCCGCCATGGAACATGTTCATGAAGAACGTTTCGAGGCTGTCGTCGCGATGATGGCCCAGCACCAGCGCCGTGCAGCCCTCCTCCCGTGCGATGCGGTAGAGGTTGCCGCGCCGCAGCCGCGAGCACAGCGAGCAATAGGTAGCTCCAACAGGCAGCTTGTCGGTGACGATCGAGTACGTGTCCTTGTATTCGATGCGATGCTCGATCCCGAGGCTGGTGAGGAATTCGGGCAGGATATGCTTGGGGAAATTGGGCTGACCCTGATCGAGATTGCAGGCCAGGAGCTCGACCGGCAGCATGCCGCGCCACTTGAGATCGAGCAGCAGCGCCAGCAGCCCATAGCTGTCCTTGCCGCCCGAAAGCGCCACCAGCCACTTCTCGCCCGGCCGCACCATGGCGAATTTTTCGAGGGCCTCGCGCATGTTACGGATCAGCCGCTTGCGCAGCTTGTTGAACTCGCCGCTGCGCGGCGCGTGGGCATAGATCGGATGCCCGCCGGTCTCGGCCTCATCGGCGGCAAGGGGCGCGGCGTCCATGACCTCACTCATGGCGAAACTCTCTTTCTGTCAGTGGCGTAGCTGATAGCGCGCATGGCCGCCAAGGGGAAGGAAAACCGGGGGGTGCAAACCTTACCGAACGTTAATTTCCATTTCTTGCTTTAGTCCCAAAGCGACAGTTAGATGACGCCATTCTCTCGGCACCCAGGAGTCACGCGGTGTTTCGATCTTTCTTCCCCAATCCCCGCCTGTTCTTCAGCTCGGCGGTGGCCTGGACTGTCCTGGCCATGTTGGTCTGGTATGCGTTCGGGTCGCAGTTGCAGGGCGTGCTCAGCCTGGGCAACTGGCTGGGCGTTGTCCCCACAGAGGCCAACCCCGAGCCATTCTTCAATCCCGACCGGGTCTGGCTGTACCAGTATATCCTTGCTGCAGGTTACCTGTTCTGCGTGCCCTGGTATTTTCTCAATGACAACAAGCGCTGGTACTGGTGGTCGGTCGTCGGCTCGGTCACGATTATCGAGGTCGTCTATTTCGACGTGCAGATCGGCGCCTGGATGAACGACTGGTATGGGGAGTTCTTCAACCTCATCCAGGCCGCAATGACCACGCCCGGCAGTGTTTCACTGGAGACCATGTATGGCGAGCTGACGACAGTGCTCTACGTGCTGCTGCCTCGCATCGCCGTGCTGGTGCTCAATGCCTTCTTCATCGCGCACTATCTTTTCCGCTGGCGCCGGGCCATGACCTTCTTCTATCTCAGCCACTGGCAGAAGCTGCGCCACATCGAGGGCGCCTCCCAGCGTATCCAGGAAGACGCGCAACGCTTCGCCAATATCGTCGAAGGGCTGGCGATCTCGCTAATCAGCTCGGTGATGACCCTGCTGGTGTTCCTCCCGCTGCTCTGGAACCTGTCCCAGAGCATCACCGAATTGCCGCTGGTGGGCGCGGTAAATGGAAGCCTGGTCTGGGTAGCACTGATGTCGGCCATCTTCGGAACGGTGTTGCTGGGCCTGGTCGGCTTCAAGCTGCCCGGACTGGAATTCCAGAACCAGCGCGTCGAAGCGGCATTTCGTAAGGAACTCGTCTATGGCGAGGACAATGCCGATCGCGCGCGCCCGCTATCGGTTCGGGAGTTTTTCCTCGGAGTTCAGCAGAACTACTTCCGCCTCTACGGGCACTATCTCTACTTCAACGTGGCGCGCTATGTGTATCTGCAGGGCGCCAATTTCGTGCCGCTCATCGCCATGGCCCCGTCCATCGCCGCGGGTGCGCTTACCTTTGGCCTCTTCCAGCAGGTGAGCAACGCCTTTGGCCAGGTGGAGGATTCGTTCCGCTTCCTCGCCAACTCGTGGACGACGATCATTTCCCTGATCTCGGTCTACAAGCGCCTGCGCGCTTTCGAGGCCAATATTCCTGGCGATGCCATTTCGGGTGTCGACTATGACGATCCCCGCTTCCTGCAATCCTGGGATGACCCGGTAACCAGCGACGACACCCCGCGCCAACCGGCGCAGTTCTAGGCCCCAGCTTGGTCGCGAGGCAACGAAGGTACGGCTCCCCTCCCCTTGAGAGGGGGAAGGCGCCGGAACCGACGACGTGGCAAAACAAAAGGGCCGCTCCGAGGAGCGGCCCTTTCCAATTCTGTTATTCGACTGCGCTTAGCGCGAGTAGAATTCGACGACCAGGTTGGGTTCCATCTGAACCGGATACGGCACATCCGACAGCGACGGGACGCGGGCGAAGGTGGCGGTCATCTTGTTGTGGTCGGTTTCCACATAGTCCGGAACATCACGCTCGGCCAGCTGGGTAGCTTCGATCAGAACGGCGAGCTGCTTGGAGCGCTCGCGCACTTCGATCTTGTCGCCGACCTTGACCTGGTAGGACGGGATGTTGACGCGCTTGCCGTTGACCAGGATGTGGCCATGCGACACGAACTGGCGCGCAGCGAACACGGTGGCAACGAACTTGGCGCGGTAGACGATCGCGTCCAGACGGCTCTCGAGCAGGCCGATCAGGTTCTCGCCGGTGTCGCCCTTGACGCGGGCAGCTTCGGTGTAGAGCTTCTTGAACGCCTTCTCGGTGACCGAGCCGTAGTAGCCCTTGAGCTTCTGCTTGGCGCGCAGCTGCAGACCATAGTCGCTGAGCTTACCCTTGCGGCGCTGGCCATGCTGGCCGGGCCCATAGGCACGGGCATTCAGCGGCGAGCCGGGACGGCCCCAGATGTTTTCGCCAAGACGGCGGTCGATTTTGTGCTTGGACGAAATGCGCTTTGACATCGCGTATCCTTCTTAAAGTTGAATGGATCGCGCCCTCCTCTGCCATCCCGAGGGATGACCGACAGACCCCAAATATTCAGGAGATCCCGGGTGCGCCTATGGACCAATGGTCTGGATAGGTGGCCGCGTCTTAGGCAATTGCGACGCTTTCGTCAAGCTGCCTCGGCATCGCTCGCGCCATCGGCCACCATCTTCTTGTCCAGACTGCGCTGCTGGCGCAGGCCCGGGAAGATGATGCTCCAGATAATGGCGACCGCAACGGCGCCGATGCCGCCAACAGCGACCGCGGCGACCGGACCGATGAAATGGGCCACCGTGCCGGCGCGGAACTCGCCAAGTTCATTGGAGGCACCGATAAAAACTGAGTTGACGGCATTGACGCGACCACGAACCTCCTCTGGGGTCCACAGCTGCATGATGGTCTCGCGGATGGTGACGCTGACCATGTCGGACGCGCCGACCAGCGCCAGCGCCGGAATGGAAATCCAGACCGTGGTCGAGAGACCGAAGATGAAGGTGAAGAGGCCGAACAGCCCGACGAACAGGAACAGCAGCTTGCCGGCATGGTCACGGATCGGGAATCGCGTGAGCACCAGCGCCATGATGATGGCGCCGATGCCCGGGGCGGCGCGCAACAGGCCCAGTTCCTGTGGGCCGGCATGCAGGATGTCCTTGGTATAGACCGGCAACAGGGCCACCGCGCCGCCCATCAGCACGGCAAACATGTCCAGCGAGATGGCGCCGAGCACCACCTTGTTGGAGAAGATATATCGGAAACCGCCGAAGATGGTCTCGAGGCTGGTGGCCTGATGCGATTCGCGCTGCACCGGCCTGGGAATAAGCAGGACGCAGACCACCGCGATCATCAGCAGCGCCGCTCCGGTGCCAAAGGCCACTGTGGGTGCGATGCCATAGAGCAGGCCGCCCGCGGCCGGCCCCAGGATCGAAGCCATCTGCCAGGCAGAGGCATTGACGGTAATGGCGTTGGCGAGTGCTTCTGAAGGCACCAGGTTCGGCGCCAGCGACTGTGCCGCCGGTCCCCAGAAGGCACGGGCCGTACCGAGCACGACGAGGATACCGAAGATCGGCCAGACCTCATGCGCCTCGGCATTGACGAAGGTCAGAAAGCCCAGCGCGCAGAGCAGTTCGACCGAGAGGCAAATCGCCATGATGCCGCGCCGGTTGAAGCGGTCGGCGGTGAGGCCGGTGATCAGCATCAGCAGCAGCGCGGGCAGGAACAGGCTGAGGCCGACCAAGCCGAGCAGGAACACATTGCCGGTCACGTCGTAGATCTGCCAGGCGATCGACACCGACATGATCTGCACGGCGAAGCTGACCAGCAGGGTCGTCAGCCAGAAGAAACGGAAGCCGATATAGGTGAAGGCTATACGGGACGGTTCGGTGGGGGCGGCAGTGCTCATGGGTTGGGAGTGCCATGGCGTCTGGTTGCAGTCAAAGCCGTATTACCCCCGAACCGTTCGCGTCCGCAGATTCTCAGTCCGTGTTGCCTGTGGGCTTCTGCCGATTGGGATTGGGACGCTGGTGGCGACGATCGATCGACGAAATGACGCCACGCAAGGTGCGGATTTCCTGGCTGGTGAACTTGCCACGCTCCAGCATGGTGCGCAGGTTGTTGATGACAGTCGGCCGTTTGTCAGGCGCGGTAAAGAAGCCGGAACCGTCCAGCGTGGTTTCGAGATGCCCGAAGAGGCCGATCAGCTCCTCCCGCGGCGCCACCTCCGCCATGGCGTCGGAAAATGGCAGCGTGGTGCCCAGCTCGCTATGCCGGCGCCACTCATAGGCCATCAGCAGCACCGCCTGGGCAATATTGAGCGAGGCAAAGGCGGGTTCGACCGGCAGGGTGACGATGGTATCGGCCAGGGCGACCTCCTCGTTGAGCAGGCCCCATTTTTCGCGGCCAAACAACAGGCCGACTCCCCTACCCGACCCCACCTGTGCCGCCATGCGCTGCGCTGCCTCGTCGGGACCGATGACTTCTTTCTGCAGATCGCGTGAGCGCGCGGTCGTAGCCAGCACCAGGGTCAGGTCGGCAATGGCTGCTTCCAGCGTGTCGAAGACCCGGACCCGTTCGATGACATGATCGGCACGCGAAGCGGCGGCCACCGCCTTCTCGTTGGGCCAGCCATCGCGCGGGCGCACCAGGCGCAGGTCCCACAGCCCGAAATTGGCCATGGCCCGCGCCGCCGTGCCGATATTCTCGCCAAGCTGCGGCTCGCACAGGATCACAGCCGGTGCCGGTCGGAGTTCGATTTTGATGGAGGTGTCGGTTCCGGCCATGGTGCCCAATCCAGAAAAGATCAGGCGCTCATAGCCGGTTTTGCTTGCTCAGGGCAATTCAGGCGACGCGGTGGCGCGGCGGCAGGTCCTTCACCTTGCTCGAACGCTGCCATTCGCGATCCAGAATGGCGAAATGCAGTTCCTCATCCCATTCGCCCTGGAACAGCGCGTGTTCGCGGTAATGGGCTTCCAGGCGCATGCCCAGCTGCTGCATGAGCTTGATGGAATGGTGATTGCGCCCGTCGCAACGGGCGAACAGCCGGTGGATGCGGAAATGATCGAATGCCAGGTCATAGACGGCACTGAGTGCTTCGCGGGCGAAACCCTGCCCGGCATAGGCAGGATTGATGCAGAACCGAACTTCGCCCTGGCCGGCTGTGGCATCGGACCAATGCAGGGATACATGGCCGATCAACGCCTTGTCACCCTTGCGCACCATGGCCAGGGTCAGCGTGTCGCCGGGGCGCTGCAGGCTCACGTGACCGCGCATAATATTGAGCGCACCCGCCACCTCCGCCACATCGCGTGTGCGGCTGAACACGTAGCGCTGCACCGATGGCAGCACGTGATAGGCCGCGAGTTCCTCCACGTCACTCCGCTCGAAGATACGCAGAATGAGCCGATCGCTCTCGATTGGCAAAGATAGTGATGACATGAAGTGCGCTCCCTGAACCTCGTGACGACCCGAAGCCACAACGCCACCGGAATCGGGGAAGTTCCTGCGGCACTTTGAAAAATCCTTCTCTCTGGAGACGGGCGTATTTGGGCTCAGGCAGGCGAGGTATCAGCTCTCATCGCGCGCCATTCCTGCCATAGGATGGCGTAGATAAACTCTTCATCCCATTGGCTTTTGAAGATCGCGTGCTCGCGAAAATGCGCCTCGCGCCGCATCCCCAACCGCTCCATGAGCCGCCACGATGCCTCGTTTCGCACGTCGCAGCGGGCCGAAACACGATGCATGTCAGCGGGGCCAAATGCCAGGTCCAGCATCGAATTGGCCGCCTCGGTGGCATAGCCACGGCCATGATATTGCGGATCGAATATCCAGCCCACCTCTCCCTGCCGCGCATCCACGCTGCGCCAGATGAGGGAGACTTCGCCGATAAGCGCGCCATTCTCGGCCAGTTCGACCCCCAGAATGATCTTGTCGCCCTCGGCCTCGAGCGCAACCTGGCTGATGCGCTGCTGCACGGCCAGCGCGCACTCCTCGCGGCTCAGGGCAACGTCAAAGAGATAGCGTGCCACATCCTCGCGCCGCCGATATGCGTAGACGGCGTCGACGTCGCCGCGCGTGAACGGGCGAAGCAACAGCCTCTCGGTCCGAACAGGATAGTCGGGATGAAACGTCATGCCTCCCCTCGCTGGCTCCGCAATGTTGCCAGTGTGGCGCATAAAGGCAAGGCCGCCCTTGCCGGGGTAACGACCGCGTGCCAGCCTCAGCCCATGAGCAATACAAAACGGCCGACCATCGACGTCACGGCACGATGCGCCTGCGGCCGCATCGGGATGTCTGTCCGCGGCTCGGTGGTGTCCATGCTGATGTGTTCGTGCCTCGATTGCCAGCGGGCAAGCGGCTCGGGCCATGCCACCGTGGCGCTTGTGCCGGCGGAGGCCGTGACCATCGTTGGAGAGACCAAATCCTTCGACCGGCCAAGCGATTCGGGCGCGACCTTCACGCGGTACTTTTGCCCCGATTGCGGCACGCCCCTCTATGGCAGCTCGTCGCGTGCGCCAGACATTCGGATAATCCCGGTTGGCTTCTTCGCGGGTCAGAATGACTGGTACGAACCCAACCAGTTGATCTTTGCGCGCAGCCGGCAGGCTTGGGACATGATCGCCGACCACCTGCCGCGCCACGAAACGTATCGTCAGGAGCCCGCCCAATGAGTCTTGCATCCGAGGAATTGTCCGATCGTATCCGGAGCCATCTCGGACTGCATCCCGCCGTTACCGAGCAGAAGATGTTCGGTGGCCGCTGCTTCATGCTCAATGGCAACATGCTGGTCTGCCCAATGAAGGACGGCAGCCTGCTGGTCCGATCAGGCAAGGACGGCTATGACGCCGCGCTCGCCTTGCCCGGCGCCCGGCCGATGACCATGGGCGCCAGGACGATGTCCGGGTTTGTCGAAGTCACCGGCGACCTGCTTGAGGACGACGAAGTGCTGCTCGACTGGATCGAGCTGGCTCGCAGCTTCGTCGAAACGCTGCCCGCCAAATAGCGATCAGGCCGGCGCCTTGCCGAACACCAACGCCGCATTGACGCCGCCGAAGCCAAAGGAATTGGACAGCACGTAATCTACGGCCTTGGCCTTGGGCTCATTGGCGACGAGATCGAAGGCCGCTGCCTCGTCCATCGGGTCGACGATGTTGATCGATGCCGGTAGCAGGCCTTCCCGCAGGGCCAGCACCGAGATCACAGCCTCCATGGCACCCGCCGCACCCAGCATATGGCCGGTGGCGGACTTGGTGGATGAAATGGCGAGGTCCTTGCCGCGACCCGGGAATACCGCGCCGATACCAGCGAGTTCGGCCGCATCGCCAACCGCCGTCGAGGTGGCGTGGGCGTTGACGTAACCAATCTGGGTCTGGTCGATGCCGGCCATGGTGATGGCGTTGCGCATCGCCACCTGGGCCCCTGCACCATCAGGCGAGCCGGCTGTCAGGTGGTACGCATCCGCCGAAGTGCCGTAGCCGGCAAGCACGGCCAGCGGCGTCGCGCCGCGCGCCCTGGCGTGGCTCAGCTTTTCGATGACCAAGACGGCAGCGCCTTCGGACAGCACGAAGCCGTCATGGCCCTTGTCGAACGGGCGAGAGGCCTTGTCCGGGGTGTCATTGAAGGTCGTGGCGAGTGCACGCGACGCGCCGAAGCCACCAAGCGAAATAGGATCGACCGAACCCTCGGCGCCGCCGACAACTGCGACCTCGGCTTCTCCAGTCATGATCAGGCGCATGCCGTCGCCGATCGCCTGGGCAGAGGCAGCGCAGGCCGTGACCGGGGTACCGATCGGGCCCCGGAAGCCATGCAGGATGGAGAGCCACCCGGCCGCCAGGTTAGCCAGGAAGGACGGCACGGTGAACGGCGACAGCCGCCGCGGGCCCTTGGTCTGGATGATCTCGACCGCCCGCGCCATGACCGGCGAACCGCCGACGCCCGACCCGATGATGGTGGCGGTCGCCGCCTGGTCCTCGGCCGAGGTGGGGTGCCAGTTGGCCTGATCCAGCGCCTCGTGGGCCGCCCCGATGGCATACTGGATGAACAGGTCCATCTTCTTGATTTCCTTGCCGTCGATGAAGTCGGCAGGATCAAAGCCTTGCGGGTCCGCCGGCTTGACCGGCACCAGCCCGGCAATCGTTGCGCCAAAACCCTCAGTGTCGAAGCGGTCGTTCTGCACGATGCCGCTCTTGCCTGATGTCAGGCGGCTCCACATGGTGGGCACGCCCACGCCAAGCGGGCTGACGACGCCCATGCCGGTGACAACGATGGGATCGGAGGGATCGGGCTTCAGCATGGCAGGTTCCTGTGTATATGCACGGGGGGTGAATTCGGGACGATTGCGGCGAGTCGATGTCACTATAGCCGGGACAGATGCCGCAAGCCGGCAATGACGGTGGAAAAGTCAGGATCGTTGAGTGCGGCGCGCAGTTCCGCCTGCGACTTCCGCCATTCCGGCACGATGGCGTCGAAGGTCTGCCGCCCTTGTTCGGTGAGAGCGCCAAGCCGGCCATTGCCGCGCCCTGCGGATGCACTGGAGACCAGACCCTTGCGCTCGAGCAGCGCCAGGTTGCGCGACAGCGTCGTGCGATCCATGGCAAGCGCATTGGCCGTATCGGTGATCGAGCGGCCCGGATGGGTAGAAAGCGCGCCCAATATGTTGAACTGGGCCGCGGTGACGCCGAAGCCGCGCAACCTTCGGTCGGCGCGACGAGTCACGGCGCGGGCCGCCATGCGCGTATTGAGCACCAGGCAAAGGTCGAAATCGTCCTTCATGTCCGTTCAGGTAGTCGTGCATATGCACGATGTCAACCGGCATGCCCCCTTGCCCTTTGCCCGCTTTGCGCTGCCGCCGGCCGATGCTATAGGGCACGCCGAAGGCCAGATGGGCCAATATGCGGATTTCAGGGAGATATTTCCGATGAGCAAGATCAAAGTCGCCAACCCGGTCGTCGATCTCGACGGCGATGAGATGACCCGGATCATCTGGCAGGCGATCAAGGACAAGCTCATCCATCCCTATCTGGACCTGCCGATCGAATACTACGACCTGAGCGTGGAGAGCCGCGATGCGACCAACGACCAGATCACGGTCGACGCCGCCAAGGCCATTCAGAAGCATGGCGTCGGCATCAAATGCGCCACCATCACCCCTGACGAGCAGCGCGTCGAAGAGTTCAAGCTCAAGAAGATGTGGAAGTCGCCCAATGGCACCATCCGCAACATCCTGGGCGGCGTGATCTTCCGCGAGCCGATCATCTGCAAGAACGTGCCGCGCCTGGTGCCCGGCTGGACCCAACCGATCATCGTCGGCCGCCATGCCTTTGGCGACCAGTACCGCGCCACCGATTTCCTGTTCCCGGGCAAGGGCACGCTGACCATCAAGTTCACCGGCGAAGACGGCAAGATCATCGAGCACGAAGTCTACCAGGCGCCGGGCGCCGGCGTTGCCATGGCCATGTACAACCTCGACGACTCGATCCGCGACTTCGCCTATTCGAGCTTCAACTACGCTTTGGCTCGTGGCGTACCGTGCTATCTCTCGACCAAGAACACCATCCTCAAGGCCTATGACGGCCGCTTCAAGGACATCTTCCAGGAGATCTACGAAGCCGAGTTCAAGGAGCAGTTCGAGGCCAAGAAGATCTGGTACGAACACCGCCTGATCGACGACATGGTCGCCTCGGCGCTCAAGTGGTCCGGCGGCTACGTCTGGGCCTGCAAGAACTACGACGGCGACGTGCAGTCCGACATCGTCGCACAGGGCTTCGGCTCGCTCGGCCTGATGACCTCGGTCTTGGCCACGCCCGATGGCAAGATCGTGGAAGCCGAAGCCGCCCACGGCACGGTGACCCGTCACTACCGCCAGCACCAGCAGGGCAAGGAAACGTCCACGAACTCGACCGCCTCGATCTTCGCCTGGACGCGTGGCCTCGCCCACCGCGCCAAGCTCGACGACAACGAGGCACTGGCCAAGTTCGCTCTGACGCTGGAAAAGGTCACCGTTGACACCATCGAAGAGGGCAAGATGACCAAGGACCTCAGCCTGCTCGTCGGCCCGGACCAGCCGTGGCTCTCGACCATCGGCTTCCTCGACGCCATCGACCAGAACCTGCAGAAGGCTATGGCGTAAGCTCACCCACTGCCCAAGAATTCGGAGGCCGGGTCAATGCGACCCGGCCTTTTTTTGCTCCCGCCTTAGGCACACCAATGTGCCTTGCAACCCCGCGCGGACTATATTTTCACGATCCCTTGAGCGCCGCGATCTGGCCCCCATATCCCGGTGACATAACGAGGGAGCACATTCATGCGCACTGCCGTCACACTGGCCTTGGGAACCGTAATGGGGCTTTCGCTTGCCGGAACCGCCATGGCGGAGACCCGGACATTCGAACTTGCGGACTTCGACAAGGTCGACATCGCCACCGGTCTCGACGCGGTGGTCACCCTGGGCGACAGCTTTTCCGTCACCGCGACCTCCAACAGCGCCCAGGCGCTGGACAGCCTGCAGCTCAGCGCCGATGGCGGCGTGCTGACGGCACGGCTCGACCAGAACTTTCTCGACTTCATCCTCAGCGGCGGGCTGCTCGGCATGCTGCTGAGCAGCGGCAATGCCGTGACGATCGAAGTCACCCTGCCCGAGCTGACTGGTATCGACGCCAGTTCGGGCGCCGATGTGCGGGCAGCAGGGCTGACCTCCGGGCAGTTGACCCTCAACGCCTCCAGTGGCGCCAATATCGAGGTAACCGACGCGACGCTGGGCGTGGTTCGGATTGAATCCTCAAGCGGCGCCGACGTGGACATTTCTGGCACCGCGGATTCGCTCATCGCCGAGGCTTCCAGCGGCGCCGACATCGACGCGGAAAATCTTGTCACATCGGACGTGACGGCCAGCACGTCGAGCGGTGCCAACATCTCGGTCCATGCCACTGCTAACCTCAAGGCCCAGGCCTCGAGCGGCGGCGACGTCGACGTCTCGGGCAATCCGGCCAAGCGCGACGTGGATGCGTCGAGCGGCGGCGATATCAACTTCGACGACTGACCGAACAAAAAGGGCGCCACCGGGGCGCCCTTCGTATTTCTGCGGCATCCAGCTACTTCTTCTTGCCGCCCGCTGGCGCGGCTTCCACCTTCAGCTCGAAGCGCTCGCCGCCCTTGATGGTGACCGGGGTCTCGGTGACAGTGTCGCCAATCGTGGCTGCGACGATATAGTCGCCCGCAGTCAGTGCCGTCTGGAATTCCGGTCCATAGCCGTAGTCGAACGACTGGCGATTGCCTTCGCGGTTCTTGGCAACGCTCAGGATCTCGACATAGTTGTCGCCCGGCGTGGTGACGAACAGAATGCCGGCATCCATGATGACCGGGACTTCGACGCGTTCGCCGGTCTTGACCGAGAAAGGCACCTCGCCCTTGGCCCCGCCCAGGTCATAGGTGGCGACATAGTCGCCCTCGGCCAGGTCGAAGCTGATGTCGCCGCCATAGGTATAGGCAACGGACTTTCGCTCACCCTCAAGGTTTGCCGTGGCCTCGACGACCTCGATGAAGATGTCGGTTTCTACCGGGGTACCCGCGACATATTCCGAAACGATATGGGCTGTGCCAGAACCGACGATGACGTCTTCGTCGATTGTATCGCCTGCCTTGGCGTCGTAGCCGCGGGTAACCTTGGCTTCGCCGATCGCGACATCGACTTCGAGCGCGCCGGCCGGGACGACGAGGTCAACATCGCCATAGACGGTGGTGACATATTCGCCGGCATGGCGGATCTCGGTGGAGGCCTCGTCATCGACTTCGGCGCCCTCGGCTGCCAGCGGGTGCAGCTTGAGATAGATGCCGTTGATGATGAAATGCGGCGTGGCAATCTTGCCAGCCTCGATGGTGACGGGCTGCTCGGAGCTGGCATAGCCCATGGTCGCGGTCATGATGTAATCGCCGGGTTCGAGCGAGCCTTCGAAGTCCGAATTGTAATCGGTGCCGACATACTCGCCCTTGCTGCCATCGGCAGCCACTGTGTGCCATTCCCAGACAAGGTCGGCGTTTTCGGTCGCCAGATCGGGGCCACCTTCCGACAGCGAGGCCGTCGGCTTGTAGTTGTATTCGGCAACCGGCTCGGGCTCAGGCTCGGGGGGCGGTTCCGGCGCGGCCTGGACCACCTGCGCCACGGTCGTGGTCAGCGCCTCGACCAGCGCATCGCCATCATTGGCCGACAGGTACTGGCCGCCGGTATTCTCGGCGAGACAGGCCACCTGCTGGCCCTCTTCGTCGGAAAGACCGAAGCCGAGGACATGGGTGGTGAAATCGATGCCCTGGGCTTCAAGGTCGGACGCCAGTGCGCATGGATCGACCTCGCAGGTTTCCAGCCCATCGGTGATCAAGATCACAGTGGCCTTCTGCTCGGTGAAGCGCAGGTCTTCGGCAGCCAGGCGCACGGCGTCCGAAATCGGCGTCATGCCCTTGGGATTGATGTTGTCGGCGGCAGCGGCAATGGCTGAGCCCGTGCCTGTCGCGGGCTCGATCAGCATTTCGATATCGTCGCAATTGCCCTTCTCGCGGTGACCGTAAGTCATGAAGCCGAGTTCGAGATCGCCGGGCAGCGTCGCCAATACTTCGTGAAGCGTTTCGCGCGCGATGGTGATGCGCGCCTTGCCGTCTATCTGCGCCCACATGGAGCCCGACCCATCAAGCACGATAATGGCGCGCTCGGCGGCAACCGCCGGCAGCGCCAGGCCGAGCGCCGCAATGGCTCCCAGCAAGAAGTTTCGAACAATCCGCATGGTAGCCCTCCAGCAATGACAGCCTCGGTTATCGAGGACTGTTCAACGGCGAGCAATTCAAATCATGCGGCAAATGACGCCGGGATGAACACTTCATTCAGCCGGCGCAGCACTTTGTACGAGAACTATTCGGCGCCCGCCCTACGCCAGCGCAGCAACCCGACAAAGAACAGACCGCCAATGATACCCGTAAGCGCACCGATCGGCATGTCCTGCGGCGGCATGAGGGTGCGGGCCGCGATGTC
Source organism: Devosia sp. (assembly GCA_049647065.1). Taxonomy (GTDB): domain Bacteria; phylum Pseudomonadota; class Alphaproteobacteria; order Rhizobiales; family Devosiaceae; genus Devosia. The sequence goes on along the minus strand of JBARWY010000052.1, from coordinate 9,151 downwards.
CGCCAGCACGAGAAAGATGGCGCCGACCAGCGCCGATAGCGGCAGCACGCGGCGATAGTCGCCTCCAACTGCGGTGCGCACGATATGGGGGATCATCAAGCCGACAAAGGCAATGACGCCGGAAAAGGCCACTGCCGAACCGGTGAGTAACGCACAGATGACGAAGACGGTCAGCCGGAAGCGCCGGGCCGGAATGCCTAGCGTGGTGGCGCTTTCATCGCCCAGCGTCATTGCGTTTAGCGCCCGGGCTTTCGCGATGAGATAACCACCGCACAGCACCAGCGCGGCGAGCGGGAACGGCAATTGCTGCCATTGGGCGAGACCCAGCCCGCCCAGCATCCAGAACACCACCGTATGAGCGGCGCGCGGATCGCCGAGAAAAATGAAGAGATTGCCAGCCGCCGTAATGATGAAACTGACGGCAACACCGGCCAGCACCAGCCGGCCGGCGGACTGCGATTTGGTCAGGTTGGAGACCGCGAGGACCAACCCCGTCGCCACCAATGCACCGATGAAGGCGAAGAGCGGCACGGTGACGAGGCCGAGAAACATCCCGGTATGCAGCAGCACGAGGATGGCGCCGAACGCGGCGCCTGACGAGATGCCCAGCAGGTGCGGATCGGCCAAGGGATTACGCGTCACCGATTGCAGCGCGGCGCCCACCATGGCGAGGCTTGCTCCGACGATGGCGCCGAGCACGATACGCGGCACGCGCACCTCCCAGACGATATTTTCGCGGCCCGACGTCCAATCGGCGACCACGCTCCCCGGAAGGAGCTTCGACGCGATAATGCGCCAGACGGTGTCGAAGGGAATGGGCACCGCCCCTGCCCCGACGGCCACCGACATGGTGACGACGAGCAGGACGGCCAGCCCCACGACGAGGGCCGGCATCCAGTGGATCGCCGTGTGGCGGCGGCCGGTGACAAGGTGGCGGTGCGACACGCGGCTACTTCCGGAAGGCGGCAGCGAGGCGCTTCACGGCCTCGATATTGCGCGGACCGGGCGTGGCCTCGACATATTCGAGCACCACGAAGCGATCATTGGCCACGGCTGGAATGGACGCGAAGGCAGGGTTGGATTTCATGAAGTCGATCTTCTGCTCGGCGGTCACATCGCCATAGTTGACGATAATGATCACTTCCGGGTTCCGCTCGATCACCGGCTCCCAGCCGATCTCGACCCAGCTCGACGCCACGTCATCCATGATATTGCTGCCACCGGCGGCCTCGATCAGCGCGGTGGGAATGGCAAAGCGCCCGGCGGTGAACGGCTTGTCTTCACCCGAGTCATAAACGAACACCGGAACCGGGGCCTCCAAGGTCGGTAGGGTGGCCTGGAAATCCGCAAGGTCCGTCTTGTAGGCACCGACCAGTGCCGTGGCGCGGTCAGAAACATCGAAGATGGCGCCGAGGTTCAGCAGGTCGTTGTAGACGTCGTCCATCGAGGACTTGGGCTTGTCCATGATGTGGATGCAACTCTCGGTGAGCTCGTAGACCGCGATGTCGAACGCGCCCAGGGTTTCCGGCGTGACCTCGCCGCCGATGCGCATGCCGTAATTCCAACCGGCGAAGTAGAAGTCGGCATCAGCGCCGAGCAGTACCTCCTTGCTCGGATATTCCGGCGACAGCTCGGGCAGTTCGGCAACGCCCTGACGCAGCTTCTCGTCGAGCGTCTTCCAGCTCGAGACGCCGGTATAGCCGGCCATGTGCTCCGTCAGGCCCAGAGCCAGCATCATCTCGGTGAGGTTGACGTCGTTGGACACGGCACGCTGCGGAGCGGCCTCGAAGGTGACGTCACGGTCGCAGCTCTGGACGGTGACCGGGTAGCCGGCAGCGAGAGCGGACGCGTTGGCCGTGGCGAGTGCGGCAAGTGCAAAGACAAGGCGCATAGGGATCACTCCTGGATCTGGTTGGGGAGATAGAAGCTGAGACGCGGCCGGCCGGTGGCCGGATGGGCGTCGAGCAGGGTTTCGACGGCGAAGGCCGCACGAATGGTGGATTGAGTTAGCACCTCGGCCGGTGCACCCGTGGCGGCGAGCCTGCCGCCATCGAGCAGCAGCACGCGATCGGCGTGAGCCGAGGCCAGGGCGAGGTCGTGCAGCGAGACGATGACGGTGCAGCGTAACCGGCCGAGCAGGTTCAGCACTTCGAGCTGGTGGCGGATATCGAGATGATTGGTGGGCTCGTCCAGAATCAGAAGATCAGGCTTTTGCAGCAAGGCACGGGCAATCATCACCCTTTGCCGCTCGCCGCCGGAGAGCGTTGCCAGGTCGCGCGGCGCCAGATGGGTCAGTTCCATCAGCGCCAGCACGGCCTCGACGGCTTCATAATCGGTGCAGTCCGTACCCCAGCCGCCGCGATGGGGCGTAAGGCCCAGTTCGACGATCTCGGCAACGGTGAGGCCGAAGTCGCTCGCCGGCTCCTGCAGGACTGTCGCGATACGCCGCGCCACGGCCTTGCCGGGGAGCGACCAGATGTCCTCGCCGTCGAGGCGGACATGGCCGGTGGAGGGACGATGGTAGCGGTAGAGGCATCGCAGCAGGCTGGACTTGCCGGCCCCGTTGGGACCGACCAGAACCAGCATCTGGCCCGGCTCCACGGTGATTGAAATCGGGCCGACAATGGGTCGACCGGGCACGACGCCCCAGCTCAGGTCATCCAGGACCAGCCGCGCGGGTCTCTCGCCGGTGAAGCGATCAGTCGAAGAACCGCCGGATGCCATGGGCAACCTCCGCCAAAAGGCAGGGGGGCACGGGCGATCCGAGCAGTGGAATAGCAGCGATGTCGCGGCAACTGGTCATCATCGTCTCCCGCGGCACACCCCGGCCGGGTTGAATTGAAATGATGACGGCAGGTCTCCTGGCTTGCGGGTCGCTGCGACGCCGGACCTTCCCAGCCTTACGGCCAGTGGTAATTCCCGGTGTCGCTATCCGCTCACAGTTGCGGGGGCAGCCACGGTCTTGCGCCCTGATGGGTACGTCGCACCGTGTTCCCTTTTAATCCCGCCGCCCAAGGAGGGTGGCAGGAACCATCGCGGACAGTGATGGGAGATTCGCTGCCCGCTGGCAAGCGGCGCCACATTTCAACCCAAATGACTGCCGAATCTCCGCGCAGGCCTTGGGGGAATCACGATGCGTTGGTTGCGGCGAATTCTGCTGGCACTGCTGGTGCTGGCAGCCGGTATCTATGTGTTCAACGCCAGTTGGCGCGTGGCCCCGCCGGCCGATCCGCAGGTGGCGTTGATTTCCCATCGCGGCATCCACCAGACCTTCACCCGCGAGGCTCTGGAGAACGATACCTGCACCGCCGAGCGCATCAACCCGCCTGAGCACGCCTATATCGAGAACACCATTGCCTCCATGCAGGCCGCCTTCGCTGCCGGTGCCGACATCGTCGAACTCGACGTGCACCCGACCACTGACGGGCAGTTCGCGGTGCTGCATGACTGGACCCTCGATTGCCGCACCGAGGGCACTGGCGAGGCCCGCAGCCATGACATGGCCTATCTCAGGACCCTGGACATCGGCTACGGCTATACTGCCGATGGTGGCGCCACGTTCCCGCTGCGCGGCACTGGCATCGGGATGATGCCTGAACTCAAGGAGGTGTTTTCGGCGATGCCGGAGCGGCGGTTCCTGGTCAACTTCAAGAGCCGTGAGGAACGCGAGGGCGACATGCTGGCCGCGCTGTTGAGCGAGCATCCCGAATGGCGCCACGCCATCTGGGGTGCCTATGGCGGCGACGAGCCGACGTTTCGCGCCGCGGACCTCATTGACGGGCTCGCCGTATGGTCGCGTCGCGGCCTCGTCGATTGCCTGCTGCAATATGAGGGGCTCGGATGGACCGGCTACGTGCCCGAAGCCTGCCGCAACACCAAGGTGATGCTGCCCATCAATGTCGCGCCTTTCGTCTGGGGCTGGCCGAACCTGTTCCTCGAGCGCATCCGCAGTGCCGGCAGCGAGGTGATCCTGCTCGGCCCCTATGGCGCAGGGGACCCGGGCACCGCCGGCATCGACACACTGGATCAGCTTGCCCAGGTGCCAGAGGATTTTGACGGCTATCTGTGGACCAACCGCATCGAACTCATCGGGCCCGCCACGGCCGCGCGATAGCGCCGCAGCCACGCGATATTCCATCGACGGCGGTGGCGGCGCACTCTAGGGTCGCCCGCATTGCCCGAAACTCGTGTTTTTTGGATTTGCCATGCCGGTCGGCGTGATTTACGCGGTTGTCGCCTACTCGGTCTATTCGTGCGGCGACGCCATCATCAAGGGCTTCGGTCAGGACCTCTCCATCTTCGAGATCGGCTTTTTCGTCGCCGTGTTCGGCCTGATACCGGCAGCCTTCGCCAAGCCGAAGCACGAACGCTGGCGGGACAGCTTCCAGCTCAAGCATCCGCTGCTCGTGCATATGCGCTCCTTCACCGGCGTGACTTCGGCAATGCTGGTCACGGTGTCCTTCACCACCATCCCCTTCGCCGAGACCTATTCGCTGCTCTTCATGATGCCGCTGTTCATCACGGTGATGTCGGTCTTCATTCTCAAGGAGCGGGTCGATCTCGTGCGTTGGGCCATGCTCGCGCTGGGATTTCTCGGGGTGATGCTGGTGGTGCGCCCAGGCTTCCGCGAGCTGGAATTCGGGCATCTGACAGCTTTGCTGTGCGCCGTGTTCGGCGCCTCCACAACCACGATATTGCGCGTCATCGCCCCGACCGAGAAGCGGGTGAGCCTCATCGTTCTGCCGGCGCTCTACATCATCGTCATCAATGCCGTCCTGATGGCGCCAACCTTCGTCATGCCGACGCCGCAGCAATTCGGCCTGCTCGCGGCTTCAGGCAGCATGGTGGGTATGGGGCACATCCTGCTGATCGCCGCCACACGCAATGCGCCGGCCAGCCAGGTGGCGCCGATCCAATATGTGCAGATCGTCTGGGCCATCGGGCTGGGGGCGTTCTTCTACTTCGAATATCCCGATCTGATCGCCTATATCGGCCTGGCCGTGGTGGTGCTATCGGGGCTGGTCAATGTCTTCGTCGACGGGGCTCGCACCCGCATCGCCGGACGCTTTGCCGAATACCGCGCCCAGCGCCCCGGACCACCGACCAATATAACCGAGGTTCAGGGCCCCGAAATTTAGTTCGGTTACGGTGGCGCGGCCGGTCGACGGCCACCGGCAAGGCTTGTATGGTAGGGCATACTCCGACTCTTCCTCATACTTTCCGGATTTTTCGATGCCGGTCGGCGTCATCCTTGCGTTCCTGGCCTATGCCAGTTTTTCCGTCGCCGATGCGCTGATCAAGGCTACGGGCCCGGCCATGTCGGTGTTCGAGATTGCCTTCTTCACGACGAGCCTGTCGATCATTCCCGCCATGCTGACCAAGCGCGGCGAGCGGTGGCGTGACATCTACAAGCTGCAGCATCCCTGGCTGGTGCATCTGCGCTGCGCCACCGCCATCACCAGCACCGCCTTCGTGATGTATGCCTTCACCCACGTCCCCTTTGCCGAGGTCTATGCCATCGGCTTCCTGACGCCGATCGTCGTCACCCTGCTCGGTGTGCTGGTGCTCAAGGAGCATGTGGCGCTGCATCGCTGGCTGCTGCTGGTCATCAGCTTCCTGGGCGTCGTGCTGGTTATCCGGCCCGGCATTCGCGACCTGCAACTGGGTCACCTCGCCATTTTCTGCAGCGTCTTTCTCGGTGGCATCACCACCATCGTGCTGCGCCACGTGGCGCCCCGGGAACGGCGCGTCAGCCTGGTCGGGCTGCAGGTGCTCTATTCGGGCGTGATCAACGGCGTGCTGATGATCCCGTTTTTCGTGATGCCCTCGCTCGAGCAGATGGCCGTGTTTCTCGGTATCGGGCTTCTGGGCGGCACAGGCGGCCTGCTGCTGATTGCCGCGGCCAGGCGCTCACCGGCAAATCTCGTGGCGCCGGTGCAATACAGCCAGCTGATCTGGGCCATCGTCTTCGGCGCGATGTTCTTCGGGGAATACCCAGACTATGTCGCCGTGATCGGGCTTGTCATCGTGCTGGCGGCGGGCCTCGCCAATGTGCTGACGGAGAAGCTGAAGATCGTCTGGAAGCCGCGGATATTCTTCTGGCGCACCGGACTCTGACGGTCTCAGGCGGGAACTGCACCCAGTAGGTCGCGCTGCCTCCTATGGACGGGGCCGGGCAAATTTGACTCCGCTGCCCGGTAGACACCGGGACTGGCGCCCTGCAGCATCCGGAACTGTCGGGAGAAATGGCTGGGATTCTCATAGCCCACTCGCACCAATATCTCCGACACCGGCAGTCCGGTATCGCGCAACAGCACCGCCACCTGCATGCGTATCTGCATGAGGTAAGCGTGGACGCTGTGCCCGGTCTGGGCGCGGAACACCGCATTGAGGCTGGAGCGGTTGGTGGCGCACCATCGCGCCAGCTCCGGCACCGAGAATTTCTCGGCGAGCCTTCCGTGAATGATCGACAAGGCGCGATCGAACAGGTCGTCGCCATCGCTTGCCGGCATAGTCCGCTCCAACGTCAGGCGCAGTTGGAACAACAGTTCGATGAGGAAGGCGCGGGTCCGGCATGGCCAGTTGCTATCGCGCTGCATCGTCCCTTCCCGGACGATATTGGCCAGCGTCGAGCGCACGATGGCATTGGTCCGCACATCCAGCACTATCGCGCGGCCGGTGAGAGCGGCATCGAAGAAGGCCTGCAACAGATAAGCGTCCCGGACGCCTATGTGATCATTGCGGCCCCGCTCAGCTTCGGCGCCCTGCGCGCCAGCGACGAGGCGCTCCAGCCACGCCAGCGGCCAAGCTCTTCATCAACAGCGAGGGGGACAACTGGAACCGTGCCACGCGCCACATGGCGGAGCTCGCCGCGGATCCCAAGACGCTCTCGATCTATCCCGGCTCGTTTCATGCGCTGCTGCTGTTCAAGTTGAAGACCGCCGCGCCGCTCGTCGAAGAGATCGTCGCTTTCATCACGGCCAACATGCCTCTCTAGGGGCATGAACACTCGTTGGTCCGGCCGGCTCGGTTGGACTAGCGCCCGGATGGCGGTCGGCCTCCTCGGTTTGGCTCCATCCGGGCCACCCTCCCTAGTCGATCCCGCGGCGCGCGATGTGGATCGCGGTGACCATGTTCCGCTCAACCTGTCCGCCGAACCGCACCGCCGCCGTTTCGGCCAAGGCATCGAGCAACGGGCCACGCTCGTCATGCGGCAACACGGTCACGTTGGAGAAGCTGGCATAGAGCCCGCGGATGCCTTCAGCATCAAGGGACAGGGTCCAGGCAATGTATTCCGGCTCGTCAGGGATCAGGCCTGCGACCAGGAAGTCGTCGCGACGCGCATCCGACTGGAGAGCATGGGGCACCTGCATATTGCCTCCCGCCGACGGGCTGATTGCGTGGTCGGCGAAGAGCTGGATCGTTGCCTCATGAAACTCATCATGGCGCTGCGGATCGCCGAACACGTTCCAGACCAGCGCCACGGCGCCACCGGGGCGAAGTGCCATCCGGATTTTGTTCAGTGCAGGTATGGCGTCGAGCCAATGGAAGGCTGTGGCACTGACGGCCAGATCGAAGCTGGCGTCGCCCAGGGCCACCAGCTCGAAGGGCTGCTGCAATATCTTGAGCCGAGGATCGGGCAGCGTCTCAACCAGATAGGAGGCGAGCCGGGCATCAGGCTCAATGGCAAGCAGCCGCGCCGGTTCGTGCGCCAGCAGTGGCCCGGTCGCCAGCCCCGTACCGGCGCCGATTTCGAGCACGTCCGTGCCGGCAGCAAGACCCGCGCACTGGCGCAGGGCCAACCAGGTCGCAGCCGGATAGGCCGGCCGCGCCCGATGATAGCCAGCAGGATCGGTCCCGAACGCTTCCCGCCCGAAACCGAGCGGGAGTTCGACGGGACCGGGCATCGCGCTAGAGAGCGCCGCGCACGGCGGCGATGGCCTCAGCGGCCTTTGAGCCATCCGGCCCGCCGCCCTGGGCCATATCAGGCCTGCCGCCGCCGCCCTGCCCACCCAGGGCCGCTGTCGCCAGCTTGATCAGATTGCCGGCGGCGTATCGTGCCGTCAGATCGTCGGTGACACCGATGGCGACCGTGCCCTTGCCATCCTCTCCCTTGAGGACAACAGTGACGATTCCGGAGCCGATGCGCGCCTTTTCCGCATCAACCAGGCCCTTGACGTCCTTGGCCGGAATGCCTTCGACGGTGCGTCCCACATAGGTGACGCCGTTTACGATCTCGTCGGCCGCTGCCGATGCGCCCGAACCGGTTCCACCACCGAGAGCGAGCTTCTTGCGGGCATCGGTGAGCTCACGCTCGATCTTTTTGACATTGTCCTGCAGCGCCGCGATGCGATCGAGCACTTCATGGCCGCCCGAGCGGAGCAGGCCGGCTGCAGCATCGACGATCGCCACATGGGTATTGCCGCGATGACGCGCGGCCTTGCCGGTCAGCGCCTCGATGCGGCGCACGCCGGCACCAACAGCGCTTTCGGCGACGATGGAGACGAGGCCGATATCGCCGGTCCGGCGCACGTGAGTACCGCCGCACAGTTCGACCGACCAGCCCAGGCCATTGCCGGTGGGCTCGCCCATGGCGACGACGCGCACCTCATCGCCGTATTTCTCACCGAACAGCGCGCGAGCACCTGACTCCTTGGCTTCCTCGACGCCCATCAGACGCGTCTCGACCGGGGTATTCTGCAGCACGATGGTGTTAGCAATGTCCTCCACCTCGGCCATTTCCTGCTCGGTAACGGGCTTGGTGTGCACGAAGTCGAAGCGCAGGCGATCGGCTGAAACCATCGAACCCTTCTGGGCGACATGATCGCCGAGCACGATACGGAGCGCCTCATGCAGCAGGTGCGTCGCCGAGTGATTGGCGCGGATCGATGAGCGCCGCTCGTGATCGACCACCAATGTCAGCGGCTGGCCGGCCCTGAGCGTGCCTTCGGTGACGCGCACCTTATGGGCAAAGACACCATGATGCTTCTGCGTATCGGTGACGATAGCGCCCAGGCCCTCGCCCTTGAGCACGCCAAAATCGCCGACCTGGCCGCCGCTCTCGCCGTAGAAGGGTGTCTGGTTGAAGACGACAACGCCTTCCTCGCCCTTGCCCAGTGCGGCGACTTCGGCGCCATCCTTGAGCAGGGCC
>JBARWY010000051.1:0-8906 GCA_049647065.1 Devosia sp. | reverse complement strand
GCCGACGGCCAGCCGATCAACATCGTGCTAGAAGGCCAGCGTCCGGTGGAACTGGGATCGACCGTCTCCGCCCATATCGACCCCAAGCGCATCCATCTGTTCAATGCCGAAGGCGAGGTCATCTAGGCCATTGGCGCTATGCCGACTGACAGCGGCCTTGTGCTTTCAACAGCGCCGGTTGAAATAGACGCCTAGGCCGTGGGGAGACTTTGACATGCAGGACCAGGCGGTAGCCCGACTTGAACGGTTGGACCCCAAGCTGACGATCACCTTACGCGATCACGTCCACAAGGCGCTGCGCCTGGCCATTCTGTCAGGCCGCTATACGCCGCAAGAGCGGCTCAACGAACGCCAGCTTGCCGAGGAGCTGGGTGTCAGCACCACGCCACTGAAAGAGGCCCTGCGGCAGCTCGAGAGCGAAGGCCTCATCGCTACCCTCCCGCGTCGCGGTGTCATCGTGCTCTATAGCCGGACCTGGGCGGAGGAGATGATCCTCGCACGCGCAGCGCTTGAATCGATGATTGCCCACCTTGCGGCGCGACGCATAGATGACGCGGGGCGGCGGAGCCTGCAGGAAACCATAGCCGCCATGGCGGAGGCGTCTGGGGAAACGGACCCCGATCGGTTGCTTGCCCTCAACGAGCAGTTCCACGACCAGATTCATAGGGCATCGGAATGCCAGTATCTAGGCAAGTTGATCGAACGGCAGCGCTTCTACGATGCCGGCACGCGCCGCATCATCCATTCGGATCCCGAGGAAAAAGCCCGCGCGCTGGCCGAGCATCGTGCCATCTGCGGCGCCATCGTCGACCGTGACATCGAGGGCGCAGAGCGCGCCATGCGCGACCATGTCGTGCGTTCGGGCGATCACTACCTCCGCCTGGTATTCCGCAACAGCGATAGGCCGGGCTCGGCGCTGCACGCCGTCGCGGAGTAGCCGACCATATCGGCGATCAACCGTACGCGGCCAGATTTGAATTGTACCTGAAACCGCTTGAAATCTGATATTTCAGAGGTCATAGATTACAGGCCGGCCGTAAAGTTAGTCCATCACAACCACGGCGGAACGAGTTCGAGGAATTGAGGAGCGGTCATGTCGGACGCCATAAACAAAGTACGCGCTGCGCTCGGAGGTGTTTCGGGTGTTCCGGTGACTCCATATCTGGCCGATGGTGCGATCAATCCACTGGGGCTTAAGGCCCTGATTTCGCGGCTGTCGCGCCGTGGCGTGCACAATCTCATGGCGGCGGGCAATACTGGCGAATTTTTCGCTTTGTCGCTGGACGAGGTTCGCCAGGTCCATGCCTTGACTATCGAGGCGGCTCGCGACGGCACCAGCATTGTCAGCGCCGCCGTCGGCCGCTCGCTGGTCGAGGCCAAGGCGCTGGCTCGCGATGCCATTGCCGCTGGCGCTGACGCGATCATGGGCCACCACCCAATGGACCCCTTTGCGGCGCCGGCTGCGCAGGCACGCTACTTTCTGGAACTGGCGGAGACCTCAACCATCCCGGTCATCGCATATGTGCGGTCCGACACCTTTTCGATCGGCGATTTCAAGCTGCTTGCCGGCCATCCCAACATTGCCGGCGTCAAGTTCGCCTCGGGCAATCTGATGCTGCTGGCCGAATCCATTCGCGCCACGTCAGATCTCCCCGCTATCTGGGTCTGCGGCCTGGCCGAGGGCTGGGCACCCGCCTTCTACGCCATGGGTGCCCGCGGCTTCACCTCGGGCTTGGTCAATGTCTTCCCCGATCTGTCGCTGTCGATCCTCGCAGCGCTCGATGCGGGCGATTACGCCAAGGCACGCGAACTGATCGCGCCGATTGCCGGCTTTGAGGCGCTGCGTACCAAATATCTCAACGGCGCCAATGTCACCGTCGTCAAGGAAGCCCTCGGCATTCTGGGTGAAACGGTAGGGCCCGTGCGGACGCCGGGCCTGGAGCGCCTCAACGAGGAGGAACACGCAGCGCTTCGTGACATCGTTGCCCGCGTCAAGGCAAGCCAGCCCGGAACCGGTTCATGAAGATCACGGCAATCAAGTCCTACATGCAGCGCGTGGACGACCGTCCGAGGCTGGTGGTCAAGATTGAGACCGACGAGGGGATATCGGGTTGGGGGGAGGCGTATAATCACGGCCCTGACTGGGCACTGCCGCCGATCCTCGATTACATGTTCAACTACCTCGTCGGCGAGGATCCGCGCCGCGTTGAATATTTGGTCCTCAAGCTCAACCAGCAGTGCCGTTTCCCGCCCGGTGCGCTGGGGCTGGCGGCCATATCGGTTATCGACCACGCGCTTTGGGACATTGCTGGCAAGGCCGCAGGCCTGCCGGTCTATATGCTGCTGGGCGGCAATGTGCGCGATCGGGTCAAGGTTTATTGCGGCGTCTATACCGCGCCCGATCCCGAACACGCGCTCGACCAGACTGCTGAGCTGAACGAGAGATACGGGTACACCGCCTTCAAGCTCAGCCCCTATCGCCGTGACCTGCACAACAGTCGCTGGGGCGAACTGGTCAAGGAAACCGGCGACTATTTTGGCCGCGTGCGCGAGCTGACGCCGAGCCACTACGAATTCGCCTTCGATGCCCATGCCAAGATTTTCGAGCCCTACCAGGCCGTGCAACTGGCCCAGGCTATCGCCTCGCATGACCCTTACTTCTACGAAGAGCCGATCCGGCCCGAGCACATTCCGGCCTGGAAAGAACTCAAGTCCAAGGTCACCGTGCCGCTGGCCACAGGGGAGTCGCTCTACAATCGCTTCGAGTTCCTGGCATTGCTGTCCGCGCAGGGGGCCGACATCATCCAGCCCGATATCTGCGTGGTTGGCGGCGTCACCGAGATGCGCCGCATCGCTGCACTGGCCGAGGCCCACTACGTGACCATTGCGCCGCACAATCCGATGGGGCCACTGGCAACGGCCGTGAATATCCACTTTTGCGCCGCCCAGCCCAATTTCAAGGTGCTCGAATTCAAGCCGCATATCCACGCGCCATGGGCCATCGACCCCTATATTCCGGTCGACGGCCATATGGAATTGCGCCCGGACCGTCCGGGCTGGGGCATCGAAATCGACGAGAAAGTGCTCGAAAAGGATGACTACATCCATTGGGAGCGCAAAGTGACGCGCAAGCCGGACGGCTCTACCGCCTATCCATAGCTCGCGCGGACCCATCAGCTCTAGCTGGCGACGCGGTCCTGCTTGCGCGCCGCGAAGCTGTTGACGGACGCACCGGTCCGAGGTTTTCGCGCGTGCGAGCAGGTAGGGGTCCTCGTGTGTGGTCGACGCGGCCCAGGGAGCCGAAAAGGATGCGGGGTCGATGAGGCCCCGTCGCCGACCCCACGCACCAGGTGGCGAGCAGGAGCGCCGGGCCGATCTGCAGTCCGAACGGAATTGCCGGGCCACGGACGCGTTCGGAGGGCCGTCAGGCTATCGAACGCCCGATACAGGACGGCTGCATGCCGTCGGTCAGCCACGCGCTTCCACACGCCGTCGGCATCGATCTCGTCCCGATCCCGTATTCAGCAACCGGCGGCTCCGGAAATCGGCAATGCGAGCATAGGCGTAGCGTGCCGCCCCGTCCGAGGAAAACATCCATCCAGCCAGTTGAAACGATAAGCCTGCGGGTGCAGTTTCCAGCCAGATTTCCGGCTTCCCCGTGAGGAGCCGGCTGCACTGGAGAAGACGATGAAGCTCACCAAACTGCTGCTGGCCGCTGGCCTGTTCGCTTTTGCCACTCCGGTCTTCGCGCAGACCGCGCTGGACCAGATCAAGACGGCCGGCGCGCTGCGCATCGGCACCGAAGGCACCTATGCCCCCTTCACCTTCCATGATGACACAGGCGCCCTGGTCGGCTTCGATGTCGAAATCGGCCGTGCGCTCGCCGAGCAGCTCGGTGTGGAAGCCGAATTTGTCGAAGGCCCGTGGGATGGCCTGATCGCCGGTATCGATGCCAATCGTTACGACGTGGTGATCAACCAGGTTGGCATCAATGCCGACCGCCAGGCCAAGTATGACTTCTCCGAGCCCTACATCGCCTCCAAGGCGGCATTGGTCGTCCGCGGCGACAACACCGACATCACCAGCTTCGAAAGCCTCTCCGGCAAGAAGTCGGCCCAGACGCTGACCAGCAATTTTGGCAAGCTTGCCGAGAGCTTCGGCGCCGAACTCGTCGGTACCGAAGGCTTCGACCAGTCCATCGCCCTGGTCATCCAGGGGCGTGCCGACGCCACCATCAATGACAGCCTGTCCTTCTTCGACTTCAAGAAGCAGCAGCCCGATGCCGACGTGAAGGTAGTGGCCACAGCCGCTGATGCCGATTTCTCTGGCGTGCTGCTGGCCAAGGGCAAGCCCGAACTGCTGGCCGCCATCAACGAGGCGCTGGTGGCCATCAAGGCTGATGGCACCTATGCCGAGATTTCCCAGAAGTACTTCGGGGAAGACGTCTCGCAGTAAGCTGCTTGCCGCAGTAGTATCCCGGGGTCGGCCGACACGATCGGCCGACCTTTTTTGATGATCCGACGGAAACCGCAATGCCGCACTGGCTTGACCTGATGCTCAACGCGCTGCCCTCCCTCTTATGGGCGTGCCTGCTGTTCACGGTGCCGCTGACCCTGCTGTCCTTCGTCTTCGGCCTGACGGTCGGCTTCGTTGCCGCCGTTGTAAGGCTCTTTGCCCCCGGGCCGCTCGCCGCCATCGTGCGCTTCTATGTCTGGATCATCCGGGGCACGCCGCTCCTCGTCCAGCTGTTCCTGATTTTCTACGGTCTGCCCAGCGTCGGCATCGTGCTCGATGCTTTCCCTGCCGCGCTGATCGGATTCACCCTCAATGTCGGTGCCTACACCTCCGAGATCATCCGCGCTGTACTGATCGCGGTGCCCAAGGGCCAGTGGGAGGCAGCCTATTCCATCGGTATGACCTGGGCGCAGGCCATGCGCCGCACCATTCTACCGCAGGCTACGCGCATCGCCGTGCCCCCGCTCTCAAACACCTTCATCTCGCTGGTCAAGGACACCTCCTTGGCCGCTGCCATTACCGTGCCGGAGCTGTTCCGCGCGGGCCAGCGCATCGTCGCCACCAGCTACGAGCCCCTCATCATCTATATCCAGGTGGCGCTGATCTATCTGGTGGTGAGTTCTGTGCTCTCGAGCCTCCAGGCACGCGTCGAAAAGCGCTTCTCCCGCTATGGCGGCTATATCGAGGCGGGCTCATGATCGCGCTCGAAGACATCCACAAGAGCTTCCACGACCTGCAAGTCCTCAAGGGCGTCAGCCTCATCGTGCCCGAGGGCGGCGTTACGGCGCTGATCGGCGCCTCCGGCAGCGGCAAGAGCACGCTGCTGCGCTGCGTCAACCTGCTGGAAATGCCGCAATCAGGGCAGGTGACGATCGATAATGCCACGGTCCGCATCACCCTCGGCGGCAAGGTAGGGCGCGTCTCCATTCTGGCACTGCGTCGCAAGACCGGCATGGTGTTCCAGAACTTCCAGCTCTTTCCCCATCTCACGGCGCTTGAGAACGTCATGGAGGGCCTCGTCACCGTCCTCAAATGGCCGCGCGAACGGGCGCGGGGTAGGGCGCTCGAACTGCTCGAGAAGGTCGGCATGACCGCTAAGGCCGGGGCCTGGCCGGCCAACCTATCCGGTGGCCAGCAGCAGCGCGTCGCCATCGCCCGTGCTTTGGCACCGGCGCCAAAGGTCCTTCTCTGCGACGAGCCCACCTCGGCGCTCGACCCGCAACTGGCCGCCGAGGTCGTCGAGGTCCTGGCGCAATTGGCGCGCGACGGCACCACCATGCTCATGGCCACCCATGACCTGCGCCTCGCCGCCACCATCGCCAGCAACGTGGTGTTCCTCGACGGTGGTGAAATCGTCGAGGCCGGTCCCGCCGGGCAGGTATTCGGCGCACCTCATGACGACCGTACCAAGCGCTTTGTCTCCACGCTCACCGCTGCAACCCAGATGCAGGCCTAGTCAGCGTCCCGGCCACCGAGCTCCCGCTGGCGGCGCAGGAAGGCCATCGTGCCGGTGAAGCGGTCATGCAAATTGTTGAACCGCAGCAGGGTTTCCTTGGGCGTGCCGACGGACACGAGTTCCTCGTGAAATTCCTTGAGCGATCGCTCCATCTGGTCAGCTTCGTCGAGCAGATGCTCAATCTGGTCTTGGGTAAGCCTGACAACCGTGGCCATGGCGATATCCTCCCGCGCGAGAACCGCCGCCGCTCAAGTCGCGCCGGAGGACGGGGCGGTGCCTCGTCCACAAAGCATCCTCAATCGGTCAGCGTGTCCTTGTAGATCTGCCCGTCTTTCATGATCACGACGAAATTGGACGGATCGGCGACGAGGTCGATATTGGCCAGCGGGTCGCCATCGACCAGCAGCAGATCGGCCAGCGCACCCTCTTCGACGACACCGAGTTTGCCGGGGTAGGGGTTCCGCAGGCCCGACAAAGCGAGCAGTTCGGCATTGGTGCCCGTCGCCATGGCCAGCGCTTCGGCGGGGGTGTACCAGCGCGTGAGCGAGGCCAGGATGGCGCCTTGTTGCTGCGCCAGTGCCCGGGAGAACAGCACGTCGGTGCCCCATGCGGTCTTGATGTTATATTTCTTCGCCAGTTCGTAGGCGTTGGCGATGCCGGGCCACACCAGTTCAGCGCCCTCGCGCTGAACCGAGCCCTCCGGAAATCCCAGCCGCATCGCCTCCGGAAGCGGCTGCATGCTCAGCCAGATGTCCTTTTCGGCGATGAGCTGGGCGGTCTCTTCATCCATCAGGAAGCCGTGCTCGATGACCTTCACCCCGGCCTCGATGGACCGCCTGATTGCCGCCGACGTAAAGGCGTGCGCCGTCACATAGGTTCCCCAGTTCTCGGCGGCCTCGACCGCCGCACGCAGTTCCTCGAGGGTAAAGGTCGATACGTCGATCGGGCTGAACGGCGACGACACACCACCACCGGCAGTTAGCTTGATCTGGGACGCACCTTGCATCAGTTGCTCGCGCACCCGCACCCGCACCTCGTCCGGACTATCGGCTATCATGGCGCCGCCAATCTGCTCCATGCGGGCTATGTGCCCGCCGATCGTCCTGGGCAAGTCCGACAACTGGCGGAAGTCCCCGTGCCCGCTGGTGACGGTGATCATTGCCCCCGACGGGTAGATTCGCGGGCCGTCTACGATGCCCTCGTCGATAGCTGCCTTCAGGCCGAATGCGGGCCCGCCAACGTCGCGTACGGTCGTGAAGCCCCGCATCAACGTATCGGTGGCCTCGTCACCGGCAGCGATGTTGTTGTAGCCCACATCGCCATGAATGGACTGGGCCGGGTCAGGTCGGATCAGCATGGCGTGCCAGTGGGCATCGATCAGCCCGGGCATCAGCGTCCGTCCGTCCCCCTCGATCACCGTCATTCCGGCCTCGACCTCAATGTCGTCGGTGGAAATGCGCTCGATCAGGTTACCGTTGACCAGCACATTGGAAGCGACCGACAGGGCACTTCCCGTGCCGTCGAATATGCGAACATTCTGGAAGAGTACGTGCCCTCCAACCTCCGGACCTTGCGCCAGGGCGACCGCTGAAAAGCTGGTCGTGATAGTCAGAAGCGCAACAAATACCGTTCCACGCAATTTCATGATGAAACCCTCGAAGTCTAGGACTGAACACGATTGGCGTTCTTTTGCCGACGCACTGATAGACTAAGCCAGCCATTGGCCGGTGTAATTGACGCCGGGTCCCAAAGCTGCGCCTGCCGTACCCATTTTCTTCGCGGTGCTTTGCTTTCGCTCGTGACAATGGAGATGCTATTGCAGTTGCGGCGGCGGCCACGCCTAACCATGGCCAAGGCCAACAGGCAAAGGGGGAGTCGCGTTGTTTGCAGTCTGAGTTCGAACTAGTTTACATCCCGATCACATAGAGGATGTCGCTAATGGGGTGGGAAGCACTCAGCCAGTGGAGCGAAGACGCAACGCGCATTGAACGCCTTGCTGGTGGAGTCGCCAACGACGTGTGGAGCGTTCGTATCCGCGGGCAACTTGTTGTTGGTCGTCTCGGCGCCAGGAGCGACGCTGATCTCGCGTGGGAGACCAAGCTCCTCCAGCACCTCGACCGTCAAGGTATGACCGTGCCGGTGCCGATCCCCGCGATGGACGGCCGGCTGTTCGTAAACGGTCTGGTCGTGATGAAATACATGGCGGGAGGACCACCCGAGACGGAAGCCGACTGGCGTCGCGTCGCCGAAACGGTCCGCGAGCTGCATCGGCTAACGCTGGGCTGGCCGCAGCGCCCGGGCTGGCGATCATCGACCGACCTGCTGCATGCCGAGACTGGAACACGGATCGACCTCGCGGCCATGCCGACGGAGGCCGTTGCGCGATGCCGGGCAGCCTGGGCGCGGCTCGACGGTCGCCAGACATGCGTCGTCCACGGCAATCCCAATAGTCCGGGCAATGTCCGCATGACGGCCGATCGGGTCGCGCTGATCGACTGGGACGAGACCCATGTCGACGTGCCTGACCTCGACTTGGTACTGCCCTACAACGCTGCCGGTCTGGAAGGCGCAGCGCGCGACATTGCCGAGCAGGCGTCGGCCGCCTGGGAAGCGGCCGTCTGCTGGCAGGACGAATATGCGATCAAGCGGCTGGCCCAGGTTCGAGCAGTCTGAGCCGCAGCCGCGAACCCGGGAAAACCCCGGCACTTGCGGGCTTCGATGAAAGCGATGGCGGCTTCCCCGGCCGTGTATCGACAAAGATTGTAGTGGGTGGCGTTGGAATGATGGCCAGGCGGTTGGCGTTCATTTTTTGAGCCGTCCCACAGTGCGTCCTGCACCAGAATGACTTGGGGCTAGCCCGCGATGGCGGCTTCGTAGGCCGCCGCCATCTTGGCGAGGGCCGACACCTTGGGCGGCGGCGCATCCAGGTGGAGAT
>JBARWY010000050.1:0-25099 GCA_049647065.1 Devosia sp. | reverse complement strand
TGGTTCTTGCCGGCCAGAGCCCGCATATGGGCCTCGACCATGAATTCGGGGCTGTGAGCGGGAAGGCCGAGATCGAAGCTCTTTAGCGCGTTCTTGGGTACGGCGCTGAACAGGGCATCGATATTGGCCGCACCAATGACGCCGAGCATATCGGCGCGTTCGTGATCGGAATGGGGAAGATAGCGCATGGGATACTCTTAGAGGGTCAGCTCGGCATAGGCGTCGGAATCGAGCAGGCCGTCGATTTCGGCCGCATCGGCGATGGCGATCTTGTAGATCCAGCCGCCGGCCTCGGGATCGGAGTTGATCAGGCCCGGATTGCTGGAAAGCTCCTCATTGACCTCGGTCACGGTGCCGGCGACGGGCGCGTAGATTTCCGAAGCGGCCTTGACCGATTCCACCACGGCGGCCTCGTCGCCCTTCTTGAGGACCTTGCCGATAGCGGGCAGCTCAACGAACACGATGTCGCCCAGAGCTTCCTGCGCATAGGGGGTGATGCCGACAATGCCGGTCGAGCCCTCGACGCGGATATATTCGTGGTCAGGGGTGAACTTGGTGGTCATGGCGGGGCCTCTCAACTGGCTTTGGCTTTGCGGAAATAGCGGTGTGGCACGAAGGGTGTGGGCACCACCTCGGCCGGCTGGGCCCGGTTGCGCACCGAGACCTGGAGTTTGGTGCCCACTGCGGCCTGGGCGGGCGGCACGAAGCCAAGCGCGATGGCCTTGCCCAGCGAGGGCGCAAAGCCGCCGCTGGTGACGACGCCGATGGCATTGCCGGAGGCATCGAGGATTTCGGCCCCCTCACGCGCCGGGGCGCCTTCGACGATGAGGCCGACGCGGACGCGGCTCAGCTTGCCCTCGCGTTCGGCGAGGATTCTGGCGGCACCGGGGAAATCGGCGGCCTCGCGGCGGCGCTTGGAGACGGCGAAGCCGAGATCGGCTTCCATGGGCGAAACGGTCTCGTCGAGGTCATGGCCATAGAGCGGCAAGCCGGCCTCGAGGCGCAGGCTGTCGCGGGCACCAAGGCCGATCGGCCTGACGCGTTCATCGGCTACGAGGGCATCCCAGAGTTTGGTCGCATTGGCATTGGGAACGAGGATTTCGAAGCCATCCTCGCCGGTATAGCCGGAGCGGGCCACGATGATCTTCTGGTCGGCGAAGTCGAAGGGTGCATATTGCATGAAGCCGAGCTCGCCGGCGCCGGGGGCAAGCTGTGCCATTACGGAGACGGCCTCCGGTCCCTGCAGTGCCACCAGCGCCTGCGCGCCATCAGCGCGGGTGAGCTTTGCCCTGTCGCCGGCTGCAGCCTCGATGCGGGCAAAGTCGCCATCCTTGGTGCCGGCATTGACCACGATATAGAGCGCGCCGCCGAACAGCGGCGAGCGACCGACCATCAGATCGTCGATGGCGCCGCCGGCTTCGTTGAGCAGGAGCGTGTAGCGAACCTGGCCGGGCTTGAGGCCGGCAATGTCGCCACAGATCAGCGGCTCGATGATAGCTGCGATAGCGGCGTGATCGGCATCGGCATCGCCGCTGGGACTGTTGAGCAGCAAAAAGCTTGGGCCCATATGCGACACGTCAAACAGACCTGCATGCTCGCGGGTCCACTTGTGTTCCGCCATGATGCCGGACGGATATTGCACGGGGAGGGAATATCCGCCGAACGGCACCATGCGACCGCCAGCGGCAGTATGGCGCTCGAAAAGCGGCGTGGTCTTGAGGTCTTCGGCTGAGGTTTGGGCCATCAACACATCCCGGATTATGAACAAGGCGACACGACAAGCTTCGCCCTGCGGCGAATTCCGTGCCCCCTCTGTCCTTGCCCTGAGAGATTTCCCGGCTGAGCGCCGGTTGCTCCTTCGGTGGGACCAGTTACCCGATCCGCTTTCCAGAGTTGTTGACCTGACTGCGGTCCGTTTGCCTGAGAGTTTCCGGGGCGGTTGCTCCTTCGGCGCTGGAGTAAATCCAGTCTCTCCCGCAGTCGAGGGCACCATGGTGGAGATTCCACAGGGCGTCAATCGCGCCCGGCTCGGTGCCAAAGAAAAAGGCGGGCATAACTGCCCGCCTCAAAATGCATCAGTTGGCTGAACCTCAGTTCAGGCGGCTGCCCACATCGGCGATGGCCTTGTTGACGACTTCGCCGCCCTTGCGGTTCATTTCATCGGTCAGGACCAGTCGGGCTGCCTCGATGGCGACATCGGCGGAGCGGGCCCGCACTTCGGCGACGGCCTGGGCTTCTGCCTGGGCGATCTTGTCTTCCACAGCCTTGGTGCGGCGGGTGACGAGGTCGTTCAGCGAGGCCTGGGCTTCGGCGGTGAGGCGGGTGGCCTCTTCCTTGGCGGCGGCGATGATGCCTTCGGCTTCGCTCTCGGCCGCAACGCGCTTCTGCTCATATTCGACGAGCAGGGCCGCAGCTTCCTCGCGCAGCTTCTTTGCTTCCGCCAGATCGTCGGCGATCTTCTTGATCTGGCCGTCGAGCATCTTCCCGACAATCTTCGGGATGCCGAAATAGAGGGTCAGCGCAACGAAGATGACCAGGGCGACGAAGGCGTAGAAGCTGTTGTCCATCCATTCCATGACGGCTTACTCCTTGCTGGCCTTGGCGACCGCAGCGCGAACGCTATCAGCTGAAACATCGCCCACCAGCTGGGTCACGACGGTCTGCGCGGTTTCCGTGGCGATCTCGTCGACATGGGTCAGCGCTTCGGTCTTGGTGGCCGAGATACGCGTCTCTGCCGCGCTCACCTTGGCGGTGAGGTCGGCCTCGACGGCGCTGCGCTTTGCCGCCAGGTCCGCCTGGATAGCTTCGCGGGTCTCGTTGGCAATGCCCTGCGCCTTGGACTTGGCTTCGGCCAAAGCTGCCTCATAGGCGGCGATGGCTGCATCGGTCTGTTGGCGGGAGGCCTCGGCCGCCGCGAGGTCGGCATCGATGATGCCCTTGCGGTTGGCCAGGATCCCGCCGATGCGGGGCAGGGCCACGCGGCTCATCAGCAGGTAGAGCGCGCCGAACGTGATGGCGAGCCACAGCAGCTGCGATGGGAATGTCGCCGGATCAAAGGGCGGGAACACGCCTGAGCCATGTTCCTCGCCGCCATGGGCTTCGGTCGTGGCATGGGTATCGGCGGTCGGATCGGCATGAACAGCGTCGACGGTGCCTTCGGCGCCTTCAACGTGCTCTTCGGCCGGTGCAGCCGCTTCTTGGGCGTAGGCTTGCGTTACCATCAGGTGAGGTCCCGTTAAATCCGGTCATCCGGCAGAGGCCGGAGAAGTGCGCGCAGCCGGAACAGGTCCCGGCTGCGGAAATCGGGTGGTCTACGTCGATATCAGACGACGAACAGCAGGATCAGGGCAACCAGGAACGAGAAGATGCCCAGAGCTTCGGTCACGGCGAAGCCGAAGATCAGGTTCGAGAACTGGCTCGGAGCAGCCGACGGGTTGCGCAGGGCGCCCGACAGGAAGTTGCCGAAGATGTTGGCCACGCCAATAGCGGCGCCAGCCATACCGAAACAAGCAATACCGGCACCGATGTACTTTGCGGCTTCAGCTTCCATTTTTTAGTCCTTTCAAGCGACTTTTTAAGCGGGGGTTCTGGCGGAACAGCCCGCCGTGACTGGTAGATTAGTGAGACGGGTGGATCGCGTCGTTGAGATACATGCAGGTCAGGACGGCGAAGACGTACGCCTGAACGGCACCGACGAGAAATTCGAGGCCAGTGAGCGCAATGGCCATGATCAGCGGCAGCGCCGAACCAAGGATGCCGAGGAAACCCAGGCTGGACATGGTGACGATGAAGCCGGTGAAGACTTTGAGCGTGATGTGGCCGGCCAGGATATTGCCGAACAGACGCACAGAGAGCGAAATCGGGCGGCTCATGAACGAGATGAACTCGATCGGCGCCACGATGGGAAGGATGTAGCCGGGCACGCCCGACGGTACGAACAGCTTGAGGAACTTGGGGCCGTTCTTGACGAAGCCGTAGATGATCACCGTGAGGAATACCAGCATCGACAGCGCGAAGGTGACGATGATGTGGCTGGTGACGGTGAAGAAATAGGGCACCATGCCGAGCATGTTGGCCGTGAAGATGAACGTGAAGAGGCAGAACACCAGCGGGAAGAACTTCATGCCCGCGGTGCCGGCAGCACTTCTGACCATATTGGCTACGAACTCATACATGAGCTCGGAGACCAGTTGCGCCCGGCCCGGGATCACGCTCCTCGAACCGGTCGACAGGATCAGGTAGAGCGAGATGATCGCGACGGTGGCGACCATGAACAGCGACGAATTGGTGAAGGAGATGTTGAGGCCGCTGCCAGCGGTGCCATCGCCCCCGAGGTGAATCGGGAACATGTCCTCGATGACGAACTGGTGGATCGGATCAGTACCGGCCAAGATAGAGCCCTCTAAGCGTCATCAATTGTCTGTCTCGTCTTCCACGTCCGGTCCAAGATCGGACCCCGGCGGGGGAGGCGAAGCGGCATTCATCTGCGCCACCACGCGGGTGACATTGAGTATTCCAGCGGCAAAGCCCACCAACAACATGATGAGCAAGCCCCATGGGCTGGTACCCAGGCCAAGATCGATGAGGTAGCCGACAACGGCACCCACCAGGATCGCGGCGATGAACTCGGTACCGATGCGCATGCCGCGCGCCATACCGCTCATCTCCGGGGAGGCGTCCCTCGAGGCTCTGTTGTCCTCGATATCGCGTTCCCGCTTGGCCGAGGCGATGCGTGATGCAAGATCGCGCGTCACCCCTTTGGCGCTGTCCGGCTGACCTTCGGTATCTTGCGGTTTTGCCATCCGCGCGCTCCCCTCGGCCGGCTTTCCCCCGGATTTCCGGGACGCCTTTTAAGTCGCGCGCAACATAGTGGTGGGGTCTGAGAGTGTCAAGACAACCTTACCGGCTGCAAGTCTTTGATATGTATGGTGAAATCAGCTTGTCGCAGGGGTGCGGCATGCTGTCCACAGGCGATCGTGGCGAAGTAGGGGCAGGCGGCAGGGATTCTTGGTGTGCGGAAGGCTAGATGGGCCCTTCGATGTCAGGCTCGCGCTGGCCACGCCAGGTCATGCGATAGACCGCGCCCTGGCGCACCGACTGTACGGCGGCGGGACGCAGGGCGACGAGGCAGGTGCCGCCGGCATGGCGGACGGACGGATAGATGATGCCGTTGAGCCCCTCGACCCGCGCGGCGTCAGCCAGCCTGTTACCGATGGGATAGGCCGTGGTCGTGTCAGCGCCCAGTGCCGGATGCTCGGGCCGTTGCCGGAGATCGAGAAAGTCGCCTGCGAGGCTGCAGAACATCTCGGCATATTCCACCTTGGCGGTGAAGTCGCCAACATCGGCCAGCATATTGGTCAGGTGAAAGCCGACTTCCCTGAGGCAGGTCTCGACCGCGAGCGCCGCATACCAGGCGCCGCGGCTGGAGCCATTGAACCGATTGGGCTGCTGCGGCTTGGCATAGGCGAAGGAGGCATTGATGAAGCGCGCGTGGGGCACGTCATAAACCAGCTCATTTGCCGGAAGTCCGGATATGCCACGATCCTCGGCGATCAGCCGGGCACTGGTCGCGCCTTCGATCTCGCCCAACAGGGCGAGCTCGTCCTCATTATCCACCAGTGGCGCCAGCACCGCGGCGCGCAGGCGCGCGGTCGTCACCAGCCTTATGGTCCTGGGAAACGCCTCGGTAACGACGGGGACGTCGTCGACCGCCAAATCAGAGGCCCCCCCGTACGG
The DNA here is from genome assembly GCA_049647065.1 of Devosia sp. Lineage (GTDB taxonomy): Bacteria > Pseudomonadota > Alphaproteobacteria > Rhizobiales > Devosiaceae > Devosia. The sequence continues at coordinate 19,363 of JBARWY010000050.1, read as the reverse complement.
CGTCGACATAGCGCCGCACGTCGAGCATCTGCGGAATGCCGCCCTTGATCATCGACTCGATCGGGCTCAGGCGGACAAACAGCGGCCCCTTGTTGTTGAGGTTGGGCCAGCGATCGGCCATGTCGTCGACAAACAGCAGGTGGAGGCCCTTATAGACGCCGACAAGTGCGGAAATCCGGGTCATCTGGTCCTGGCTCAACGCCTTGTCTTTGCCGTCCTGCTTGAGGCGCTCCCAGGTACTGGTAGACACGTCGAGCAAGGCGGCCGCCTGCTGACCGGTCAACCCCCATTGCTCCACCAGCCGGCGATAGGCCTTGAGCGCCACCTTCGACAGACGCGCCCGATCGGCGGCGCGGGAAAAATCCTGGCGGTCGGCGATATCGGGAACGGATTGAGCAAGGGCGGTCATTGGCTTGTTCCTCATATGACAGGTAGTTTATATGTCAAATGATGGCGCTTGTCGAGAAGTTCAAGTTCCCCGGAGGCCCGGATGGGGGAAGCACCGGGTAACCCTAGCTCGCCTCGCGGAAACTCTCGGCCGTGGTCAGGTCCACCGAGACCAACTGGCTCACTCCGCGCTCGGCCATGGTCACGCCGAACAGGCGATCCACCCGGCTCATGGTGATCGGATTGTGGGTGATAACCATGAAGCGCGTATTGGTGCGCTGGCGCATGGAATCGAGCAGGTCGCAGAAGCGCTCGACATTGGCGTCGTCGAGCGGGGCGTCGACCTCGTCGAGCACGCAGATCGGCGCCGGATTGGTGAGGAATACCGCAAAGATCAGCGACATGGCAGTGAGCGCCTGTTCGCCGCCCGACAGCAGCGTCATGGTCTGCGGTTTCTTGCCGGGCGGGCGGGCTATGATCTCTAGACCCGCCTCGAGCGGGTCGTCGCTTTCGACGAAGCTGAGTTCAGCTGTGCCGCCGCCGAAGAGCGTGGTGAACAGCTCCTGGAAATGCGCATTGACCTTGACGAAGGCCTCGTTGAGCCGGGCGCGGCCCTCGCGGTTGAGCGACTGGATGCCCTGACGGAGCTTGGCGATGGCCTCGATCAGGTCATCCTTGTCCTTGACCATGAGGTCGAGCTTTTCCTGAACCTCGATGGCTTCCTTCTCTGCCGAGAGGTTGACGCCGCCGAGCCGCTCGCGCTCGGCCTTGAGGCGATCGACTTTCTGCTCGATCGCAGCCTCGGAGGGCAGGGCCTCGCCGGCGCGGATGCCTGAGGCTTCGAGCGTCTTGCCGGCAGGAATGTCGAGCACTTCCTCGATCTGCCGCTCGATCTGCTGGCGCTGGGCGATGAAGCCCCGGATCCGCTCCTCGATCCGGGTCAGCTCGATCCGCGCATTGGCCAGCAGGTCGCTGGCACTCTTGAGCGCCTTGTCGGCCTCGCGATAACCCGATTGCGCGACGTTGAGATTGTCGCCGGCCGTCTGGTGCTCGATCTTGGCGACCTCGATCTGGTCGTCAAGCTGGGCGCGGCGGGCGGCGAAACCATCGGGCGTTTCATTGACGGTCGCGAGTTGGGCGCTGACCTCGGCGCTGCGCTGGTCCAGCGTCGAGAGCTGGGCGCTGGCGCCGTCGCGACGGCGGTTCCAGCTCTGTGTATCACGCTCGAGCTGGACGAGGCGGCCTGCGCGCATGCGGGCGGCGGTCTCGAAGCTGCCCAGCTTGAGCCGCGCCTGGTCGGCCCGGTCCCGGGCCGTGGTCAGCACGGACTGGCTGGCCTCGGCAAGGCGGGCCGCATCGTCCTCGGTACCCGCTTCGACCAGTGCCCGTTCGGCGTCGACACGGATGGCTTCGGCTTCGTTGAGGCTGGAGGCCAGCCGCACTCGGGCTTCTTCAAGCGCCGACTGGCGGGTGGTGAGGTCGCCGATGGCACGCTGCGCCTTGTCGACCTCGGACTGCGCGGCGCTGATTGCATGCTGTGCGACGCGCCAGGCCTCGCGCCTGCTGCGCTCATCCTGGCGGGCCTCGTCGAGCGCGGCGGTGAGCACCTCCACGTCGCGCTTCCACGCGTTGCGTTCGCCTTTGGCTCGGGCAATTTCTTCGTCGAGATCGGCCAGCCGGTTGCGCTGCGCGAGCCGTTGAGCTGCGGCACTCGGGGCATCGGCGGCGGAGATGAAACCGTCCCAGCGCCAGAGCGCGCCGTCGAGGGTGACGAGCCGCTGGCCGGGTTTGAGCGCATGCATCAGGCTCGGGCCGTCGGCCGCGTCGATAAGGCCGATCTGGTCGAGCCGGCGCTTGAGCAGCGGGCTGCCGGTGACATAGCGGCTGAGGGGTTCGGCGGCCTGGGGCAAAGGGGCGTCATCGCTATGGTCGACGGGGACCGACCAGTGCGTCGGCGCGCCCGCATCCGAGCTGGCTTCGAGATCATCGCCCAGCGCCGCGCCGAGCGCGGTTTCGTAGCCGGGAGCGACCTTGAGTTGGTCGACTATGGCCGGCCACAGGCTGGCGCCCACATTGAGCATCTTGCCCAGCGTCGCGGCCTCAGCCTCGAGGCGGTTGAGGGCGGCTTCGATTTCGGCCAGCCGTGGGCGGGCCGCATCGAGCTTGCTTTGTGCTGCGGCCGTAACCTCCTCGGCGGCTGTGGCGAACTGCTCGGCTTCAGCGATATGCGCCTGCGCAGCCGCCAGTGCCGCACGCTTGAGGGCCAAGGTTTCGTCCGCATCGAGGCTGGCGGCAATATTGCGGGCTTCGTGCTCGACCTCGGCGACCTGCTGGGTCAGGCGGTTGATCCGGGCCATGGCGTCCTGCGAGGAACGGATGGCCTGCGCCCGCCGGGCTCGAACCTGCGCCAGTGCGTCGGACGCAGCGCGGGCCTCGGCCTCGGCGCCGGTCACGGCTACGCGCGCCGCATCGGCCTCGCCACGCGCTGTGTCGAAATCGGCCTGCGCCGCTTCGCCTTCGGCGGCGAGACGCGCCTGTTCCTCGGCATAGGCGGCAAGCGTCGTCTCGGCTTCGCTCGCCAGTTCGCGCTCGCGCACGCCGTCGGCGGCAAGCTGGCGGATGCGGTCTTCCAGCTCGGCGCGCCGTTGCCCGGCGCGGCGAGCTTCTTCGGCCAGTTGTTCGGAGAGAATGGTGTAGCGCTGCAGCACGGCGCCGGCGACGGCCTCGCGGTCGCGCAGCGGCTGCAGGGCAGAGTCGGCGGCTTCGAGCTTCTGCTGCGCCTGCAGTTCCAGATGCGTGGCATCGGCCAGCTCGCGGACCAGCACGGCCTGCTGCGCTTCGGTTTCCTTCTCGGCGAAACGGGCGGCAACCCAGCGGATATGATAAAGCGTCGCCTCGGCGCGGCGGATATCGCCCGAGAGGGAGCGGTAGCGCGTAGCGAGGCGCGCCTGGCGTTTGAGGGTTTCGAGTTGGGTGTCGACCTGGGCAATGATGTCGTCGACGCGTTCGAGATTGCCTTCGGCCGCACGCAGCCGCAGTTCGGCCTCATGACGGCGTGAATGCAGCCCTGAAATGCCGGCGGCCTCCTCGAGCAAAGCGCGGCGCGCGGTGGGCTTGGCGGCGATCAACTCGCCGATCTGCCCCTGCCGCACCATGGCGGGCGAATGGGCGCCAGTGGAGGCATCGGCGAAAAGCAGTTGCACATCACGGGCGCGCACTTCCTTGCCGTTGACGCGATAGACCGAGCCGGCCTCCCGCTCGATGCGGCGGGTGACTTCGAGCACGTCGGCATTGTTGAGCGCCGCTGGGGCGGTACGATCAGCATTGTCTAGGATGAGGGTGACTTCGGCCGAATTGCGGGCCGGGCGGTTACCCGAGCCCGAGAAGATGACATCATCCATGCCCGAGGCGCGCATGGCTTTGTAGGAGCTCTCGCCCATCACCCAGCGCATCGCTTCGACGAGATTGGACTTGCCGCAGCCATTGGGCCCGACGATGCCGGTAAGGCCCGGCTCCATGAAGAGCGTCGTCTCGTCCGAGAAAGACTTGAAGCCGTGAAGCTTGAGGCTGGAGAATTTCATGGCAGCGCCACCTGTGCGGCGCTGCCGGAAGGCAGACTACTGCGCGGGGGTAGCCGGAGCCATTGCATCGGGCGTTGCGGGAGCCATGGCGCCACCGGCCGGATCCACGGGAGTAGCGCCGCCAGCAGGCGCTGCGGCCGGCTCTGCCGGAGCGACAGGGATGGCCGTTGGCGTTGCCGCTGCGGGCGTTGTGGCGACGAAATCGGCAGGGACAAGCGGATCGATCTCAGCGGCAAGCTGCTCGAGCGTTTTGTCACCAGTGAGCGTCTTGCCGTTGACATAGAATGTCGGGGTGCCTGAGAGACCAAATTCGTCGAGCGCCTGCTCGCGCAAGGCTTCCATCCCGGTGAACAGCGCCTGATTCGTCAATGCGGCATCAAAAGTTTCCTGGGTAAAGCCCAGCTGCTTGGCGATTTCGAGGATGGCGTCGCGCGGCGTCTGCGACGCGGCCCAGTTGGTCTGCGTCTTGAAATAGGTCGAGAGCACGTTGTGGTAGTTGGTCGGGCCGGCGGCTTCGGCCAACATGAACACCGCGGCGTCGAGCACGTTACGAACGAAGGGGCGAACGATCAGCTTGACCTTGCCGGTATCGACATATTGTTCGACGAAGGCCGGCATCACGTCATTGGAGAAGGTGGCGCAGTGCGGGCAGGTCGGCGAGGCATATTCGATGACGGTGACGGGCGCGGTTTCGCTGCCCTGGACATGATCGACCACGCCGCCGGCGGGCGCCATCAGCTTGGCGACATCGATCATGTCCCCTTCCGCAGCGCTGGCGGTGGCAACCCCGCAAAGGCTCAGCGCGGATGCGGCAGCGGCCAGCATAAGGGTGTCACGGCGGGTAAATTTCACGGCTAACGCTCCTGTTTTGATGTGCGCGACACTACACGGGGCAAATGTGTGGGCAAGTGGGCACATTCATCAACCTACGGTGAACGGCGCGGTTGCATTGTCATATGGAAAGTCGGGCTATTTCTGCCCCGATCTGCTGGATAGCGCGTGACCCAGTGTCCGCAACGCTTCCCTCAGATCGTCATCTGCCACTTCGGCCACCTGGGCCCCGACCTTCGCGATCACGCTCTGGCTCGGTTGGTCGCTCTTTTCTGCCTTCTGGCCTGAACCCGGGGTGAACGGCTCGGCCGACAGTCTGACAGCACCCACCAGCACGAAGCCGAAATAGCGGTTGATGGCGGCGGCGATCTTGGGACCCTCATGGGCGATGGCCAGTGCATGCCCGGGCACGCAGCGTAGCATCAGCGTAGCGCCCTCAGCGCTGCGCTCGCCCCGCGGCCAGGTCAGCTTGTCGGGAATGGCGACACTGTCATAGGGCTTGGGCGCCATCACCGACCAGTGGGTGATGATGTCCCGGCTGGCAAAGCCGCGCTTTTTCAAAACCGGATCAAGCGCGCCCGATAACACGTCGGCGACGGACATGGTTCTGTTGCGGCGTTTGGGCTCCGGCAGGTCGTCTTTGGCCATGCTGATGGAGTAGCCCCACTGCAGCCCTCCCGACAAGGGGAGACCTGGTCGCATCGTGCCGCCAAAACGCGCTGAACCGGAAGTGACTCTCTTCCTCTTGTGGGAGGGGCCGGGGTGGCTGTATCCGATGCCTATGTACGTCCCCCATTCCACCCTCGTCGACGCCTCGGCCGTGCTCGCCTGGTACGATCGCCATGCGCGCGATCTGCCGTGGCGGGTGTCTCCGGCGCAGCGGGCCAGAGGCGTGCGGCCGGACCCGTATCGGATATGGCTGAGCGAGGTGATGCTGCAACAGACGACTGTTGCGGCGGTGAAGAGCTATTTCCTGCGCTTTACCAGCCTCTGGCCGACAGTGTTCGATCTTGCCGCCGCGCCGCTCGATAGCGTGCTCAAGGAATGGGCCGGGCTGGGCTACTATGCCCGCGCTCGCAACCTGCATGCCTGCGCCATGGCGGTCGTTGGGCAGCATGGCGGCGTCTTCCCCCAGACATCGGGGGACCTCCAGACCCTGCCCGGCATCGGTGCCTACACCAGCGCGGCCATATCAGCGATCTGTTTCGACGAGCCCATCGCCGTGCTCGACGGCAATCTAGATCGGGTGCTGGCCCGCTACTACGCCTTGCCGGTGCCGGTGCGGGAGGCCAAGGACGAACTGCGCGCTGCCTTGCAGGGTTCGGTACCGGAGCGGGCAGGGGATTTCGCCCAGGCTATGATGGATCTGGGCGCCACCATCTGTGCGCCGCGCATGGCTGCGTGCATGTTATGCCCGGTCCAGCCGGGATGCGCCGCCACCAAAGCCGGCGATCCTACGATCTATCCGCTCAAGGCGGCCAAGGCGGAGCGGCCGACGCGGCGCGGTCATGCCTATGTGATGCTGGATGCCGATGGTGACGTCTACCTGCAAAGCCGCCCGGCAAAGGGCCTGCTCGGCGGCATGACCGAGGTACCGGGTTCGGACTGGGAAGCAGCACTGCCGGTTGCCGATTATCCCACCGAGGCGGACTGGCGACATCGCGGCAGGATCGTGCATGTGTTCACCCACTTCCGGCTGGAGCTGGAAGTGTGGTCGGCCAGGGTCGTGCCGGCGGCACTGGATGGCGGCTGGTGGGCCGAACCACGCGCGCTCAAGGGCGAGGCACTGCCCACATTGTTTCGAAAGGTGCTGTCGGAAGCCGGGCTGGGCTAGGCGGCGTGGCGAGCCCGATCCATGCCGACATTCTCCTTGGACCCGGCAAACCTGATGACACGGTTTCGGCCGGCTTCCTTCGCTTCGTAGAGCGCCACATCGGCCCGTCGGAAAGCGGTTCGGGGGCTTTCTCCGGGAGCGCAGGTGGCGACGCCGAAACTGGCGCTGAGCCGCTCGCCTGCCGATAGAACCGGATGCATGGTTTCGTTGAAGCGGGTCCTGACCATGTCGGCCAGCGCAAAGGCTTCTTCCGCGGTCTTGTCGGGCAGCAGCAGCGCGAATTCCTCGCCACCGATGCGGCCCGCATGATGTCCGGTGCGTGCCAGCAGCACGGCGAACGTACAGATCACGTCATCGCCCGCCTCGTGGCCGAAGCGGTCATTGACCTGCTTGAAATGGTCGATGTCGCAGAAGATTACCGCGCCGCCGTCGTTGAGACAGCTTTCCGCCGCCGCGTCGAATGCCCGGCGGTTGAGCAGGCCTGTCAGCCCGTCATGCTCGGACTGGCGTTGGTAGGTGGCAATGACATCGCTGATATTCCGCGCCAGGAGGAGGAAAATGACCGGCGGAACCAGCAGCCCTGAAACGCTCATCACCACGGTTTCAAATACCGTCTGGTGAACCTCTGCAAAGGTCGCGTCCGGGCCAAAGATGAACAACACCATGGGGATGCGGGCGGCACATGTGACCATGACGAGGCCCAGACCCGCTACCAGCGCGGCGTCGAGCAGGCGCCGCTGCGCCTGTCGTATCATCTGGATCGTCGCGTCGGTGACGGCGATGGTGCACGCCGCCTGAATGCTCAGAGCCTGATAGAAGAAGGGCGCATCGAGCGCGAGCAGGATGACCGCAAGGCCGGAGAGGGCTGTAACGACCGATACGAGAACCGGGCCTTGCGAGGCAACGGGCGACATGGCCCTGATGGCCTGACCGGCACAGATATAGGCGAGCGGGGCGAGGATCGCGCCGGCGGCAATTTCCCACTGGCTCCCTTCGGCGACTGTCATGACCAGCGTCTGCAAGCTACCGGCTGCCATTGCAACGGCGAGCCAGGCCATGGGAACGTTGCCGCGCATGCCCATGCTGGCACCGGCGCACAAGGCGGCCGAGAAGCCAAGCACGACAGCAATAACAATATTGAGCCCAACCATGATGATCATTGCAAGGGTCCCTCAACCGAAACAATACAGGCGCCATGCTGGACGATGGCCGGTTAACGCCGGCCTTTGGTCCTTCGCAATTGTGCCGATTGATCGCAGACATCGTTAAGAAATTGGGCGAACCTGGGCGTCGATACTGATCAACTTCGCGTCGGGATTGACATTGTCTCGCGCATCCCCGAGCTTCACGGTATGACCTGCCGCCGCACCAAGCTCATCGTTTCGAAAAAAGCCCCGCCTCGGGGCTGATGGTCGTCGCGCGCAGGTAGCAAGCATTCCGATCAGATTGACCCCGCCGGTTTTCGACGGGGCTTTTTTATGCGCGCTCCGTCTCCGGCCTAACAGGAGATACGACCATGGAAATCAATAGCTCGGCTTTGCACGGCCTCTGGCTGCCGCTTATCACGCCGTTTCACGATGGCGCGCTCGACGAGGTTTCGTTGCGCCGGCTGGTCGCCCACTACGTCACCCAGCCAGTCGACGGCCTCATCCTCGGCGCCACGACGGGCGAGGGCATGTCACTGGATGACGCTGAAGCCGAACGCCTGGTATCGGTGACGCGCGGCACGCTGCAGGCGGCGGGCAGGCATATCCCGATCTACCTCGGCGTTTCGGGCAGCGACACGCGCAAGCTGGGCAAGGTATTGGTGAAGACGGATGGTTGGGGAATGGACGGCTATCTGATCGCCTGTCCCTACTATACGCGGCCCTCCCAGCAGGGCCTGCTCCGGCATTTCTCGGCGCTGGCCGACGGCACGGACAAGCCGATCCTCATCTACAACATCCCCTATCGAACTGGCGTCAATCTCGGCAACGAAACCATGCTGAAGTTGGCCGAGCGCAGCAATATCGTGGGCGTCAAGGACTGTTGCGCCGACCCGGCGCAATCCTTCGACCTCGTGCGCCACAAGCCGGCCGATTTCGCCGTGCTGACCGGCGAGGACGCGTTCTATTATTCGGCCCTGACGCAAGGCGCCGACGGCGCCATTCTCGCCTCGGCCCATGTCCACACCGCGGCCTTCGCCGCCATCCGCAACAAGTTGCTGGCCAACGACCAGCGCGGCGCGCTGGCCGACTGGCAATTACTGGCGGATGTGCCGCGACTGTTGTTCGCCGAGCCCAGTCCGGGCGCCATCAAGCACTGGCTCTGGCGTGCCGGCCTGATCGACAGCCCGGAAATGCGGCTGCCCATGGTGCCGGTGAGCGCGGAACTGGCGACAAGGATAGAAGACGCAATTTGAACGCACGCGTCGCTTGAATCGGGCGCTGCAAATGCGATGCTGTGCCTGTGAACAGGAGCGGACCCATGCCAGCTTCAGCAGTCATCAGAACAGGTGGATGCCTATGCGGCGCCGTCAGATATGAAGTCCGTGGCGAGCCCTATGTGGCTGGCCTCTGTCACTGCACCACATGCCGGAAGCTGACAGGGTCGACTTTCTCAGCCACTGCAAACTGGCATCGGGCCGATTTTGATTTGGTAGGCGAAGTGAAGACCTATGAGGACCGCCAATTTTGCCCGATCTGCGGTTCCCGCCTGTTCTATTTGTTCGATGTGGGTGTGGAGGTGTTCCTGGGAACCCTGGATGCGGCGCCCAACAGAATAAAACCCACGCTCGAAGTCTGGACGATACGGCGGGAGCACTGGTTGCCAGCGGTCCGGGGGGCAACGCTATTCGATGGGAATCCGCCCAAGCCCTAGCTGGACCAAACAGGTCCGCGGCTCCAGCATCGGAACGGCATCAGGCGTGACCGCATTTCACTAGGCATCGGAGCCATGCGAGTGAAAGGACGAAGCAATGGCAATCGCAAAGAACACAATTTGCCTATGGTTTGACAAGGATGCCGAGGCCGCTGCCCGGTTCTATGCGGCGACCTTTCCCGAGAGTTCGGTCGGCGCCATTCAGGTGGCACCCAGTGACAATCCCTCCGGCAAGCAAGGCGATGCCTTGACCGTCGAATTCACTGTGTTTGGCATTCCCTGCATCGGCCTCAATGGCGGGCCGGAGTTCAAACAAAGTGAGGCATTCTCGTTCCAGATCGACACGGCCGACCAGGCCGAAACCGACCGCTACTGGAACGCCATCGTCGGCAATGGCGGGCAGGAGAGCGTCTGTGGCTGGTGCAAGGACAAGTGGGGCGTATCCTGGCAGATCGTGCCGCGCACCCTGACCGACGCGATGGGGGCGGGCGGCGCTGAAGCAAAGCGCGCCTTCGATGCGATGATGCAGATGAAGAAGATCGACGTCGCCGCAATCGATGCAGCCCGGCGAGGCTGAACGGCCCTTTGGGCAAACAAAAAGGCCGCCGGGGCAAACCGGCGGCCAGTTAGTAGAGCCTGAGACGTGATTGGAGGTCAGGATCAGGCGGAAAGCAAATCAAGTTTTGCGCGGATGCCCGTGCGAAGATCGTCAATGGGCGATACGCGTCCTTCGTGTTCGTGGTGCCAGAAAGTCCACCCGTTGCATGCTTCGGAACCCTGAACCAGGGCGCCCACCTTGTGGATGGAGCCCTGGTGCGTTCCGGAGACAAGTGAGCCGTCTGCACGAACCATGGCGGAGTAACGTTTCGTTAAGTCGAAGAGTTGCGCGCCAGGCTCGATAATTCCCTGCTCGATCAGCGAGCCGAAGGGAATGCGGGTTTCCTTGCGCTTCGGCGTGACCGATTGCAGGGCTTCGAATACGCCGGGACGGATGGCCGCGATGCGCTTGAGCGCGGCATTGATGTAAGTCTCTTCCCGCTCGATACCGATGAAGTGGCGTCCCAGCTTGCGGGCAACCGCCCCCGTCGTGCCGGTGCCGAAGAAGGGGTCGAGCACAACATCGCCGGGCTTGGTGGTCGCATTGAGAATGCGGAACAGCAGGGCCTCCGGCTTTTGCGTCGGATGGACCTTCTCGTCGTCCTCGCCCTTGAGTCGCTCGGCGCCGGTGCATATGGGGAATAGCCAGTCGCTGCGCATCTGGGTGTCGTCATTGGCCAGCTTCATGGCTTCGTAATTGAAGGTGACGCGGCTCTTCTGGCTCCTGGCCGCCCAGATCAGCGTCTCATGCGCATTGGTGAAGCGGGTGCCGCGGAAATTGGGCATCGGGTTGGCCTTGCGCCACACGATGTCGTTGAGCATCCAGAAATCAAGGTCCTGCAGCGCCGTTCCGACGCGGAAGATGTTGTGATAGCTGCCGATGACCCAGAGGGCACCATCGGGCTTGAGCACGCGCCGCGCCGCCTTAAGCCAGGCGCGCGTAAACGTATCGTAATGCGCGAAGCTGTCGAACTTGTCCCAGTCGTCATCGACCGCATCGACCTTGCTCTGGTCGGGACGAGTGAGACCCTGGTCGAGCTGCAGGTTATAGGGCGGATCGGCAAAGATAAGGTCGACCGAGCCGGCCGGCAGGGCATTCATGTGGTCGATGCAATCGCCCACCAGAATAGTATCGATCGGGAGGCGAACTGCCTCTTCCGCAGCGGCCGAAGGGGCCGTACGCGCGGTACGCAACATACACTTAACCCTAACAAAGGACTAACCACCCGGTTATAGCCGGCCAGGGTTAATGGAGCGTTCGCAAGGGGTTAGCGGGAGGTTAAGAGGGATGGTTAAGGCGGTGAGTGGTTGGCACTAGGCCACCTGCACGAGGCCGCGCACCCGTTCCCAAGCCTCGGCAACCGGGGCGAATTCCTCGCGGTGGTGGCGGCAGGGACCGTGTTCGACCAACGCCCGCATGTGCTGTGGGGTGGAGTAACCCTTGTGGCCGGCAAAGCCGAAACGCGGCGCATCGCAATCCATGATGCGGCACATGCGGTCGCGCGTCACCTTGGCGACGATGGAGGCGGCGGCAATGGAAACGCTGCGGCCATCGCCGCCGATCAGCGCCAGGCCCTCGCAGGGCAGGCCCATCGGCACGTCGCGGCCATCGATCAGTACCCGGTCTGGACGAAGGCTGAGGCTGCAGGCGGCCTGCGCCATGCCCCAGAGCGTGGCACCGCGAATGTTGCGCGAGAGGATGATCGAGGGTGGGGCGACCACCACCGAAACGGCGAGCGCCGTAGCCATGATCTGCCCGAACAGCAGTTCTCGCTGTTCCTCGGTGAGTTTCTTGGAATCGTTGAGGCCCGGCGGGATGGCGCTGGCATCGAGCACCACGGCAGACACCACGACCGGCCCGGCTAGCGGGCCACGCCCGGCCTCGTCGACACCGGCGACGACATGCACACCCCGTGCCTTGAGCTGGCGCTCATGGCTATAGTCGGGCTCGGTCTGGATGGGCGAATCGAACAGCATCCCGCCAGCATCGTCCTCGCGCCGATCAAGTCAACCGAGGCGGGCGATGAGGCTTCCGTGATCGGGGACGAACAGGTGATGCCCGCGCCGGTTGGTTTCGTAGACGAAGTCACGCAGCGCCTTGCTGGCGGTAACGTCGGCCATGATGTCGCCCTGGATGGCGAGGCGGCGGCCATACTGCTCCATCTTCTGGAACACCTCGCCGGCTATGCGGGTACTGAGATCAAGAAAGCCGGGCGCCAGGCGCGTCACCGGCACGACGATGATGTCCGGATTTGCCTCATAGGCTTCCCCGATGATGTCGGGCGCCATGACGTCGTCGCCGAGCAGACCACCATCGGGCGCCAGCTCATAAATGACCAGGTCCTTGTGCCGGGAGACGTTCATGACGGTATTTCCGCGATTTAGCCTCTGTATAGGCCGGGGCGGGTTGCTATAGTCACTTTCGCCGGGGGGCGCCAGCCAATGAGAAAATCAATGATCGTCAGGATCAGCCTCGCTCTTCTCGCCGCTCTTTCATGTACGCTTCCGCTCGCGGCCGAGCCATTCCACCATTCGTTCGGCGAATGGCGGGAATACCATCGCGACTGGCTGGCTGCTTGTCCGGACGCGATCGATGAGGGCTCTGCGGACTATTATGGCATTTCGTGCTTCGCCAGTACGGGAAGCCAGGAGCTGAACGGCGCCAACCTGCCGGCCTACAAGCTCACTGTGTTTCGCAACCGGCTCAATGGGGAACTCGACGTCGCTTTCACCGTAGCAACCGACGGGGTGGAGACGGACACCAGTCGGTCGCTGGTGCTGGTTTTCGGCGGCGAGGCGCCCGAGACCTTCGATTTCGCAGCGGACCTCGAAACCCGCTACAATACGGTCAACCAGTTCTTCGTCGCCGATCCCCAGCGCAAGGCCGCGCTGATCGAGCAGTTGAAGGAGCGGAATTCCCTACTGCTAACCGTGCCGCTGACCGGCGGCGAACAAGACAGCAAGGAAGTCTGGTTGTCGTTGCGCGGCGTCTCCGCCTCAATCGATTTCATGGCCGCCTATGCCCGCAAGGTGGCGCAATACTAGTGGTGTGGGCCGGCAAATTTCTATAGCGGCGGTAGCCGGCGCTTCACGGGCTGCGCTTTGACGATGGCGGTGCTGGTTTCCGCCTTGTCCGCGATCCGATCCAGGATCTGGTCGAGCTGTTCGATCGACCGCAGATGAATACGAGCGATGAAGCAGTCGTCCCCGGTGACCTTGTCGCACTCGGTAATTTCAGGAATCTCTTCGATCAGCTTCTGCACGATATGCAGCTTGCCCGGCAGTGGCTTGATCCGCACCATGGCCTGCAGCGGATAGCCCATGGCTCTGGCGTCGAGCTCCAATGTGAAACCCTTGATCACGCCACGCTCCTCCAGCCGCTTCAGCCGTTCCGATACACTGGGTGACGACAGCGCTACTCGCTGCGCCAGTTCCTTGATCGACAGCCGCGCATCGCGAAATAGCGCCTCGATAATACGGCGGTCGATTTCGTCCATGGCCTGAATTCCATAGGTGAATTGAAAATCTGCCGAACAATATAAAGCAGATTACGAATACGCCTAACAAGTGTCGTGGATACAGTCGCTAAAGCGGTCTACCCTCTTGCGGACAATTGAGGGTAAGCGATGGGCACGGCACGCGGTGCGGTTGAGATGACGGCGGCGATGGTGATCTCCGGCACCATCGGCGCCTTCGTGGTTTTCTCCGGGCAGCCGGTGATCGATGTCGTATTCTGGCGCTGTGTCTTCGGCGCGGCGCCCTTGCTCATCGCCTGTGCCGCGCTTGGATTGCTCCGGCGCAATGTCATCACCCCGCGCCAATTCCTGATGGCCGCGCTCGGCGGCGTCGCGATCGTCGGGAACTGGCTGCTGTTGTTCGCCGCTTATCCGCTGGCGTCGATTTCCATCGCCACCGCCGTCTACAACACCCAGCCCTTCATCCTGGTTGCGTTCGGCGCACTCTTTCTCGGTGAGCGGCTAACCGCCCACAAACTGGGCTGGCTCGGCATTGCCTTTGCCGGTGTGGTGCTGATCGCCAGCGCCAAGACCGGCGATGACGGTACCAATTATCTGCTCGGCATCCTGCTTTCGCTCGGCGCGGCCCTTTTTTACGCAGTTGCCGCGCTTGTCACCAAACACCTAAAGGGCGTCCCGCCACATCTGATTGCCCTGATCCAGGTTGGCGTCGGCATGGTCATGGCCGCGCCATTCGCCGGTTTTTCGCAGCTCCCCACAAGCGCTACGGCCTGGGCCAGTCTGATCGCAATCGGCGTCGTCCATACCGGGTTGGTCTATATCCTGCTCTATGGTGCCATCCAGAAGCTGCCGACCCATCTCATCGGAGCGCTGTCCTTCATCTATCCGGTGGTCGCCATTCTGGTCGACTTCGTCGTCTTCGGCCATCGACTGGGCGCGTTGCAACTGCTCGGCGCAGCCGCCATCCTGTTCGCCGCTGCCGCCATGACGCTGGGCTGGAAGCCCTTCAGTAACGGCAATCGCGCCCTATCGAGCGCTGGCTCGCCGCGCGACTAGAACAGGCTCATCTGCCGCTCTTCCAGCCGTGGCGCGACGAAGAGATCATTGCGCAGCCCCGGCAGCCTGACATCGAGGCCATAGCGTTCGCGCGCCTTGTCAAAGCGCTGGCGCAGCAGCGTGGCATAGGGACCTTCGCCGGTCATACGGGTGCCGAAGCGTGAATCGTAGTCCTTGCCGCCGCGCGTATCGCGTACCAGCGACAGCACGTGACGTACCCGGTCGGGGAAGTGTCGTAGCAGCCATTCGCGGAATACGTCGCGCACCTCGCCCGGCAGGCGCAGCAGGATCATCGAGGCACTCTTGGCGCCCTGCGCCGCGGCCGCGTCGAGAATGCGCTCGAGCTCCATGTCGTTGATCGCCGGAATCATCGGCGAGGCGAACACGGCCACCGGCACGCCCGCTTCGCTGAGCAGCCTGATAGCTTCGAGCCGGCGGGCAGGGGAGGAGGCGCGCGGCTCCATCTTGCGGCTCAGCTTGTGGTCCATCGATGTCATCGAGATGGCGACCTTGACGAGCCCCAACTCGGCCAGCTCCGTCAGGATATCGAGGTCACGGATGATAAGCGCCGACTTGGTGGTGATCATCACCGGGTGGCGAGCCTCCAGCATGACTTCGAGGATGCCGCGCGTCAGCTTGTGCTTGCGCTCTGCCGGCTGGTAGGGGTCGGTATTGGTGCCCATGGCGATGGGCTTGACCTTGTAGCCCTTGGCGCCGATCTCGGCGCGCAGGGCCTCGACCGCATTGACCTTCACATAGATGTCGCGCTCGAATTCGATGCCGGCGGAATGGCCCAGAAACGCGTGGCTCGGGCGGGCATAGCAGTAAGAGCAGCCATGCTCGCAGCCGCGATAGGCATTGATCGATCGCTCGAACCCGATGTCCGGGCTGTCATTGGTCGTGATGACGGTCTTGGCGCGTTCGACATGCTCGACCGTTTCGAAGATCGAGAGCGGCTCGACGTTGTCCCAGCCGTCATCGGTTCTCTCGCGGGTATGCTTTTCGAATCTGCCAGTCTGATTGGACTGTGCCCCGCGACCACGGATGCGGTCAGGATCGAGCAACTCGCGCCGCGCGAGATCAGCATCGCGACTGCGGCTTAGCTTTTCCAATGCTTCGAAGGACGGGGCCTGATAGAGGGCCATGAGACATCTCCTGCCGGACGCGCAACAGTCGAATCGTGACTGCAGAACGTGTCCGAGGATGTAGCAGTTCCATCAGAACAAAACAAGAACACGACCAAGGGGCGGGACCGCGCTGATAGTCCGGCTGGAGCATACATGGGCACGACCGGGCCCGACTTGAAGGGCAGAAAACACGATTTCGCATCGCAGAATTGCGTTTGCGTGGGTGGACGCTCAACGCCGTCGGGCCTACACAGGCCATCCTTTTTCGCGGGCACCTTCCAGCCGGATAACGCTTAAGCGAATAATTTAGTATTGACCCGGGTCGGGGTCTGAATTACTAAAGCTAGCACTTAACTAAGATGCTGCTGACACAGCTTGTCGCAGACTCTTTCCAGGGTGGCGTCGAAATCGCTCGATGCCGCTCGTCGTCCTGGTGACAGCGCAAATTCAAACGTCTGAGGGAACATCATGAGTACCGACGCAACCACATTCGACGCCGACTTGGTCGGCACCCCGCCAGTGAGCCAAAGCGACGCTGCACGCAACAAGCTGGTCATAGCTCTGCTTCTCGTTTCTACCTTTGTGGTGTTTCTCAACGAGACCATCATGAGCGTGGCCATTCCCCATTTAATGGCGGATCTGGGCGTCGCAGCGAGCGCCGCGCAGTGGCTCACCACGGCTTTCCTGCTCACCATGGCCATCGTCATCCCGGTGACGGGCTTCCTGCTGCAGCGCCTTAACACACGCCCGATCTTCCTGCTCGCCATGTCGATCTTCACGGCTGGCACGCTGCTCTGCGCGGTGTCGCCGGGCCTTGAGCTACTGGTCGTGGGCCGCGTCGTGCAGGCCGTGGGCACGGCCATCATGATGCCGCTCCTGATGACCACCGTAATGACGCTGGTGCCACCTGAGGGCCGTGGCAAGACCATGGGCAATATCTCGATCGTCATGTCGGTGGCGCCCGCCATCGGGCCGACCATCGGCGGCTTCATCCTGGCCAATCTGGAATGGCGCTGGATGTTCATTCTGGTGCTACCGATCGCCATCGGCGCGCTAGCCCTGGGCTATCGCAAGATCCAGAACGTCTCGACGCCCCGCTACGCGCCGCTCGATGT
Organism: Devosia sp.; assembly: GCA_049647065.1. GTDB lineage: Bacteria > Pseudomonadota > Alphaproteobacteria > Rhizobiales > Devosiaceae > Devosia. Next base: position 2,500 of record JBARWY010000050.1, on the reverse strand, counting down.
ATTGTCGGTGATCCTGTCGGCACTGGCCTTTGGCGGCCTGATCTATGGTCTCTCCAGCTTCGGCGAAAGCTTCGCCCATGCCGACGCACCGAGCGCCATCCCGCTTTGGGCCCCGATTGCCGTCGGCGTCGTCGCCATGGCGGCCTTCGTCTGGCGTCAGCTCGGCCTGCAGCGCGATAACAAGGCACTGCTCGACCTGCGTGTTTTCCAGTCGCGCAACTACACCGTGTCGGTGAGCCTGATGCTCATCGCCATGATGGCGTTGTTCGGCACGGTGATCCTGCTGCCGATCTACACCCAGAACGTGGTTGGCCTCGATACGCTGCAGACCGGTCTGCTGCTGCTGCCGGGCGGCCTCATCATGGGTCTCATGGGTCCGGTCGTGGGCCGCCTGTTCGACCGCGTTGGGCCTACGGTACTGGCCGTGCCGGGTACGATCCTGGTGTCTGCCGTGCTCTGGGCGCTGACCACGGTCGGCCAGGATACCTCGCCCTGGGCTCTGATGGCTGGCCACATCGTACTAAGCATCGGTCTTGCGCTGATCTTCACGCCGGTCTTCACGTCCTCGATGGGCTCGGTGCGCATGGAACTTTACTCCCATGCCTCCGCCGTCCTCGGTTCGGTGCAGCAGCTGGCCGGTGCGGCGGGCATTGCCCTGTTCATCGCACTGATGACCATCCGCACCGCTGCCCTGGCTGCCGAGGGTCTCCCTTCGGTCGACGCACTGGCCGCCGGTATCCGGCTCGCCTTCCTCGTTGGCGCGGTGATCTCGCTCTTCGCCATCGTAGCGGCCTTCTTTATCCGCAAGCCTGAGGGCGGTATGCCGACCGGCCACGGCGGACACTAAGGCAATCGACAGAGAAAATTGTAGCGGCGCCGGTGAATGTTCACCGGCGCCGCTGGCGTTTGAGGGCATCGCTTGAGCGCTAGTCCGCTCCCAAAAATCCACCCACTTGCCGTGCCCATAGCCGGGCGTAGATGCCGTCTTGCGCCAAAAGCTCGGCATGAGTCCCGGCTTCGGCAATGCGTCCCTGGTCGAGCACCACGATGCGGTCCATGCGGGCAATGGTCGACAGGCGGTGGGCAATGGCGATCACCGTCTTGCCTTCCATGACGCCGTAGAGCGTGTCCTGGATAGCGGCTTCGACCTCGGAATCGAGTGCCGACGTGGCTTCATCCAGCACCAGGATCGGCGCGTCCTTAAGGATGGCCCGGGCCAGCGCGATGCGCTGGCGCTGGCCGCCCGATAGCTTTACGCCGCGCTCGCCAACATGAGCGTGGAGGCCCCTCCGTCCCTCCTGGTCGATCAGACCGGGGACGAAGCGGTCGGCAGCGGCCTTGGCGATGGCCGCGTCCACCATCGCCTGCGGCATGTCCTCGCGGCCGAAGGCGATGTTGTCGCCCACCGAGCGATGCAGCAGGGCAGCATTCTGCGCCACCATGCTGATATGGCGGCGCAGGCTCTCCTGCGTCACGTAGCGGATATCTTGTCCGTCGATCTCGATGCGGCCAGCCTCCGCCTCGAAGAAGCGCAGGATCAGGTTCACCAGCGTCGATTTGCCGGCACCCGAGCGTCCAACCAACCCGACCTTTTCCCCGGCTGCGATGGCGAGCGTCACGCCTTGGAGCCCACCACGGCCCTTGCCATAGTGATGGCCGACATCGACCAGCTTGATGGCGCCGCCCGTGACCACCAGTTCACGCGCGTCCTCCGCATCAGGAATGTCGATGGGCTGAGCGATGGTCTTGAGCTGCTCGCTGGTGGCGCCGAGCTGGTTGAACAGCGACGACACGGCGTCGAGCAGCCACTCGGCCATGCCGGTGATGCGAAAGCTCAGTGCCAGGGCAGCCGCCACGAGGCCAAGCGGGGCCGCGCCCGCCTGCCACAGCACTACGCCATAGCCCACCAACGCCACGATCAGCAGGCTCCCGAGGAAGTTCATGCTGGCATTGATCGTCACCTCCAGCCGCTGGATGGCGAAGAAGCGCGCGCGTGCGGCGTCGAAATGCTGCCGCCCCTCGCGGTCTTCGGCGGCGCGGTCGGCGAACAGCTTGATCGTGTCGATATTGGAATAGGTATCGACCAGCATGCCGGTCATGGCGGAGTTGGCCGCCTGGAACCGCTCCGATTCCACTCTCAGTCGCGGCACCACATGGGCCATGAGCGCCAAGTAGAGCGCCACCCAGATCAGCATGGGAATGATCAGCCGGAGGTCGACCGAGGCCATCAGCCAGATCGAGCCGGCAATGTAGAGCGCCACGTAGCACAGCGTGTGCACCACCGCATATGCGGCGCCGGTGCCGGCATTGCCAACCTCCTGCACCCGAGCGGCAGTCCGGCCGGCAAAGTCGTTCTGGAACCAGCCAACGGAATGGCCCAGCACATGGCGATGCGCGCGCCAGCGCAGAAGGGTGACGGCATTGGGCCGCAGCGCGATGTCGTTCAGGGACTCGCGCAGGATATGCGCCAGTGGCCGTCCGAGCAGGATGACGATGGCGA
>JBARWY010000049.1:0-6115 GCA_049647065.1 Devosia sp. | reverse complement strand
GGCCCAGGTTCGAGCAGTCTGAGCCGCAGCCGCGAACCCGGGAAAATCCCGGCACTTGCGGGCTTCGATGAAAGCGACGGCGGCTTCCCCGGCCGTGTATCGGCAAAGATTTGTGGTGGGTGGCGTTGGCATGATGGCCAGGCGGTTGGCGTTCATTTTTGAGCCGTCCCACAGTGCGTCCTGCACCAGAATGACTTGGGGCTAGCCCGCGATGGCGGCTTCGTAGGCAGCCGCCATCTTGGCGAGGGCCGACACCTTGGGCGGCGGCGCATCCAGGTGGAGATGCCGCAGCTCGTCCATGAACTCGGCCCACAGCTGCGGGCCGCCATCCTCCAGAACCTGCGCGCCTGTTGCGAGCTCCATCGAGGGGAACGTGTGACGCAGTCCCCAACTGCCCATTACTGCCATCAAGGGGACGAGTTCGATCGCCTTCTCCGTCAGGCTGTAGATGACCTTCTGCTTATGGCTCGGATCTCCACAGCGCGAGAGAAGTCCATTGGCAGTCAGGCGCTTAAGGCGATCCGCAAGAATGTTGGACGCGATCCCCTCGATGCTTTCCGTGAGAAGAGATCGAAAGGTGCGGCGTCGCCCGCCGAACATGGTGTCGCGCAAAATGATCAGGCTCCAGCGGTCGCCGAACGTCTCCAGCGTGAGATTGATCGGGCATCCTGAGCGTCTCTGGTTCATCACATCCCTCCGTCAAACTGGTTGCAAAATAGTAGTGGTTCCTGCCCGAAATGGCCTGATAGCACAGTGCAGGGCGTAAATGAATGCGATCCCCGGATCGCCGCCGATCGATAGGAACCAGCACATGGCCAAGCTCGTATACGGATTGATGCAGTCGCTGGACGGCTATGTCTCTGGTCCCGAGGGCGGGCCTGGGCTGCCGATGCCCGACGAGACGCTCACGCAACACTTCAGTGACCAGCTGCGCCGGACTGCTGGCGCCCTCTACGGCCGGAGCATGTATGAGATCATGCGCTATTGGGACGAGGATGAGGCAGACCAGGAAGAAGCCGGGCGTGACTTCGCGTCGGCCTGGCGGGCGCTACCGAAATGGGTCGTCTCACGCACCCTGAAGTCGGTCGGCCCAAACGCGACACTGGTGAATGGCGATCTCGAAGGCTTCGTCAGGGCGCTGAAAGCCGAACATGAGGGCGAGATCGAAGTCGCCGGAGCGGAGCTGGCCGGAAGCCTGACCAAGCTCGGCCTCATTGATGAGTATCGCCTCTACCTCCAGCCCGTCGTGCTTGGTGGCGGCAAGCCATTCTTCGCCGCGCCCCGGCCCCCACTCCACCTCGCGTCCACCGAGCGGCTGGGTGCAGACACCATCTTGCTGACCTACATCCCCGCCTGAGCAGAGATTTACTGATGACGACGCAGTGTCGGTGAAGCCGGCGTTTTGCCGTTCGTTCATCTTGGTGGCCAAAGCACGTCATGCACGAGGCAACCATCTCGCCCGTGGGCACGGCAGGGCCATACTTACCCCGAATTGAGAAAGTACTTCGCAAGTCATTGGCGTCTATGGATGAGTCGAAAATCCGGTGAGGCCAGTATCGATACTGTACTTTAGTATTGAAATGGAAGCGAATATGCTGGACCTTAGTGCAGGTATTGATCCGACACTACTCAAATCTGGCCTCAGGGTGGTACATTTTCTGGGCTTGGCCCTCGGATTGGGCACGGCGACCTTCCTCGACATGATGATGGTCCGCTTCATGGTCCGCGGCAAGATACGTCGGACGCATTGGCTGATGCTGGAATTCGGCTCCAAGATGGTCACTGCAGGTCTTGTCCTGCTCTGGTTCAGCGGCATTGGCTTTCTCGCCTGGTACGGCGTCTTCGAGGTGAAGAACCTCACCAATCCAAAGATATGGGCGAAGGTTGCCATCGTTGCCGTGCTGACCATCAACGGCAACTACCTACATGGCGTGGTGCTGCCGATCTTCAGGGATCAGGTCGGCCGGGGACTGTTCGAGGACGTTCCTGCCCGCAAGCGGAACCTGATGGTGGCAGGGGGCGTGATATCGGTGGTGTCTTGGTATTTCCCGGTGGCTCTTGCCGCGTCTCCCTGGCTCAACTTCGACGTGCCTTTCGGATACATTGCCGGGGCCTATTTCGGGGTACTCGTCCTCGGCCTGGCGCTGGCAATGACTGCCGTCGCGCTGTTCGTCCGCATGCTGGCAGCTCCGATCACCGCGCACGTGCCCAAACACCGGGCGGCCCTGGGCCTTGCACCAACGGACGAGGCTGCCAAATCGGCCAGGCACCTGGTCTCCCACTACCGCACCCAGTACCGCGCCGAAGTCGCGCAGAAGCGCGAGGAACTGGCCGAAGCCCTGGAGAAGGTCCGGCAGCTGGCCTAGCACGGGCTACTGCCCGGCCTGACGTCGAGCAGGCGTTGAAGCTTGAATGCCACCCCACCTTGGCGACCAAGGTAGTACCGCCCCAGGGGCGGGGCGGTACTTTGATTTCAGGTGACCAACAGCGATCAGGTCGGCTGCACGAGCCCAGCGTCGACCAGCGGCCGGATTGCGGCTATCTCGCGCGCAACCGTGTCGCGCATCTCTTCTGGTGTGTTGAGCACGGCGGAGACGCCGAACGAAGTCAGCATGGCCTGCGATTCAGGCAGGGTAGCCCAGGCCCTGAGTGCGTCGTTGATTTTGGCCACGATTTCGGCAGGCATGCCCTTGGGTCCGACGATGCCAAACCACAGCGTCTGGTCGTAGCCCTCAAGCCCCTGCTCGGCAACGGTCGGCACATCTGGCAGTTCGCCCAGACGGGTAGCCGAAGTCACGGCGAGAGCCTTCAGCTTGCCGGCCTTGATATGCGGAATGTAGTTTGCCGGCGCATCGAGCGAGAAGTCGATATGCCCGCCAAGCAGGTCGGCCATCAGCGGCGGCGAGCCCTTATAGGGCACATGGTTGATGTCCACGCCGGCCATCTGGCCGATGATCGCCGCGCAGATGTGACCCTTGGTGCCGGCGCCCGGATTGCCGATGTTCAGCTGGCCCGGGTTGGCTTTGGCATATTCGATCATTTCCTGCACGGTGTTGGCCGGTGAATCCATGCTGGCGGTCAGCAATGCCGGGCTGGCCGCGAGCACCGTGATGGGCTCGAAATCCACCTCCGGATCATAGGCGAGATTGGTCTGCACGACCTTATTGGCGGCAAGCGGCGCGCTACCGCTGACCAGGATCGTATAGCCATCCGGCGCGGAACGGGCGAGCTTGCCGCCGGCCAGTGCGCCAGCGGCGCCAGCAACGTTTTCCAGAACGAATTGCTGGCTGAACTCCTTGGTCAGGATGTCGGCCACAAGGCGGGCCAGGATATCGCTGGTGCCACCCGGCGGATAGGCCGAGATCACCGTGACCGGCTTGCTGGGCCAACTGTCCTGCGCGAATGAAATTCCGGTCGAAGCCAACAGTCCTGCAGTGCCACCCAGGACGATAAATTCACGTCTTTTCATGCTGTTCCTCCTGCCCTGCCCATTTTGGAATGTTTGGGCTTTGCTGCCCGAAGACTTAGCGCACCAGCCCATCTCACCAAATTCTTGACGTCGACCGTTTCATCTCTCGAAACGGTGTGTGCGGCAAGAATGCTAACCCTCACCGGCGAGCCACCGGTCTTCCCCGGCATGGAAGGCGGCGAGTTGGTCCGGCCGATCGTCGCCCAGCAGGTCCTGGTTTACGTGGACGCCGCGACTACGCTGGATATAGGTCAGGAACTTGTAGGACGGCCGCATGGTGTCGAGCAGCGCCCGATCGACCGGCAACGGGTCAGACGCGAGAACCGGCGCCATAACATCGCGCTCGAAGAACACGTGGAAGCTTGCGATCTTCCACGCGTTATTCTCGCGTACCGCCCGGGAGAAGAACCGGCAGTAGACCTGGAAGTCGATCTCGACTCCTTCGAGCTTGGCCCGGTTGAAGATCATGGCCGGACTCTCGACGGTGGCACGGTCGCCCCGCACCTGCGCGAAGGCTGGAAATACCCAGTGCTTGCTGTTGCCGGTATTGGTCATCCACTTGCGTGTCGCCTCGACATAAGCGTCGCCGCCGGTTCCGTCATACCAGCTGGTGCGAACATAAGCGTCGCGATGAAAGCAGGCGGCCATGACGTCGAAACGGCGCTGGTCGCGCGCGAAGCGCTCCCGGCGAACAAGGTCGAACAGCACCTCACGGTCGAAATGGTTCTGCTGGTGCTCGTCGGCTGTCATGTCATCTCCTCATTTGCTTCTGGATGGGAAGCAGGCGCCGGGCCTGCTCCCGGTCATTCGACCTCCTGCAGGCCTTCCTCCCGCACGCGGCGGAAGGCGGGGAGCAGGATCGATACCAGCAGGACCGCAGCGATGAGCAGCGTGCCGATGCTGACAGGACTGGTGAAGAACACGCTCGCATCGCCATGGGAGATCAACAGCGCTCGCCGCAGATATTCCTCGGCCATCGGGCCAAGGATCAATGCGAGGATCAGCGGCGCGGGCTCGGCGCCTGCCTTGCGGAAGACGTATCCCAGCACCCCAAACAGGGCCATCAGGTAGACGTCGAACGCGCTGTTTCTGATGCTGTAGACACCGATGGCAGTGAACACGCAGATGAGCGGGAACAGGTACCTGTAGGGGACGGAGATCAGTTTGGCCCACAGGCCGACAAGCGGCAGGTTGAGGATCAGTAACAGCAGATTGCCGATCCACATCGACACGACCAATCCCCAGAACAGGGCCGGCTGCTCCGACAGGATATTGGGGCCCGGCTGTACGCCCTGGACGACCAATGCGCCGATCATCAGCGCCATCGTCGCGGTGCCCGGCAGTCCCAGAGTCAGCATGGGAATGAACGCGGTCTGGGCTGCAGCATTATTGGCAGCCTCGGGGGCAGCAACGCCTTCGATCGCACCCTTCCCGAACTGCTCGGGATGCTTGGAAATCTTCTTCTCAAGGGCATAGGCGGAGAAGGATGACAGCAGCAGACCGGCACCGGGCAGCACCCCGAGCAGCACGCCGATACCGGTACCACGCACGATCGGCATGGACATCCGCTTCCAGTCGTCGCGCGTTGGAAACAGCGAACTGACCTTGGCAATGGTGGCCGCCCGCGAGCTCTCATTCTCCAGATTGGCGAGCACATCGCCCAGCCCGAAAATGCCAGTGGCAATCACCACGAAGTTGAGCCCGTCCATGAGATCGGGAGAACCGAAGGTGTAGCGCGCGGCGCCGGAGTTCACGTCGGTGCCGATCATGCCCAGTAGCATGCCGAGCAGCACCATGCCGAAGCCGGTGAGCAATGACCCCGAGGTCAGCACCATCGAGGTGACGAGGCCGAGCACGATCAGCGAGAAATACTCGGTGGGGCCGAAGCTCAGCGCCATGCCCGCGAGGAGCGGTGCTGCGATCACGATGAATAGGGTGCCCACCGTACCGGCAAAGAAGCTGCCGATGGCCGCAGCAGCGAGAGCGCGGCCCGCCTTGCCCTGCTTGGCCATCTCATGGCCGTCGAGCGTCGTCACCACCGATGACGCTTCGCCTGGAAGGTTCATCAGAATGGCCGTGGTCGAGCCACCATATTGCGAGCCGTAGAAGATGCCGGCCAGCATGATCAATGCAGTGTCGACAGGCAGGCCGAAGGTAAACGGCAACAGCATCGAGATGGTCGCGATGGGCCCCAAGCCGGGCAGAACACCTACGGCGGTGCCGAGCAACACGCCCGCAAAGCAGTAGGCGAAATTGGTGAGCGTGCTGGCCGTCTGGAGGCCGAGCAGGAGCCCGCTAAAGATGTCCATGTCGAACTCCGGGAGTGTGCTAGGGGGCGCCGAATGCCTGCAGCCAGGTGCCCACAAGGGGTATCGGCAGGCCAAGCAGGGTGACGAAGAGGACGCCGCAGACGATGGAGAACGCAGCAGCGCCCGCGACGGCCTTCCAGTTCAGCTCGAACCGGACGCTGGCGGTAGCTGCCCCGATGCACAGCAGCAGCACTGACAGTGGCAATCCCAGCTTGTCGAGCAGGAAGCCGAAGACGACGATCGCGGCGGACACAATCACGATGGGCAACCAGCGCGTCAGGCGAATGACCTCGGACTGACCGAGGCGAGCTCGCACCAGAATGCCGATTCCGGTCAG
>JBARWY010000048.1:0-31002 GCA_049647065.1 Devosia sp. | reverse complement strand
AATCGGACCGCATTTCGAAAACACCTATGAATGCTTGGAAATATCTCAAAGTAATATCTGGACGACATTTCGACAATTCCGAACAAAACGGAACCAATACTATCTATGAGAGTTTCTAACTCACTGGGCGATTGCCCGAAATTTTGACGGGGGCATCATAATGAATTTATTTAGGTATGTTGAGAAGCCAGAAAACGACTGCGTCGAGTTGCGTTTATTTAAGGCGGCCGACGGAAATCCGCAGGGGGACGTATCCGGGCCGATCGTCAACTTTCCCAATGGCGCATTCTCGGATGTCGTGGAACTGGTGCGCTGTTCGTCACTGGACGATGCCTTCCAGGCCGGCATTCGCATGGCCAACAAGAATGATGCGGAACTCGTCATCTCCGGCAGTTCGGAGCTTTGGCTGAGCAAATGGGGTGCACTGGATTACTCGGCATCCAGCAACATCAGACAGGCCAGCTGAATTAAAAGCTGGTCTTGAGCCAATTACCGACGCGGGCGAAATACCCGTCCGTGCCGGTGAGCTTGCGGCTTGCATGCGGCTCGGAATATTCATGGCCGCAGACCTGCGGATAGATCAGCATGCCGGCAACAGAGGCGAACGCGGCGCCCTTGGCCATTTCTGGCAGGCCGGCAATGCCCATCGGGCGGCCGTTGCGAACGTTGCGGGCCAGCGTGCGGCGGGCAACTTCGGGCAAGCCGGTCATCTCACTGGCGCCGCCTGTCAGCACGAAGCGGCGGCCGCACACATCCATCATGCCGGTCGCCTGCATGCGGTCGCGAATGGCGGTGAGAATTTCCTCGATGCGCGGACGCATGATGCGGGTCAGTACCGAACGGGCCACCTGCCCCGGCGCCTCGTCATGGCTGGCGCCGACCGGCTGGATCGGGATCAGGTCGCGCTCATCAGCCTGGCCCGGCAGCACCGAGCCGTAGACCGTCTTGAGGCGCTCGGCATCGGCGACGCTGACCGAAAGCTGGCGGGCGATGTCGAGGGTCAGGTGGTGCCCGCCGATGGCGATGGCGTCGGCATAGACCAGGTGTCCGTCATTGAACACCGAGACGGTCGTCGTCGCGCCACCAAAGTCGATGCAGGCCACCCCCAACTGGGATTCATCATCGACAAGCACGGCGAGACCCGACGCGTAGGGTGTGGCAATCAGCGCCTCGATCTGCAGGTGGCAGCGGTGCAGCACCAGTTCGAGGTTGCGCATGGCGAGCGTTTCGGAGCTGACGACAGCGACATCGACGCCGAGCTTGTCGCCGACCATGCCCTTGGGATCACGAATGCCTTTCTGGCCATCGATCGAGTAACCGATAGGTAACGCGTGGATGATCGACCGTTCGGGGCGCACCGAGCGCTCATTAACGGCGCGCAGCACGCGATGAATGTCGCCCTTCTCCACTTCCTGCCCGTCAAGCGACACGGCGGCCGAGAATGTTTCTGAGCCCAGCCGACCGGCGGTGACGTTGACGATGACGGATTCCAGCGTCAGCCCGGCAGCGCGTTCCGCCATGCCCACCACGGAGCGGATGGCGTGCTCGGCCTTCTCGATATCTGTAACAACACCGCTCTTGACGCCGGAAGACGGTCCATAGCCGAAGCCGATCACCTCAGCCTGGTGTGAGCGCCCTCTGAGCGCCTTGCCCTCGGCGCGCGGGGTGAGGCGTGCGATCACGCAGCAGATTTTGGTCGAGCCGATATCGAGCACGGCGACCAGCGTGGTCTTGCCGGGCTGGACGGGGCGAAGCCGGGAGGTCATGGCGTCGGTCATCATTGCTGGATGGTCGTCGGTTGGGGAAACGTGGTCGAGGGCAAATTGCGTGGCGGCATCGGGTAAGGCTGAGTCGAGCGGGCGCGCTCGGCAATGGCGGCTTTCCGCTCTTCCTCGTCCTTGGCCAGCTCTTCTTCGGTCTTGGTGGGTCGGACTGCAACGAGGGTATCAACCCGCAGGTCAATGACGGTCACGTCGCGATCGAGCAACTGATAGTCGGCCTGATAGCCATCCAGATTGCGCAACGCGCGGGCGACGCCCAGTTCGGGCAGTTGCACACGCAGGCCGGTGTCATAGATCAGATCCCAGCGGCGGTCGGCGATACGCGACAGCGCCACCAGGTTTTCCTTCAGCACCGGATACTGGTCGAGCGCGCGGATCATCACCATGGCATCGTCATTGGCGCCGTCGCCAACGACTAGTGGCAGGTCGCCATAGGCGCCGCGGTCTTCGCCGATCTGTTCGCCCGACCCATCAACCACAAAGGTAATGCCGTCGACACGCCAGCGCGCCACTGGCAGCTTTTCGGCGATGGTGACCACCACGTCGCCCGGATACGTCTTGCGCACCGTGACGCTGTCGACGGCGGGCAGTTCGGCGATACGCTGGCGGGCAGCTTCCACGTCGAAGCTGACGGTGGAGGTATGCGGCTCGACGCCGAGCGCGTCGAAGATGGCCTGTTCGCTGGTGAGCGTCTGGCCGGAGATCGAGATTTCGCCGATGGCCAGGCCCGCGGCAGCAAACCGCCCTTGCGCCACCTCGCCCAGCGCGGCCGCGCCGACGCCGATAGGATCGCGCAGCTCATAGATGCCGATTGCCGCGGTCAGCAAAGCTGCCACTGCGACGCCACGCAGGATAGCCTTGCGATGCAGGACCCAGGTACGGCCGAAATTATTGGCAAGCTTGCGGCGGGGGGAGCGGACAGGAACAGGCAGGGCACGAGGATCGACGACCCTGGCACCAGCGAGAAAGGTCTCGCTCCTTACCTGTTGCAACTCGCGTCCTCCACCATCCAGGCGACCAGTTCTTCGAAGGAGTGCCCGGCATGTAGCGCCTGTTCTGGCGCCAATGAGGTGGGGGTCATGCCGGGCTGGGTGTTGATCTCCAGACAGACAAGCTCACCATCTTCTCCCGCTGCATCATTGTAGCGGAAGTCGGTTCGGGTGATGCCGCGGCAGCCAAGCGCGGCATGCGCCTTCAGGCTCATCTTCTGCACTTTGTCGTAAATTTTCGGTGAAATTTGAGCCGGGATAGTATGTTGTGATCCACCGGCGGAGTATTTCGCCTCGTAATTATAGAATGCCAGGTCGGTGGCGATCTCTGTCACACCAAGCGCGACATCGCCCATCACGGCGCAGGTCAACTCGCGGCCGGGAATGTAGCGCTCGACCATCAGCTCCTCGCCACCCTTCCAATCGGTGCCGAGAATTTCCTGGGGTGGATGGGACTGGTCTGCCTTGACGATCAGAATGCCGAAACTGGAACCGTCCGCCACTGGCTTGACCACGTAGGGCGCAGGCATCACATGGGCCCGTCCGACCTCGGCCCGGTTGGCTATCACATGGTCGGTAACCGGGACGCCGGCAGCCTTGAGCATGATCTTGGCCTGATGCTTGTCCATGGCCAGCGCTGAAGCCAGCACACCCGAATGGGTATAGGGGATGCGAAGGAACTCCAGCACCCCCTGGATGGTACCATCCTCGCCGAACCGGCCATGCAGCGCATTGAATGCCACATCCGGCGCGACCTCGCGCAGCCGCTCGGCAATGTCATATCCGACATCGACTTCGGTGACGCGATAGCCTGCCCGGCGCAGTGCATCGGCACATTCCTTGCCCGAGCTCAGCGATACGGGACGCTCATTTGACAACCCGCCCATGAGGACGGCGACGTGCTTGCTCATTCGGGATCCTTGCCAATCAGCGCCCCAAGTTCCGCCGGCAGCGCCGCGGCCCACTGCGTGATATTGCCGGCGCCGAGGCAAACCACATAGTCGCCCTCCTCCGCGCGGCTGGCGATCAGCGGCGCCAGTGCTTCCGGCCTGTCGATGACGCGCGCGTCACGATGACCGCGGGCGCGAATGCGGTTGACCAGCTCTTCATGCGTCACGCCGGGTATGGGCTGTTCGCCAGCCGCGTAGACCGGAGCGATGACGACCGTATCGGCATCGTTGAAGCAGGCCGAGAAATCGTCGAACAGGTCATGCAGGCGGCTATAGCGATGTGGCTGTACCACGGCGATGACGTCGCGCTTGGTCGACGAGCGAGCGGCTTTCAGCACGGCGGCAATTTCCACCGGGTGATGGCCATAGTCGTCGATGATTGTGATGCCACCGACGACACCCGTCTTGGTGAAGCGGCGTTTGACGCCCGTGAAACCCTTGAGACCCCGCCTGATTGCCTCGGCCGGCACGTGCAACTGGTCGGCCACGGCGATAGCGGCCGTCGCATTGAGTGCGTTGTGCACGCCCGGCATGGGCAATTCGAGCCCATCGATGCGCAATTGCGTCTGACGGATGCGGTCGCGGATTTCGACGGCGAAGTGACTGACGCCATCCACTGTTTCGAGATCGACCAACCGCACATCTGCCTGCGGGTTCTGCCCATAGGTGATGACGCGGCGATCCTTGATCTGCCCGACCAGCGCCTGCACTTCGGGGTGGTCGAGGCACATCACGGCAAAGCCATAGAACGGTACGTTCTCGACAAACTGGTGGAAGGCCTTCTTGACGCCCTCGAAGTCGCCGTAGTGGTCGAGATGCTCCGGGTCGATATTGGTGACGATGGCCACGTCGGCCGGCAACTTGACGAAGGTGCCGTCGCTCTCGTCGGCCTCCACCACCATCCACTCGCCGCCCCCGAGGCGCGCATTGGTGCCATAGGCGTTGATGATGCCGCCATTGATGACGGTCGGGTCGAGATTTCCGGCATCGAGCAGCGTCGCGACCAGCGTCGTCGTCGTTGTCTTGCCATGGGTGCCGCCAATGGCGATGGCCGTCTTGAAGCGCATGATCTCGGCCAGCATCTCGGCACGGCGCACGATCGGTAGCGCCTTGGCGCGCGCGGCGACCAGTTCGGGATTGTCCTTCTTGATCGCCGAGGAAACGACGACCACTTCGGCCTGCCCAAGATTGTCGCCGCTCTGGCCGATCTCGACCTTGATGCCCATGTCGAGCAGGCGCTGCACGTTCGGATTGAGCGAGGCGTCCGAGCCCTGCACCGTATAGCCCTGGTTATGCAGGATTTCGGCGATGCCGCTCATACCGATGCCGCCGATCCCGATGAAGTGGACGGGCCCGATGTTGCGGGGCATTTTCATGAACGAGAATCCACTTCGATATTCTTGCCGGAGAGCATTTCGGCGAGGTCCGCCAGCTTCTCGACAGCCCGCGGCTGGCCCAGCGAACGGGCAGCATCGGCGGCTTTGATGAGGGTTGCAGGGTCGGTTAACAGCGTCGCGAGACGACTGGCAAGTGAAAGCGGCGTAAGCGTGGCCTGTTCCACGATCCAGCCGCCCCCGGCGGCGTCCACCACCAGCGCGTTGTTCTTCTGGTCAGCATCGAGCGCGCCGGGCAACGGCACGAGGATCGCCGGACGGCCCAGCACCGTCAGTTCGGCAATGGTCGAAGCTCCCGACCGCCCGATAACCAGGTGGCTCCTGGCAATACGCTCCGGCAGGTCGATGAAGAAGGCGGCGAGCTCCACGTTGATCTTGGCCTTGCGATAGACCTCGGCCACCCGGTCCAGGTCCTCGGCACGGCACTGCTGCACGATGTGCAGGCGGTGGCGCAGCATATCGGGAATGGCGGCCATGGCTTCCGGCACGATATCGGACAATGCCTTGGCGCCCTGGCTTCCCCCGAAGATGACGATGCGGATTGGACTATCGCCAGTCAGTGGAGGGAAAGGCGTGCTGGCGACAGCACGGACGCGGTCGCGCACCGGATTGCCGGTCACCACCTTCTCAAGGTTCAACGCATCGGCAAATCTGGTCTTGGCAAAGCTCATGGCCAGCACATCGGCGAAGCGGCCCAAGGCACGGTTGGCGCGCCCCATCACCGAATTCTGCTCATGCAGGACGCCCGGAATGCCGAGAAAGTTGGCGGCAAGGAACGGCGGAAAGGTCGGATAGCCGCCGAAGCCGATCACGCAGTCCGGCCGGCTCTGCCGCAGCTTGCCTATCGCCACCGCGATGCCACCCAGAATCTTGACCCCGCCGCCGAAGAATTTGAGCGGATTGCTCAGCGACGGCGTCGCCGAAGGCACGATATGGATCACATCAGCCGGGAAATCGGTGCCGTAGCTCTCCACCCGGTGGTCGGTCATCAGCTCGACAGCGTGGCCGCGCCGGATCAGCTCCTGCGCGAGTGCCATGGCCGGGAAGAGGTGTCCTCCCGTGCCGCCTGCCATCAGCATGAACTTCCTCATTCGGCGGGCGCCAGCGGCGCCACGGCGCTCTTGTAGCTGGGCAGGCCGGTCGCCATGCGTTCCTCGGGCTTGGTCCGCGTAAAGGCCAGCATCAGCCCCATGCCGAAGGCAATGGCGATCATCGAAGTGCCACCATAGCTGACGAAGGGCAGCGTCATCCCCTTGGGCGGAATGAGGTTGAGATTCACGGCCAGGTTGATCCCCGATTGCATCGCGAACTGGATGGCAAGGGTGGAGGCCGCCAGACGTGCGAACAGGCTCGTCTGCCTTTGTGCTCCCATCATGGCACGGATAACGAGGAAGGCGATCAGCGTCACCAGCACGAGGCAGAAGAGAATACCGAACTCACCCGCTGCGGCCGAAAACACATAGTCGGCATGGGCGTCCGGAATGAGCTTCTTGGCGATGGATTCGCCCGGTCCCCGCCCGAACCAGCCGCCCTCCATCAGCGACTGCAGGGCGCGGTCGATCTGGTAGGTGTTGCCGCCACCTTCCGGGTTGAGGAAGGTATCGATGCGGCGCGACACGTGCGGGAAGAGCACATAGGCGCCGAACAGCAGCCCGCCCGCTGCACCAGCAAGGCCGAAGATGAGGAACCAGGAAATCCCGCTGAGGAACAGCAGGACAGCATAGGTGCCGAGCACCAACGCCGTCTGGCCGATATCGGGCTGCAGCAGCAGGCCGCCGACGATGGACAGCATGATCAGCGTCGCGAGGATCTTGCCGGGCACGTTCTTGTGGATCATCGACTCCGAGAATAGCCACGCGCCCAGCACAGCAAAGGCAGGCTTGACGAATTCGGACGGCTGCAACGACTGACCGGCAAAGGAAATCCAGCGCCGTGCGCCCTTGACCTCGGTGCCAAAGCGTAGCGTCGCCCACAGCAGCAGCACGCTGATCACCAGCGTCACCAGAGCCCAGATGCGCGCCTGGCGGTGGCTGAGGAAAGATGTGCCGACCATCACGATCAATGCCGGGACGCAGAACATGGCGTGGCGGATGATGAAGTGCCAGGGACTGAGGCCCAGCCGCTCGGCCACCGGCGGACTGGCGGCAAAGCTCAGCACCATGCCGCAGGTCATCAGCAGGATCAGTGCCCCCAGCAGTTCCCGGTCGATCGACCACCACCACTCCGCCAGAGGCGTCTTTTCGGCACGGGAGAACATCATGGGATGAGCCGGACTACTTACTCGATACAAACTGCATCGAATTGTAGCGGCGGTTGGTTACCGATTTCCCAATTGCCAATGCATTTTGCGAAATGGCCGGGAGTATGCTCCCGGCCCTGAGGCTTGTGACTTACTGCAGGATAGCAATGTCGGAGATCATCCCATCGACGCCTTCGATGGCGCCGACCACCGTCGCCGCACCGGTGGCGATATCGACGGTGTGCAGCGTGTTGTCGATAACCAGGTAGGCCGTGTTGGTCAGGTCCTCGGTCGCAGCGATATCGAAGGCATAGCTGCTACCGCCGTCAACGCCGAGCTTGCCGATCGCGGCCAGCGTCCCGTCATTGGGCGCCGTCTGCTGGATCAGCGCCACGATGGTGGCGTCGATATCGTACATGGCGGTGGCTTCAGGCTTGCCGATGGAATTGATGTAGGAAGCGGCCACGATGGCTGGTGTCTCGCCGGCATGCATGTCGGCATCTTCATAGGCCAACGAACCGTCAACGGTCACCATGCCATCATCGACGTTGACGCGGTGATTGGTGCCGTCCGTGGACATCAAGCGCAGCCGGTCCGCCATCGGATTGAAGTCGACGATGGCGCCTTCTAAACTGGGCAGCATCTCCGAAAGCGTGCTTTTGACGGTAGCAGCCCCCGAGGCGGTATCGATCGTCACCACATCGCCGGTTGGGGAAACGCCGTAGAGCACTTTGTCGGCAGGACGGACGTCGATACCGGCCAGACCATCGACGCCTGTCACCTCCATGGTGCCGCCGACGGCAAGAGTTTCGGTGTCGAACATCACCAGCGTCGTGCCCCCAACCAGGCCGACGGCGGACGCGGCGAAGGCCGCAGTAGAAAGCGAAGCGGTTCCAAGCAGCAGAGCGGCAGTGAGGCCAAAACGGGCGGTAGCGGTCACGGGTAGTCTCCTCATTGGTTGAGTCCCGGCTTTGCCGTTGCGGCGACCGGACGTCAGGATGGCTAAGGGACGAAAGCTATCGTCACCTGAGGAACGAGGCCGGCAGCATGAAGAGTTTCGCAGTGTCGCCGGCGACGGGGACACGAAACCGTCATCCGCAAACAAAAGAGCCCCGGACCAGGTCCGGGGCTCTGCAGCATTGGTTCGGCGCTCAGCGCAGCTTGAGACTGCTCAGCCCGATCAGCGCCAGCACGAAGCTGATGATCCAGAAGCGGATCACCACCTGGCTCTCGGTCCAGCCGAGATGCTCGAAGTGATGGTGGATCGGCGCCATTCGGAACACGCGCTTTCCGGTAAGCTTGAAAGAGGTTACCTGCACGATGACCGACACGGTTTCGAGCACGAACAGGCCGCCGATAATCGCCAGCACGATCTCATGCTTGGTGATGACCGCGATCGTGCCGAGCGCACCGCCCAGGGCGAGCGAACCGGTATCACCCATGAAAATCTGCGCGGGCGGAGCGTTGAACCACAGGAAGCCCAGCCCGGCCCCGATCAGCGCGCCGCAGACCACCGACAGTTCGGCCGTGCCGGGGACGTAGTTCAGCAGCAGATAGTCCGAAAAGGTCACGCTGCCCACGAGATAGGCAATGAGCGCAAAACACGCCGCGGCCACCATCACCGGTACGATGGCCAGGCCATCGAGGCCATCGGTGAGATTGACCGAATTGCCGGCAGCGACGACGACGAAGCCGCCGAACAGAATGTAGAAATAGCCCAGGTTGAGCGCTAGATCCTTGACGAAGGGAAACAGCAGCGATGTGCCATAGGCGCCCTGCGCCAGCTGGGAAATGGCAAAGGCCGCTATGCAGCCGATCAGCGCTTCGAGGAGCAGGCGCTGCCTCGAGCCAAAGCCAGCATGGCTCATGCGCTTGACCTTGAGATAGTCGTCGTAAAAGCCGATCGCGCCAAAGCCCATGGTCACGAACAGCACGACCCAGACATAGCCATTGCTGAGATTGGCCCACAGCAGAGTGGAAATCACCGCGCCCGACAGGATCATCAGCCCGCCCATGGTCGGCGTGCCCTTCTTGGTCAGCAAGTGTCCAGCGGGTCCATCTTCGCGGATTGGCTGCCCCCGGCCCTGCTTGAGCCGCAACATGGCGATCATGCCGGGGCCGAACAGGAACACGAAGAACAGTGCGGTGATGACCGCGCCGGCCGTGCGGAAGGTGATGTAGCGGAAGACGTTGAAGGCCGCGAACGCTTCACCGAACTGGCCAAGAAAATACAACATGAAGCGAAGAATCCTCTTTGGGTGGGATCAGTTGTCTTCGAACAACTTGCGGATCTTGTCGACGATATCAGCCAGCCCCACGCCGTTGGACCCTTTGACCATAACTGCGTCGCCATAGGCAAGATCGTTGAGCACGATCTCCGCCATCTCTCCAGCGGTCTGTGCATGTGCGGTGACGCGGCCTCGCCCGAGCGCTTCGGCGAGCGCCACCATGCCCGCCCCAACCAGATACACGCGTTCGGCGCCCGACGCCTTGACTGCCGGAGCCAGGCTGGCATGGAGGCTCATCGATTGCGGCCCGAGTTCAAGCATGTCGCCGAGGATGACCACCTTGCGTCCGTCAGGGGCGCTCTGTGCCGCGAACACATCCAGCGCAGCCGCCATCGACGCGGTGTTGGCATTGTAGCTTTCATCGATCAGCAGCAAGGGCTTGTCCGGTGGGCCGAGCAGCAACCTCTGGCCCCGGCCCGGCTGAGCACCGAACCCCGCCAGCGCCCGCAGCGCCACGGCCGGCTCGACCCCCGCAAGGTGCGCCACCGCCAGTGCCGCCGTCGCATTGGCCACCATGTGCCGGCCCGGCACATTGAGCAGCAATGCATGGCGCTCGCCATCATGCTCGATCGTGGCAAAGCTGCGGTCGGCAGCGGTCTCGATGTCGAGGATGCGCCAATCGGCGCCGCGCGCCTCGCCATAGGTAACGATATTGCCGACCCCTGTCGCATTGGCTTCATCGAGCAGGACGCCGATTTGAGCATGGTCGGTATTGAGCACCGCCGTACCGCCAGGTTCCAGTCCGGCGAAGATTTCGGCCTTGGCGCGGGCGATGCCATCGAGAGAACTGAAGGCTTCGAGATGGGCCGGCGCGATCGTGGTTATGACGGCGATATGGGGCCGGACCAGCTGCGCCAGCGGCCGGATCTCGTCCGGCGCGTTCATACCCATTTCGAACACGCCGAACTGCGCCGCCTCGGGAAGACGCGCCAGCATCAGTGGCACGCCCCAGTGATTGTTGAAGCTCTTGATCGAGGCGTGGGTCTGGCCGGCCGCCTCGAACACCAAACGGATGGCCTCCTTGGTGGTGGTCTTGCCCACGCTACCGGTGACGCCCACCACATTGGCGCGGCTGCGGTCGCGGGCGGCCCGCCCGAGCGCGCGCAGACCTTCGAGCGCATCGGAGACCACGATGCGGCGATCGCCTCCCCCTATGCCTTCACTCACCAGCGCAGCGACGGCGCCGTTTTCCAGCGCCTTGTCGACGAAATCATGCCCGTCGAATCGGTCGCCCTTGATGGCGACGAACAGCGCGTCGGCCCCCAGTTCGCGGGAGTCAATGGAGACGGAGTTGATGGGGGTGTCAGGATCAAGGTCGGTCACGCCCCCGGTGGCGGCGAGAATGTCGGAGATTGTATAGAGGGGGGTCATCGGCGGTCCCGAACCAAAGGCTGGTGTCGAAGCTCATCTATCAGTCGTTCCGTGGCGCGTTCCAAGCCAGTCGCGTCGCCAACGTCGATCAACCGACATTCATGTGCTTTGGCCGCCTCATGAAGTTCGAGGCTGTCGCGCAGCGAACGCGTGATGAACTTGTCGATGAGACGCTTCCGGCGCGCATCCTGCTGCCCATAATCGCTCGCATCCCTCATGCGTTCTGCGAGGAATTCTGGATCGGCATATAGGTGGACAGGCAGCAGCTCCGCATCGTTGAGCGTCGCCAGGTTTTCCGGTCGCATGGCCGACCCTTCCAATACGAACCCGCCGCCGGCCGACTTTTCCTCGGCGATGGTGCGCACGAGAAGAGGCCAAAAGTTAGTGTGATGCACGCGCAGGAACCAGTAGATGGTATCGTCGGACAGCGTTTCGTAGAATTCTTCGACGGGCGCGGGAATGCTGGGCCATGGTCGGCCCGGGTGCCGCCCCAGTGCATCGGTGGACTTGACCCGCCAGTCGAGAGCTTCGCCCAGCCGTTGCGCCAGCGTTGACTTGCCACAGTGGGAACTTCCGCCGATGACGAGGCCTCGCGTCTCCGATCCCGTCCGCATCCTTACCCCTTCATCGCTGCCGCCACCGCTTCATGGTCGGAGAAATGCGTCTTAGTCGTGCCGATGATCTGGTAATCTTCGTGGCCCTTACCGGCAACGAGCAAAACGTCCCCCGCCTTCAGTCCCTTGACCGCTTCTGAAATCGCCGCCTTGCGGTCGGCAATCTCCCTGGCGCCCTTGGCCGCCGCGAGGATCTCCGCACGGATGGTCTTGGCGTCCTCGGTCCTCGGATTGTCGTCGGTCACGATCACATTGTCGGCAAGCTCGCTGGCGATTGCGCCCATTTGGGGGCGCTTCCCCTTATCGCGGTCACCGCCGCAGCCGAATACCACTGTCAGCTTGTTCTTGGCATAGGGGCGCAGGGCCTCGAGCGCCGTCTTGAGCGCGTCCGGCGTATGCGAATAGTCGATGAACACCGCCGCGCCATTATGCTCGGCCACCAGTTCCAGCCGCCCCTTGGCGCCCACCAGCTCGCTCAGCGCGGGAAAAGCCTGCGCCTTGTCCACGCCGCTGGACATGGCCAGAGCCGCCGCCACAATGGCATTGGACACCTGGAATTCGCCGGTGAGCGGCAGATGGAAGCTCAGCTTCTCGCCGACATGGCGGACCTCGACCCGCTGGCCATAGCCCTCCGGAGCAATCGACAGCACTTCGATATAGGCGCCCTCGCGACCGACGGTCAGCAGCGTGGCGCTGGCGCCGAGTGCGGCGAACATGAAGGGCTCGTATTCGGGGTCATCGACATTCACCACCGCTGCGCCACCATCGACCAGCAGGTCGGTAAACAGGCGCAACTTGGCATTGCGATAGGCGTCCATGTCCTCGTGATAGTCGAGGTGGTCACGACTGAGATTGGTGTAGGCAACCGCCTCGAAATGCATGCCATCGAGCCGGCGCTGGTCGAGCCCGTGGCTGGATGCCTCGATCGCCACATGGTTGATGCCCTGCGCCTTCAGCGAACGCATCGACTGATGCAGCGTGCGCGAATCCGGCGTGGTCAGGCTGCCATCGATATGGCGGGTGGATGTATCGACGCCGAGCGTGCCGATGCTGGCGCCGGGGACACCGGCATAGTTCCAGATCTGGCGCACGAAGGACGCTACCGAGGTCTTCCCGTTGGTCCCGGTGACGGCGACCGTGATTTCAGGTTGCGGCTCGAAAATGCGCGAGGCGGCGCGGGCGTAGGAGGCCCGCACATCTTTGACGATGATGACGGGCACGCCCGGATCGCCCACCGGCGCGGTGTCGCTGATCACAGCAAGCGCGCCGCGCTTGACCGCGTCGGCCACGAACTGGTTGCCGTGCACATTGTGCCCCGGCAGCGCAAAGAAGATGTCGCCAGGCTCGATCCGGCGACTGTCGGAATTGAGGCCGAACACGGCACCCAGGCCCTTTTTGGGGCGGGCACCGGAGCCTTCGAGCAGTTGTGTTACGCTGAGTGACACGGCGATGAACCCTTCTGGATCAATCTATCTGAGGGTGGGAGGAACGAGATTCTGGTCCAGAATCTCGGAAAAATCGGGAGCGATGCCAAGCATTGGTGCAACCCGTTGCACGATGCGACCAGTGACGGTACCCGCGTTCCAGCCGGCCGTGGTGCCCGACTGGGCATTTTCTGCCCTGGGCTCGTCCACCATGATGATCATGGCGTAGCGGGGATTGTCGAGCGGGAAGGCCGAACCGAAGAAGTTGGTGACCTTGCTGGAGGAGTAGCGGCCTTCGACCACCTTTTCTGCGGTGCCGGTCTTGCCGCCGACGCGATAGCCCTGCGCTTCCTTGTTCATCTGCGAACCGGAGCCTTCAAGCGCGTTGAGGCGCATCAGGTAGCGGATGGCTTCGCTGGTCGATGGCTGCAGCACACGCCGATAGAGCAGTTCGGCCTCAGTGATGTCGCGCTTGTAGAGCGTGGGAGCGATGTAGTTGCCACCGTTGACGAAGGCGGCATAGGCCGTAACCATGTGCAGCGGCGATACCGACAGGCCATGGCCGAACGAGGCCGTGGCGGCGCCCACTTCTGAAAGCTCTTTGGGCACTGTCGGCAGGCGCATTTCCGGCAGCTCGAACGGCACGCGCTGATCGAAACCCATCGTACCAAGGAAGGCACGAAACGCATCCTTGCCCATGGCCTGCATGACGCGGATGGTGCCGATATTGGAGGAATACTTGTACACTTCCGGCAAGCTGAGAATGCGGTGCTTGCCGTGGAAGTCGTCGATGGTGAAGCGGCCGAAGCGGATGCCGAAGCGCGCATCGAACTGGTCGTTGACCGATACCGCGCCGCTCTCGAGCGCACCGGCCATCGTCACCGTCTTGAAAATCGAGCCGGGTTCGAAAATGCCGGCGGTAATGCGGTTGAAGCTGTCCTTGACCAGCGCGCTCGCCGGATCGTTCGGATCGAAATCCGGCACCGAGGCCAGCGCGATGACCTCGCCGGTATGGACGTCCACCATCACGCCAGCGGCGGCGATGGCCTGATAGCGCGTCATCGCGTCGACCAGTTGCTCGTGCATCACGTGCTGCACGCGCATGTCGACCGACAGTTCCACCGGCGCCAGCGCGTTGCCACGCGCCAGGCCGAGGTCCTGCAGCAGGGCGACGTCTTCGCCGTCCATATGCTTTTCGATGCCGGCAATACCCTGGTTGTCGATATTGGTCGAACCCAGGATATGGCTGGCCTCGCTCATGCCCGGATAAAAGCGCTTGGACTCGGTGATGAAGTCGATCCCGGGGATACCCAGGCGCATCACCTTCTCCTGGATCGCCGGCGACAGCTCGCGCTGCACCCAGACGAACCCCTTGTCGCCGGTCAGCCGGTTGCGCAACCAGTCTTCGCTGAGATCCGGCAGCACCGTGCGCAGCTTGCGCACCGCTTCCTCGACATCGATGATGCGGCGCGGCTCGGCGAACAGCGACGGCACCCGGATGTCCACCGCCATTTCGAGGCCGTTACGGTCCAGGATCGGCGGGCGCGTCGCGGTGATGACATCACGCGCCTGCCCTTCGATAGTGGAATCCGGCACCACCATG
Organism: Devosia sp.; assembly: GCA_049647065.1. GTDB lineage: Bacteria > Pseudomonadota > Alphaproteobacteria > Rhizobiales > Devosiaceae > Devosia. Next base: position 16,349 of record JBARWY010000048.1, on the reverse strand, counting down.
CCCAGTTGCACCAACCGTCCCCCCACGAGGCCGAAGCCCAGCACCAGCGCCAGCACCATCCAACGGATGCGCGCCTGGGTCAGGTTACCGCGCGCCTTGCGCGCGCCGTCCAGCGAAATGGTCGGTCCGAAATCCTCGGTCGCGATCGCCACTATTCGATCCCTTCCAGTTCAAGGATGGCATCGATCGGGTCGACGCCGGCCGCCAATGACTCGAAAAGACTGTCCATCGCCGAGGTGTTCGGCTTGGCCGGACGCATCGGCAGCGCGGCGAAAGCACCGAACTGCTCCTGTTTGACCGGCGCGATGGCCAGTGCCAGTTCATGGCGGCGTACGATGGGTTCGATGTGGCCGGGCTGGCTCAACACCGCCTCGTCGGCCTTGAGCAGCGAGAGCTGGCCTTCCTGGCTGTCTATTTCGGCGATAAGCGCGGTGCGCTCGCTGGCGGTATTCTCGATGGAGAATTTGAGCGCATAGACGCCCGACAGCATGAAGACGCTGGTGAAGATCAGGATAATGTTGAGATTGCGGATCATGCCGCACCCCGGATCTGGGGCACGCTGAGGCCGTCGAACTTAACCGGCCGGGCCGCTGCGTCGGAGCGGGTGGCAGCCCGCAGGATCGCCGAGCGCGCCCGTGGGTTGCGTCCGAGTTCCGCCTCGCCCGCCTTGCGCGCCTTGGCGACCTCGACCCAGCGATGGGCCTCCGTTACGACCTGCGGCAGGTGGCGCGATTGCGCCGGGCCGCCCTTGTCGGGATCGAAGAAACGCTTGACGATGCGGTCTTCCAGCGAATGGAAGGTCACCACTGCAAGCCGTCCGCCCTTGGCAAGCAGGCGCTCCGCCGCAAACAGAGCCTCTACCAGTTGCTCGAACTCGGCGTTGACCGCAATGCGCAGCGCCTGGAACGAGCGCGTCGCCGGATGAGCATCACCCGGCTTGCGGCCGATAGCTTTCTCGATGATTCGGGCCAGTTCCACTGTCGTCTGGATGGGCGCGACCTCGCGTGCCGCGACAATGAACTGGGCGATGCGGCGCGATTTGCGCTCTTCGCCGAAAGCATAGAGCAGGTTGGCCAGCGGCTCGGCATCGAGCGCATTGACGAGGTCGGCGGCGCTTTCGCCCGCGCCGCTCATGCGCATGTCCAGCGGACCTTCGCGCATGAAGGAAAAGCCGCGTTCGGCCTGGTCGAGCTGCATCGAGCTGACGCCGATATCGAGCACCACGCCATCGATCGGCCCGTGCTCCGCGGCGAGGCTGTCGAGCTCGGAAAACGTGCCGGCGACAAAGATGAAGCGTCCTTCGAACTCAGCCATCAGCGTGTCGGCAAACGGCTGCACGGACGGATCGCGGTCGATGGCGATGACGATGGCCCCAGCCTCGAGCAGCGCGCGCGAATAGCCGCCTGCCCCGAACGTGCCGTCAACGATGCGCTTGCCGGCGAGCGGCGACAGGGCCGCAAGGACCTCGTCCATGAGGACAGGAACGTGCGGGCCAGCATTCGGGCTGGTTTCGGGCACAGAACGCCTGCCCATAAAGACCACTACTCCACTGCCGGCCCTGGAGCCGGTTCGAAAACGTCCCGCCACTTTGACCGACGACGTTTAAGATTCTGTTTCCCATTACCGTTCCGACCACCGGTTTTAGGCCTCTTTGTGAACGCGGCTGCAATACGACGCAAATTCTGATGGCGACTTAATATTTGCATATTGCGAGGGGGTGGGTTCTGCGCCATGAACATGGCTCCACTGGAGCCTGCCCTTGCCCATTTCATCCAACGTCTTCGTGCGCTCAACAGTAGTGCTGTTGCTGGTCGGCATGCTGGCGCTGGTCGGCATCGTCGGTACGACAATCTGGCTGGTCGAGCGCACGCAGGTCTATTTCAACGAAGTGGTCGAAGCGCGCGATGCGCGAACCGTGACGGTGGACCTGCGCACGGCCCTGCAGGATGCCGAAACCGGCCAGCGCGGCTATCTCTTGACGCAGAACGAAGCCTATCTCGAACCCTATACGGCCGCACTCGGGCAGGTGGAGACGACGTACCGCAGCCTGGCCGCGTTGCTGGCACCCTATCCGCAGGCGGCAGAGCCACTGGCCGATCTGCGCAAGGATATCGATTTCAAGATTCAGGAGATGGCGACCACCATCGATCTGGCTCGATCAGGAAAGATCGACGAGGCTCTGGCCATCGTCGATACCAATGCCGGCAAGGCCGCAATGGACCGGTCCCGGCTGTTCTTTGACGGGCTGATCCGGGCGGCCGACGACCGCCTGACCACTGGTGTCAGCGACCAGCGCAATGCAGCGACGGCCCTGCGTTGGGTGACGATTATCGGCGCCTTCGTCATCTTCGCCGTGGTGGGCGGCTCGGCCTGGACGGTCATGGCCTATACGCGCGAGCTGGCCAATGCGCGGCGCGAGGTCGACATCGCCAATGCCGGCCTCGAGGAGCGAGTGCGCGAGCGCACCTCCGACCTCGGCCGTGCCAACGAGGAAATCCAGCGTTTCGCCTATATCGTGACCCACGACCTGCGGGCGCCGCTGGTCAATATCATGGGCTTCACCAGCGAGCTGGAAACCAGTGTCGGCCAACTGGAAAACTACATGAAGGATCGCCCCGATGATGGCGATCCAGCCTTCGCCGAGGCCAGGGTGGCCGCGACCGAAGACCTGCCCGAGGCCATCACCTTCATTCGCGCCGCGACGCGCAAAATGGACAGCCTGATCAATGCCATACTCAAGATTTCCCGCGAGGGTCGGCGGCAGCTCAAGGCCGAGACGCTCGACCTGGGCGAGTTGATCGAAGCGACCGTGGCCAGCGTGCAGCATCAGGTCAGTGAAAGCGGCGGCGCCGCAACCGTCGATGTGCAGGTGCCGCGTATCACCTCCGACCGGCTGTCGCTGGAACAGATTCTCGGCAACCTGCTCGATAATGCCGTCAAATACCGGCAGCCCGATCGCCCGCTGATCCTGTCCGCGCGCGCACGGCCCGCATCCGGCAACCGGATCGTGATCGAGATTGAGGACAACGGCCGTGGCATCGCTCCGACCGACCATGAGCGCGTCTTCGAATTGTTCCGCCGCGCCGGCACCCAAAGCCAGCCGGGCGAAGGCATCGGCCTTGCCCATGTGCGGACCATGGTCCGCAGCCTCGGCGGCGAAATCACCCTGCGTTCCGAACTGGGCGTAGGCACCACCTTCATCATTACCCTGCCGCGCGACCTGCGCAGCTACCTGGGGAGTCAGACCAAATGAGCAATGACGGCAAGCCTGTAACGATCATCATGATCGAAGACGATGAGGGCCACGCACGCCTCATCGAAAAGAACATCCGTCGCGCCGGTGTCGCCAACCAGATCGTGCCGTTCACCAATGGCACCGACGCGCTGGCCTACCTCATGGGTCCCGACGGCACGGGCGCCATCAACAAGGGCCGCCAGTTGCTGGTGCTGCTCGACCTCAACCTGCCCGACATGACCGGCGTCGACATCCTCGAAAAGGTCAAGGGCAACGAGCATACCCGCCGTTCCCCGGTCGTCGTGCTGACCACAACCGATGACCAGCGCGAGATTCAGCGCTGCTACGATCTCGGCGCCAACGTCTACATCACCAAGCCGGTCGATTATGATGGCTTCGCTAACGCGATCCGCCAGCTTGGCCTGTTCTTCTCGGTAATGCAGGTTCCGGAAGCCGACTGAGATGCCCAACCGGACGCCACATGTCCTTTATGTCGACGATGATGCAGGCCTCGCCCGACTAGTGCAGAAGGCCCTGGAGCGGCGCGGCTATATATTCGATCACGCCGCCACCGGCGAGGATGGGCTCACCCGCATTCGCCAGGGCGGCATCGACGTGGTAGCGCTTGACCACTATTTGCCGAGCGGCACCGGCCTCGATGTCCTGGCCCAGATGGTCGATATGCCGGACCGGCCGGCCGTGGTCTATGTCACTGGCAGCGTGGAAACCGCGGTCGCCATCGCCGCGCTCAAGGCAGGCGCCAGCGACTATGTGCTGAAGAGCGTCGATGATGACTTCATCGAGCTACTCTGCAGCGGCATCGAGCATGCGATCGAGCTGCTACGGCTGAACCGGGCCAAGGCGCTGGCGGAGCGCGAGATGCGCGAGGCGCGCGAACGCGCCGAAATGCTTCTGGGCGAGGTAAACCACCGCGTCGCCAACAGCCTCGCCATGGTCGCGGCCCTGGTCGGCCTGCAAGCCAATGCCGTCGACAACGACGAAGCCAAGGGCGCCCTGGCCGAAACCCAGGCCCGCATCCAGGCCATCGCCGGTGTGCACCGCCACCTCTACACGTCAGATGACGCGCGCTCCGTGCAGATCGGCGATTACCTGCAGAGCCTCGCGGCCGAACTCGAAGCCACCATGCAGGCCACCGGCAACGATTCCCGCATCCTGGTGACCGCCGAAAACATCGCCATTCCCACTGAGAAAGCCGCCTCCATCGGCGTCATCGTCACCGAACTGGTCACCAACGCCATCAAATACGCCTATGCCGACCGTGGCCGGGGCGACGTGCGCATCATCATGTCGCGCGGCGCAGACCTAACCATCGATCTGGCCGTCGAGGACGACGGCATCGGCTGGGACGGCACCGGAAAGCCGCAGGGTACGGGGCTCGGCAGTCGCATCGTCAAAGCCATGGCACACGGCCTTGGGGCCCAGGTGGCCTATCGCAGCGAAGGCACCGGCACCCGGGTAACGCTGCAGTTCCAGACCTAGCGATCGGACGGCAGGGCGCTATACCGGTCCGATACCCGGCGATGGCGCCGGCAGTCTGCCGCGTCACGCCGACCTTTCGGCCAAAGCCGCCTGCCTCATCGCCGGCATTGAAGCGCGGCACCCTGATTTGTTGCTGATGCCCGGTTGTCCCTCCAAGGAAAACGCCAGTTGACCTATAAGCCGGGTTCTGTAGGGCCCGCGCCTTGCGGTGCGGACGTGGTGACCATTCATCTATGGCGCCTGTTGCCAGGACGCTCGTGCAACCAACCCGGATGATCTGGCCTCAAAACTGGCTGGGGCCGAAGCCCCGCGTCATCCCTATTTGGTCTTGCTCCCGGTGGGGTTTACCTTGCGGCTTCCATTGCTGGTCGCCCGGTGCGCTCTTACCGCACCCTTTCACCCTTACCTGTCCGAAGACGGGCGGTTTGCTTTCTGTGGCACTTTCCCTAGGGTCGCCCCCGCCGGCCGTTAACCGGCACCGTGTTTCGAAGGAGCCCGGACTTTCCTCCAGCAGCAGGTTACCCCACTGCCAGCGGCCACCCGGTCAACTGGCAGCCGTGATGTAGAGAGCTAAGCCCCGCCACGTCAAGCGCTGGTGGTGTCTGCGGTCAGCAGCGGCGTCTGTTTCGGCTTGGTCAGCGCCTGGTAGGCAAGGTTGATCGACTTCATGCGGGCGGTCGCCACGTCGATCAGGTCCTCGGGGACGCCCTTGGCGATCAGCCGGTCGGGATGGTGCTCGGCCACCAGCGAACGGTAGACGCGGCGGATCTCGTCCGGCGGCGCATTATGCGCGAGGCCCAGCACGGCATAGGGATCGACGCCTGCCTCCAGGCGCACATGCTGGCTCGCCATCTGCTCGAAGCGCACTTCGTCGAATCCGAAAATGTCGCTGACCGACTTGAGGTAGTCGAGCTCGGCTTCATGCACCATGCCGTCGGCGGTGGCGATGTAGAACAGGCTGTCGAGCACATGCTCGAGCGTATCGGGGCTATCGTGGAAGAAGCGCGTCACCTTGCGGGCATAGGCGTCGTAGCCGGCGACATCCTGCTTGGCGAGGTTGAACACCCGCACGATCTGTTCCTCGTGGCCCGCGGCGATTTCGACCGTAGCGCGGAAGGCGCGCTCCTCGGACGCCGTCACCGCGCCATCGGCCACGGCCATCTTGGCGGCAAGCGCGATCAGCGCCAGGGTGAAGGCAGCGTCGCGCCCACCCGGCAGCCAGTTATCGGGGTCGAGCGCATTGACCAGCGATCCCGCCAGGCCCGTGCGCTGGCTGATCGAGCCGACGAAGTCGCCGAGTCTCTGCCACATGTCGATCTTCTCTTCAGGCTCGCGCATGCAATGACGACCCGCTGCGCCTCATGAGGGAATCGGGCGGAAGCCTTGCCCGATCAGGACGCGGACAATAGCGATTGTGCATGGCGCGGTCCATCGCGGCCCGCGCATGGCCGCCTATCCTCAATCGAAGAGGAAGAAGTCGTTCACTTCGCGGGCGATGACCCGGTCGCGCTTGCGACGATTGGGACCCTGGTCAAGGAAGAAGCCGTTGGCATCAACGCCCGGATCGACATAGGCATTGCCCGCCTGCCGCTCGGCGAGGAAGTCGGATAGCGGCCCGGTCTCCCAGTCATCGAGATCGGCCGCGGTAACATTGGCCGGCGGGCGCACGATGACGGCGGGGCTAGCGGGCGTGAGGCCGGTCGGGACGACGATGAGCGGTTGCTCCTGCACCAGCGCCACCGACACGGGCTCGGGCCGCATCGACAGCGGCATCGGCATCGGGGCCACCTTCTGCGGCGGAATGGCAGCCACTTCGACGGGGTCGATCGCTGCGGGGGTGGTGATGATCGGCGTGCGCGCCGGCGGCGTGGTCGCGACCTGGGAAGGAGCAACCGGGGCACCGGCGCCAGTAATATAGCTGGGCAGCGAACGGCCCGATTGCAGGAAGGCATCGACCGCGTCGGCAGTTTCCGCCGCCGGGGTCACTGTGGGCTTGGCCGTCGGAGCGACAGCCGCCGCGACCGGCGCTGCGACCGGCGCTGCGACGGGTTTGGCGGCGGGTACGACCGGGCTGACGACGGGCTTGGGGCTGGCGACCGCCACCTGCACTGGCGGCTTGGCCACCGGTGCGGCTGGGCGCTGGCTGGCTGGCGCGGGAACGGGCGCAACGCGCTCAACCACGGCCACCTGCACTGAAGCCGGTGTCGCGGGCGCACCGATGAACTGCGCCGACAGCAGATCGGCGGTTGGTACCCCGACAACAAGAAGAACACCCGCCCAGGCGAGGCCATTGGTGATACGACGGTCGATGCTCATGGTCCTTACGTCCCGATTTGCTCCGCCCTCAGAGGCGAAAGAGCCGGATTTTCGTGGCCATTTTATGAAAACGGGCCAGTCTACCAGCAATGATACCCGCAAGCTGAACTGAAGCTGAATGACGCCTGTCCAGCTTCCAGCCACGCGGGCCGAGAGCCAATGGCACCAGATCATGGTGAACGCAAGGTTAAAGTCAGGCGGCGTCCACCGCCGCGACCTCATGCCGCCGCCCCAGAATCCGTCCCAGTGCAAGCGCCAGCGGCGAGCGGTTATGGGTGTAGATGTGAAACTCGGTCACCCCTTCGTCCACCAATTCGGTCACCTGCTCGGCGGCGACGGCGGCCGCAACCAGCGCATGGGTTTCCGGATCCTCATCGAGTCCGTCGAAGCGCTCGGCCAGCCAGTCCGGGATGGCCGTGCCGCAGCGCGCGGCAAAATTGGCGATCTGCTTGAAACTGTGGATCGGTTGGATGCCCGGCACGATCGGCGCCGTGATACCGGCAGCGCGTGCCCGTTCCAGGTAGCGCAGATAGTCCGGATTGGAGAAGAACATCTGCGTGATGGCGCGGTCTGCCCCGGCATCGATCTTGCGCTTGAGATTGTCGATTTCCGTCCGCCAGTCAGGGCTTTGCGGATGCTTCTCCGGATAGGCCGCGACCGAGATGTCGAAGTCGCCGAGCCGACGCAACCCGCCCACAAGGTCGGCGGCATTCTGGTAGCCTTCGGGATGCGGAGTGAAAGGCTGGCCCACGCCTTCGGGCGGATCGCCACGCAGCGCCACGATGCGGTTGATCCCCGCTTCCTGGTAGCCGCGCACCACCGCGTCAACCTCGGCACGGCTCGCGCCGACGCAGGTCAGGTGCGCCGCGGCATCGACACCGGTCTCGGCCTTGATGCGGCTGACCATGCGCAGGGTGCGCTCGCGAGTGGTCCCGCCCGCGCCATAGGTCACCGAGACGAAACGCGGCTTGAGCGGCGCAAGCTTGTGCACCGTGTCCCAGAATTTTTCCTCCATGACGTCGGTCTTGGGCGGGAAGAATTCGAAGGAGATCTCGAGGTCCGGGCGCCGCTGGGCGGTCTGGCGGCTGGCGCGAAGGTTGTCGTCGAGCATGGGTCTATCCGTTCAAGTCTTGTCGCTGAGGCGCCATAGGCAAACCGTCAGCCCGCGGTCGCTGCTCTCGCTGGGGAATTCGCGCACCGTTTCGACCGAAAGGCCGGCGGTGGCGGCCCAGCCGCTCATTTGCGATTGCGACAGGCCGAGCCGCCGATGGGCATGCTCGCTGCGCAGGAATTCGAGGTCGTGCGGGGCGAAATCGACGATGATCATCTCGCCACCGGGCTTCAGCAGGCGTCGCGCCTGCGCCAGCATGCGGCCCGGATCGTCGAAATAGTGCAGCACCTGGTGGATCACGATGACATCAGCGGGGCCGGCGGCGAGGTCGACATCGCCGATATCGCCCAGCCGCACCTGAGCATGGGTGATGCCCGATGTGGCCAGCCGCGAGCGCGCCACCGCCAACATTTCGCGGCTCGAATCGATACCGATGCCGCGCTTGTACGATCCTGCCAGCACGTCGAGCATACGCCCCGTGCCGGTGCCCAGGTCGATCAGCGTTTCCACGTGCCGGCCACCAAGCGCCGCGACGACAGCGGCTTCAACGGCCTCTTCGGGCACATGCAGCGTCTTGAGCAGGTCCCAGCTGCCGGCGACCTTGGCGAAATACTCGGTCGCCCGCGCCTGTTGGTTCGCCCGCACGGCCTGCTGCCGCTCGACATCGCGGCGGCGCTCGGCGTCCCGGTCATCGACCCGGTCGATGAGCCATTCCGCCAGCGCCGCGCCATTGCCCTCCTGCGCGAGCCCGTAATAGGCCCACGCGCCCTCGGCGTTGCGCTGGATCAATCCGGCATCGGCCAGGAGCTTGAGATGCCGAGACACGCGCGGCTGGCTCTGCTTGAGGATTTCGGTGAGATCCTTGACCGAATGGTCTCCATCGGCCAGCAACGCCAGCAGGCGCAGCCGCGTGCCTTCGCCCGCGGCCTTGAGTACACCCACCAGTTCTTCCAGATCGGCCATAAAGCCCCTCGCTAGATATAAAGATATCTTTATATCAAGACGCGCTGAGGGTCTAGTGGTTTCGAACGCAGCGACGCCTGACTTGTGACCGGCGCCCCGAGCCGATCAACTCAGTTGGCGCTGGATGGCTGCAAGGTCCAGCCAGGCCTGTTCGGACGAGATCCTGCCGTCCCGAAACGTGAAGATGTGCAGGATACGGACGCTCATATGCCCGCCCTTTCCGGCCAGCAGGAAAGGCTTGCCGTCCATCTGCTCGCCTTCCCATAGCGTTTCGTCGACCAGAAAGTCATCCCCATAGAGGCGACGGATATTGGTGACCTTTTCGCCCTTCGAACTTCCGAACAACATCCGGTAATAGTCGGCGATTTGCGGCCGTTCATGCAGAATGCCGACCGGAGAGGGAATAATCTCATGGGTGAGGGCACCATCGGCAAAACTTGCCAACACCCCGTCAATGTCGTCGGTGGCCTCGAAGCGGAAGTGATCATCGACGACGGCATCCATTTCGGCGTGCGAAAGTCCCATTGCTACACCCTCCCATTATGAGATAAGTCTCATAATAATATTTGTCTAATGAAGGTGTTTAGGAGTCAAGTGCCAGCTCGCTCAAATCAGAAGGCCAGAACCCGCAGCGCCATCGTCGAAGCAGCGCTAGCCTTGCGTATGGAAGGGACGTTTCCGACCGTGGCCACTGCCGCCGACGCGGCCAAGGTCTCGCGCGCCACTGCCTATCGCTATTTTCCCACACAGGAAGCGTTGAAGGTGGAGCTCTACGCCCGGCAGGTGAATGCGCCCATCGAAAAACTTGTCGAAGCCTTCTCCCCGGAAGACCCCGGGCAACGCCTGGCGGCATTGATCGACGCCTATTGTGAGCTGTCGACTCGCGAGGAAGCCCATATGCGCACCGCGCTACGCGTCTATCAGGATACCTGGCTGCGCGACGCGGGCGCCGGGACGCAGCAGGTCCGGCGGGGGCGGCGGATGGAGTGGTTGGCTGCGGTACTCGAGCCGCTGGACATGCCGCCCGCCAGGCGCAAGCTGTTGCAGGCGGCGCTGGCGCTGACGGTGGGAGCCGATTCCATCGTCATCCTGCGGGACGTCGTGGGCCTCGACCACGCCGAGGCCAGGGATATCCTGCAATGGGCAGGCGCGGCCTTGTTACAGGCCGCGACGCATGGTGATAGTTAGGCGCTCATCGCAGCACGTTCTTCGCTGACCGCGCGTTTGCGAAAGGAGTGTGCGCGCCAGAGTTCGAAGATGCCGATGGCTTCTTCCTTGTCGATGGCTTCGAAGCGGCTGACGACCATGGCCTTGTCGGCATCGCTCGGCAGGTCGCGCCACGGTAATGTCGAAACGGTAGCTTCGAACAGGTCCGATGACAGGCCCGCCGCCTTCAGCGCCACGGTGATCGCCACGTAGTCCTGGCTGGCCAGCCATTTGACGAAAACTTCGGGAGCCACGCTCAGGATCACAGTCAGTGCCGCGGCGGCATGGTGGCCATAGCCGAAGCGGGCGAAGCGGGTCAGCGCCCGGTCGTCGAGCTGCTTGCGGTCGCTCAATGCCTTGACCTGGTTATAGGCAACCTTCCATTCGGTTGCCGAGAAGCCGGCACGGTTGCGCAGGCGGTTGTAGACCACGGCATTGACCTTGCCTGCCGCCACCGGGTCGAAGCGCCGGTCGACCTCGCCAAGCGTCTCCAGCACCTTGCTGGCCACCGAGTCGATCTCGCCGCGCAGTGACTTCCAGTCGATCTCGGGCCGGTTGCGCAGATCGGCGGCAATCTCGGCATCGCGCACGGCGCGTTCCACCAGCTTTTCCAGCGTTGCCTTGTCGAATTCCGCATTGGAATTGCGCACCAGGCGCACGACCGACGAGGTCTCACCGTGCTCGACAATCGCTTCGCCGACCCGCTCGGTGACATTGGCACGGCCGGCAATAGCAATGCGATGCTCTTCGCTCTGGCGACCGATAATGTCGATCAGGTCGTCGTCGCTGAGCACGTTGGAGAATTCGAGCAGCGGCTTGGCTACTTCGATATCGTCATTGGCAAGCTTCACCACCACGGTGCCCGGTGCCCGCTCCAGCGGAGCCAGAAGCTTGGCGACGTGCGCCCGTGCCTCGACCTCGACCAGTTCGGCAAGTTGGCACAGCACTTCGTCATACTGGGCAACCTGCTCGTCGTCGCACCGGTCCGACACATAGCTGAACAATTGCGCCATGTTGCGGAACAGCTGCTCACGCTCCGAGTGGTTGTCCTCCCCATTCAGGACACGGAAACTGGAAAACGCCCGCTGGCCTTCATCAAGCTCGTTCATTCGCCTGCACTCCCGGCTTCTGCCGCAATCTGGAACCTCACGATGCACAGGCACCTTCTTGCGGGCCCTGAAGGCTGATGGGCGAATTTGATTCAAATTTTAAGGACACCAGAGTATTCCCAACGGTCGCTGCCGGGCATCTGATGTCGCCGTCAAAAGAGGAGCCCGTCATGAAGGCAATCTGGATACTTGCTACCGTCTTGTCCCTGAGCGTCACCCCGGCGCTGTCGGATGAAGTTCCCGCCGAACTGGTCGGCCACTGGGCCGTGAACGGCGCCTGCGACGATGTCGAGAAGTCGATAACGATCGCCGCCGGTACACTTGCCATGGGTTCGACCGCCCCAGACGCAATCACCTTCTTCCCGGACGACAGCCCCGCCGGCAACGGCGCCATCCACTGGGCCGAGGAAGGGGTGGTCGACAACTTCGAATACGATCCGGCCAAGGATTCCCTCTACCACAATAGCGAGGGCTACGGGATGGGCGTTACCCCCGAGGTCTACACCCGCTGCAAGTAGGCCCGGAAAATGACAAGGCCCGCAGACTGATCATCCGTGGGCCTCGTCATGCCGAACCTGCTGCCTAGCGCAGGTCGAAGCGATCCGCGTTCATCACCTTGACCCACGCCTTGACGAAGTCACGCGTGAACTTCGTTGCCGAGTCTGACTGGCCATACACCTCGGCCAGTGCCCGCAACTGCGAATGCGAGCCAAAAATGAGGTCGACACGGGTCCCGGTCCATGTGAGGGCGCCGGTCGTGCGGTCATACCCCTGATACACGCCCTTCTCGCCTGCCTTGGGTTCCCACCGGGTCGCCATGCTGAGCAGGTTGACGAAGAAGTCGTTGGTAAGCGTCTCCGGCCGGTTGGTGAACACGCCATGGTCATTGACGCCGATCTTGAGCACACGCAGCCCACCGACCAGCACGGTCATTTCCGGCCCGGTGAGACGCAGCAGCTGGGCGCGATCGACCAGTGCCTCTTCCGGTTCCATGAAACGCCGATTGCTGAGATAGTTGCGGAAGCCATCGGTGCGCGGCTCGAGCGCTGCAAAGGATTGCGCGTCAGTCTGCTCGGCCGAAGCATCCATCCGGCCGGGCGTGAACGGCACGGCGATGTCCTGCCCGGCTACCTTGGCCGCCTTTTCGATGCCCACGCCACCGGCCAACACGATGAGATCGGCCAGCGATATACGCTTGCCACCAGCCTGGAACTGGCTCTGAATCCCTTCGAGCGTTGCCAGGACACGCACCAGTTGTTCGGGCTTGTTGACTTCCCAGTCCTTCTGCGGCGCCAGCCGAATACGAGCGCCATTGGCACCGCCGCGCTTGTCCGAACCGCGGAATGTGGAGGCCGAAGCCCATGCCGTACCGACCAGTTCAGCCACCGTGAGGCCCGAAACCTCGATCAGGCCCTTGAGCGTCGCAATATCGGCCTCGCCGACCAGTTCGTGGTCGACCGTCGGGATCACGTCCTGCCAGATCAGGTCTTCGGCCGGCACTTCCGGGCCGAGGTAGCGGACCTTGGGACCCATGTCGCGGTGCGTCAGCTTGAACCACGCCCGTGCGAAGGCATCGGCGAACTGGTCCGGATTCTCGAGGAACCGACGCGAGATTTTCTCGTATTCGGGGTCGAAACGCAGCGACAGATCGGTCGTCAGCATGGTCGGCCGATGCCGTTTGTCTGCATCGAAGGCATCGGGAACATTGTGGTCGTCGGTCTTGGCCACCCACTGCTTGGCGCCGGCCGGGCTGGTGGTCAGCTCCCACTCGTAACCGAACAGGTTCGAGAAGAAATAGTAGCTCCAGCGGGTCGGCGTCTGCGTCCAGGTCACTTCCAGGCCGGAGGTGATGGCGTGGGCGCCGTGCCCCGTCTCGTGCTTGCTCTTCCAGCCCAGACCCTGGTCCTCAAGGTCCGCGCCCTCGGGTTCGGCCGATATCAGCGACGGATCGCCTGCGCCATGCGTCTTGCCGAAGGTGTGGCCGCCGGCAATCAGCGCCACCGTTTCCTCGTCATTCATCGCCATGCGGGCAAAGGTCTGGCGGATATCGCGTGCCGCGGCAACCGGGTCGGGATTACCACCCGGGCCCTCCGGATTGACGTAGATCAGGCCCATCTGCACCGCACCCAGCGGCTCGGACAGTTCGCGCTCGCCGCTATAGCGCTCATCACCGAGCCAGGTGCCTTCCGGACCCCAGAACAGCTCCTCGGGCTCCCACACATCCGCGCGGCCACCGGCAAAGCCGAAGGTCTTGAAGCCCATGGATTCGAGCGCGACATTGCCCGTAAGCACCATCAGGTCGGCCCAGGAAAGCTGGCTGCCGTACTTCTGCTTGATCGGCCAGACGAGGCGCCGTGCCTTGTCGAGATTGGCATTATCCGGCCAGGAATTGAGCGGTGCGAAACGCTGCTGCCCCTGCCCCGCGCCGCCACGACCATCGGTGATGCGATAGGTGCCGGCGCTGTGCCAGGCCATGCGGATGAAGAGGCCGCCATAGTGCCCAAAATCGGCCGGCCACCAGTCCTGCGACTCGGTCATAACCTTGCGCAGGTCGGCCTTGACCGCCGCCAGGTCGAGCTTCCCAAAGGCCTCGGCATAGTCGAACTCCGCGCCCATCGGGTCCGACAGCGGCGAGTTGCGATGCAACATGCTCAGGTCGAGCTGGTTCGGCCACCACTCGCGATTGCCGCGAGCCTTGGGGCGCGCACCGCCGCCATGGTTGACCGGGCATTCGCCCGCGGGCGCTTCACCCTGAGGGGCTTGGGAAAGCTTGTCGTCCATAGGTCGGCTCCTGTCTGCTGTTGCCGGACTTATAGGGAGCTATCAATCATTAGGCCAATCGATTATTCTGCCATCGTCGATAGTATAGGGTTATCGTGAACATCTCTCTCAGACAGATGGAATATGCGCTTGCCGTGGCGCGCGCCGGGCACTTCGGTCGCGCGGCCGAAGCGTGCGCCGTTTCTCAGCCTGCCCTGTCACAGCAGATACTGGCGCTGGAGGGGCTGTGTGGCACTCCATTGTTCGACCGGCTGCGCAGCGGTGTGAGGCTGACTCCATTCGGCAGGGAATTTCTCGAACTGGCCGCTGAGGTCGTCAAGCGGGCCGAAGCCGTCGATGCCTTCGTGCTCGGCCAGTCCGGCCAGCCCCACCGCCCGATCCGCTTCGGGCTTATTCCGACTGTGGCGCCCTACCTGCTGCCCGAAATTTTCCCCGCCCTGACACGGGGCCTGCCCGGCCTCGACTTCACCGTCAGCGAGAACCGAACCGATGCCCTGATTGCCGGTCTGGTCGAAGGCAGCATCGATGTCGCCCTGATCGGCACCGATCCACCAAAGGATGGTCCCCTGCTCGTCAGCCGGCCATTGTTCGAGGATCCCTTCGTGCTCGCCACCAGCAGCAAGGACGGCACCACCGATCCGGTATCCCTCGCCAGCCTTGCACCCGAAAGAATCCTGTTGCTCGACGAAGGCCACTGTTTTCGCGATCAGACCATCGCCGCCTGCCGGCTCGACAGCGATCCCTCCGCCCGCACCTTCGCGGCCACCTCGCTGTCCACCATTGTCGAATTCGTCGCCAACGGTCAGGGCGTGACCCTGCTGCCGCGCATTGCCCTCCGCAAGGAGGCGACCGATCCCCGCATCGCCATCCACGACCTCGTCTCGCCCGGGGCGGGTCGGCTGCTGTCGCTGGTCTGGCGCCAGGCAACGCCATACGGCGCCACATTCGAGAAGATTGCGGAAGTGATCCGCGGGTCGCGGCACTTTTCGGCCTAGAACTAGAACTCGCCTTGTTGAGGGTCCGCAACCCTGGCGATAGCGCCCGATGCCCCTGAGGCGACTTTGGCCGCCCTGCGCTAGGCCGTCGCCGCCGCCCGTCCGCGCCGCCGGAAGCTGTCATAGCTGAACACCATCAGCGATATCCAGATCAGCCCGAAGCTCAGCAGCCTCAGCCCGTTGAGGTGCTCCCCGAACAGGAAGATCGCCACCAGAAACTGGATCGACGGGGCGATATACTGGAACATGCCGATAGTAGTGAGCCGGAGCCGGCGCACCGCGAAGGCGAACAGCAGCAGCGGAATGGCCGTCGCCGGCCCGGTCAGCACCATCAGCGTCATGTGGAAGGGATCGGCATGGATGCCGGGACCGCTGGAGATGAACGTATAGATTACAAAGCCCAGCGCCAGGGGCGTCAGCATCGCCGTTTCGGCGAACAGGCCGGTTGCCGGACCCAGCTGCGCCGTCTTGCGGAAATAGCCGTAGAAGCCGAAGGACAGCGCCAGACCCAGCGCGATGAACGGAATGCTGCCCAGCCCGACGGCCTGGATGCCGATGGCCACTACCGCAATCAGGATGGACACCGTCTGCAGCCGGTTCTGTCGCTCACCGAGCAGGATCATGCCCATCAGCACGTTGACCAGCGGATTGATGAAATAGCCGAAGCTGGCTTCCAGCACCTGCCCGGTTTCCACCGCCCACACATAAAGCAGCCAGTTCCCTGCAAGCAAAACGGCAGAAAGCAGCGTGCCAAACGCACGCTTCCTGTCGGCAAACAGCGCTCTTACTTCGCCGAAGCCGCCCGACCAAGCGAGGATGCCCGCCAGCAGCACCAGCGACCACACCGTGCGTTCTGCCACGATCAGCACCGAACCCGCCGCCTCCAGCTCGCGGAACAGCAACGGTAGGAAGCCCCAGAGCGTGTAGGCAGCAAGCGCCGCCAGCACGCCATTGCGGCCATCATTGGCGGCCGGATGGGAAGGCGCAGCGACCTCGGCCGGCGCCATGGCCTCCGGGGCGGATTCGGGAAGGGACATCTCAAAACTCCGCATCCCGGACGGGATGCCTAAAGGTCCCGTGATACCAGCGTCGGGGCCGCCCGACCAATCAGACTTTGTGATCCTGCGACCATG
>JBARWY010000047.1:0-79680 GCA_049647065.1 Devosia sp. | reverse complement strand
GCGACGCGCAGGCGCTGCCACCTCGGCACGCTGGGGTGCGCTCGCAATCGGGCGCGCGACTTCGCCGACGCCCGGAGTATTGCCGCCAAAAGTCGTGCGCTTGCCAAACATAGTCGTCCTACCGTTTCAGGCTGCCGGAGATCGGTCAGGCCCGCTTCTTCAGGAACGAGGGCAGCTTCATCAGGCTCGATGACTTGCCCCCGGCATGTATCGCCTGCCGCCCCGTCACATGCAGGCCGATGGCGCGGTAGACGTCGTTGATCTTGTTGTTGGCCGCCACTTCAGCGATCATCTGGCCGTTGTTTGCCGCCGTGCCGAACAAAGCGGCGTCGAACGGGATCTGGCCGATGAGCTGGCATTCCACCGAGCCGGCAAACTCGGCCGGGCTGATTTCGGGCCGGCGCGGCATGGCCACCTTGTTGAGCACCAGGCATGGCGCATTCTCGGTGGGGCGGAGTGCACGCACGGTATCGGCCAGGTTCTTGGCGTTGCGCAGGTTGGCCAGATCGGGTTCGGCCACGATCACCACCTCGTCGATGGTGGCCAGTGTCTGGCGCACCCAGGCGTTCCACGCGTGCGGGATGTCGAGCACCACCATGGGCATGGTATTCTGGCACAGCTCGAGGACCTGCTCGAACTCACGCTCCTCGAAATCGTAGGTGCGGTCCAGCGTGACCGGTGCAGTCAGCAGATTGATGTGGTTGGCCGCCTTGCTCATCAGGCGGTCCAGCATGGTCTGATCGACCTTCTGGTTGGCCGACAGTGCATCGGCGATGCCATGCGGCGGGTCCTGATTGAAGTTGAGGCCTGCCGTGCCGAAAGCCAGATCCATGTCGAGGATGAGGCTATCCTGGCGCAGGGCCGTGGCAACCGCCCAGGCAACGTTGTGCGCAACGGTGGAACCGCCCGCGCCGCCCTTGGCAGAGACGAAACCAACGGTGCGCCCAATCGGGGCGGCATTCTCAGAGGCGAAGAGATCGGTGATGGCGCCGACGATCTGCTGGGCGGTGGCCGGCAGCACGATGTATTCGGAGATGCCCGAGCGGATCAGTTCGCGATAGAGCAGCACGTCGTTGACGTGACCAAGGACCACGACACGGGTCGAGGCGTCGCAGACGTCGGCGAGACGTTCGAGTGCACCCGGAATCTCATCCGGATTCAGGACGGTTTCTACGATGATCAGATTGGGCGTCGGGTTGGACTTGTAGCTCTCAACCGCACCATCGATGCCGCCATTATGCGTGGTGAGGGCGACCTTGGACATGCGCCGGTCATGAATGGCGCTCTCGACCAGTTGCGCTGTCTGGGAATGCTCGCAAAAGGCCTGGATGGTGATGCGCGGAATAAGGCGCGCGCCCGCAGCGATGTCGGCTGCGGGTTCTTCAACCTTCTTTGGCTCTGACGACAGGAAACTCATGAAACGAAAACTCCTTGTGGCAGGCCTCAGTCGAGGACGAAGCCAACCGAACCGCTGAAACCGCCGCGCATTTCGCCGCTATTGCCGACGCCATACATGGTCTCCAGCTTGCCGAGGAAAATGCCCTCGGCATCGCTCGCCACAGCCGACTTATCAGTGGGCAGCGGGATGGAATTGGCGGGGCTGGGCGCGACCAGATAGGGGGTAACGAGGATCACCAGTTCGGTCTGTTCGGTCTGGAAGTCCCGCGAGCGGAACAGGGCGCCCAGGATCGGGATATCGCCGAGCCAGGGGAACTGTTCGATCTGCTGCGTGGATTTTTCTTCGAGCAAGCCCCCAATGGCAAGCGTTGTGCCAGCTGGCAGTTCTACCGAAGTGCTGGCCTCGCGCTTGGTGATCGAGAAATCGGCCTGTGGTTCGGACACCGACGTCTGAACCTGGAGCGCGATGATACCATTCGATTTGACCACGGGGGTGAAGGCGAGTTCGACGCCGTAGGGCTTGAACAAGACCGTCCGGGTCGTGCCGCCATCGTCGTTGTCATCGAAGGTGTAGTAGGGCAGTTCACCGCCCGCCAGGAACTTGGCCTCCTGGCCGGAGATTGCCGTGAGCGTGGGCTGGGCCAGGATGCGTAGCGCGCCGTTCTGTTCGAGCGCGCGAATACCAGCATCGATGTGATTGCCATTGGCCGGTCCGAAGCGGGCATCGGCGCCGTGGGGAATATCGCCGTCGATCATCACATTGGCGATATTGAAGACATTGGAAATGCCCACGTTGAATACCGAGGCAAGATTGATGCCGAACTGCTTGGCGACGTCGCGCTTCACTTCGGACACGGTAACCTGCAGCATCACCTGTTTTGGCCCAATGACCTGAATGAGGCTGCCCCGCGGTTCGCCGCCCGATATATCGGACGCGAGTTGCTCGGCGATGGTCTTGTCCTCGGCGGTCAGCACGGTGCCGGTCAGCAGGAAGTGGGTCGTATTGTCCGTGTTGCTACCCGTCATGGCCTCGACGCGGATCTGTGATCCTGGAATGACGCGGCTCAGAGCCTGTTCCAGCGCACGGCCCATGCCCGATTCCGGCTCGGTGACGACAAGGTCGAGAACAGCGATCGTCCGACCCTGATCATCGAGGAAGAAGATGTTTGTGTCACCGCCGGTGACGCCCTGAACGATGGCGCGAGTTCGCGTCCGCATAATCGCAGCGGCTACACCGGGCTGGGACACGATGACCTCGGCCGCTCCCGCTGGCAGGTCGATCAAGGCGGTCTTGTTGACCTCGATCTGGACCGGTCGAGTCGCGCCGTAGGCCGCCGCGGCAATCGTGATGTGGGTTTCCTCGGCCAACGTGGCCGTTGCACCCACCGACGTCAGCAGGCCCATGGCCAGCAGCGGCACGATGAGGAGACCGGCGGTCCGGTGGCGAAGGGTGGTGGGGAACAGATTGGTCATGATCATCTCCGCCCCTACTGGGGCACCACCTGAGGTTCGTCGGACACAAGGGGTTCCTCGCCGGACGTGTTGGACAAGGGGGCCGCCTGCTGGCCGACCAGTGTGGGATTGGCGCCGGCCAGTATCGACTGTTCCTTGCCGAAGCGGATCAGGCGAACTGTCTGGTTGGAACTGGGCGTATCGGCGACCGTGTTGTTGAAATCGACGACCGAACGCAGGGTGAGTGTCAGCTGGCCCAGCGTCGATGCATTAATAAGAGTTTCGGCCTGCGCCGGGTTGAGTTCGAGCGTGGCGATGGTCGAGTTGTCGAACGTGGTCGGGGTCGGAGCCGGATTATTGGGGTCTTCCTGACCGCCACTGGCACCCATTTCACCGAGCCGTGTCCCGATGGCCAGGATGCGCACGTTGGAGAGGATGACCTCGGACTGTTGCCCGACGGCCGTCTGTGTCGTCAGCACGACGTCGACGTGATCGTTGGGCACCACGAAGCCACCGGCGCTGGAGACAGCGGCAACGCCGACCGACACGCCGCGCATGCCTTCGGAGAGGACTGCAGACAAGTAGCCCTGATCGGCGCGGACCAGCTTGGCCTCGCGGATCGGCTCGCCCGGGAAAAACTCGAAGCGCGCCACGGCGCCGGTCAGTTCGACCGGCGCATCGGGCATAGCCGAGATGGTCACATATTCAGGACGGACCGCGCCTTCCGGCCAGTCCTGCCATTCCAGTCCTGCCTCGCTCAGGCGCTCACCGACGCCGATCGGCGCCCTGGCAACGAGAATCTGGGTCTTGGCCTCCTGAACCAGCTCCGTCTGGACAACCTGCTGGGGAGCAGCCGGACGGCCGCCTCGCGTGACGAGAAATGCCGCCAGGCCGCCGGCGACAAGCGCCACAACCAACAAGATGATACGCGCCGGCTTCATGACCCACTCCGGTTGTACGCGGGCACAATGGCCCAATTCCACCGGGTGGACTGTGAACCCAAAGGGTCAAAGTTTGGTTAACCGGAGCTTTGCGAGTGCAGTTAACAACAGGTAAACTTTGTCGTCTTTCCGTTGGCAAAGTAAATGGATGAACCGGCTGCGGCCGCTACTGCATCGGCGGCAGGTTTACTTGGAACTTCGGCTGGTCAAACAACGAGGCGTTCAAAGATGACCGAGTTGGTGTAAGTGAGCATGCCGGCCAAGGCCAGCGCGATACCATACGGCACGCCAGACTTGCGATCATGCAGCCGCTCCAGCCAACGGTAGCGCGCGAGAAACGGCGTCAGGGGCATACGGCGCAATATGAGTATCGCCAGGGTCAGCACCCCGCCGAGCAGCGCTGCATAAGCGAGATAGGGCAACGTCAAACCAAAGCCGAGCCAGAGCGTCGTCGCAGCAGCCAGCTTGGCATCGCCACCACCGATGAAGCGCAGCGCGAACAGGCCGAAGCCAACTGCCAGAACCCCCAGCGCGCAAGTCATATGCATGGCGAATTGCTGCAAGGGCAAGTTGATGGCAACCGCCACCACAAAGAAGCTGACGACGAGGAACAGCACGAGCTTGTTCGAAATGCGCATCGTCAGCAGGTCCGACGAGGCCGCCATTGCCATAGCGGCAGGAAACAGCAGCAGCGCGAGCGTGGACATCATCATCCTCGGAAACGACATTCGCCATCGACGGCGCACCGCAGATGGTCTCGCAGTGCAATTAACAATCCGCAAACAATTAGGGGAGCGTCGCCGCTCCCCTGTAACAATCAATCAGTGGCTACTAGCCTTATTCCGGCACATCAACGTTGAGCTGGTTGCCGATGCCGTTGAACAGGTCACCCAGGTTGGTACCGAGGGTGGTAGCGGCAAGGATAATACCGACGGAGATCAGCGCGGCGATAAGGCCGTATTCAATTGCTGTCGCGCCAGACTCGTCCTGCGCGAAACGTGCGAAGATGTTCATTCCCAGGCTCCATTTTTACGTCATCAAGGACGTCATCGTTCGACACGTCACACATCGAACAGTTCCGAGACTAGCCCGGAGTCCTTGAAATAGCGTTAATTGATAGGTGCAGCTGCGCGGACATTGGCGCTTGATTTCTCTTACTATTCAAAGCGTTAATGAAATCGTTCGGGTTTTATGGAACGAACTTGCCATCGGGTATATTGAGAAATTAGCCCGAATATTCCTGATTTCTTCATACGGAACCAACTGTCCAACTCTTTACTTTGGCGTCGGCGGACAAACTTGTTCTGATGCTTGATAGACGTTCCCTTCTGGCGTTTGCTAAATATAAACCATTCCCACGGAAAATGGCTCTATCGAGCACACCAGTACGCCGGAATTGCCCCATGCGCCCCATGCTTGCCGTCGCCTTTGCACTCTGCCTGTCGCTGGCACCCAGCCAGGTTACGGCGACCGTCGCGGCGGATGGCGCGCCGATCAACGTCAACGTGAACATGGCCCGCATCCTGCGCATCAACGCGGCGGCTGCCACGGTGATCATCGGCAATCCGGGCATCGCCGACGTGACCATACAGGATCCGCAGACCCTGATCCTGACTGGCAAGAGCTTCGGGCAAACCAATCTGATCGTGCTCGATAGTGCCGGCAACCCGATCGCTGACACGATGATCGAGGTGGTGCAGTTGCAGGCGGGCGCAGTCACTGTCTACCAGGGGCAGGCGCGGACCAGCCTGGCCTGCGCGCCGGTCTGCCAGTCGGTGATCATGATGGGCGACGATACCCGCTTCTCCTCGGAGGCGATCGCCTCGTCGCAGCTTGTTCAGCAGCTCGCAAACTGACGTTCAGCTTCCGTTAACCCTTGCGGCAATCGTGCCGCGATCCCGGGTTCATCCTAACCTTCGATTATCCACGGCCGGCTAGGTTGCCAGTAGCGCAAACCGGGCTCGGGACATGGCTGGACGTCTTACAACGCGGATCGGACGAGGACTGCTGCTTCGGCGGCAGCGCGGCTTCGTACGCAACGAGCGGGGCGCGATCGCCGTCGAGTTCGGCCTGCTAGCCCTGCCATTTTTCTCAATCCTTGGAGCGATCCTGGAAACCTCCCTGGTGTTCTTGTCGGGACAGGTGCTCGACAGCGCGGTCCAGGATGTCAGCCGGTTGGTACGCACCGGACAGGCCCAGCAGGCGGGCATTACACCTGAGCGGTACAAGGAGATGGTGTGCGAGCGACTGTTGGGGCTGTTCTCTGACTGCAACGCCCTGCATATCGAAATGCAGGTGATCGACACCTTTGCCGAGATAGACATGTCGCCCCCGGTCAAATGGACATGTACCCCTGGAGATGAGGAGTGCGATGACTGGACCAGGGAAGAGAGCTTCACGCCTGGCACGGGCTCGAGCATTGTGACGGTACAGGTCTACTACAAGTGGCCGCTGATCGTGCCCTTCGGCGGTCTAGGACTGGGTAATCTGCCCGATGGCCGTCGCCTGATGGGTGCGGCGTCAGTCTTCCGCAATGAGCCGTTCACATGAGAGCGACGTGGCGCCGCCTTTGGGGCAAGTCGCGAGGCTTCCGTCGCAGCGAGCAGGGCTCGGCAGTGGTTGAATTTGCCCTGGTCGTACCGATCATGCTCACGCTCTACGTCGGCTCGGTCGAAGCCACCGCGTTGATCTCGATGGATCGCAAGCTGCAATCGGTCACTGGTGCACTGGGTGACCTCGTGGCTCGGTCCGACAAGACGATCCGTGCCGCTACCTTGGAGGACTATTTCCTGGCGGCCAGCGGCATCATGACGCCTCACTCCACGGAGGAATTGCGCCAAGTTGTTACGCAGGTGGCGGTAGACGCCGATGGTGACGCGACTGTCGTGTGGTCACGTGAGTATCACGATGGCGTGGTGACCGTCGGCACCAAGTACCTTAAGGACGCGAGTTTCGACCTCCCGGACGCCATGGCCGATATCGCGGAGGACAATTTCGTCATCGTGGCCGAGGGCAGCTACGCCTATCCGCCCCTCTACGGCTTCGCCTTCCAGCAGACGGTCAACCTGTACCGCGAGAATTTCTTCATGCCGCGGTTCGACAGCAGCATCGCCATCGTCAACTAGGGCAGCTTGCGCGGCCCACAGCCCCATGCCACAAGCCGGGTATCCTCTCCTTCCGGCGGTATGCTCATGAACGATACGCTTGTCCCCGTGTTCGACCTTGGCGGCGTGTTTGTCGACTGGAACCCGATGTACCTGTTCCGCAAGCTCTTCGAGAGCGAAGAGGACGCGCTGTGGTTCCACCAGAACATCTGCACGCTGGACTGGAACCTCGAATTCGATGCTGGCGAGATCTATTCCGAAGGCGTGGCTAAGCTTATCACCCGCTTCCCCAAATACTGGCGTGAGATCCAGGCCTTCGACCTGCGCTGGAAAGAAACGCTGGGTGAGTTCATCCAGGGCACGATCGATATCCATGACGAGCTGATCGAACAGGAAATACCCACCTTCGCCATCACCAACTTCTCGTGGGAGAAGTGGGTGAGTTGCCTGGGCGAATGGCCATTCCTCGAAAAGTTCGACGGCGTCATCGTCTCGGGCCTCGAAGGTCTGGTAAAGCCAGATCCGCGGCTCTACCGCGTCTTCTGCGAGCGCTACGGTCTGGCGCCCGATTCCTGCGTGTTCATCGACGATAGCGAACCCAATATCGTGGCGGCGCGGAAATACGGCATGAACGGCATCCATTTCAAGGATCCGATCATGCTGCGCAAGGAACTGATCGCACTGGGCCTGCCGCTCAAGGCGAAATGAAGCACGATCTCCCCTGCCTCGTCCCCTCCGGGGGGCGATAAGAGCAGGCGTCTACTTCGTGCCGTACATTCTATCGCCCGCGTCACCCAAGCCGGGGATGATGTAGCCCTTTTCATTGAGATGGCTGTCGATCGATGCGGTGAACACTGGCACATCCGGGTGGGTCTTGCCGAAGCGTTCGATGCCCTCGGGAGCCGCCAGCAGGCAAAGGAAGCGGATATTGTTGGCACCGCGTTCCTTGAGCTTGTCGATGGCCGCGGTGGCCGAATTGGCCGTGGCCAGCATCGGATCGACCACGATGATCAGACGATCTTCGAGATTGGACGGGGCCTTGAAGTAATATTCAACCGGCTCGAGCGTTTCGTGGTCGCGATAGATGCCGATATGGGCGACGCGAGCCGCCGGCACCAGGTCCAGCATGCCATCGAGCAGGCCATTGCCAGCGCGCAGGATCGAGGCGAAGACCAGCTTCTTGCCCTTGATCGACGGGGAATCCATCTGCGCCATCGGCGTTTCGATCGGGATCATCTCCAGCTCGAGATCACGGGTCACCTCGTAGCACATCAGGTGGGCAATTTCGCGCAGCAGACGCCGGAAGCCCGCGATCGAGGTCTCCTTGTTACGCATGATGGTGAGCTTGTGCTGGATCAACGGGTGATCGATGACGGTTACGTTGCTCATGAGATCACCTGCCTGAACTAAAGGAAACTCTTGCCGTGTCGGCCAGGCGCGAGGCCGAGCCAGTGGGCAATGCTCTCACCTATATCAGCGAAGGTGGGGCGAATGCCAATCTCGCCCTGCGACAGGCTTGGGGAAAAGACCAGGATCGGCACCTGCTCGCGGGTATGATCGGTGCCCGACCAGGTGGGATCGTTGCCGTGATCGGCCGTAAGCACCAGCAAATCGTCCTGGCGCAACTTGCTGATGAGGTCGGGCAGGCGGGTATCGAAATATTCGAGCGCGGCCGCATAGCCCGGCACATCGCGGCGGTGGCCGTACTCGCTGTCGAAATCGACAAAATTGGTCATGATGAACGCGTTGTCGGCAGCCATTTCCATGGCGTCGAGCGTCTTGTCGAAGAGCTGCGGCAAGCCGGTGCCCTTGAGCTTGTGCGTCACGCCGTGGCCGGCATAAATGTCGGAAATCTTGCCGATGGCATAGACCTGATTGCCGGCCGCCTGGTTACGATCGAGCAGCGTCGGCTCTGGTGGCGGAATCGCAAAGTCGCGGCGGTTGCCGGTGCGCTTGAAGCTGGTCGCATCCTCGCCGATGAAGGGACGAGCAATGACCCGGCCGATCATCAGCGGCGCGGTGAGCTCGAAGGCGATCTGGCAAATCTCGTAGAGCCGTTCGAGGCCAAAATGGCTCTCATGCGCGGCGATCTGGAAGACGCTGTCGATCGAGGTGTAGCAGATGGGCTTTCCGGTACGGATATGCTCCTCGCCCAGGGCAGCGATGATGTCGGTGCCCGAGGCATGCTTGTCGCCGAGGATGCCGGGGAGCCTGGCCCTGCTGACGAATTCAGCGATCAGACCGGGTGGGAACGTGGGTTCGGACTGAGGAAAATAACCCCAGTCGAACGGTACGGGGACACCGGCGATTTCCCAGTGGCCGGACGGCGTATCCTTGCCGCGTGATACCTCGCGGCCAACCCCGAAGCGGCCGCCCTTGGCGGTGGCGGAGAGGCCCGGCGGCAGCGTACCGGTCGAAAGCCCGATAGCCGCTCCAATGCCAAGTGCGTCCAGATTGGGGACGTTGAGCATACCGGACCGAAGACCGGCGCGATCGGCCTTGCCTGATGCGGCCCATTCAGCGATGTGGCCGAACGTGTTGGAGCCTACATCACCGTATTTGTCGGCATCTGGTGCGCCGCCAATGCCGACGCTGTCGAGAATGCAGAGAATGACACGGGGCATGACTTACTCCTGGCGCGGCGTGGTCGGTGCGACGCTGTCGGCGATGAGATCGTGGACGGGCGCCTTGTCGCCAAGGCGGTAGGCGGATTTGAGGCGCACTTCGGCATCGGCAGCGGAAGCCTCGTCGCGCGCATGGATGCGGGCGATGGGTGTTTTCGCGTTGACGCTGGCACCGAGGCCGAGCAGGCGGTCGAAGCCGACGGTGTGGTCGATGCTGTCAGTGGGCATGGTGCGACCACCGCCCAAGGCGACGACGGCCATGCCGACGCCGCGGGTATCGATGTCGGCGATGACCCCCTGCCCGACAGCAAAGACGTCACGGATGATCGGAGCCGCGACGAGATGAGTGTCCATGTTCTCGATGAAATCGGTCGGGCCGCCCAAAGCGGCGACCATCCGGCCAAAACGCTCGCTGGCGCGGCCGCTGTCGAGGGCGTCCTCCACCAGCCTGCGGCCGGACGCGACGTCTTTGGCGACGCCGGTCATCTCGGCCAAGGCAGCACAGAGAGCGAGCGTTACTTCCTTGAGGCGAGCGTCCTGGTGACTGCCGGTAAGAAAATCGACGGCGTTGCGGACTTCCAGCCCATTGCCGGCGGCGGTCGCGAGCGGCTCGTTCATGTCGGTGATGAGCGCGCCGGTCTTGAGGCCGGCGCCGTTGGCGACTTCAACAAGGCTCCTCGCCAGCGCGCGGGACTTTGCCAGCGTGGGCATGAAGGCACCGGAACCCGTTTTCACGTCGAGGATCAGCGCGCCGAGACCGGCCGCGAGTTTCTTGGACAGGATCGAGGCGGTGATCAGGGCAATGGATTCGACCGTGCCAGTGACATCGCGGATGGAATAGAGCGTCTTGTCGGCGGGGGCGAGATCGGCGGTCTGGCCGATGATGGCGCAGCCGGCATCCTTCACGACCCTGCGAAACAGAGCATTATCCGGGCTGGTGGCATAGCCGGGGATGGCGTCGAACTTGTCGAGCGTACCGCCGGTGTGGCCGAGGCCGCGCCCGGAAATCATCGGCACATAGATGCCGATTGCCGCGAGGATTGGAGCGAGCATCAACGAGACGTTATCGCCGACGCCGCCAGTCGAATGCTTGTCGGCCACTGGACCATCG
The DNA here is from genome assembly GCA_049647065.1 of Devosia sp. Lineage (GTDB taxonomy): Bacteria > Pseudomonadota > Alphaproteobacteria > Rhizobiales > Devosiaceae > Devosia. Next base: position 69,050 of record JBARWY010000047.1, on the reverse strand, counting down.
AGATCGGACCAGTCGAGCACGGTGCCGCTGTCGCGCATGGCCAAGGTGAGCGCCACGCGTTCTGGCATGGTCATGTCCTGGAAATACACCGCCATGGCAAAGGCGGCCGCCTGCGAATGGGAGACCGTGCCTTTGGATAGTCCGGCGATGAAAGCGGCGATCTCGTCGGCGGGCAGCGCATGACCGTCACGTTTGCGGGCGATTGTTTCCTGCGGGAGCATTGTCATTGCGAAGCCTTACTATGCGTCGTCACGCTGGGTCGTCCCCAGACGGAGCTGGCGGAGCGAGTCCCGGGTATTGGTCAGCATGTCCCCGATGAACCGCCGCACGATGGCTGCCTCCTCTGGCGAGAGTGCGGCAATTACATCGGCATTGAGGCCCAGCATCCGCTCCCGGAGCTTCAAGAACTCCTGGTCGCGCGCGGCTTGCCCCAGGGACAACAGCACGCCGCGCCGGTCCGTGGGGTGTGGCGTCCGCACCACATAGTCACGGGCCTGCAGGCGATTGAGCAGGATGGCTGTGGCACCGCTAGTCAGTCCGAGATGTTCCGCCAGCGATTTCGGCGTGGCGGTACCGTTGGCGGCATTGATGAAATAGAGCCCCAGCAGATCGGTCTGGTTGAGACCCGCCTGCTCGGCGGCCCAGCGGTAAGCTTGGCTGAGCTCGGCGGAAAGCTCGCGGATCAGGTCGTCGAGTGCAGGCTGCGTATCCAGTTCCACATTCCTCAAGCGCATACTATCTATGCAGCATAGTATCTTTGTTGCAAAGGCATATGATTGCCCTTATGTCACTCTGCACAGATGCAGAGGAGAACACTATGGCACAGGTCAAGGCGCTGGTTGGCGGGAAAGAGAACGGCTTCGCTGACACGGATGCCACTGACACGCCAGCACCGCAAATCTCGGCACCGGCCGGCCCGGCCGCGGCGAATTCTGTCACCACGATAGGGCAAGCACCTGCGGCCAGGGTTGCAGGCGACACCCCGGCAGAGCCAGCGGCGCCGAGCAGGAGCCGCAGGAAAGAGGGCCGCGTCGCATTGCTGCTGGTGATCGTCCTCGTGGCCTGCTTTGCCTGGTATCCGCTGTCCGATCACCATGCGCCGTTCGCGTCCAGCGCCTCGATCACCGCCGACGTAACCCAGATCGCCGCCCGGGTGGCAGGGCCGGTGACCGCGGTTTCGATCAGCGACAATGCTGAAGTGACCGCCGGCCAGCCGCTGTTTTCGATCGACGACACCACCTACCGGATGGATGTTGAGCTGGCCAAGGCTCAGCTGCAGCAGGTGCTCAATACCGTCAATTCCAGCGTCGCCAGCATTCCGGGCGTCAACGCCAAGCTGGAGCAGGCGCAACTGGCGCTGAACACCTCCAATGACGATCTGGACCGGGCTCGCCAGCTGGCGGAAAAGGGCCTCGTCGCGCCGGCCAAGCTGAGTGCCGCAGAATCGGCGCAGCGCTCGGCTGCACTCAATGTGGAGGCGGCGGAAATCGAGATCGAGCGCCTGACCATGTCGATCGGTGCGATCGACGACAACAATCCCAACGTCCGTACGGCACGGGCTAACCTCGAAAAGGCCGAATTCGCGCTGACCAATACCACCGTGGTGGCGCCAGCCGATGGCTATGTGACCAATCTGTCGCTGACCCACGGCCAGTTCGTCGGGGCCGGCACCGCGGTGCTGACCTTCATCAATCCCGCGTCGCAGATGGTCATTGCGGATTTCCGTGAAAACCAGCTGATCAATGTCGAGCCGGGCGACAGTGCCGTCGTGACCTTTGAAGCGGCTCCGGGCAGGCAGTTTGCCGGCATCGTCGATAGCGTGGCCTGGGGCATCAGCGCGGGCCGCACCAGCGTCAACGGCCTGTCGCAGCCGACCTCCGACACGCGTTGGTTTCCCCCTGCCCGGAAGATCCCGGTACGCATCAAGCTTGATGACCTTTCTGAACTCCCGGCCAATGTGCGTCTTGGCTCGGAAGCCGGTGTGCTGATTGTTCCGGACGACGGGATCATCCCGGCCATCGCCAAAACGCTGCTTTCCCTCGGCGGCCTGACGGCCGGTCTCAACTAAGGTCACTTCTGATGGAAGAGCTTCCAAGGGTCGACCCCGGCGAGGACCCCTATCTGGCCTTGCGCACGGCGCTGGCGGTCCTCATTTGCCTGTTGCTGGCAGAGCCCCTGGGCATCACCATGCCGATGCTGCCGGTGGTGATGGGCATGAGCATCATGTCCAATCAGCGCGGTGCGTTGAACCCACGCGTCTTCGCCACGCCGGTGATCCTGCCGATCATCGGTGTAGTGTTCAGCTGGCTCGCCGCCGTCACGGTGAACGAGCCAATGGCCTTCACCCTGATCAATGTGGGATTGGCGGTCGGTGGCCTGGCGCTAATGGTGCTGCGCGGCTCGCGTGGCGGCATGATGCTGACCGTGTTCCCGCTGATGATGGCATTGTCGGCTATCTATAGCGACTATGCTCTTGCCGTGATGCGCGACAGCATGGTCATGGGTGGCGTTGCCCTCGGCATTGCCGTTGTCGGGCTCAACCTGCTGCTTCCACCAAAGACGACGCGCATCCATGTCGAGCAGGTAGCGCCGCTAGCCAGCAAGCAGCCGGTCCGGCACCTGATGATCCGTGCTGCGATCTATATTCCAGCGATGCTCTGGCTGTTTGCTTCGGGCGACATGAACATGATGACCATCGTCATCATGCTGCTCTTTGTCTGCGGCGAGCCGCGTCGCGGTACACAGATGAACCAGGTCATCGACCGGGGCGGCGGCACGGTTGTCGGCGCCCTGGTGGCCGCGGGCGTGCTGGTTGCCTACAACCTGATCCCGGAAGTGCCGCTACTGATCCTGATGTGCACGATCGTCACCTACTATCTCATCGACAAGATGACGACCGGCAAGAGGCGTCCGCTGATCTACCAGTATACGTGCTCGGCAGCACTGGTGATGATCCTGCAGGCGACTTCAGGCGGTCGCGACGCCCTCGAAGTCGTGCTGCAGCGCGTGATCATGACGGGCGGCGCCATGGTCGCAGCGATTGTTCTGCTGGCGCTACTGGAAACCATCTTCCTCGATGCAGACGAAGAAGTTCCGGCACTGCCCGTTCCGGCTACCGCCTAGGCCCCGTAGGGGATCCAGACGTTCTTGACCTGAGTAGCCTTGGCGAGGAAGTAGTCACCTTCATAGCGCCGGTCGGCCAGATCGTAAGCAAGTCCGCGTGTCGTCCAGGTCTGCTTGAGGTTGGAGATCGAGGCCTTCTCGACCATGGTCGAGGCTTCCGCGGGGCCGGCGAACCACAGGCCATCCACGCCATCATGCTCGGCCAGGGTCTTGGCCAGCATGACGCTGTCACCAGTGACGATATTGATGACGCCGGACGGCACGTCGGAGGTTTCCATCACCTGGTAGAGGTCGGTGATGGAAAGCGGCGACTGGCTCGACGGCACCAGCACGACTGGATTTCCCATAGCCAGCGCCGGGGCGATCAGGGCGATCGAGCCGAGGAGCGGGCGAGAGGCCGGCGCGACGATGCCCAGAACGCCAAGTGGCTCCACCATTGCAGCAGCGACGGCACGCAGCGGCGGATTGTGCACCGCGCCGTCATACTTGTCGGCCCAGCCCGCAAACGCGAACAGCCGCTCGACGGATAGGGCGACTTCATCGGCGCCATCCTCGCCAGTCTGCGCCTTGAGGCGGGCCGCGAATTCGCCGCGGCGATAGTCGAGGTTTTCGGCGAGGAAATAGAGGATCTGCGCGCGCGAATGAGCGGCCGTGCTCGACCAGCCAAGCGCGGCGCGGGCCGCTTCGACAGCGTTGCGGATATCCTTGCGGTTGCCATCGCCGACTTCGCCGATCAGCTTGCCGGCCGGATCGAGCACGGCACGGGAATAGCCGCTATCGGGACGCGCCTGCTTGCCACCAATATACATCTTGGCGGTCTGGTCGAGATGGGTTTCGTCGAGTGGATTGCTGGCCTTGGCGGCGATGGCCTTGGCCACCGGAGCGGGCTTGAGCTCCTTTTCCCATGATGGCTTGAGGTAAGACGACATGCCTTCGCGGCCACCCTCACGGCCGAACCCGCTCTCCTTGTAGCCACCGAAGCCGACCGCAGCGTCGAAATTGTTGGTGCCGTTGATCCAGACCACGCCGGCCTTGATCCTGGGGGCGATATCGAGGGCGAGATTGATGTTCTCGCTCCACAGGGTCGCGGCGAGGCCGTACTTGGTGTTGTTGGCGAGCGCGACCGCTTCCTCAGGTGTGCGGAAGCTCATGGCGACCAGCACCGGCCCGAAGATTTCCTCGGCCACCAGCGTATTGGCGGGCGAGACATTGGTCACGAGCGCGGGCTTGAGGAAACAGCCTTTGGCCGGCACCGGACCATCGGCCTCGTAGATCACCGCACCTTCAGCGGCGCCGCGCTTCATCAGGTCGCGGATGCGCTCGACCTGGACGGGGGCGACCATCGCGCCGATATCGATGGACTTGTCCAGGGGGTCACCGACGCGCAGCGTGGCCATACGGGTCTTGAGCTTGGCGATGAAGCGCTCCTCGATGCTCTCCTGCACGAGGAGGCGCGAGCCGGCGCAGCAGACCTGGCCCTGGTTGAACCAGATGGCGTCGACCAGGCCTTCGATGGCGCTGTCGATATCAGCATCCTCGAATACGATGTAAGGGCTCTTGCCGCCCAGCTCGAGGCTTAGACCCTTTCCGGTGCCAGCGGTTGCAGCGCGGATAATCTTGCCGACTTCGGTCGAGCCGGTGAAGGCGATCTTATCGATATCGGGATGATTGACGATGGCGGCGCCGGTATCGCCCTCGCCGGTCACGATATTGACCACGCCCTTGGGCAGGCCGACGCGCTCACAGATTTCTGCAAACAGCAGAGCGGTGAGCGAGGTGAATTCGGCGGGCTTGAGCACTACCGTGTTGCCGGCGGCGAGGGCCGGGGCGATCTTCCAGGCCAGCATCAGCAGCGGGAAGTTCCACGGGATAATCTGGCCGCAGACGCCATAGGGCACGGCATCGGGGAATTCGCGGCTCAGGTGCTGGGCCCAGCCGGCATGGTGGTAGAAATGCCGGGCGACGAGCGGGATATCGATATCGCGGCTCTCGCGGATGGGCTTGCCATTGTCGAGGGTTTCGAGCACCGAGAACAGGCGGGCATGCTTCTGGATGGCGCGGGCGATGGCATAGAGATACTTGCCGCGCTCATATCCGGAAACTGCGCTCCAGCTCTTGAAGGCCGTTCGCGCGGCCTTTACCGCTGCGTTCACATCCTCGCTGGTGCCGTCGGTAATCTGGGCGAGGCTTTCGCCACTCGCAGGATTGTCGGACGAGAAGGTCTTGCCCGGTTTGGTCCATTTGCCATCGATGAAATGGCCGAACTTGCGGCCATGGCTATCGAGCCAGGCAATGGCCTGATCGGGACCCTCGGGGGCCGGCCCGTAGTCGAGCGACTGGAAAATTTGCGCGATCTTGTTCATTTCGTTCTCCTCGGCGCGGCCTTGCGCACCCTCCCCTCATCCGCCCTTCGGGCACCTTCTCCCGCGAGGGGAGAAGGGTGGCGGAGCCGAGAGTCTTCAGTCGGTACCCTTCCCCTTGCGGAAGAAGGTGGCGCGCAGCGCCAGATGAGGGAGCGCGGAGCCCGCCTCAAAAACTCAAACCATCGGCTGGCGATAGTCGGCCGAATAATGCCCGGTCAGGCCGTGCTCCAGCTGCCGCTCGATATCCGTCAGCAGGCTCGACGCGCCGAAGCGGAACAAATGCGGCTGCAGCCAGTGCGTGCCCAGTTCTTCCTTCATCAGCGCCATGTAGTTGAGCGCGTCCTTGGTATGGGCGATACCGCCGGCCGGCTTGTAGCCGATCTCGATGCCGGTTTCCTCGGCGAACCAACGGATCATGCGGATCATGGTCAGGCTGGTTACGAGGTTGGCGTTGACCTTTTCCTTGCCGGTCGAGGTCTTGATGAAATCGGCGCCAGCCAGCATGCAGACGAGGGAGGCCTTGGCGATATTGGTCTGGGTGGCGAGTTCGCCGGTGCCCAGGATGGTCTTGATATGGGCGTCGCCGCAGGCCTTGCGGAAGGCTTTGACCTGATCGTAGAGCGCCTGCCAGTCGCCGCGCAAAACCATGCCGCGCTCGATGACGATGTCGATCTCCTTGGCGCCGTCGGCCACCGAAAGCTCGATTTCCTTGAGTTTGGTCTCGACGGGAGCGAGGCCATGCGGGAAGGCGGTAGAGACCGCGGCCACCGGAATGCCCGTGCCTTCGAGCGCAGTCACCGCCGTCTTGACGAAGCTGTGGTAGACGCAGACGGCGCCGGGCAGGATACGCAGGTTGCTGACGTCGAGCTTTTCGAGAATTTCGGAGCGCAGCGGGTGGCGTGCCTTGGCGCAGAGGCGCTCGACGCGTCCGTCGGTATCGTCGGAATTGAGTGTGGTCAGGTCGATCAGGGTGATGGCCTTAAGCAGCCAGGCAAGCTGATAGTCCTTCTTGACCGTGCGGCGGGCGCCGATGGTGCCGGCGCGACGCTCCAGCGCCGAGCGGTTCATACGCACGCGCTCTACCCAGTCGAGATCAAGTGGGAAGCCGGGATTGCGCTTATGCGTCGCCTCGGAGTGGCTGCTGTCTACAACTCGCAGGCTCATAGGTCCTCCACCAGCGCGGGTATCAGCCTTTTCAGCTTTTCCGCGCCCTGCACTGCCATGGTCTTGGTGTGCTCATGGCTGATGTTTTCGGTCGAAAGGCCGGCGCCCATATTGGTGATGGACGAGCAGGCCCAAACCTTCATGCCAAGGAAACGCCCGAGAATGACTTCGGGTGCTGTCGACATACCCACGGCGTTGGCGCCGAGGCGAATGGCCATCTGGATTTCGGCGACCGTTTCAAAGCTCGGGCCGGAATACCAGAGGTAGATGCCCTCGCCGAGACGGATATCGAGCCGCTCGGCCAGACCCTGCGACTTGGCGCGTAGATCGGGGGCATAGCAGCCCACCATGTTCACAAAGCGGCGGTCGGTCGGCTCACCGATCAACGGGTTCATGCCGGCATAGTTGATGTGATCGGAAATCAGCATCAGGTCGCCGGGGCGGAAGCGTTCATCGACCGAGCCGGCCGAATTGGTCAGCAGCAAGGTGTGCGCGCCGAGCGCGGCGACGGCCTCCAGGGCCGGTCGCATGGCGGCGGCATTGCCGTGTTCGTAATAATGCTCGCGCCCGGTCAGGATGGCGACGCGCTTGCCGCCCAGCGTGCCAACCAGCAGGTCCCGGCCGTGGCCGGAGACGCCACCGCCGGGAAAGCCCTTGAGCTCGGAATAGGGGATGGCGACCTTGTCGCTGAGCAGGTCACCGATTGCCGAGAGGCCCGAGCCGAGCACGATGGCGGCGGCGATAGGCTCCTTGCCTGCGATCTTCTGGATGGTCTTGGCGGCCTTGCTCATTTCGGTAGGTACTCCGGACCGAAGCTGTGCGGCAGCAGTTGCTCGAGCGTCATGACCAATGGCTCGCCTTCGACGCCATGGCTGATGACCTGGACGCTGAGATCGGCGAATTCTCTGATGCGCTGGCGGCAGCCGCCACAGGGCGTGACCGGTGCGGCACCGGGGCCGGTGACATAGATACGGGTGATGCGCTTGCCCCCGCCGGCGATCATGGCGGCAATGGCCGAGGCTTCGGCACAATTGCCCACGGGATAGGCCGCGTTTTCGATATTGCAGCCCGAATAGATCTTGCCGTCGTCGGCCAGGATCGCCGCACCGACGCTAAAGCGCGAATAAGGCGCATAGGCCCTGGCGCGAACGGCTTCGGCAGCCTTGAACAAGGCCTGATCAGTCGGGGTCTTCGCCATCTTACATCCTTCGCGCCAGCTTGTTTCGTTTGTCGCGTTTCCGAACCGCAAAACCGGTATCCACTTTTGCTGGAAACGCTCCTCCCCGCTAGCGCTCCTTGGTATACGGTACGCCGCCTGCCTTGGGGCCCACGGCCTTGCCGATGAACCCGGCCAGCAGAACAACGGTCAGTACATAGGGCAGCGCCTGAATGGCCTGTACCGGAATTTCGACATCGAACAGCCGGGCGCCCTGCAGGCGGATCTGCAGCGCATCGAGGAAGCCGAACAGCAGGCAGGTGAACATGGCCGGCACCGGCTTCCACTTGGCGAAAATCAGCGCGGCGAGCGCGATGAAGCCCTTGCCGGCGGTCATGTTGTTGCCGAAGCCCGAACCCTGGGCGATGGAGAAATAGGCGCCCGCCAGACCGCAGAGTATGCCGGTGATGATCACCGCCTGATAGCGGAGCTTGACCACCGAAATGCCTGCCGTATCCACCGCCTTGGGGTTTTCGCCCACGGCGCGCAGCCGTAGCCCGAAGCGCGTGCGATAGAGCACATAGGCGGTAACCGGCACCATGAGAAAGGCGACATATACCAGGATGTAGTGGCCCGAAATCAGCTCGGCATAGATCGGTCCCAGGATCGGCACGCCCGACAATTCCTGCGCGAAGGGCAGGTTGATGGTGCCGAAGCGTCCGTTGGGGCCGAGTGCGGGGGTGCGCCCGCCCTGGTGGAACCATTGCTGGCCGAGGAAGGTGCAAAGGCCGGCCGCCAGCATGTTGATGGCGACGCCGGCAATAAGCTGGTTGCCCTTGAGCGAAATGGCTGCAGCCCCCTGCAGGGCAGCCGTCGCGACCGATACGCCGATGCCGGCCAGGAGGCCCAGCCACGCCGAGCCGGTGACCGCGGCAACGGCGGCAGCGCCGAAGGCGGCCGCCAGCATCTTGCCCTCGAGGCCGATATCGAACACGCCGGCGCGCTCGGAATAAAGCCCGGCCAGACAAGCCAGCAACAGCGGCGTCGACAAACGCAAAGTGGCATCGAGAATGGAGAGAATGGCCCCGACATCCATGGCTCAGTTCTCCGTCGTTGCGGTTTCGCGAGCGACGGCTTCGCTCTTCTGCTCGGGCGAGAACAACATGAAGGTGCGTTGCAGCCCGGGCCGGAACAGTCCTTCCATGGCGCCGGTAAACAGGATCACCAATGCCTGGATGATGACGACCATGGTGCGATCCAGCCCGGAGATAACATACTGCAACTCGTTGCCGCCCTGGTAGAGAGCGCCGAACAGCAAGGCAGCCAGGCCGATGCCGATCGGGTGATTGCGCCCCATCAGCGCCACGGCGATGCCGACAAAGCCCGCATCCGCCACGAAATCGAGGACCAGCCGGTTCTGCACACCCAGCACTTCGTTGAAGGCCACCATCCCGGCCAGGGCGCCCGACAAGGTCATGGTGATGATGATCATGCGGGAGTTGGAAATGCCGGCATAGCGGGCGGCCGTGGGGTTGTGGCCCATGGCCCGCAGAGCATAGCCGAACTTGGTGTGCCATATCAGGATGTAGACCCCGACAAGCGCCAGGAGGGCGACCACGATGGAAAGGTTGACCGGCGTGTAGTTGAACGGGGCGAAGAAGCTGCCCAGCTTGGGCATGCGGCCGCTCTCGGCGATCATCGCCGATTCAGGTCCGGAGACGCCGGCGGGCTTGAGCACCCGGTTGAGCATGTAGATCATCAGCGCCGAGGCGATGAAATTGAACATTATGGTGGTGATCACCACGTGGCTGCCGCGCTTGGCCTGGAGGTAGCCAGGAATGAAAGCCCAGGCGCCGCCGAACAGCGCCGCCGCCAGCAAGGCGACGGGCGCCACGATGAGCCAGTGGGTATCCTGGAGCGCAAGAGAGACGAGGATGACGCCGAGCCCGGCGACATAGGCCTGGCCATTGCCGCCGATATTGAACAGTCCGCCATGCGCCGCAATGGCTACGGCGAGGCCGGTGAAGACGAAATTGGTGGCGTAATAGAGAGTGTAGCCGATGTTGTAGCCATTGCCGAAGGCGCCGGTGATGATGGCCCAGATGGCAACGAAAGGGTTCTGGCCGATCATCAGCACGACCAAGCCCGATACCAGGATGGCCAACAGCAGGTTGAGCACGGGCAACAGGGCCACATCGGCCCAGCGCGGCAGAGGTCTCAGCGCACTCACGATGCAGGCCTTTCTTCGACGACGCCCGCCATCATCAGACCGAGCTGGCCCTCGCTGGCGGTCGCGGGATCGGCCTCGCCGACGATTTTGCCGTCGAACATCACGAGGACCCGGTCGGCCAGCGAGCGGATTTCGTCCAGTTCGACCGAGACGAGCAGGATCGCCTTGCCGGCATCGCGCATCTTGATGATTTGGTTATGGATGAACTCGATAGCGCCGATATCGACGCCGCGCGTCGGCTGGCCCACGACGAGCACGTCGGGATCGCGGTCCATTTCCCGGGCCAGCACGATCTTCTGCTGATTGCCGCCGGAAAACAGCCCGGTCCGCAGGTTGATATCGGCGGGACGCACGTCGAAGGTCTTGATGTGCTCTTCCGCCCTGGCCTTGGCCGCACCAATGTCGAGGAACGGGCCGGCGCCATATTCGGGGCTGTTGCTATAGCCCAGAATGGCGTTTTCCCATTCGGCGAAACTGGTGATCAGCCCCATGCGCTGCCGGTCCTCGGGCACATGGGCCAAGCCCGCCAGGCGCGCGCGCGCCGCGCCGTCATCACCCTTGAGTGAGAGCGGACTGCCGTTGAGAATGACCTGGCCGGCGCGCTGGTCGCGCATGCCGGTAATGGATTCAAGCAATTCGGACTGGCCGTTGCCGGAAACCCCGGCGATGCCGACGATTTCGCCGGCACGGATGGAAAAGCTCACATCCTTGACGCGGGTGATGCCCATGTCGTCGTTGACGACGAGGTTCTTAACTTCGAGCAGGGTCTTGCCGGGATGGGCAGTGCCCTTTTCGACGCGCAGCAGCACCCGGCGGCCCACCATCAGCTCGGCAAGCTGCTCGGGCGAGGTCTCGCTGGTCTTGATCGTCGCCACCATCTCGCCCTGGCGCATGACGGAGACCGAGTCGGTGATGGCCATGATCTCGCGCAGTTTGTGGGTGATCAGGATCACCGTCTTGCCCTGTTCGCGCAGCGTCTCGAGCACGCGGAACAGGTCGTCGGCTTCCTTGGGCGTCAGCACGCCCGTTGGCTCATCGAGGATCAGCGTCTCGGCGCCGCGGTAGAGGGCCTTGAGGATTTCGACACGCTGCTGCTGGCCGACCGAGATGTCCTCGATGATGGCATCGGGATCGACCTCGAGGTCGTATTCCTGCTCGAGCCGGTCGAGCTCCTTGCGCGCACGATCGAGGCTCGGCTTGATGAAGCCACTGTCCTCGGCGCCGAGCACAATGTTTTCGAGCACGGAGAAATTGTCGACCAGCATGAAGTGCTGGTGCACCATGCCGATACCCAGTGCCAGCGCATGGCGGCTGTCGGTTATGGCATGTTCGGTGCCGTTGACGCGGATGACGCCGCTATCGGCGGTGTAGAACCCATAGAGAATTGACATGAGCGTGGACTTGCCCGCGCCGTTCTCACCCACGATGCCGTGGATGGTGCCGCGCGCAACCTTGAGGTCGATGTCCTTGTTGGCGTGAACGGCGCCAAACCGCTTGTTGATCTTTTCAAGCTCGATCGCCCAGCCGGACTGGGGAGGGGTTGCAGCGGCCATTTCTGGCCGCTGCGCATTCACTGGATCAGTTCCGTTCATCAACTGGCGCTTAGAGCGGGCAGTTGCTGTCGGTGGTGAAGTCATGGACTTCGACTTCGCCGGAGATGATCTTCGCCTTGATGGCGTCGATCGCGGCGATATCGTCAGCGGTCACTAGGTCCTTGTTGTTGTCATCGACGGCGTAGCCAACATAGTCACCGTCGAGACCAAGAATGGTCAGGCCCGGGGTGAAGGTGGCGTCGTCGCCGGCTTCGGTGAAGGCCTTGATCACGGCATTGTCGACGCGCTTGAGCATCGATGTCAGGACCGAACCGGGATGCAGGTAGTTCTGGTTGCTGTCGACGCCGATCGAGAACTTGGCGTTGTCGGCCATGGTCTGCAGCACGCCGAGGCCCGAACCGCCAGCAGCGGCGAAGATCACGTCAGCGCCGGCGTCGATGCCGGCCTTGGCCAGCTCGCCGGCGGTTACCGGATCATTCCAGGCTGCCGGGGTGGTGCCGGTGTAGTTTTCGATGAGCGTCACGTCCGGGTTCACCGACTTGGCGCCCTGGGCATAGCCGCAGTAGAACTTGTGGATCAGCGGCACGTCCATGCCACCGACGAAACCAACGGTGCCGGTTTCCGACTTCATCGCGGCCAGCGCGCCGACGAGGTACGAGCCGGTATGCTCGTCGAACAGGATCGACTGCACGTTCGGAGCGTCAACGACGGCGTCGATCACGACGAAATTGGTGTCGGGGAACTCGGCGGCCAGCGGGCCAAGCACGGATTCCCACATGAAGCTCATGACCACGATCGGGTTCGCACCCTGGCTGGCGAAGCGGCGCAGGGCCTGTTCGCGCTGGGCATCATTCTGCAGTTCGAGATCGGTATAGGTGCCGCCAGTGTCGGCCTTCCACTTCTCGGCGCCGTTGAAGGCAGCTTCGTTGAACGACTTGTCGAATTTGCCGCCCAAATCGTAGATCAGCGCGGGATCGGCAAGAGCAGCACCGGTGAGGACGGCGCTCAGCGCGACGCCGCCAGCAATGGCCTTGGTGAAGGTGGTGAATTTCATTGAGTAGTCTCCCTGTATCGCACTGGAGCGCTGGCGCTTGGCTTCCAACGGACAATCTCCGTGCGCTAACAGCGGATACAATCGTGCAAACGTGACGCCTGCAAGAGGGAATCGAGGATATTTTTCCGAATGGTCAAATTTTGACCGGTCCGCCCAACAGGCCGGCAGTACCTTGCTCAGCGCTTGGGCGGTGCCCTACCAGCGCGCCAGGATACCGTAGAAAATCTGGCTCAGGTCAGCGTCGGCATAGAGCACCGCGAGAATGGCACCCGAGGCGATGACGAACAGGGCGATGGTATCTCGGGTGCGGGCTGACATTTCGGATTTGCTTCAAATTGGCTATACCCTGTCATAGCCCAGCTTTCCTCGCTGGATTGTGATGCTTTGAGGGCAGCATGTGGCGTGGTTAAGGAGAGGTTAAGATGGCTCCTCTGCCACGCCCAGCGCCGTCACCTCGGCCCCCATGGCGTCGCCAAAGCGCTCGAAGAAGCCGTCGATCACCTTCTGGGCCGAATTGCCGATGATGGCCTTGCCCAGCCTCATGAGCTGGCCGGAAGCACCGCCCTTGGCGGAAAAGACCAGCAGGGTCTGCTCGTCGCTGTCGGACAGGACGATCTCGGCCGAGCCTTCGGCGAGGCCGAGCAGCCCGCCACGGCCCTTGCCTGACAGCGTGTAGCGTTCGGCAGGCACGATATCCGACAGCGCCAGATCGCCCTTGAACACTGGATGGACGACGCCGAGGTTGACCTTGATCTCGAGGTCGAGCGCGGTGTCGCCGGCCCACTCGATGCGATGGCACCCCGGAATGGCGGCCTTCAGCACAGCCGTGTCGTTGAGTGCCGCCCAGACGGCAGTGCGCGGTGCGGCGACCAGATAACGACCACCAAAATCCATCATCTGCGCCGAGCCTCGCAAAGCGACGCCCACGCCCAATTGGCGCCTTGATGCGCAATGAAAAAGGATGCTGCCATTGCGTGCCTTCCCGCTCTTTACGTGCGGCTTTTTCGCACCAATATGGTCTAAATAGTTGTCCCCGCGTGCCCTTGCAATTGTCAGGGGGTCGGGTAGCAGCGATCTATAGCGCGAAAGCGCCTTCCGCCGACGGCGAGATTAAGGGAGCGAACAATGGCAGACGAAGTGAGCACTGCATCACAGACCCAGGTGGCGCCCGTCGCCGTGATCGCGGAAAAGCCGCTCCAGTACCTGGACAAAGCCGTCAATGCCATCCGCGACCTTGGCGTTTGGCCCGAGCAGCAGGGCGAGCAGCCTATCACCGGCTTGCTCAGCCAGATCACCGAACTCGATGAAACCCGCGTAGTGCTGATCGGCCGTACCCTCAGCCAGGCCAGCGCCTTCAACGAGGTGGTGCGCGATCAGATCGCCGCGATGAAGATTGGCGAACGCTACGAGGACATCACCAAGGGCTTCGACTCGATCCGCGACGACGCCAAGGGCATGGTCGATCAGCTCAGCGATAACAAGCTCGACCTGATGGAGCGCGCCTCCAACGTCTGGATGAAGGTCAGCCGCGGCGACATCGCCACCCGCTTCAACAAGATTCGCGACATCTACCTCGACGTCACCAAGGACACCAAGGACCAGATCGACCGCGAGCACACCATCCTCGAGGCGTATCGCGATTTCCGCGGGGCGCTGAAGCAGTCCGAGGTCATGGCGCTCGAAGTGTTGCAGACCGCCGAGGGGCGGCTCGAAGACAAGAAGAACATCCTGCAGGCCGCCTCCGCTGCCGTGGCAGGCTTTGCCGGCACGGTCCCGGCCGATCGGGCGCGGCTCGAGATGGATCGCGACGAGAAGCTGCGCGAGATGCAGAACGAGGAAAAGCGCTACCAGATCGCCAAGGATCTCTCGGACAATCTGACCATCTCCTACAACACCTCGGAAGTGGTGATGGCTCGGCTGATGCAGACCACCAACGCCAAGGAGCGGGTCTACCAGCAGTCGATTTCGTTCTTCTCGACCAACGAGACGGTACTGACGGCCCTCTCCGCTTCGTTTACCGGCATGTTCGGACTGCATGAATCGACCGAGACGCTCAATGCCATGAAGGAGGGGATGAGCAAATCGCTCGAGACCCTCTCCGAAATCGGCGACAAGGTGCAGGAAGAAGCCGTGCGGGCCGGATACGGTCCGACGGTGCGGGCCGATGCGGTCAAGAAGCTGGTCGACTCGGTGGTCAACTTCCAGGAGAAGAGCCGCACCATCATCAACGAGATGCGCGTGGCTTCGACCAAAAACTCGGCTGAAATCCGCGATGCCGTGGAAGACGGCAAGCGCCGTCTCGCAGCGCTGGCTGCCGACGGCAACGCGCTACTGCTCGAAACCAAGTAGTAACGGAGCGAACGGACCAAGGGTGAACGCCAACAATGAGTGACGTGACAGCGAAGCCCGCTGCGCCCCTGGATGAAGTCATGCTGGCGATGGACGTGGTCGACACGCTCCGTCACCGGCAGGACCTGGCCGTGCGTGAACTTGGCACCGACGCCAAGGAGCGCCAGCTCATCGACAAGCTGCGTGACATCTATCACCAGCAGGGCATTGAAGTGCCCGACCATATCCTCAAGGAAGGCGTGGCGGCACTGCAGGAAAGCCGGTTCGTCTACGATCCGCCGCCGCCCGGACTGGGGACAACGCTGGCGCGACTCTATGTCGGCCGCAAGCGCTGGGGCAAGCCGGTCGGCGCGGCGCTGCTGGTCTTGTTGCTGGTCGGCGTGGGCTATTTCGGCGCCTGGCAGCCCTATCAGAACGGGATCGCCGAGGCGGCACGGATCGAACTCGCCGAGGGCCTGCCAGCGCAGATGGATGGGCTTTACCAGACCATATTCGAAGAGACCAAGGTGCAACAGGCGGTGGTCGAGGCCGAGGCCATCCGCACGCGCGGCAAGACCCTGGCGGCCGAAGGCAATCGAGAAGGCGCCGAAGATGCGGTGGCCGACCTTACGGCGCTGCGCGACCAGTTGCGCCAGGAGTACACCCTGCGGGTGGTCAACCGGTCCGATGTGCAATCGGGCTTCTGGACCATTCCGGAAGTCAACACCGCTGCCACCAACTACTACATCGTGGTCGAGGCGCTGGACGCGGATGGCGAAGCGTTGAGCCTGCCCATCCTCAACGAGGAGAACGGGGAGACCGAAGTGGTCAGCGTCTGGGGCGTCCGCGTGCCCGAGAATGTCTATAATGGCGTTGCCGCCGACAAGCGCGACGACGGCATTGTTCAAATCAATGAGGTGGGACGGAAGTCGGACGGATTCCTCGACGTCGAATACAACATGCCCGTCCTCGGCGGCGCAGTGACGCGGTGGTGAAGCAATGAGCATCCGCGGACCCGACGCCCTGAACAGCCTCGACGAGGCCATGCGCGACATCCGTCGCGAAGAAGAGGAAGTCTCCAAGCGCCTCGCCCGTTCGGCGGAGAAGTTGGGCAAGATCCGTGAAAACGAGGCCGAACTGTTCCGGCAGCTGGCGCAGCTCCGGCTCGATCCAGCCGTGCAAGGCGAACTGGACGGCCGCATTTCGGCAGCCGAGGACCGGGCACGCACCATGCTCAAGTCCCACACCAAGGAGCTGAGCAAGGCCGAGAAGGACATTGCCGACATCGATGCCGGGCTGGCAGGGCTCACCGCCGAGCGAGCCGAGGTGCTCAAGGCCTTTGAAGGACATCAGGCGCAACTCAAGGCGCTGGCCGGCAAGCTTGGCTCCACTATTGCCAAGGACCCGGCGTTTGCCGCCAAGCGCAACCAGGCCGCCGAGCTGGCCGAAGTGGCCGCGCAGTCGATGCGCAAGACCGAGCAGGCCGAGGCCGATCGCGAAGAAAAGGGCAAGCCCTACCGCGACGATCCGCTGTTCATGTATCTGTGGGAGGCGGGCTACGGCACCGCCAGCTATCGCGCCAACAATCTCTTCCGCTACCTCGACGGGATGGTGGCCAACCTGGTGGGTTTCCAGAAGGCCCGGCCAAATTTCGCCATGCTAAACGAGATTCCCCTGCGCCTGCGCGAGCATGCCGAGCGGCAGATTGCCAATGCCAAGGCGGCCGAGGCCGAGGTTGATGCGCTCGAGACGGCGGCAATCGACAATGCCGGCGGCAAGCCGATGCGCGACGCCATGGAGGCGAGCCAGCAGAAGATCGACGCCCTGGATGCCGAGATGGTCGCCACCGAGGATCGACGTGACGAGGCCGCCAAGGCGCTGGGCCAGCTGTCCCAGGGTGGCAACCCCGCGTTCGAGGGCGCATTGTCGGAACTGGCGACGGCGCTGGGACGCGAGGACATGCAGACCCTGCTCGCCGAGGCGCGCCGCACCCGCACCGGGCAGGATGACACGATCGTCGCCCAGATCGACGATGCCCGGGCCCGCGCCCGGGAAGAAGAGAGCGAGACACGCGAGCAGAACGAGCGGCTCAAGACACTTGCGGATCGTCGTCGCGAACTCGAAGACATCCAGTGGGAATTCAAGAAGC
The DNA here is from genome assembly GCA_049647065.1 of Devosia sp. Lineage (GTDB taxonomy): Bacteria > Pseudomonadota > Alphaproteobacteria > Rhizobiales > Devosiaceae > Devosia. The sequence goes on along the minus strand of JBARWY010000047.1, from coordinate 51,930 downwards.
AGCGGTTCGACGATCCGCGCTCGACCTTCCGCGACGAAAAGCTGGTTGGCGACGTGCTCAACGATTTCCTGCGCGGCGGCATCTCGGCAGCGTCCTACTGGGACCAGTGGCAGCGCAGCCAAAACTGGAGCGCGGGCACCTCGGACTGGGGCGGCGGCGTCGGCCTGCCCAACAATGGCCGCCAGCAGCGCTCCAACTCGCCCTGGCCCGAGGCTGGAGGCAGCACTTTCGACTGGCCCGATGCCAGCTTTGGTGGCGGCAAATCAAAAAACAAGGGCAGTTCGGGCGGCTTCGGCGGGGGCTGGGTCGGCGGCTCCGGCAATAGCGGCGGCTTTTCCCGCCCGCGCACCGGCTCGACGGGCACGCGCAAACATTCCGGCTTCAAGACCGGTGGCGGGTTCTAGCATCTAGTTGGCAGGCGGCTGGGCCATCAGTTCCCACACATTGCCTTCGCTATCCTCGAAATAGGCGGAATAGCCCCATTCGGACTGGGTGCCCTCGGTAATGATGGCGCCGCCGGCTACCAGCACCCTGCGCAGGATATCGTCCACCTCGGTGGGGCTCGACGCCTGATGGCTGAGCACAAAGCCGGGCGTCCCTGATACCGCGACCTCCTTGCCTGAGGTCTGGGCGATCTGTTCGCGCGGAAACAGCACGAAGGAGAAGTCATTGGGGAAGAAGAAGGCCACATGGTCCTCCCCTGCCCCGATCTGTTCATCGGCGATGTCGAACAGCGCCCGATAGAAGGCGAAGGCGCGCTCCAGGTCGTCGACACCGATGGTGATGATGGAAATCGACGGCTTCATGGGCGGCTCCTGGATCTGTTGGCGCTAACGCACGGCGGCTACCCGTAATAGACGCTGATGCGCTGTCCGTCGATCTCGTGGACCTTGATATCCATGCCGTCGATGTCGGCCGGAGCCGAGGCGCTATATTTTGGGGCGAACCCTGCGCCGCCACCTTGCCGTGCTTCATCGCAAAGGTGCAGTCCGAATACCAAGACGCGAAATTGATGCCGTGCAGAACCAGATCATCAGCGCCCGGCGCAGCAGTTTCATCATCGCCGCGGCATGCTTCATGTCGAGCTTGTTCAGCGGCAATGCCCGATCCGAACTTAGCCCGGACCGGGCTGAGCGTCAGGATTTGGCCAGCAGGTTGCGCAGCTTGCCGAGGGCGGTTTCCATATCTTCGCGATAGGCGATGGTGCCCTGGAACTGTCCTTGGCGGTCGAGCAGGAAGACCGAGGCGGTGTGGTCGATGGTATAGTCGCCGCCCTCGATGGGGACCTTTTCGTAGAACACACCCCAGGCTTTGGCGAGGACGTCGACCTGTTCGGCGTTGCCGGTAATGCCGGTAATGCGGTCGCTGACCCAGCTGACATAGTCGCCGAGGATAGCCGACGTATCGCGTTCCGGATCGACGCTGACGAAGTAGGCGCGCAGGTCGTCGCCCTCTTCGCCCAGCGCCTCGAACCAGGCGCTCATCTCGGCCAGGGTGGTGGGGCAGACGTCCGGGCAGTGGGTGAAGCCGAAGAACAGCGCCGAGGGATGGCCGGCAAATACCGTCTCGTCGACCGGATTGCCGTTCTGGTCAACTAGGTCGAACTCGGCGACACCGAAGCTGTCGGCGACGGGCTGTTGCTGGCGCAGCAGGAAGGCAGCAGCCCCCGCTGTCAGCGCCAGCGCCACCACCGTCACCCAGAGCCAGGTTCTGATGGTACGGAGTGCCATCAGTGTGCGTGCTCCGCGGCCGGCGCGTCCGCGGCCGTCGCTTCGACGGGCAGCAGCACTTCGACCGAACCGGCCTTCTCGAAGGTCAGCGTCACGGCGACGGTCTCGCCTTCGACGAAGGCCTGCTTGAGCCCCATGAACATGATGTGGAAGCCGCCGGGCGCCAGCACGACAGTCTCGCCGGCCGGGATTTCCAGGCCATCGGCAAGCTCGCGCATCTTCATGACATCGCCTTCCATCGCCATTTCATGAATCTGGGTGTCGCCCGCCACGGTGGAGGTGGCCGAGATCAGGCGATCGGCCTCGGCGCCGGTATTTTCGATGGTGAGGAAGCCGCCGCCAACGGGGGCGTTGGGCAGGGTGGCACGGGTAAAGGGCAACGAGATGTTGATGTCGCCGAGATGGATCACTCCGTTATGGGCGAAGGCGGGCGTGGCGACGAGGATGGCGGCCGCGAGGGCGGCGCGAAGTAGGCGGATCATGATGATGCTTTCCGGATTGAAATGGGTCTGGGCGGCCAGAGGCCGTGGGTTCAGACCAGAACCGGAGGGGCGCGTGGACCGCCTGATGGCGCGACGGCGCGCGGCAAAAAAGCCGGGGTCGTGGCCAGCAACGGCGCGGCCAGCGCGGCAATATCGAGAGCAACAGGCAGGACATCAAGTGTCGGCAGGATGAATTCGGCCTTGCCGACACCGGTGACCGGGCACTTGGCTACGAGAACGTCACGATCCTGCCCATCAGCGCCGGTGGGCGTGCAGAGTACCCAGCTTGCCTCGATGGTGGCGTAGCCAAGATCCTCGAAAGCCATCTGGCTGGCGCGGGCGTGATGCAGCGGCGCCAGCATGGTCAGCAGATAGATGGCGAGCACGGCGAAAGCCGTCCCGATTTCCCTGCCGATGTTGCGCGTCTGGTGCATGTCGCTACTCATAGGATAGCGGGCGGGATGACGGAAGTGCCGAAGTGTCGCAAACCCCAACGCACGTCACCTCGGGGCAGGGTAACGATCCAGCTGGGGTTAGGCCGAAGGCACGTAGGTCTCGCTGCACAGGGCAATGAAGCTCTTCATTGCCGCCGACAGCGGCGAGGTCTTGCGGCGGGCGACCAGCAGCTGGCGCAGCGCCCAGGGCTCGGCCAGTGGGGCACAGACGAGGTCGGTGCCGGCCAGCAGGTGGAGGCTCGTCGAGCGCAGGAAGCCGATGCCAAACCCGGCCTCGACCATGCGCACCAAAGCGGGGAAGCTTTCGACGCGGACGCTCTCCACCAAGGGCTTGCCGGCCTTGCGCGCCGCCTCGCCCACCAGCCGGTCGAGCGATCCGGCTTGGTGGATGCCGACGATGGGATGATCGATCACGGTATCAAAGCCGATATCCTTGCGCGGCTCGATGCGCGCGGCCAGCGGATGATCGGGCGGGACCAAAACCCAGACGCGATCATCCTCGAAGGCCTTGATCTCGAAGCGGGTGAAATCGTAGTTGTCCGAAACAATGGCGATGTCGGCCCTGCCCTCATCCAGCGCCAGCAGCGCCTTGGCGGCGCCCATCTCCTGGATGTCGAGGGCGATGCCGTCATGCTTGCCGGCATACCGGGCCAGCAGCTCCGGCAGCCGGCCGGTGAGGGCCGAGCTGGTGCAGGCAAGCCTGAGGCTGCCGCGCAGGCCGCTGCCGAAATCGGCCATCACAGCATCGAGGTCGGCGATGGCGCGCAAAACGGTGCGGCAGCCTTCGGCGTAAGCCTCGCCGGCACTGGTCAGTTTGACGCCATGGGCGGAGCGATCGAACAGCACGACGCCAAGCCGGCTTTCGAGGTCGGAGACGCGCCGGCTCACGGCTGACGAGGCAATGCCCTCGCGCTCGGCGGCGCGGCCGATGGAGCCGGTTTCAGCCAGCAAAAGGATGAGGCGCGCCGTAACGCTGTCGAATGGTGCCATGTCGTCTCCCAAGGGCACCATACTCATCGGCGTCAGATCAGCAAGCGCAGGCCGGCGATCAGGTAGTAAATCCCGATGGTGGTGACGATCAGCCGCGTCCAGCTCTTGAAATTGGCATCGGTGAGGCGCTGCAGCACCCAGTGGCCGGCACTGGTGCCGAGCACGGCGAAGGGTGCGGCCAAGGCCACGATGCCCCAGTCGAAGCCGGTCAGCATAGTTGTGGCCTGCCAGTAGAAGACGATCTTGCCGGTGTGATTGACCACCTGGGCTGCCGCCTTGGTGGCGATGATGGTGCGGCGATCCATCGGCGTGCGGATGAAGAACATGTCGATGGTGGGGCCGGCCACGCCGACGGCCAGGTTGATGCCGCCGCCGAGAACGCCACAGATGAAGGCGTGCAGGGGCTTGCTGGCATCTAGTGCCAGCCAGGATTGCGGAATCCAGAGCAGGATCGGCAGCAGGCCAATCACGATGTAGACGGTGGCCAGATCAGGCGCGTAGCGGACGATGAAAAGGATAGCGCCGATGGCCAGCAGACCCAGCGTCATGATGGAGAGCACGCGCCAGTCGATATAGGCCCGCGACAGCCAGGCGCGCGATCCATTGGCGATAAGCTGGATGGCGCCCTGCACCGCGATCGCCGTACCCACCGGCAGAAGCAGCAGCAGGATGCCGAGCAGGATGAGCCCGCCCGCCATGCCGAAGATGCCCGAGAGCGTCGATGTCAGAAACACCGCCACCAGCAGCGCGGCGCCCACCCAGATTGTCATGCCCACTCCGTCTCTCACTGTCTTGTGCGCCAGGCACGACGGCGGGGCTAGAACGGATTGGGCATGAGGGGGTGCCGGTTTTTGGAGCAGTGCCGGTCGGTGCCCGCTATCCGGACTCTCAACACGCCCTCCCAACCTCCAAGGTCGAGGGGAATGTGCCGCGCCACTCATCGGCGAAACGGAGCTTCACCACAAGGTTGGGTCGGCCCAGGGAGAAGGCGGGCTATTGGATCGAATGCTCAGGTACTCGCTGCCCGTGCATTGGCCTGCGCTACCAGATCGTCCGGGATATCGTCGAAGCTGGAATAGTTCATATTGTAGAGCTTGGCGTAGAGCCCGTTCATTTCCATCAGCTCGTCATGGTTGCCGGTCTCGATCATTTCGCCATTCTGCAGCACGATGATGCGGTCGGCGCCGCGGATGGTCGCCAAGCGATGGGCAATGACCATGCCGGTGCGGCCTTCGAGCAGGGTCAGCAGCGCCTTCTGGATCTGCCGCTCAGTGTAGCTGTCGATATTGGCGGTGGCTTCGTCGAGCACCAGTATCTTGGCATCGGCCACCAGCGCGCGGGCAAAGCTCAGCAGCTGGCGCTGGCCCAGGGACAGGTTGGAGCCGCGTTGTTCGAGCAGGCCATCATAGCCGCCGGGAAGGCGGGTGATGAAATCATGCGCCCCCACTGCCTTGGCAGCCGATATGACGTCTTCACGGGTGGCCGAGGTCTTGTTGTAGCGGATGTTGTCAAAGACACTGCCGGTGAACAGGAACGGCTCCTGCAACACCATGGCGACCTGCTCGCCGAGGGATTCCTGGGTGACGTCGCGCACATCGTGGCCGCCGACCAGCACGGCGCCGGACTGCACTTCGTAGAAGCGGTTGACCAGCGACATGGCCGAGGTCTTGCCCGAACCGGTGGGACCGACAAGGGCGACAGTCTCGCCCGGATTGACCTTGAAGCTGACATTCCTGAGGACGGGACGATCGGCGGCATAGCCGAACACTACGTCCTTGAATTCCACCGAACCATCCATGTCGCGCGTCAGTTTGACCGCGTCCGGCTTGTCGTTGATCGAGGCGGGAATATCGAGCACTTCGGTGATGCGGCGGCCCGAGGTCATGGCGCGCTGCATGATGGAATATTGCATGGTCAGCGAACGGATCGGGTCGAAGAAGCGCTGGATATAGAAGATGAACGCCACGATGACGCCGATCTCGAGGCTGCCATTGAGCACCAGCGAGCCGCCAACCACCACCACGATGGCCATGGCGACGCCGGTGAGGCTGTCGACAATGGGCACCATGACCTGGGCAAAGCGCGAGCCGGTGAGCTGGGTCTGCAGGTTGTTGTAGGCCTTGTCGTCATAGAGGTCGAAATTGACCTTCTGCCGATCGAGGTTCTGTACAGTGCGAACGCCGTTGATGCCTTCGGCCATGGCGCCGGCAGTGATCGAATTGGTCTCGTGCGCCGCCCAGAAGGCGCGCTTGGCAGGCGGCAGCCAGAAGATGCGCACGATAAACAGGATCGGCATGGTGGACAGTGTCAACAGGCCCAGCCGGAAATCGAGTGTGAGCAGCACGACGACGATACCGACCAGCAGCACCATGTCGCCGACCGAGATCACCGAGGTTTCGAGAAATTCCTGCATGGAGTTGACGTCGCCCTGCAGCCGGCTCATCAGCCGGCCGACCTCAGTCTTGTCCATGAAGCTCAGCGACACGCGCTGGAGCTGGGCGAACATGGCGCGGCGCATATCGAACAGCACGTTCTCGGCCACCTGCCCGACCTGGCTTTCCTGAATCCAGGAGGCGCCATAATTGATCAGCACGACTATGGCGAAAGCACCGACCGCCCATAGCAGGTTGGTGGAATTGCCGCCCTGGGTCATGCCGCTATCGATGGCGCGGCCGATGATGAGCGGGATGGCGAGCTGGGTGGTCGTGAAGATCAGGACTGCCGCAACCGACAGATAGATCTTGAGACGGTAGGGCCGCACGAAGGCCCAGATGCGGCGCACCGTCTTGGGGTCGTATGCCTTGCCGAAGATTTCCTCTTCGATGCGGTGGGAACCGACACTGGCGCGCGGCGGGCGCTGGCCCGGAAAGGCGGCGACTTCACGGTCCTGGTCGTCAATGGCGCTCATTGGGCAGCGCTCCCGATTTCGATGTCTTCGGTAGGGCGGGTCTGCAGGTCGTAAAGCGCGCGATAGCGCCCGGCCTTGGCCAGCAGCTCGTCGTGGCTGCCCTGTTCGACGATCTTGCCACCTTCGAGGAAGAGGATGGTATCGGCATGCAGGAGCGAACTCAGCCGATGGCTGATGACCAGCGTCACCCGATCGCTGGCATAGCGTCGGATGGCGCTACGGATGCGGTGCTCGGTGCCGGCGTCGATGGCGGCGGTCGAATCGTCGAACACCATCACGGCGGGCTTGAGCACGAGGCTGCGCGCGATCGACAGGCGCTGGCGCTGGCCGCCCGACAGGGAGACCCCGCGCTCACCGACCACGGTGTCGTAGCCGGCCGGCAGGCCCATGATGTAATTGTGCAGCTGGGCGCTTTCGGCGGCCTTCTCGATCTTGGTTTCCTTGGACCACGGATCGCCATAGGCGATGTTGTTCTCGATGGTGGTGGTGAAGAGGAAGCTGTCCTGCTGCACCACGCCGACGGCGCGGCGCAGCGATTGCAGCGAGACCTGGCTGACATCCTGACCATCGATGGTGATGCGACCACCGCTGACGTCGTAGAAGCGCGGGATGAGGTGGGCGAGGGTCGACTTGCCGCTGCCCGGGGCGCCGACAATGCCGATGGTCTGACCGGCTTTGGCCTCGAAGCTCACGCCATCAAGGGTTGGATGGGTGGCGCCCGCATAGGTGAAGCGCACATCCTCGAAGCGCAGCGTGCCTGACGTAACCTTGAGATCGGGCACGCCGGGTGCGTCGGCAATGGCGAGCGGCTGGTCAAGGAAGGCATAGAAGCGGTCGCCGCAGATAGAGGCGCGGGCGAAGGAATTGACCATCAGCCCCAGCTGGCGCACCGGCATCTGCAGGATAGTCATGAAGGTGAGGAAGCTAGCCAGGGTGCCGACGCTCATTTCGCCGGCGATGACCTTGTTGCCGCCCACCCAGAGCACCAGCCCCATGGCAAAGAAGAACGAGAAGGTCATGGCGCTGGTATTGCGCACGCGGATATGGACGCGCTCATGGGACAACCGCAGCGCTTCCTTAGAGGCCTCTTCGAACTTGGCCAGCTCGAAGTTCTGGCCGGAGAAGGCGCGGACGACCCGGATACCGCCGAGATTTTCTTCCATGACGCGGGTCAATGCCGAGAGCTTGTCCTGCAATATGACCCAGGTCTTACGCAGCAGGAGCTGGGCTACCGACGAGCGCCAGGCGACGAAGGGCACAAAGCTCAGGGCCAGCAGGCCCAGCACTACATCGGTGGTCAGCAACATATAGGCACCGACACCGATCAGCACCGTGAGCAGGATGGTGCGCACGAAACCGGTCGAAAAGAACATCCGCAACCCGTCCAGGTCGAGCAGACCCAGCGTGATCAGATCGCCGCTATGGACCTTGTCGTGGTACGAATAGGACAGGCGCTGCACCTTGTCATAGAAGGCCAGCCGCAGCTCGTAGCCCACGTGATGGCCGACCGATTCCGAATAGTAGTTCTGCACGAGGGTGAAGAAGCCACGCGCCACCGAGACGCCGAGCAGCGTCATGGCGCTCCAGAACAGGGCCTGTTCCGCGCCTGCCGCACCCGAGCCAAGAATGCCCTGGGCCTGATCGACAGCGTGGCCAAGCAGCCGCGGGATCAGCAATTGCAGCACGGAGGCGACGATGGTCGCGCCGATCGCAGCGGCCGCCTGCCAGGGATGGCGGAAGGAGTAGAGCGTGATCCGCGCCAGGGGGCTCTGGCCCTTGCCCGCATGGGCGGCGGCCACATGGGCCCGTGCATCGCCGCGTGAATGGACGCGGCCAGCCTTATCGGTGGTCAAGGAAGTATCCAGACTTCAATATATGTGTGGGTCCGAACGGGCGGGAGCCAACCTTAGCCGAAGCTCGGACAAATCAACTCGCGCGAATAATCAACGCCCGTTCGCTCTGCCATTCAAGATCGAATCTGCGCAAAGAAGCGCAAATATTAACGCTCTCATACCGCATTATCGGCTCATTGAGCCGAATTGAGCTCCGGATAGATCACTGCCGAGCAGAGCCGATTCTGCGCATCGAGCCGTTCCTGCTCGGCTGATGTGACCATGCCGGTCTGAACCGCGTTCCACAGATCGTTGGCCTCGATCTGCTCGAGGCCGCATTGGCAATAGATGGTGCACATGTCCGGCGAAGTGCCGCCCGCCTCGCAGGTGGACTGGCATGAGCGCAGGAAATCGCCGTCACGCATGGCGAGCTGCGGCTGCAGGATGGCCGCAGCAGGGTAGACCAAGCCGAGCAGGATGGGCTGGTGCAGCAGGTAGATCAGCAGGCTCCAGCGGCCTAGGAATGCCAGCAGGCGCGGCAGCCTGCCCGATGGCGCGATGGCGGCGAGGCGTGGAGCAAGGTGGGAGGCCAGCACGAGGCGGGCGACGATAATGCCCAGCAGCACCGCACTGAACCAGGGGAAAACCGGCACCAGATCATTGGTAGGCGGCGGCACCTGCCAGAAGCCGATCCAGGACCATGCCTTCTCGTTGAACAGCGGGTCGGAATAGAAGAACGGCAGCGCCATGACCAAGGCGGCGACTGATATGGCCAGCCACAGCGGAGTGCGCACGAAAGCGAGGCCCATCAGGCTGAACAGCGCAATGGCATGCAGCACGCCGAAATAGACGAAACTCTGCGGGAAGACGAAATAGGTCGCCACGGTGATCGCCAGCGCGCCCAGCACCACGAAAATCCAGCGCCGCCAGAAACTGCGCCAGCGGATGCCGTTGCCATGGCCGAGCACAAGTCCGATGCCGACGAGGAACATGAAAACCGCAAGAATGCTGCGGGCAAGCAGCACCCATTGCGGATCGTAGCCGACGTCGGCTGATATGAAGCGGAAGTAGCTCAGGTCCCAGCAGAGATGATAGGCGACCATGGCGATAATGGCGACGCCGCGGGCTATATCGACGATAGCGAAGCGGGGGCGCGGCGTGATTTCGCTCATTTCGCCTGCCGCGCCACTACCGCGAGGAACGCCTCGCCGTACCGGTCAAGCTTTGCCTGACCGACGCCGGGGAGGTTCAGCATGTCATGGGGATGGCGCGGAATCGCCAGCGCCATAGCCTTGAGCGTGCTGTCGTGGAAGATCACGTATGGCGGCACGCCCTGCGCCTTGGCGATGGCCAGGCGCTCTTCGCGCAGGGCCTCGAACAGCGGTCGCGCATGCTCGGGTATGATCACGGCATTGGCCAACTGACGCCGGACCTCGACCGATTTCTTCGGGCGGTCCTTGCGCAGGGTGACGGTGCGCTCGTGCTTGAACACGGCATGGGCGCCCTCGCCCAGCGTCAGCGCGCCATGATTGGCGTGGTCGACCACGATTAGGCCGGATGCGGTGAGTTGGCGGATCACCGATTGCCAGACCTTGGCATCGAGATCATTGCCCTGCCCGAACACCTTCTGGTTCTGGTGGCCGAAGCGCTCGACCTTCTCGGTGGCCTTACCCATCAGTACGTCGATGACATGGGCGGCGCCGAAGCGCATGCCGGTGCGGTAGATGGCGGCCAGCGCCTTGATGGCGGCCTCGGTGCCATCCCAGCTTTCGACGGGAGACCGACAGGTATCGCAGTTGCCGCAATTGCCGGGATGGGCCTCGCCGAAATGGCTAAGAATGGCCCTGCGGCGGCATTCGGCGGTTTCGCAGACGCCGAGCAGGGCATTGAGCTTGCCGTGCTCGACGCGCTTGATCTCGTCGGGCGCCTGGCCCTCGTCGATCATGCGGCGGCGCTGCACCACGTCGGCCATGCCGTAGCTCATCCAGGCATCGGCGGGCTGGCCGTCGCGCCCGGCGCGGCCGGTTTCCTGGTAATAGGCCTCGATGGAGGCAGGCAGATCCATATGGGCAACGTAGCGCACATCGGGCTTGTCGATACCCATGCCGAAGGCCACGGTCGCCACCACGCAGATGTTTTCCTCCTTGAGGAAGGCATCCTGGTTGGCATTGCGGCGCTCTGCACTCAGGCCAGCGTGGTAGGGCAGAGCCGGAATGCCCTTACCCGACAGCCACTCCGCCGTGTCCTCGACCTTGGCGCGGCTGAGGCAATAGACGATGCCCGAATTGCCCTTATGCGCGGCGAGGAAGGCCAGCAGCTGGTCGCGCGCCTTGTCGCGTTCGACGATGGAATAGGAAATGTTGGGCCGGTCGAAGCTGGTGGTGAACACCTGCGCCTGCTCGAGCCCAAGCCGCTCGATGATATCTTCGCGCGTCGTCGGATCGGCCGTAGCGGTGAGAGCGATGCGCGGCACGCCGGGGAACAGCTCCACCAGATGGATCAGCTCGCGATATTCCGGGCGGAAATCGTGGCCCCACTGGCTCACGCAATGGGCTTCGTCGATGGCAAAGAGCGCGATATCGATGCCCGAGAGCATATTGGCGAAGCCCGGTGTCGCCACGCGTTCGGGCGCCACATAGAGCAGGTCGAGCTGGCCGATGCGCAGCTTGCGGCGCACTTCCGCAGACTCTTCGGTACTGAGCGAGGAATTGAGGGCTGCGGCTTCAACACCAGCTTGCTTCAGCGCTTCCACCTGATCGCGCATTAGCGCGATGAGCGGCGAGATGACGATGCCGACGCCAGGCCGGCAGATGGCGGGGATCTGGTAGCACATGGACTTGCCGGCGCCGGTGGGAAACAGCACAACAGCGTCGCCGCCACCCACCACGTGATCGACCACATCGCTCTGCTGGCCGCGGAAGCTCTTGTGACCGAACACATCGCGCAACACGGCCAGCGGATCGCGCGCGGAAATCCGCGGTCCCGCGCCGAACAGGTCCAGGCTCGATTCAACAGTGCTCACCCCGCCCTTGGATCACAGGGGCGGGGTGAGCCGCAAGGCAGCTGAAATCACAGCTTGGCGCTATCCACCGACGATCTCGCCGCCATTGGGGTGCAGCACCTGACCGGAGAGGTAGGAACTCTCTTCGCAGGCGAGGAACAGGTGGCAAGTGGCGACTTCATTGGGCTGGCCGGCCCGCTTCATTGGCTGGGTCGAGCCGAACTCGGCGACCTTTTCGGCATCAAAGGTCGCCGGAATAAGCGGCGTCCAGATAGGGCCGGGGGCCACCGCGTTCACGCGGATGCCCTTGTCTGCCAGGTTGGCGGATAGCGCGCGGGTAAAGGCCACGATGGCGCCCTTGGTGGATGAGTAGTCGAGCAAGGTGGGCGAGCCGCGATAGGCGGTGACCGAGGTCGTATTGACGATCGAGGCACCCTCGCCGAGATGCGGCACGGCGGCCTGCGTCATATAGAAATAGCCAAACAGGTTGGTCTGGAAGGTCTTCTGCAGCTGCTCGGCCGAGATGTCGGTAATCTCCTCCTGCGGATGCTGCTCGGCGGCATTGTTGACGAGCACATCGAGCTTACCGAACTCCTCGATCACCTTACCGACGACATTGTCGCAGAAAGCCTTCTCGCCGATATCGCCGCGGATCAGCAGCGCTTCCTTGCCCTCGGCCTTCACCGCCGAAGCCGTGATCTTGGCGTCTTCGGTCTCCTCGAGATAGACCAGCGCCACCTCGGCGCCCTCGCGGGCGAAGAGCACGGCGCAGGCGCGGCCAATGCCGCTGTCGCCGCCCGTGATGATGGCGACCTTGCCCGCCAGCCGGCCATTGCCCTGGAATTTGGGCATGTATTCCGGCTTGGGATGCATCTCGGTTTCCCGCCCGGGCTGGTGGTCCTGCTCCTGGGGTGGATTGATCTTCTTGGCGGCAGATTCGGCCATGATAGCTCCTAGTGGGCGTGGTGTTCGGCGTTGCGCTTGCGCGTGGCGGCGCCCTTTTTGGCCGAGGCGGAGCGCTCGGCGGCAGACCGGCCGGCTGAAGCCTTGCCACCCTTTTCGCCGCCCTTGTGGGCTGCCGGGTGGCCGGTGTCCTTGCCCTTGCCGGAGCCGGATTTCTTGCCGCCGCCATCATCCTGGTTGACGGTGGCCCAGGCGCGGGCCTCGGCCTCCTTGTGGGAAACGCCGCGCTCCTCGTAGCTTTCTTCGATGGCAGCGGCCTTACGCTTCTGCTTGTCGGTGTAAGCGGATTTATCGCCCTGTGGCATGATCTCACTCCTTTTTGGATGAGACCAGCGCGGGCGGGATAAGGGCTCGGCTGCCGTTTCGTTGGCCGGGAAGGGAAACCGGAAAAACCTGCCCGTTCCCTATGCCGCCGCGTCCGGTTGACGCGCGCTGGTCTCTGCTGTGCCAATCGCCAAGGACGGGTTTTGGTTCCTTCGGTGCCAGGCTAGTCAGCGCATTGGTCTGCTGAGGAATGGCGAACCGCGGCGGACGAAGCGCCAGGGCGTCTCGACGCCCTTGGTAATCCCAATCCGCGGGCCGGTGGCGATGTCGTGGTTCTCGCTGGCCGGCAGGAGCTGGAATGGCGGCGCGTCGAGCGGTAGCCCATTGTGATCGATGGTGACACCGAGAGCCTGGCAGAGCTTGCCGGGGCCGGAACAGAGCTGGCGGTCGGGCATGCCACCCCGTCGCTCCTGCATCTGGAAGACGCCATGCAGCGGTTCGAGCGCGCGGATCAGCACGGCGCTGCCAGGCCGACAGACGAAGTTGAGGCACCAGTGGATGCCGTAGATCTTGTAGACGTAGGCATGGCCGGGTGGGCCGAACATGGCTCCGTTGCGTGGGGTGGGGCCATTGAAGCTGTGCGAGGCAGGGTCGGTTGGATCATAGGCCTCTACCTCGACCAGCGGACCGCCCACGCCGTCGACCCATAGGGTAATGCCGATGAGGTCGCGGGCGACGTCCGGAGCGGCGCGGTCGAAGAAGGGGGGAGAGAGAGTAATCATGTGTGAGATTTACTTGGTGACGGGCCCTGCCTCAACACCCCCGCACAGCGCCCTCCCCTGCAGCATCCCCGCATAGACACCCGACTTGATCGCCGGAATTTCCATCGCATCGAGCCGCTTGCGGTAAAACTCGACCGGGCCGGGATCGCCGATGACGGCGTAGCCGTAGCCGGCTTCGCGCGTACCGATCCAGTCAAGCACGACATGGCGCTCGGGGGCGATGGCACGGCGGGCGGTGATGCCTGATGCGGAGACGCGCGCTTCGGCTTCGAATACGGCAGGTCGTAGAGACGGACCCGCAGATCGGTCCCAGCAATATTCCGAAAAGTCAGATGTTGTGGCAGCGCACCATATGGGCGAGCCCGACCGCTGTCGGCGCCGGCATGGTTTCCTTGCAAATCGCGGTCACACGCGGGCAACGGGAAACAAAGGGGCAGCCGCGGCTCTGCGCGGTCCACAGTGGAATGTCGACGGCTCGCCTGGTGCGTGTGGTCGAGATCTTGCGCGCCGGGTTGGGGACGGCGTCGATCAGCAGTTGCGTATAGGGATGCCGGGGTCGCTCGGTGATCTCCTCGCTGGGACCCTGCTCCACCAGATGGCCGGCATAAAGCACGGCGGTATCCTCGGCGAAGTAGCGGGCGGTGGCGATGTCGTGGGTGATGTAGAGCGCCGCTAGCTGGCGCTGCACCTTCATGTCCTCGAGCAGGTTGAGAATGCCCAGCCGCACCGACACGTCGAGCATCGATGTCGGTTCATCTGCCAGCAACACCACGGGCTGCACCGAGAGGGCCCGGGCGATGGCGACGCGCTGGCGCTGGCCGCCGGAGAGTTCATGCGGGCGGCGCTTGAGATAGTCGGGGGCTGGCCTCAGGCCCACGCGATCGAGCAGCGCCAGCATTTCCTCCTGCACGGCCTTGCCTGATAGCTCCGGGCGATGGAGGCGCAGCGGGCGCTCGAGGTGGTAGCCGATGGTCTGGGTGGGGTTGAGGGAGCCGAACGGGTCCTGGAACACCATCTGCACATCGGCACGATATTGCGCCAGCCGCTTGCCGGAGAATTTAGTGACGTCTTCGCCTTCGAAAGTGATGCTGCCCCGCGTCGGGGCATAGACGCGGGCCAGCATGCGGGCACAGGTGGACTTGCCAGAGCCGGACTCGCCCACCAGGGCCAGCGCACGACCGCTGACCAGCTTCAGCGAGACGCCAGACAGAGCCCGCAATACGGTCTGGTTGAAGAAGGTGCCGCCGAGGACGAAGTCCTTGTCGACACTGTCCATCTCGATAATGGTCTTGCCTGATGTCGTGATCGTGCCAGTGCGTTCTAGTTCAGCAAGTGACATGCCGCCTCGCTCTCATGCAGGGGGTAGAAGCGCAGCGGCGGCGCCTGTTCGGTGCAGACCGCCATGGCGTGGGGACAACGCGGCGAGAAGCGGCAGCCTTGCGGCAAAGCCCGCAGATCGGGCGGGGAGCCGGCAATGCCTTCGAGCCGTTGACGCGGACCGGTGAGCGGCGGGAAGCTGTTGCCCAGCGCGCGGGTATAGGGGTGCTGCGGATTGGTGAGGATGGAAGTGGCCGGAGCGACCTCGACCAGTTCGCCGGAATACATCACACCGATGCGGTCGCAGAATTCGATCATCAGGCCCAGGTCATGGGTGATGAATAGCACCGAGAACCCAAGTCGACTCTTGAGCTCGACGATCTGCTCGATGATGTCGCGCTGCACCACGACGTCGAGCGCCGTGGTCGGCTCGTCCATGATGATGAGGCGCGGATTGAGCGCCAGGGCGATGGCGATGCAGATGCGCTGGCGCATGCCACCGGAAAACTGGTGCGGATAATCGTCGAGCCGCTGCGGCGGGATGCCGACCAGTTCGAACATTTCCACGGCCCGAGCGCGGGCACCCTTCTGGCCCAGCTCGGGATTGTGCGTTTCGATCACGTCCATGATCTGCTCGGAAACGGCGATCACCGGATTGAGCGCGTTCATGGCCGACTGGAAGACGAAGCTGACCTCGCGCCAACGATAGGCCTTGAGCCGAGCTTTTTCGAAGGAGAGGACCTCTTCGCCCTGAAAGCGTACCGAGCCGCCCGAGACGAGGCCCGGCAGGCGGGTGAGGCGCGCCAAAGCGAAGGCGACAGTGGACTTGCCGCAGCCGCTTTCGCCGGCCAGCCCGAAGGCCTCGCCCTCGCGGATGTCGAAATCGATCCCGTTGACGGCGCGAGCGATGGAATTGTCGCCGACATAGTCGACGGTGAGGTTGCGGACCTCGAGCAATACCCGATCAGAAGACATCGGCGCTCCTTCCACGGCGACTTAGAAAGCGCTTGATCTTGCCAATCTTGCGCGACGCCTTGAGCTGCGGATTGGTAATTTCGTCGACCGCAAAGTTGATCAAGACGAGGGCGGCGCCAGTCAGCATGATGGCGATGCAGGGCGGCCAGACTTCCCACCAGGCCCCGCTCTGCAGCGCGAGGTTCTTTTGTGCCCAATAGAGCATGGTGCCCCAGGTGACGGCATTGGGATCGCCCAGGCCGATGAATTCGAGCGCCGCTTCTGCGAGGATCGCGGCGATGGTGCCCAGCACCAGCCCGCCCATGACGAAGCTGAGCATGTTGGGGAAGATTTCGATGAGGATGATGCGCCACTTCTTTTCGCCCATCAGCTCGGCCGCCAGCACGAATTCGCGGGCGCGCAGAGCCATGGTCTGCGTTCTTATCGTGCGGGCGGCCCAACCCCAGCCGGTCAGCGCCAGGACGAGGCCGATGATCACCGGCCCGGCCGTTTCGACCATGGTGGCGATGACGATAATGAGCGGCAGGCCCGGCAGCACGAGCACGACATTGACGAAGAAGGTGATGATATCATCGGCGCGGCCGCCGAAATATCCGGCCGAGATGCCAAGCGCGAGCCCGATCATCGCCGCGGCGACGCCGGCGCCGATGCCGACGGTCAGGCTGACGCGACCGCCATGGACCAGCTGGGTGAAGACATCCTTGCCCATGCGGGTGGTGCCCAGCACGTGCTCATAGCCAGGCTGCACGTGGGGTTTACCGGCGCGGCGATTGGGGTCGTAATCGGTCAGCAGGGGCGCAAACAACGCCAGCAGGATCAGCGACGACAGGATGATGACGCCGGTCATGCCCTTGCCATTGGTGACGAAGGAGGCAAGGCCGGGCGGCAGGCGGCTGGTCCAGCCGGGGCGCGACTTGAGGCCGAGTTCGGCCATCAGTTCCTGCTGGGTCGGTGCTGGATTATCTGCGGCCGTGGGGATGGGGCTGGACATGCCCAGCGGCAGGGCTTCGGTGACGTCAGCCATTGATGGTCTCCAGCCTCCCAACACATGCGACGCTGCCCGCGGACATGATCCCGGGGTCGGCCGCCGCTTGTGCCGCGTTGAGAATGACCCACGGATCAGGTCCGCAGGAAGCGATCGTGGGTGGGGGTGGATCAAGGTTCATTTCATCCTCCTCAGGTTCGCAGGCGTGGGTCGAGGATGACATTGGCGATGTCGGACAGCAGGTTCGCCACCAGCACCGAGGCGGTGAGCAGCAGCAACTGGCCCTGGATGAAGGAATAGTCGCGCGCCCCGATGGCGGTGAAGGTGAACTTGCCGAGGCCCGGATAGTTGAACACCTGCTCGGTCACCAGCGCGCCGCCCAGCAGAAACCCAATGGATAGCGCCAAAGCGGTGATCTGCGGGAGGATGGCGTTGCGGGCCACGTAGCGGTAGCGCACGCGGCGGTCGGCTAGCCCCTTGGCCTTGGCGAGGATGACGAAATCCTCGTTGAGCAGGTTAATCATGACGTTGCGCATGCCCAGGTGCCAGCCGCCGAAGCTGACGAGGAAGATCGACAGCACCGGCAGGGTTGCGTGGTAGAGCACGCTGCCGATGAACTCGAGGGTGAAGCCGGGCGAGATCTGCATGCTGTGCGCCCGCCCCAGCGGGAACCACTGCAATTGCAGCGAGAAGGCATAGAACAAAAGCAAAGCCACGATGGCTGGGGTGAAGGCGTTCAGCATCACGTTGATGGGCGTGAAGAAGCTGTCAAAGAACCCGCCGCGGTGCCAAGCGGCATGAATGCCCATGAAGCTGCCGATGGTGAAGGCGAAGACGATGGCCAGGCCGACCAGGACCAAGGTCCAGGTGGCGCCGTAGAACAGCAACGAAGCGGTGGGCTCGGGGAACTGCACCGTCGAAATGCCGAAATCGAGGCGCGCCACGCTGCCGACATAGGTGACGTATTGCTCCCAGAGCGAGCCGGTAAGGCCATAGGACTTGCGGATGGCTTCGACCTGGGACTCGTTCAGGCGTCCCTGGAAGGAGGCGATGATACGCGCCGACGGATCGCCCGGCATCAGCCGCGGGATGAAGAAGTTGAAGGTGACCGCCAGAACGAAGGCACCGATGTAGAAGGCCAGTCGCCTCACTATGAAAATCATGCCCTCTCCTTTCCTTTGATCCGTCTCAGTCGACAACCCTCCCCCTTGTGGGAGGGATGAAGGGTGGGTGCTAGCCCGATATCCGGACCACCAACCCCTCCCAGCCTCCCCCATCAAGAGGAGTTGCCGCGCGGTGGGGTGCGAGACACTGCCACGTCCCGGAAGAAATGGCCGGCGGGCCCAGAGTGGCAGGGTCCGCCGACCTTCGCGGGAGGTTACTCGATAGGCTGCAGCGAGAGGGCGTGCAGCACGCGTTCGCGGGTGCCGTCATGCACCTGCGGGCGATAGCGCGGATCTTCCTCGGTTACCCAGCCGGTGAAGTTGCGGGTGGAGTATTCGTACCAGATGGGGTTGGCGAACAGGGAGATCACCGGCACGTTCTCGGCGACCAGCTTGTGCACCTGGCCGATATCGATGAGCTGCGCATCACGATCCGACGTACTCTTGAAGGCAGTCAGCGCCGCCTCGATTTCGGGGATCTGCATCTGGTGCATTGCCTGGAAATCGATCTGGCCGGCCACCATCTGGCGCGGGTTGAACATCGGGTGGTACTGGCTGAACGGGGTGGCGCCGCCATTGGTCCACATGACATAGACGTCGAAATTACCCTGTGGCACGCCATCGAACCAGGCGCCTTCGTCCATGGTCTTTAGGCTGGCATTGATGCCGACATCCTGCAGGTTTTCGGCGACCGTCTGGCCGGTATTGACCCAGTCGGTCCAGCCCGAGGGCATTGAAATGCCGAAAGCGATGGGTGAGCCGTCCAGATTGTCGCGCCAGCCGTCGCCATCGGCATCGACGAAGCCGGCGGCATCGAGCAGCTCGATAGCCTTGTCCGGGGTGTACTGCATCAGCCATTCATAGGGCTGGAGCGCCGTTTCGTCGTACCAGGTGTTGAACATTTCACCGGTGCCGATGGGGAAGCGCGTATGGGTGGTCAGCCCGAAGGTGGAGATATCCACCAGGGTATCGCGGTCGATGGCGACCGACATCGCCTTGCGGAATTCGAGGTTGTCGAATGGCGCCTTGGTGGTGTTGAGCTGCAGGTTCACGTCCGAACCGGCGGGCAGCCAGTAATTGTTGAACTCGGACTGCGGCAGGAAGGTGATGTCAGGGTCGGTGAGCCCGTCGCCCAGCCAGTCCATATCGCCAGCCGACAGCGCCGCAACGGTCTGCTCGTTGCCGTTCATCTGTGGGAAGCTCAGGCAGTCGATCTTGTTCTCGGCATTGTAATGGCTGAGCTCGTTGCGGCAGACTTCATAGCCGCTGCGCGAGAAATTGCGCACTTCGGTCCAAGGGCCGGTGGCGACCGGGGTGGTATTGGCGAAATTCTTGGGATCGTCGATGCTGCTCCAGATATGCTCGGGCAGCGGATAGATGCCGCCGAGACCATAGCGGGCCAGCGAGTCGGGTTCGTTGAGATTGAACTTGACCGTAAGGTTATCGATCTTTTCCGCACTGACGACGTTACCGGTGCCGGCTTCCGCGTTATAGACGTCGATGCCCATAGGGTAGTCCGGGTGGGCCTTGGCGTATTCGAAGGTGAACACCACGTCATCGGCGGTGAACGCCTCGCCGTCGCTCCACTTGGTGTCGGGCCTGAGCTTCCAGGTGACGCTCTTGAGGTCCTCGGCGATCTCGTAGGACATGGCCAGGCCCGGCACGTCGGCATCCGGGTTCCAGACGTTCTCGATCCACAGCGGCTCATAAGTGAAATCGCGGGCCCGCTGCTGCGGGCCAGTCGGGTTATTGGGGTTGAAATTCTCCACCATGGCATCGGTGTGATAGGGCAGCAGGCGCAGGATTACTTCTTCCTGGCCCAGTGCCGGCACGATCGCGCTCGTAGTGAGCATGAAGCCGGTCAGCACGGTCAATAGAGTGATCTTAGACAATGTATTCCTCCTTTTGCGGGTCGTCCGCACACTCCCATGTGAGATCGATCCCATATCATGCCTGTCGCGGCGCTGTTATTCGTCGCCGTCCTCACTGCCAGTCCACCGGCTTCTCCATGCCGTTCCTCGTCCTGGCGGGTCTAGCTGTCCCTCCCGTCCTCCTCTGCTATCTCGGTGCCGGACCGACGCTGTCGCGAATGACCAGATGGGTCCCAACTGTGGTTTGGCGCATGGCTCCGCCCGGCTCGCCCAGCAGGGTCAGCAGCAGTGTTGCCGCCGTCTCGCCGATTTCGTCGATCGGCTGCCTTATCGTGGTGAGTGGGGGCCAGAGGTGGCGCGCATGGAATGCATCGTCGAAGCCGATGACCGATACGTCCTGCGGCACCGACTTGCCGGCATGACGCAAGGCCAGCAGCACGCCGGCAGCCATGTCGTCGTCCCCGGCAAAGATGGCGGTGAAATCGCGGCCCTGCTCGAGCAGATCCGTGGTGGCCGAATAGCCGAATTCCTGGCTGAATTCGCCGCTGACAACATGGATATCGGCCATGGTAAGCCCGCGGTCCGCCATGGCGGCCGCGATACCCTCGAGGCGGGCGATGGTATCGCCAAAATCGGCCTGGCCCGAAAGATGCACGATGCGGGTGTGACCCTGCTCGAGCAGGAAGTTGACGGCGTCGCGAGCGCCGCCGAAATTGTCGAGCATCACCGACCCTTGGGCGACCTCGCAACCCATGCGACCGATCATCACCACCGGTATGCGGGCGGCCTTAATGATTTCGACGACATCGGCGCGCAACGGCCGCTCGACATAGAGCAGGATGCCGTCGCAGGCGCGATCGACCAGTTCGATGATGGCGCGGGCTTCCTCGTCCTGGTCAGCATAGCCGGACGACACCATCAGCGCCTTGTCGGCGCGGCGCGTGGCGCGCTGCAGGCCGTAGACCATGTTGGCGAAATAGGGCGTGCCCACATCGACCACCACCGCACCGATCATGTTGGAGCGGTTGGAGCGTAAAGCTTGGGCGAGGGTGTTGGGGCGGTAGCCGAGCTCGGCAATGGCCTGCTGGATGGCGCGTCGTTTTTCCTCCGAGACATAGCCGTTATCGGCTACGACCCGGGACACGGTGGAGCGGGAAACACCCGCTCGTTTCGACACATCATCGATGGTCGCCATGCCGCCAATTTCTCCCCAACGGCCACTTGTGGGACCGATCCCATAAGGTGAAATCCATTGCCTCGATGAGTCAAGAATACCACTTGCCACTTTGGTAGATTTTGATCGGCTGGGGAAAATGGGCAGTGCCGATTGTCTGACAAGACCGCTAAGCGCCCGGTCCGCTTGCAGTTTTGCTACGACGAAAGTCGCATGCCGAGCGTAGGAACCGCGGAAGTGGTGCCAAAGTGGTATTAGTTTGTGAAGAGGTACGAGTGCAGGTTTCACACCGAGGCTCCCTCGGGCCTGCCCCGAGGCTACTCTCAGCGCGTCACAAGTGGCGAAAGGTTTCGGATCAAGGCCGAAGGAACGCGAGTGCGAGGGGTTTGGTGCCCGACGGAATTCAGTCCACCCTGCCCCGCGCGGCCACGTCCACCGTTTCAACTACAGCGCCGTTCGAAATCAGCGTTACCGTATCGAACAGGTTGCTGACAACGCAGGCGTGATTGGGAATGATGCGGAGCTTCTCGCCGATCTTCGGCTTGGTAGCGCAGGCCGATAGGTCGATGGTGCCGTGTTCTTCGCTGAGGCCGACGATGACGGCTTCGGGGTACGCCTCGATGAGGCCAAAGCCGGTCATGCCGAGCAGGTCGCTGGTCAGAGCCTTGGAGCCCGCGTCGATGATGGCGCGGTCTTCGGTGGGGCGGCTGACCACGGTGGCCAGCACGGTGAGCGCGCAGTCGTCGAAGCTGCCGACGCCTTTGGCGACCTGGAACCGGTCCATGTAGATATACGTACCGGGGCGATGCTCGGTGGCTGCCTTGACCTCGTGGGCACGCCACAGATCGGGCGTGCCGCCATTGGACACGATGCCGGGCGGCAGTCCGGCAGTGGTCAGCGCTATACGGGCGGCGGCCAGCCAGGCCGCGTTGGCCTCGACCTGACCGGCAGCAGGATAGGTCATCAGCCCGCCGAAATGCAGGCCGGGTGAGTTGGCGATTTTCTCGGCCAAAGCGAGGGCGGCGGCCGGTGTCTGCACGCCGCAGCGGCCCATTCCGGTGTCGCACTCAACCAATACCGTCAGCGGCGTGGCGGAGCCGGCAAAGGTGCGCGACAGGCCGTCGACGGTTTCCGGGCTATCGGCGGTGACTGACATGTGGACGCGGTCATGCAGCGCCTTTAGCCGCGCGAGCTTGGCTGAGCCAATGATGTTGTAAGGCAGGAAAATCTCGCTGATGCCGGCATCGGCAAAGACCTCGGCCTCGCCCAATTTCTGCACGGTGATGCCGACAGCCCCCAGGTCCAAGGCGCGCCTGGCGAAACGCGGCAGCTTGTGGGTCTTGATATGCGGGCGAAGCTTGATGCCGTGGCTATCGGCATAGTCCTGCGTGCGCCGAAGATTGGCTTCGACGCGGTCGATGTCGATCAGCACGGCGGGCGTGTCGAGTTCGAAGATATCGGTCATTTGCCCCTCAGGACTTCATCGACGAAACGCAGGTTGCCAGCTGTCAGCCCGGCATCGACCGGCAGCACCGTGCCGGTAATGCCCGAAGCCGCGTCGGAGCTGTAGAACAGGGCCGCGTTGGCCACCTCTTCGGGCGATACCATACGCCCGAGCGGGTAATGGGGCAGCACGTTGTCCAGCAGGGTCGGGTCGGCCGCGAGCCGGTGATCCCAGGCCGGGGTACGCACCGAGCCCGGGCAGATCACATTGGCGCGCACGCCCTCGGCGCCGCGTTCGACTGCGATGGCCTTGGCATAGGCAATGAGGCCTGCCTTGGCGGCGGAATAGGCCGGATTGCCGTAATGGGCCAGCGCATTGACCGAGGAAATGAATACCAGGCTGCCCCTGCCCCGCGCAGCCATGGCAGCGACGATGGGATCGGTCATGGAATAGGCGCCGTTGAGGTTGATAGCGAGTTCGGAGGCCCAGACGTCATCATCGACCTGGCCGAAATGCTCGGCGCGGGTGAAGCCGGCATTGGAGACGACGGCGTCCGGAGCGCCATGCGCAGCGAGATAGCTGACGATAGCGGCGCGGGTGCCCTTGGGGTCGGCCTGGTCGAACAGAATTTGTCCTGCCAGATCAAGGCCATCCAGCATGCCCGCCTCGCGGTCAGTACCTATGACCGAAGCGCCCGCCTCTCGGAAAACCCTGACCAGCGACTGGCCGATGCCGCCTCCAGCGCCCGATATCAGCACGGTTTGGCCGTCGAGGCGGAAGGGCGAGTTCATGCGGGATCCTTATAGGCCACGCATTCGATCTCGACCTTACAGTCCACCATCATATGGCTCTGCACGGCCGCGCGGGCCGGCGGGTTTTCGCCGAAATAGCTTTTATAAACAGCGTTGAAGCTCCAGAAGTCTCTGGGATCGTCGAGCCAGACGCCGCAACGGACGACATGTTCGAGGCCGTAGCCGGCTTCCTCAAGGATGGCGACGAGGTTCTGAATCGTCAGGTGAGTTTGCTCGACGATGCCAACCCCTTGAATTTCCCCATCTTTCATCGCCACCTGGCCGGAGACAAAGAGGAAACCGCCGGCTTCTACGGCGCGGGCGAAGGGGAGGTTCTGACCACCGGCACCTGATTTCTCGGCGCCATAGCGCTTGATCGGCATTTGCGTCCCTTTCTGAAAGGCAATTTCGTTGCAAAGCAGTCTAGCGCGCGAAAATCGTGATTTCATCGGAAATCCCTGCCAGAAATGTAAATTTCTTACGTGATCGGCAGGCTTTGCCCATGCTAGCGTGACCGGGCAGCATTACCAGTGTGCCGCAAGCTTCCTGCTCATTTCCTGCGAGTTTCTCGTGCGCATCTTCACCGCCGCCTTGGCCACCGAGACCAACACGTTTTCGCCCATCGCCATTGATAAGCGCGCCTTCGAGGCATCGCTTTACGCCAGGCCAGGCGAACACCCGGCGACGCCGACTTTGTGCACGGCCCCGATCACGGTCGGCCGCGAGGTCTGCGCCCGCGAGGGATGGGAGTTGATTGAGGGCAGCGCCAGTTGGGCTGATCCGGCGGGGCTGGTGGCGCGGGCGACCTACGAGGAACTGCGCGACGAAATCCTTGAGCAGTTGCGTGCCGCCCTGCCGGTGGACGGGGTGGTGCTGGGACTGCATGGCGCCATGGTGGCGCAGGGCTATGATGACCCGGAGGGCGATTTCCTCGGCCGGGTCCGCGACATTGTCGGGCCGGAAGTGCTCGTCTGCGCCGAGCTCGATCCGCATAGCCACCTGACCGCAAAGCGCGTGGCCGCGGCGAACTTCTTCGTGGTGTTCAAGGAATTTCCCCATACCGACTTCGTCGACCGGGCGCGGGACCTGTGGTCGATTGCGGTGCGAGCGTTGAAGGGTGAGATCAAGCCGGTCATGTCGGTGTTCGACTGCCGGATGATCGATGTGTTCCCGACCAGCAAGCAGCCGATGCGCGGCTTTGTCGACAAGCTCTATGGGTTGGAAAAGTCGGAGCCGGGGCTGCTGTCGCTGTCGGTGATCCACGGCTTCATGGCCGGCGACGTGCCCGAAATGGGCACCAAGATCATCGCGGTCACTAATGGCGACGCGTCGAAGGGTGCTGCCCTGGCCGAGACGTTGGGACGCGAGCTGTTCTCGATGCGCGGCACGTTCATGGTCAGCCAGGTGGACGAGAAGTCCGCAGTGGATGCGGCGCTCGCGGCGCCGCAAGGCCCGGTTGTCATCGCCGACGTCTGGGACAATCCGGGTGGCGGCACGGCAGGGGATGCGACGGTGGTGTTGGCCGAACTGATTGCCCGCGGCGTAACCGATGTCGCTGTCGGCACGATCTGGGATCCGATCGCGGTGCAGATCTGTTTCGCCGCCGGCGAGGGTGCCGTCATCCCATTGCGGTTCGGTGCCAAATCGGCGCCGCATACGGGTAACCCGATCGACAAGCACGTGACGGTCAATCGAGTGGTGCGTGGCGCGCAGATGCGTTTCGGCGAGAGCTATGCGCCGTTTGGCGACGCGGCGTGGATTTCGTTCGACGGGATCGACGTGATCCTCAATTCGACCCGGGCGCAGAGCTTTGATCCCAGCCTGTTTTCGGCCATGGGGATAGACCCCAAGTCGCGGAAAATCCTGCTGATCAAGTCGACCAACCACTTCTACGACAGCTTCAGCAAGATCGCTTCGGAGATCGTCTATTGCGCGGCCGGGAAGCCTTATCCCAATACGCCGGCGACGACGCCGTATCGCAAGGCGCGGCGGGATATCTGGCCGATGGTGGAGAATCCTTGGGGGTAGGCTGAACGTCCAGTCGACACCCTCCCCCTGAGGGGAGGGATCAATGGGCTTCTGACGGCTTCATAAGCGCCGAGTTCGTGGATGGCTCCGAACCCCACCCTGCTCGCTTCAACGGACTTAGCGAAGGGCTAAGTCCTATCTCGCTTCCCCTCCCCGCAAGGGGGAGGGTTGACCACTGTGAGATCGGCGACCGATCACTCCGCAGCCCAGTTGCCGTACATGATCGGCATGGTGCCCACGAGCGCCTTGAAGCGGTCGTAGCTCTTGCGTTCGGGCAGGGTCCAGCCGGATTCGGCTATGGCCGACAATCTCGGGAAGACCAGACGGTCGAAGATGGCGCGGTCGGTCATGCTCTCGGACCAGATGCAGGCCTGGATGCCCAGGAGATGCTTGAGGCCTTCGGCGGACATGCCGTCGCGGCTTTCGAATTCATAGGTTTCCTGCGGGCCGGACCAGCCGGCCCAGCCGGCGCCGGGCTCGGCCCAGGCGACGCCGTTGGCCATGTCGAGATAGTAGCGCTGGCCGGGGGACACGACGATGTCGTAGCCGCGCTCGGCGAGCTCGGCGTTGATCTCCACATTGCGCCAGCCGATGACGAATGCCTTGTCCTTGTCGACGGCATCGCCATGTGCGGCCTCTTCCCAGCCGCCAGTGATGGCGCCCTTCTTCTTGATGATCTCATGTACGCGGCGGATGAAGGCCGCCTGGATGAGTGCGGTGGGCGATCCCTCAATCTCATCGGCGCCGCCGTGGTTGCCGAGCTGGTTGTATTGCTTCTCATGCTTTTTGCGCATTTCGGCGCCGCCGAGCTTTTCGATCATGTCGAGGGCGAGCGGGGAGCCGGACCAGGCAGCCAGCGGCACTTCGTCGGCGCCGAGGTGGAAGATGCCGGCAGGGAACAGCTCCAGCACTTCTTCGACGATCTTTTCGACGAAGGTGTAGACCGGCTCATATGCTGGGTTGAGGCTGTTATTGGGGAAGCCCTGGACCGACTGGTATTCCCCGGTCTCGTTGGGATCGCGCAGTTCGGGGACGGCCTGGAGTGCGGCGTAGAAATGGCCGGGCATGTCGATTTCGGGAATGACTGAAATGGCGAGGCTATCGGCCAAAGCCACGATCTCGCGGATCACCGCCTTGGAGTAGTAGCCACCCGTGGGATGCGGACCGGAGCCCAGCAGTGGCGGCAGCGCCTTGCCGTGGCCGCGCCAGGCGCCGACTTCGGTGAGTTGCGGATAGGCTGATATCTCGACGCGCCAGGCTTCATCTTCGCTCAGGTGCCAATGGAACTTGTTCAGCTTGTTCCAGGCCATCAGCTTGATGAGCCGACTGACTTCGGCGCCGGAATAGAACTGGCGCGCCACGTCGAGATGGCAGCCACGATAGACGAAGCCGGGCTCGTCGGTGATGGTGCCGCCGGTCGGAAATAGGAAGGTCTGCGGATATTGTTTAGCGCCACGCAGGATGTGGCCTGTTGTGACGAGGCCGTAGAACATGCCCTGGCGCGTGGTGGCTTCGACCGTGACGGCATTGTCGGAGAAGTGGACTTCATAGGCCTCGGCGCCGAGGCCGGCCTTGTGGCGGATGGTGACCGGCAGCCCGGCCTCGGAGGCCGGGCGCACGATGCCTTCGACTGCGAATAGGTCATCGACAAGGCCGGCAAAGGCGGTCGCTGCCTTGCCCGCATCGCTGCCTTCGGGCTGCAGATCGAGGCCGGCCGGCGCGGTGCGGGCGCCCGTTGTGGCTACGGATTTGGGCCAAGGGATGATGGAGACCGGGACGGGCGCCTTGGCTGGCACCGGGAATTTGGCGGCGCCCTTGAGCAACGGCGAATTGTGGCCCTTGCCGCGGGTGGGGAGGGTTGGCAGCGGCACGATGGTGCCGTCCTTGAGCACAACATAGCCGGTATTGGCGCCGTCGCTCCAATGGCGCAGGCCGTAGGAGAGGCCACGCGCGGTCGAGGTCCAGGTCTCGCCGGGCGCTAGCACATAGCCATCGGGCGGCGCGATCAGTGTGTGGTTGGACAGGCGCTTGAGCAGCTTGCCGTTTTCGAGCGTCGCATGCGGATCAATGCGGGCCGGGCCGGAAAAACCGAGCTGGAAGCTGCTGACCGGCTCGTCGCCCTCATTGGTCAGTTCGATCCCGTAGCCTAGCGGTTCGCCATCCTTGGCGGGGGTCCAGGTGGTGACGAGGGAAAAGGCTATGGTCATGGGACAGGTCCTGGCTTTTGGTGTGAGGCTGCCGAAAACTCGGAGCGGCACCCTCCCCCTTGCGGGGAGGGTTGGGGAGGGGGGTGGTTCCGACTGGGAGATCGGGGCTCTCACACCCCCTCCCATCCTCCCCCGTCAAGGGGGAGGTGCTGCTCCGCGCGTGGGGTGGCATGAGCGACCTGACAGCATCAATCCCCCAGAGGCTGGGTGTCGTCGCCGTCGCGGTTGACGACGAGCTGGTGCTTGATGCGCCTCATGCTAGCGATGGCCGATGGTCCGAGGCGGGTCGCGATGGTCTGGGCGAGGACGTCGACGGTGGCGAGGAAGGCGTAGCGGCCCGGGGTGGGACGCAGGATGTCGGTGTTTTCGTGCCAATTGACCGGCAGGAGAATGTCGGACTGCGCGGAAACCATGGAAGCCGAACGCGTCACGACGATGCGGGTCAGGCCATATTCACCGGCGACGGTCAACGTCTTGGCCAGTTGGGCATTGTTGCCAGACAATGAGAAGGCGACGATGACGGTACCCGGGGGCGCTGCGGCAGCGCGCATCATCTGGAGCTGGTGATCGTCGGTCGATGCCACCTTGAGGCCGAGGCGGAACAGGCGCGTTTCGATTTCGCCGGCCATCATCGATGACGCGCCGCCGGAACCGAAGGAAAGCACGAAGCTGGATTTGACGATGCTCTCGGCCGCCCGCTCGACGGCGGCAAAATCGAGATGATCGAAGGTTTCGTAGATGATGGACTGGATGCCGTTGATGACGCCCTGGCTGATCTCGTGCACACTGGAGGGACCGGCGGCAGGGGCGAAATAGCGCTGGCCGACAAAGCGCGACTGGGCCAGCCGCACCTTGAAATCGGCATAGCTGTCGCAGCCGAGGCGCCGGCAGAAGCGCGTGACTGTTGGCGGCGAGACGTCGGCCTGCGCGGCCAGATCAACGATGCTCATCTTGAGCACGCTGTCGACATCGGCGAGCACGAACTCGGTCAGCGCCCGCTCGGAGCGCGTGAACCCATTCTTTTCGGTCTGCAGCAGCCCGACGATATCCACCATGGCTCCCCCGCCTCGGCCGCGCGGCGATCAGTAGATCGCCAGACCGCGGCTGTTGAACAGGTGGACCTGCGCGGTCGAGAAGTTGATCTCGAGCGGCTGGCCTTCGGGAATGTCGGGACCACCTTCGAAGAGGCCGGTGAAAGCTTCGCCGCTGGGCAGGTCGGAATAGGTGACGCTGTGGATGCCCAGCTGCTCGACGATCTTGGGGACGATGGAGAAGGTGACATCGCCCTTGCCGAGGCGAAGGTGCTCGGGGCGAATGCCAAGGGTGACTTCCTGGCCGACGATGTCGGTGGTGCTGCGCTTCAGCGAAACCGAGCCGAAGCTGCCGAGATCGAGCGTCACTGAAGTGCCGTCGGCACTGCGCACCTTGCCGTTGATGAAGTTCATTCGGGGCGAACCGATGAAACCGGCGACGAACAGATTGTCGGGACGGTGATAGAGATCGAGGGGCGAGCCCACCTGGGAAATGACGCCGGCATCGAGCACCACAATCTTGTCGGCCATGGTCATGGCTTCGACCTGGTCGTGGGTGACGTAGATCATGGTAGAGCCAAGCCGCTTGTGCAGTTCCATCAGCTCGATGCGCATCTCGGAGCGGAGCGCGGCATCGAGGTTGGAAAGCGGCTCGTCGAACAGGAAGATCTTGGGCTGGCGCACGATGGCGCGGCCAATGGCAACACGCTGGCGCTGGCCGCCGGAGAGCGTACCGGGACGCTGCTGCAGACGGCTTTCGAGCTGGAGAACCTTGGCCGCGGCGCCGACGCGCTGATCGACCTGGGCCTGAGGCAGGCGCTCGACGCGCAGCGGAAAGGCGATGTTCTCGTAGACGGTCATATGCGGGTAGAGCGCGTAGCTCTGGAATACCATGGCGATGCCGCGTTGCACCGGCGGCAGGTCATTGACGATCTTGCCGCTGATCTCGATCTCGCCAGAGGTGACCTCTTCGAGGCCGGCGATCATGCGCAGCAGGGTGGACTTGCCGCAGCCGGAGGGGCCGACGAACACCACGAACTCGCCCTCCGAAACCTCCAGGTCGATGCCCTTGATGATATGGGCTTCGTTGAAGGACTTCTGCACATGCTTGAGGCTGAGCTGGGACATTGTTGGACTCCGGTCGGCGGGTCGGCTCCCGCGGGCAGGCAATGGGAGTGCCGCCGCCATCCCGAAGGACGGCGACGGCGGGAGGACTCTTTACTTGTACTGCTCGAGATCGGCAGCAGCCTGGGTGAGAGCGGCAGCGGGCTCGGCCTCGCCGGTCACGACGGACTGGACCATTTCGATCATGACGTTCTGCAGGCCGAGATAGTCGGTCAGCAGCGGCTCAGGACCACCATAGGCGATGCCGTCGAAGAACGGCTTCCAGTTCGGGTCGGCAGCGACGATGGCATCGGCAGCAGCGCCCGGACGCAGCGGGGTCAGGCCCTGCTCGGCTTCATAGGCGGTCTGGTTTTCCGCATTGGTGAGGAAGATGGCCAGATCCTTGGCCTGCTCTTCAACGCCGGTGCCCTTGAACACGGCCATCGAGTCGGTGATCAGCAGCGTGCCCGGACCCTTGGCGGACGGACCCTGCGGCAGCGTGGTCACGCCCCACTTGAAGGGCGAGTCGGCGAGCAGGTTGAGGGCGCCGGAGGCGGCCTGGATCATGCCGAGCTTGCCATCAAGGAAGATGGCACGGACTTCGTTCTGCTCGTAGGCCGTCGGGCCTTCTTCGGCGAACGGAACGATGTCGCGGAGCGCGGTGAGGGATTCCAGGTTCTGCGGGCTGTCGAGCACGATGTTGTTGTCGGCATCGATGACCAGGCCGTCATTGGAATAAACCCAATGGAGGAACTGGTGCATGGTGTTGTCGAAGGTCTTGGCGACGACGCCGAAGCCGGCGGCATCGGTCTTTTCGGTGATCGCCTGAGCGTAGGCGATTTCCTCGGCGAACGTGGTCGGCGGCTTCTCGGGATCGAGGCCGGCGGCAGCGAACAGGTCCTTGTTCCAGTATAGCGCCTTGGTCGAGAAGGCGACCGGGCGGCCCCACTGGGTGCCGTCAAAGGTCACGGTATCGGCGACGTAAGGGTAGTAGGAAGCCTTTTCCTCGTCGGTCATCGGCATGTCGAGGATGAGGTCGTTGGAGGCGAGCTGCTTGAGGGCGCGCGAGCCAATATAGGCCAGACCCACGGGGGTGCCGGCAACGGCAAGCGTGGTCACCTTGTCCTGGCACTGGCCCCAGCCCACGACTTCGACCTGAACGTCGAAACCGGGATTGGCGGCTTCCCAGGCCTCGATGGTGGCGACGTGGACGGGGCTGGGCGTATCGCCGCATTCCACGAAGGAGATGACCTGGTCCTGCGCGGCGGCATAGGCCGTCGAAGCAAGCAGCGCGACAATCGCACCACCCAGAATCTTGGATTTCGTCATGTTTGTTACCTTCCCTTGCTTACTGCCCCGAGGGGCGAGTGCTCTTGGACCGTGTTGTTGCCCGGAAACCTAAGTCCCTGTTTTCCGGCGCGGCCTAAGTCTTGACGGCGCCGGCCGTGAGGCCCGCGACGAGATATCGTTGTAGAAAGACGATCAGGACGAGCACTGGCGCGATGCCGACGAAGCTGGCGGCCATGAGCTCGTTCCACACCACTTCCTGGCGGCCGAAATAGGCAAACAGCCCGACGGGAAGCGGCATGAACTCGGTCTTGGAGTTGAAGGTCAGCGCAAAGATGAACTGCTGCGCATAGGCTCCAATGAAGGTGGTGATGGCGACGACGGAAATGCCGGGCATGGCGAGCGGCAGGATGACCCGGCGCAAAGTATAGAGGCGGGATGCGCCATCGACCCAGGCGGCTTCGTCCAGCTCGCGCGGGATGCGCATCATATAGGTGCGCAGCAGCCAGATGGCCGAGGGAATGAGGAAGGCCGCACCGGGCACGATCATGGCCCAATAGGTGTTGAGCAGGCCTAGCTGGCGCATCAGACGGAACAATGGGATGAGCAGCACGGCGCCCGAGAACATGTTGACGGCAAGGAACGCCCCCAGCAGCGCGCCACGGCCCGGGAACGGGAAGCGGGCGAAGGCGTAGGATGCCGGCACGACCATGATCAGCACGATGATGGTGGCGGTGGTGGAGATGAACAGCGAGTTGACGATGTAGCGCCAGAAGCCGGGCACCGATTCCCACATGGTGAAATAGGCGGTGAGCGAGCCTTCCTGCGGCCAGAAGCTGTAGGGCGAGGAGAACAGGCGCGACAGCGGCTTCAGCGAGACCATGAAGCCTTCGATAAACGGTGCCAACACGAAGAACAGGAACACCGCGAGGCCGGCATAGATGGCGGCGTATTCGTACCAGGTGTAGCGGTCGATCATCGGGCGGACGGCTTTGGCGGCGCGGGCCTTCTTGGCAGCGATCGGGGCCATGGCGGCATCGTCGGCCGGGTGGGCGGTCTTTTCGGCCGCGATATCGAGGGGCTGGACGCTCATGTGCGTTCTCCCGTGTTGATCTTGCCGACAATGCGGAAGTAGGCGAGGCAGAATACCGACAGGAACAGGCAGATCATCACCGCGCGGGCGGCGCCCTCGCCATATTTGTAGGAGCCGATGGCGGTCTTGTAGGTGTCGATGATCATGGTGGTGGTGGAGCCGGATGGGCCACCGCGGGTCAGGATCCAGATGATGTCGAACGAATTGAACGTGGCGATCAGGCTCAGCAGCGACATTGTCACCAGGGCAGGCACGATCATCGGCAGTGTGATGCGGCGGAAGCGGTAGAAGCGGCCGGCGCCATCGGTCCAGGCGGCCTCGTAGAGGTCGCGCGGAATGGATTGCATGGCGGCGAGCAGGTAGATGGTGACCAGCGGCACGCCGATCCACACGTCGGTGACAATGGTGGCCCAGAAGGCGGTGTTGCCGTAGGCGAGCCAGGCGACCGGTCCGTCGACGATGCCGAAGTTCTGCAAGAGGCCGGAAATCATGCCGAACTGGCCGTTATACATCCAGCCCCACATGAAGATGCCGATGGCCATGGGGACGATCCAGGGCGGCATGGTGAGGATGCGGAACAGTGCACGGCCAGGCACGGCGGCGTTGAGCAGTACTGCGCCACAGGTGCCGATGATCATCTTGATGGAGACCGAGAAGAAGGTCCAGACCACCGTGCGGATGATAACCTCGGAGAAATTGGCCTTGAAAATCTTTTCGTAATTGGCCCAGCCGACCCAGTCATAGGCTGGGCGCAAAGCGGCATTGGTGAAGCTTAGATTGATGGTGTCGACCAGTGGATAGGCGACAATGCCAATGATGTAGAGCAGAGCCGGAGCCAACAGGGCGAAAGCGAAGATTGAAGCGCTACGGGTGCTGGTCATCGGCGGTCTCCTCAGTTCGCTCGCCCGAGGGCGGCGTCGAATTGCTGCCAGATCGGGGTCATGTCGATGACGGAGCGGGTTCGCATCGCCTGGTCCATGGTGAGGGCCAGCAGGCCCGCCTCGAGCGCGTCGGTAACCGATACGGGGAGCGGCACGCCTTCGAGCATGTGCTTGAGGATATCCTCGGCCATCTGCTCGTCGGCGCCGTAGTGCTGGCTCAGCCCGGATGTCTTGTAGGAGGCATCGACCAGACGGTCGGAACTGCGCGAGTCGGTGACGCGCAGGAAATTGCGGATGAAGTCGCCCTCCGCCATGCCCTTGGCGCCCATCACGGCGAAGCGCCGGAAATCGTCGGGAACATTGAGATTGGTGTGGAAGCTCAGCGCGGCGCCGTTCTCGTACTGCACCATGGAGGTCTGGAAATCGATGATGTCGCCATCGCTGTCGAACACCTTGTCCGACCCCATCCAGCCGGTCGGCTTTCGGTGATAGACTTCCATGTCGTTGATGCCGGCATTGGCAGGCGCATTTGCCGGCACGAAAGTGCGGCGACCGCCGAAGCTCGAGACATATTGCGGGCGGCAGCCCATGACCCCGTTATAAAGATCGAGGTCGTGGCAGCATTTTTCCAGCATGAAGCTGCCCGAATAGCGCTCGTAGCGGCGCCAGTCGCGCATGAAGAAGGCGCCGTGATAGGGCGGTATATGCTCGGACGCCTCGATGGAAGTGATGTCGCCCAGAAGACCATCGGCCTGGGCCTTCCGCAGATCGACATAGAGCGGGGCGTAGCGCAATACGAGGCCGACCATCAGGTTGTCGGAGCCGTATTGCGCGACGAGCCGAGCCAACTCCATCGTGTCCTCGACCGAGGTGACGACCGGCTTTTCGGTGAATATCTTCTTGCCGCGCGCCAGGCCGATGCGGATGTGCTCGAGATGAAGGTGATTGGGTGAGCCGACCATCAGCAGGTCGAGCTCTTCATTGTCGAGCAGCGCCTCGAGCGAGTCATACTGCCTGCCGACGGAAATGCCGTGCTCGACCGTATAGGGAAGACCGGCCGGAGCGGGATCGACGTAGCCGGCAATGGTAAAGTCTGGCCGGGCCGCGGAGAACACGCGCGCCAGGTACCCCAGACGATATCCAAGGCCAATAATGCCTACCCGCATGCTGCCGTACCCTGTTGTCAGACCGCCAATCTCTTCCGGATTGGTGTGGTATTCTGTAAACGATTTTCAAGATTAGGATCGTTCCGAAACCAATGTCAACATGAATCCGTCACACTTTCAATACCAATTTAAGCCACCCCGATCATTTGCCCAATGAGACAGCATTTTGCTGCATTTCTGGGCGTTTTTATCGACGAACATAGAGTTCAGGATGTGGACAAGCCTCGTCGAAACGGGCAGCATGTCGCAATTGGTATTCATCTGGGCTCCCAAGGCCAGTTTCATAGGGATGACACCAATGAAAATTTGGAACACAAATAGTTCATAATGGCTGCGCGATGCGATCCGCTGCCGGAACGAACCTCACGAGAGCTTTCATGAGCAGCACCAACCCTTTCCCTGACGATGCCGACCGAAGCGCGATCTGGACCATGCTGGTGGAGCGCGACATCGCCGCCTTCGTCGCGGCGGACTGGAGCATGGTCGATGGCGACTTCATCAAGGAAGGATTCCTGGGCATCAACGGCAAGAAGTCAGGCAATCCCGACGAATGGCGCATCAGCTTTCCGACGCTGGAAGCCTATCGCGACGACTGGATTCGCCAGGCCCAAGAAAGCCAGAAGCTGGATTATGCCGAAGACGTGCTCGATGGCATTCACCGCGCGACGAGCCTGACCGAGATCGAGATCAACGGCGACATCGCCATCGCGCATAAGAAGTTTGACGGTGAGATCAGGCTCAGCGATGGCGGCAAGGATGTGCTGAACTGGCAGACGCTGTATTTCCTGCGCAAGGTGTCGGGCACGTGGAAGCTGACGGGTTTTGCGGGGTACCTGCCCTATCCGATGGGCGCCCCTTCTTCAGCTTAAGGGCACGTTTTCTCCGCAAACGCCGCGCAGCACCTCCTCGAAGAGGGAGGTTGGGAGGGAGTGGCGGCTGGCCCGATATGCCGGCCAAACACCACCCTTGATCCCTCCCCGCAAGGGAGGGCATCGACTGAACACCTGAGAACAGAGATATGTCCTTCTTCTCCCCACAACGCCTCACCATGCTGGTCTTCTTCCTGCAGCCGATCGCCTTCGGATCGTGGTTGCCGCGCATTCCCGACGTACAGGAAGCGTTGGGGCTGGGGCCGCAGGGGCTGGCGATCGCGCTGCTAGGCCTGCCTTGCGGCACTTTACTCACGCTGCCATTTGCCGGGCCGCTGGTCGGCAAGATCGGGCCGCGCATGGCGATCCTGGTCGGCTTCGTACTTTATTCGATCGCGGCGAGCCTGCCGGCCTTTGCCATGAACCCGGTGACGCTGTTCATCGCGCTGATGCTGGCCGGGTCGACCATCTCGTTCGTCGAACTGGGCCTCAACGTACAGGCGGACGCGGTTGAGAAAGCAACTGGCTCGGTCATCATGACCACCTCGCACGGCTTCTGGTCGGTCGGCATCATGGTGGGGAGCCTCGTCGGCTCTGGACTGGCCGGGTTTGGGCTCGAGGCGAAATGGGCGATCATGCTGGTGGCCGTTGCGGTGCTGCCGGTGGCGCTTGTTGTCTCGAGCGCCCTGCCTGTCTTCGCGCCAGAGGCACCCAGGCACGACAACCAGCGCTCGGCCTGGTCCTTGCCCAGTTGGGCGCTACTCGGCATCTGCTTTTTCGTCTTCGGCATCACCATGACCGAGGGCGCCATGGCCGACTGGTCGGCCATTTTCCTGCGCGACGCGCTGGGCGCCGAAAGCGGCATTGTGGGCCTGGGCTATTCGGTGTTTGCCATGATGGTGGCAGCGGGAAGGTTTGGTGGCGATACGCTCAAGAGGCGGTTCGGTGCGGTCAATACGGCACGCATCTGCGGCACGCTGGCAGTGGCAGGTGCGGCGATCCTGTTCGTTTCGCCCAATACCCTGATCGCACTGTTCGGCTTTGCCATTATCGGGCTCGGCGTTTCGGTCGGCTTCCCGCTGGCAGTGACGGCGGCGGCAAGCCTCACCGACCGCACGGCCTCGGCCAATGTGGCGATCCTGAGCTTCGTGGCGCTGCTGGGCTTCCTCGTCGGTCCGCCGGTGATTGGCTTCGTCGCCGAACATTTGGACATGCGGCTGGGCATTGCATGCCTAGTGCCAGTGCTGCTGGTGAGCCTGCTGCTGACCGGGCGACTGGCGACGCACAAAGCCCGCCCTTCCACCAATCCTGAAGCCGAAGTTCCCGGAGTGCTCTGATGCGCATCGCCGTCGCGGGCCTACACACCGAATGCAGCACCTATAATCCCGTACTGGCGCGGGAGGCCGATTTTCGAGTGCTGCGCGGTCCCTCGATGCTCAAGGATACATACTTCGATTTCCTGACGCATTTTCCGGCCGAGTTCATCACTATCCTGCATGCTCGTGCCATTGCCGGCGGGCCTGTTGAGCGCGGCATTTATGATCGCTGGAAGGGGGAAATCCTGGCCGGGCTGAAGGCGGCCTTGCCGCTCGATGGCGTCTATCTCGCCATGCATGGCGCGATGTTCGTCGCGGGCCTGTTCGATGCCGAGGGCGATTTCATTGCTGATGTGCGGGAAGTGGTCGGACCGGACGTGCTGATCGCTGCCAGCTATGACCTGCACGGCAATATCAGCCAGACCATCATCGACAATCTTGACATCTTCTCGACCTATCGCACCGCGCCCCATATTGACGTGTCGGACACAATGCGGCGGGCCGTGACCATGCTGGTGCGAGCGCTGCGGACTGGACAGCGGCCGATACTTGCCTGGGCGCCGGTTCCGGTGCTGCTGCCCGGCGAGCGCACCTCGACCCAAGACGAGCCGGCGCGGACTTTCTACGCCCAGCTCCAGCAGGTCGAAGACCCCAGCGGCATCTGGGATGCATCGTTTCAGGTGGGCTATGTGTGGGCGGATGAGCCCCGGGCTACCGCTTGCGCGGTGATCACCGGCACCGACCGGGCGGCGATGGCGGAGGCCGCGCGGCACCTGGCGCAGGACTACTGGGACATTCGCGACGGATTTGTCTTTGGCACGAAGACCGGTTCGATCGAGGAATGTGTGAACTGGGCGATGACTGCCGATACCGGCCCTGCCGTACTGGCGGAGTCGGGCGATAATCCGACGGGTGGTGGCGTGGGCGACCGCGCCGAGGTGCTGGCGGAACTGATCGCGCGTGACGCGCGGGGCGTGGTGTTTGCAGGCATTGCCGACAAGGCGGCGACCGAAGCGGCCTATGCAGCTGGTGTGAGCGGCCTGATCGACGTCAGTATCGGGGCAACGCTCGATATCTCGAGCAAGCCTGTCTATGCCGAAGCGGAGGTGGTGTTCCTGCTGGAAACCGATGAGGCCCGGCTGCGTGAGGCTGTGGTGCGGATCGGGGGGATCGAGCTGGTGCTGACGGCGCGGCGGCGGCCGTTCCACAATATTCCGGACTTCACCCGCTTGGGGCTCGACCCGCGTACGGCGAGGATCGTGGTAGTCAAATCGGGGTACCTGTCGCCCGATCTCGGCCCCATCGCCAATCCAAGCCTGATGGCACTGTCGCCCGGTGTGGTCGACCAGTTCGTCGAGCGGCTGGAGCGCAAGCACAAGTCGGTGCCGCAATACCCGTTCGACACGGGTTTTGTGTTTGACCCGCAGGCGCTGTGGTCGAAGCGGGCAGAGCGCTAACAACCAAACCGCTGTCCGATGCGTTGCCAGTAAGCAAGCATCGGAGAGCATTATGGAATTTGATGGCAAGGTCGCGCTGGTCACTGGCGCCGGTTCGGGCATCGGCAAGGCGACCGCTTTACGGCTGGGGGCTGGCGGCGCCAGCGTGGTAGTGATCAGCCGCACGCTGGAAGAGGTCGAGAAGACCCGCGACGCGATCATCAAGGCGGGCGGCAAGGCTATCGCCATCGATGCGGACATTTCCCAAGAGCGGGATATGGCCAGGGTGATCGACGCCACCATCAAGCAGTTCAAGCGCCTCGACATCGTGGTGGCCAATGCCGGCATCAACGGCATGTGGGCGCCAATCGATGATCTCACCCCCGACGAGTGGGACCAGACCATGACGGTCAACCTGCGCGGGACCTATATGACGCTGCATCTGGCGGTGCCGCATCTGAAGAAGCGCGGCGGCTCTGTCATCATCATCAGCTCGATCAACGGCAATCGCACCTTCACTTCGGCCGGCGCGACCGCCTATTCGGCGACCAAGGCGGCACAGGTGGCGATGGCGCAGCAACTGGCGCTGGAACTGGGCAAGCACAAAATCCGCGTCAATGCCGTGTGTCCCGGCGCCATAGATACCGAGATCGACGACAATACGGACAAGCGGAATACCAGGGAAGCCGAGATACCGGTGAAGTGGCCGGAGGGGGATATTCCGATCACCGGCGGCAAGCCGGGGAGCAGCGATGCGGTGGCGGATGTGATTGCGTTTCTGGCGTCGGACGCGGCCCGGCATGTGACTGGGGTGCCGGTTTATGTCGATGGGGGACAATCTCTGTTGCGGTGATGGCAAGTGCCTTCACAGCCTGGATCGTCACCCTTCGGGTCAAGCCCGAGGGTGACGCCCGGTGGAGCGGCTAAGGCTCGAAGAAACCAGCATCCTCCTCCAGCAGGTACTTCTTCGCCCCCTCCGGATCGATATCGAGGCCAAGGCCCGGTGCCGGCAGCAGGTCGACGTGGCTGTCGGTGACAATCTGGTCGGGCAGGCCGATGACGATGTCTGTCCACCATGGGTCGGAGGCGCTAGGATATTCGAAGGCGATGTAGTTGGCCGGGAGGGTGGCGCAGACATTGATAAGCGCGCCGAGGCCGAGCAGGCCGTTGGCAGTGCCGTGCGGGGCCATCATGATAGAATGCATGTAGGCGTGCTCAGCCACCCATTTGAGTTCGGCAATCCCGCCGATATCGGCGGGATCGGGGCCGATGACGCGGACGGCCTGGGTTTCGATCAGTTCCTTGAAATTGTGGCGAAGATAGATCTGCTCGCCGGTATGAATCGGCGTCGAGGTCGAGACCGTCAGTTCGCGGTAGGCCTGCGGATTGACCCAAGGCACGTAGTCGCCGGTCAGCATGTCCTCGAGCCACATCAAGTCATATTTCTCGACGGCGCGGGCGAAGCGGATGGCGTCGTTGAGGAACCAGCCGGGGCCGCAATCGAGGGCGAGGGAGACCTTGTCGCCCAGCACTTCCTTCATGGCGGCGACGCAATCGAGCATGTGGTTGAAACCGCGCTCGGAGATCTGCCCCTGGTCCATGGCGCCGTGGTAGCCGGCCTTGGTCTGGCGGGGGCCATAGTGGAAGTCGTCGATGCTGTCCTTCATGTTGGAATGGAAGCTGATGCCCTGCTTGACCATGAAGAAGTTCTGCGGCTGCTCCATCATCCATTTGACGTCGGCTGCATAGTCCTCGGGCCGGTCGCCGGTGCGCTTCTGACGGATGGAGCCGTTATAGACGCGGATCTTGTCGCGCACCTTGCCGCCGAGCAGCTTGTAGGCCGGCACGTTGGCCGCCTTGCCGGCAATATCCCACAGCGCGTGCTCGATGGCCGAGACGGCGGCGCCATAGGGCTTGAAGCTACCGCGCTGGCGGATCTTCATCATGCAGCGCTCGACATCGGTCGGGTCCTCACCGATCAAGGCGTCGCGGAAATGCAGCACCCAGGGCTTGAGATAGGTCTTGGTGAATTCCACCTCCCCCAGCCCGTAGAGGCCCTCGTCGGTGACGATGCGCACGATGGGATGGCGGCCGATGACGGCACAGCGCAGATCGGTGATTTTCATGGCTGGCCTCTATTTGACTGACGAAAACGCGGTCGGCGCGAGCAGCTGATTGCTGATGCTGGCGAGGATCGGCCCGTCTTTCTCGGAGTCGTCGCGCACCTTGATCCATGCCGGATCGGACAGGAAGGCCGACCACCTGACCTCGCGGTCGGCCAGCGATTCCCAGGCAAGCAGGTAGGTAAGCTGATTGTGGCTTTCTCCGACCACGGTGGTGAAGAAACCCGCCTGCTGGATGCCGTGCTTTTCGAATAGGGTGCAGGTGTGGTCGGTAAAGCGTTTCAACAGGGCTGGCATCCGACCCGGCACGCAATTATAGACCCGCATCTCGTAGATCATCGTCTTGTCCTCTTAGCTCCAGGTGCGGTCCCAGGAATATTCGTTGTCCCAGTGGTCGGTCGGTTGCCAGATGCCTGAGACGCCCGGCTGCAGGTGCTGGCTGATAACCTCGTCGACCACGTCGTCGATGCCGAGGCCGGGCTTGTCGGACACGGTGATGAAACCGTTCTGCACCATGGGGCCGCCTAGACCGGTGACGATGTCGTCCCACCAGTCTACTTCGACGCTGTGATATTCGAGCGCCATGAAGTTTTCCGTGGCGATGGCGACATGCGCGGCCGCCATCGCGGCGATGGGGCTTTCGGCCATGTGGATGGCCATGGCGACACCGTATTCCTGGGCGGCGTCACCGAGCTTCTTGGTTTCGAGAATACCACCCGAGGTCAACAGATCCGGATGGATGACCGATACGCCGCCGCTCTTGAGCAGGGGTTCGAAGCCTTCCTTGAGATAGATGTCCTCGCCAGTGCAGATAGGTACGGTGGTGGCGTCCTGCAGCTGGCGATATTGCTCGGTGTATTGCCAGGGGATCACGTCCTCGAGCCAGGCTGGTACATATTTCTCGATGCGCCGCGCCAGCCGGATGCCGTTCTGCAGCGAGATGTGGCCGACATGGTCGATGGCAAGCGGAATCTCGTAGCCGATGACCTCGCGGACTTCGTGGATATATTGCTCGAGCAGGTCGATGCCCCTGTCGGTGAAGTGCAGGCCGCTGAAGGGATGGCGCACATTGTGGGTGTCGTAGACGGCGTTGCGGGCACGCCGATCCTCCATGGACTTAACCGGACCGCGGCCGGGATGGACGCGGTAGCCTTCGAGCGATCCCGCCGGGGCGACGACGGCACCGGGCACGTCGGCGATCTGCATCAGGCCGAGGTCCATCTTGAGGAAGGTGAAGCCGAGATCCATGCGCTCCTTGAGGCGCCTTCCGGTCTCGGTTCCGCTGGGCTTTTCGGCGTCGGTATCACAATAGACGCGCACCTTGTCGCGGAACTTGCCGCCGAGCATCTGATAGATCGGCACGCCGTAGGCCTTGCCCGCGAGATCCCACAGCGCGATCTCGATTGCCGAGACGCCACCGCCCTGCCGGCCGTGGCCACCGAACTGCTTGATGCGGCGGAACAGGCGGTCGACGTCGCAGGGATTTTCGCCCAGCAGCCGGCTCTTGAGCATCAGCGCGTAGGTGGCGCTGGCGCCGTCGCGGACTTCGCCGAGCCCCACTATGCCCTGGTTGGTGTAAATCTTGAGGAGCGCCGAGGTGAAGGGGGCGCCGACAATCTCGGCGACGCGGACATCGGTGATGCGTAGTTCGCTCGGATTTGAGCTCATGCGGACATTGTTCTCGATGGTCTCGGCAGCGCTAAGGCCACCCAATCCGGTCGTCATCAAATCCCTCCTCTGAAATGAATTAACTATCCCGGGCGCTTGCGTGGCCCGTTTCGTCTGGCGACACCCATCTGCTCGATGATGTGGCGGCCCGATCCTTCGACGTGACGCGCCA
This sequence comes from Devosia sp., assembly GCA_049647065.1. Taxonomy (GTDB): domain Bacteria; phylum Pseudomonadota; class Alphaproteobacteria; order Rhizobiales; family Devosiaceae; genus Devosia. The sequence goes on along the minus strand of JBARWY010000047.1, from coordinate 10,422 downwards.
CCACGGCGGCGGCGCGGTCGGCGTCCTGCGCGCTGATAGCCTCGATCAGTTCGCGATGCTCGCGCAGCACGGCCTGGCGGCGGCTGAGCGAGGTGGGAAAGCGCCGGCTGATGGCACGCAGGATTTCACGGTGCTTCCACCACATCTCGGCAGCGTGCCTGTTGTAGTGGCGGTCGTAGATGAGCTGGTGAAAGCGGGTATCGAGCTCGCCATGCTGGCGCGGGTCGGCAAAATCGAGTGCTTCGATCTCGGCCTGCGCGGCCTCGAGTTCGGCGATGTCCGCGTCGGCGACGATGGAGACGTACCAGCGGGTCAGCGCCGGCTCGATCAGCATTTCGATCTCGATGATGTCGCGAACAAAATCCTCGTCGATGGCCACGACACGCGCCCCGCGATTGGGCTCCATGACGACGAACCCCTCGCCACGCAATTGCTGCAGCGCCTCGCGAACCGGATTGGTGGAGGTGCCATAGGCCGCAGCGAGGTCAGCGATCTTCAATCGGGCATTCGGTTCGAGCCGGGCGGAAATGATATCCTCGCGGATCATTTCATACACAGAGATTTGTGGCTCGGTGGCGCTCTTTGATGGCGCGATTGGATCGTCGGTGGTGGTCATAGAAGCCTGTTTAGGCGGCTTTCTGGGACAAGCCAAGCCAATTGATACGTCAAAACCCCAAAATAATGTACGATCCAATGGTTATTGACAGACAAGTCGTGGTCTGGAACTGTTCTGGGCAGGGAGACAGGGGCAACCAAGCCCGGCCCCGACTGCAGGTTGTTAGCGCTAACTCGGCGCCAGCCGCTTGAGGAGGCGCAGCAGACGCTGCGAGGAAGTCCAGGTTCGGCCGAGGGGGTTGGACGGTCTTCCGAACGTGAGGAGGTCTATCGATGACGAATTTGCAAGGCCGCACCATGCGGCCGGGCTCGCCGATCCGTCGGCAGGTCGTTGCCTATGCTATTGCGGCGCTGACGACCACGTCCCTGATGTCGACTACCGTTTTCGCCCAGTCCGTCGACCTCAGCCAATGGTCGCCGGAATACATCAAGTCAATCGCCGGCACCGCTACCTACGACACGGCGGCGGATTGCGGCGCCGTGGTGCCCAACGACTATACCGGCCGGGTTTCCTATTGGTACACCGGGCCGTTCGAGGCCGATCCCAAGATCGCGCATGAGCAGGACGCCGCGTTCTGGGAAGCCTTCAAGGTGGCTTACCCCAACATCACGACCGACGTGCAGTCGATCACCTATAACGAACTGCTCGACAAGTTCCGCACGGCCCTCCTGGGCAATGCGGCGCCAATGATCGTGCGCCTGCAGATCCTGGGTGGCGTGGAATTTGCCGCCAAGGGCTATCTCAACCCGCTCCAGCCCGAAGATGTTGGCTATGCAACGGCGGACTTCTGGCCGGGTGCCATGAAGTCGGTCACCTGGGACGGTACGCCATACGGCATCCCAACCAACAACGAGACCATGGGCTTCATCTGGAACGCCAAGATCTTCGCCGATGCCGGGCTCGATCCGGAAAAGCCACCGGCAACCTGGGACGACGTGGTGACCTATTCGGCCCAAATCCACGAAAAGCTCGGCATTTCGGGCTATGGCCTCGTCGCCAAGCAGAATGCCGGCAATACCCCGTTCCGCTTCATGCCACAGCTCTGGGCCTATGGTGGCGGCGCACTCGATGAGACCGCCGCCGAGCCGACTTATGAAACTGTTGAGCTCAACAGCGAGGGCAGCAAGGCGGCCCTGCAGGCGGCCTATGACATGTACGTCCGCGACAAATCCGTGCCGACCTCGGCGCTGACCAATACCCAGGCCGAAAACCAGGGTCCGTTCATTGCTGGCCAGCTAGCCATGATGATCGCGCACCCGGCCGAGTACGCCAAGATGCTCGACCTCGCCAGCCAGGCGACCGGCGCCGACAAGGAAGTCGCCGACGCCGTGGTCGAGAACATGCGCTATGGCCTGATCCCGGAAGGGCCGGCCCGTCGTGCCGTGGTGTTCGGTGGCTCCAACATCCACGTGGTGAAGCCCGAATATGTCGAGGGAGAGTATGACGAGCAGGCGGCCAAGGCGCTGATCTGCATGTATACGAGCCCCGAATGGTCGACCAAGCTGAGCTGGGTGGGTTCCAACCCCGGCAATCTGGGTGGCTTCAAGACCGAATGGATGAAGGAACGCCTGGACACCATCAAGTTCCTCGACGTCACCACGTCCATGCTGCCAAACGGCATTCCGTTCCCGGTTCTGCCTTACGCTCCGGAAATCATGAACATCATCGTGCCAGACATGCTGCAGAACGCCCTGACCGGCAACATGACGGTCGATGAAGCAGCTGAAGACGCGGCCGCCAAGGTCGAGGAACTTGTCAGCGGCATGTAAGCGATCCCTCCCGCGCTGATGACCGGCGGTTTGCGGACCGCCGGTCATCCCTTCCACCAACAGGGACCAGTATCATGAGCGGCGCATCCGGCCCGGCCATCTTCACCGATCATCCGGTGATCGGGGCCAAGCGAGCCAGCCTTCCCTCGCGCATGTGGACGCAGCGCGCCGACTATCTGTATGTGTTACCTGCCATCCTGGTGATGCTCGTCGTCATCGCTTACCCGGTCTATTACACCATCGAGCTGTCGCTGTTCAAAACCCCGGCCAGCCTGCAGCTCAGGGACAAGATCTTCGTCGGGCTCGACAACTACACCACCATCCTGTCCAGCGCCTCGTTCTGGAAAGTCACCTGGCAGACGCTGATCTGGACGTTCTTCTCGACGTTGTTCGCGTTCCTTTTGGGCCTCGGCGCAGCGCTGGCGCTGCATCGCGAATTTGTTGGCCGCGGCGTGCTGCGGGCTTTGCTGCTGATCCCGTGGGTGGTGAGCGCAGTCGCGGCCTCCTATGTTTGGAAGTGGCTCTATCACTCTGATTTCGGGGCCATCGGCGCCATGCTCGTGCAGCTCGGGGTGACCGATGAGCCGATCAATTTCATCGACAACGTCAATACGGTCCTGCCCTCGCTCATCGTGGTCAATGTGTGGAAGGAGTTCTCCTTCGCCATGATCATGCTGATGGCTGGCTTGCAGACGGTGCCTGAACAACTGCTGCGGGCCGCCAAGGTGGATGGCGCCAATGCCTGGCAGCGCTTCTGGCATGTGACCATGCCACAACTGGCGGGCGTCTCAACGGTGACGATCCTGCTGCTGACGGTGCAGAATTTCAACTCCTTCATCATCCCCTGGATCATGACCGGCGGCGGCCCGGCCGGCGCCTCCGACATCTGGATCACCCAGATTTACCAGCTCGCCTTCGGGCGGCAACGCTGGGGCACGGCGGCGGCCTATTCGGTGCTGCTGTTCATCATCATGATGACGCTGGGCTACTTTTACGTGCGTGCGCTGACGCGCGGCGATGAGGCGAGGGCCGGGTGATGTGTGTGTTTTTGCCAGGTGCTTTAGAACCACAGTTTCAGTCGACACCCTCCCCCTTGTGGGGAGGGATCAAGGGTGGGGGTGGTTTGGCCGCGATGTATGGCCCCCCTCACCCCCTCCCATCCTCCCCCATCAAGAGGAAGGTGCCGGCCGGTGATATTCACACATCGTGCCTCCAACCCGGAGTGCATCTATGACCGATGCACGGGTTTCCCGCGAACGCCCCGTTAGGCGCACGCCGATCGACGGCTGGCGCTGGACCGGCCGCATCTTCCTGGTGATCCTGCTGATTTTCACCGTCATGCCCATGGCATGGATGCTGATCACCTCGCTCAAGACTGGCTTCGCGGCGATGCAATATCCACCGCAATGGTGGCCCGCCGAGCCGACACTCAGCAATTACACGCGCCTGCTCGACCCGACCAACAGCGTTGGACAGGACTTCCTGCGGTACTTCTGGAACAGCCTCTATGTCTCCACCATCACCACGGTGCTGGCGGTGATCGTGGCGGTGCCGGCGGCCTATGCCTTCTCGCGTTTCCGCTTTCCCGGCCGGACCTTCCTGTTCTTTGCGGTCCTCTTGCGCAACATGTTCCCGGCTCTGGTGTTCCTGGTGCCACTGTTCATCCTGATGCGAATTCTGGGGCTGGTGAATACGCATGGATCGCTGATCCTGACCTATCTCACGTTCGGGCTGCCGCTCGCCATCTGGCTGCTCAAGGGATTTTACGACAACATCCCGATCCAGCTCGAACAGGCGGCGCGGATCGATGGCGCAACGCGCTTCCAGGCCTTCATCTTCATCGTCATGCCGCTGTCGACGCCGGGCATCATCGCCACCGCGATCTACTCGTTCATCGGCGCGTGGAACGAATATATCTACGCCTACACCTTCCTCACCCGGCACGACCAGATGACCCTGCCGGTGGGCATCCAGCGCTTCTTTTCCGAGAATGCCACCGACTGGCCGGGGCTGATGGCGGCGACGTTCATGATGAGCGTGCCGGTCGTCGTGCTGTTCCTCGTGCTGCAGAAATATTTCGTGCGAGCCCTCACCGAAGGCGCCGTCAAACACTAGGAGCTTTGTCGATGGCCGAGGTGGTCCTCCAGCACGCCATGAAGACTTACGGCAATCTTTATGCCGTCAACGATGTCAGCTTCACCGTCGAGGATGGCGAATTCGTCGCGCTGGTCGGCCCATCGGGCTGCGGCAAGACGACGACGCTCAACCTGATCGCCGGGCTGCTGCCGATGAGCGGTGGCGACATCAGCATCGGGGACCGGATCGTCAACGACCTCGACCCCAAGGACCGGGACATCGCCATGGTGTTCCAGAACTACGCTCTCTACCCCAACAAGAGCGTCTACAAGAACCTGGCCTTTCCGCTGCAGATGCGGAGGCTGCCGAAAGACCAGATCGACAGGAAGGTGCAGGACGCGGCGAAGCTCCTCGACATTACCCACCTGCTGGAGCGCAAGCCGCGCGAACTGTCGGGCGGGCAGCAACAGCGCGTAGCGCTGGGGCGGGCGCTGGTGCGTGACCCCGCGGTGTTCCTGATGGACGAACCGCTGAGCAACCTCGACGCCAAGCTGCGCGTGCAGATGCGCAGCGAGATCAAGCGCTTTCACCACAACCTCAATGCCACCGTGGTCTATGTGACGCATGACCAGCTCGAGGCCGTAACCATGGCCGACAAGATGGCGGTGATGAATGGCGGGTTGCTGCAGCAATACGATACGCCGGCCAATGTGTTTGCCAATCCGATCAACACGTTCGTGGCCAGTTTTGTCGGCAGTCCGGCGATGAGTCTTATCCCGCTCGAAGTGGCGGGCAACACGCTGAAGAGTCCCGAGGGCTGGGAACTGCACCTGTCGCCGATGAACGCGCGCAAGGCCTTGGCCGCGACCACCAGCAAGGTAGTGCTTGGGGCACGACATTCGACGCTCAAGCTGCACAAGACGGCGGCAGCAGGCGCAGTGCCTGGCAAGGTTTATACGGTTGAGCCGACCGGCGACGTGACCTTCGCCCAAGTTTTCATCAATGGCGCGGTCGTCAATATCAGTCTCGAGCCGACGGTGGCGATTGCGCCCGACGACATGGTCTGGATCGAGTTCGACCAGGAGCGGATGCACCTGTTCGACGCCGAAACCACCATGGCGCTACAGGCGGTATGAATGAAGATCACCGCGATCATCCCCTACCCCACCTGGGTCGGTATAAGGAACCAGCTCATCGTCAAGGTGGAGACCGACGAGGGCGTCTATGGCTGGGGCGAGAGCGGGCTCAGTGGGCGCGAAAGGGCGGTGGCGGGCGCCATCGAGCATTACCGCGAATTCCTAGTTGGCCGTGATCCGATGGCCATCGGGGCGCTGTGGCAGGAAATGTATCGCAGCCAGTATTTCGAGGGCGGGCGGGTGCTGACGGCGGCCATTTCCGCCATCGACATCGCGCTGCATGACATCAAGGGCAAGGCGCTGGGCGTGCCGGTCTATCAGCTGCTCGGCGGCAAGCAGCGCGACCGGATTCCGACCTTTGCCACCACCAAAGGGCCGTGCGGCCCCGAGATGATCGAGCAGGCGCGCGAGCTGGTAGCGATGGGCTGGGACTGTATCCGTCTGTTTCCGCATGGCCATGGCAATCCTGAAATCTACGAGCCGCGCCAGAGCGTCGGCGAGACGGCAAAGTGGTGCATCAAGGCGCGCGAGGCGCTGGGGGATGACGTGGTGCTGGGGGTGGACTATCACCACCGGCTCAGCGTGGCCGAGGCGGCGAGCTATTGCCAGAAGATGCCGTCGGGGACGCTGGATTTCCTCGAGGAGCCGATCCGCGACGAGACGCCGGAAGCCTATGAGGCGCTGCGGCGGATGACCGATGTGCCCTTTGCCATCGGCGAGGAATTTGCCAGCAAGTGGCAGTTCCTGCCTTACATCGAGCGCGACATCCATCAGTTCAACCGGATCGACGTGTGCAATGTTGGCGGGCTGACGGAGGCGATGAAGGTCGCCGGCTGGAGCGAAGCGCATTACGTTGACATGATGCCACACAATCCGCTGGGACCGATCTGCACGGCGGCGACGATCCATTTCTCGGCAGCGGTCGCCAATTTCTCGTGGCTCGAGACGCGGGCATCGCCGGGCGAGCTCTATCACGGCTTCGACAATGCCGAGATCTTCACCATGCAGCCGCGGCTCAATGGCTCCGTCTACGAGGTGAGCGACGCGCCGGGGCTCGGAGTCGAGGTGGATGAGGCGCTGGTCAAGAAGCAGAGCTTCAAATTCTGGGAAGCGCCGCATCTGCGGCGCACCGACGGTTCAGTGACCAACTGGTAGGGCCGCGAGGCCACAAGGAGATTTTCCGTGACGCATACGCCCGGCATCAATCGCCCATCCAAGGACATTATCGACGCGCTGAAGGATATTGGCTCGGCCACCGTAGCCGGGACGCTGGGACACATGGGCATCCGCAACCCGCATATTCAGGGGCCGGTGAGCTGGAACAAGGGCAAGTCGATCGTCGGGCCGGCACTGACGCTGCAGTTCATGCCCAAGCGCGAGGATCTCTACGGCGAGGGCGAATATGCCGATCCGGAGAAGCAGTTGCACAGGCACGTGCTCTATCACGTGCAGGAGGGTGACATCGTCGTAGTGGATGCGCGCGGCGACATGACGGCCGGCGTGTTCGGCGACATGATGAGCACCTACTTCAAAGGCCGCGGCGGCGCCGGCATGATCATCGATGGCGTGCTGCGCGACTACCCAAACCTCAAGAAGCTCGATCTGCCGCTATGGGTGCGCGGCTGGACGCCGAACTTCCATACCCAGACCGGGCTGATGCCATTTGCGGTCAACGTGCCTATCGCCTGCGGCGGGGTGACGGTGATCCCTGGCGACATCATCGTGGCTGATGACGATGGCGCGGTAGTGCTGCCAGTGGCGCTGGCGGGCGACGTGATCGCCAAGTCGCAGGAGCATCATGAGTGGGAGGATTTCTCCCGCATGAAGCTGATGGAGGGGGCGCCCCTGCAGCGCTACTACCCGCTCCATGCCGATGCGCGCGAAGAGTATGACGCGTGGCGCAAGCTCAATCCGATCAAGCACGGCTAAGCCATTCAAGAGAATGGGGCGCCGTTGCTTGCAACAGCGCCCTTCTCAAGGCCAAAAGATCTACCGCATCATCTGCGGCAGGAAGAGGATGATGCCGGGGAAGATGACGAGAATGGCCACCAGCACCAGGTCGGCCACCAGGAAGAGGGCAACGCCCCTGAACACGTCGTTGAGCGAGGCATACTGACCGGCGACGTTTCTTATAACGAAGACGTTCATGCCCAACGGTGGCGTGATCATGCCGATCTCGAGCAGCTTGACGAGGAAGACTCCGAACCACACCAGGTTGATATCGTGGGCCTGGAGCACCGGCAGGAAGACCGGCAGCGTCACCAGCATGGCGCCGAACGGTTCCATGAACATGCCCAGGATCAGGTAGATGATGACGATGACAAACATCAACTGGAAGTAGTTGAGGTCATAACCCTGCACGGCGCCGCTGATCAGCCCGGCTACGCCGCTGAGGCCGAGGAAGCGGGTGAACATCACGGCGCCGACGCCGATGATGAAGAGCGAGGCACAGGTGACCAGCGTCTCGAGCACCGACTGGCGCAGCACATCCCATTTGAGCCGGCCGGTAATGGCGACCAGTCCGATGGCGCCCGCAGCCCCGACGGCGCCGGCTTCGGTGGCGGTGAACAGGCCCGAGAACAGCCCGCCGAAGACCAGCAGGATGAGCACCAAGATGGGCCACACCCCGATCAGCACCTTGCGGGTGTCGAGATCTTCCAGCCCTGCCACCTTGGCGGGAATGATGTCCTTGCGGAATGTGGCAATCAGCACGATGACGATGATGTAGCTCAGGGCGGTGAGCAGGCCGACCGAAATGCCGCCCATAAACACCTGAGTGACCGAGGTCTCGGCGAACACACCGTAGATGATCATCAGGATGGACGGCGGGATCAGCGCGCCAATAGTGCCACCGGCGGCCAGCGTGCCGGTGGCAATGCTGGGCTTGTAGCCGGCACGGACCATTTCGGGGATGGCGATGCGACCCAGCGAGGCGGCGGTGGCCAGGCTCGAGCCGCAGACGGCGGCGAAGCCCGAACAGGCGACGATGGCCGCAATGCCCAGCCCGCCCGGAATCTTGCGCAGACCGACCTTGGCCGCGTCGAACAGACCTGCGGTCAGGCCACCGTGATAGGCGACAAAGCCCATCAGCAGGAACATCGGCACCGCCGACAGCGTCCAGCTGGCTATGAATTCGTATGGCGTATTGGCCAGGATGCCGATGGCCGGAGAGAGGCCCAGCATGGCCCATACGCCGACAAAGGCGATAACGATCATGGCGATGGCAATCGGCACTTCCAGCGCCAGCAGCACGAACAGGACGGCGAGGCCGGCAAGGCCCATGGTGACGTTCATTTGGCAGTTCCTTGCACCGGAGGCATGACACCGCGATAGAGCGCCACGAGCGCTGCCAGCGCGAAAGACACGGGCAGGATGAAGTAGCTGGGCCAGACCGGGACGGCGACGCTGAGCGAGATGACGTAGCTGCGGGCGGTGAATTCGCGCATCGCCACAGTCCAGGTCGTGTAGGTGAGCACCAGATAGGCGCCGCAGGTCACGAATGCGACAAACGCGGCGTTGATGCGTCCGATGCGCCCCACCAGCAGGCCGCTGAAGATCTGCACGGAGATCATCTCGCCGCGGCGCTCGGCCCAGGCGATGGGAAAGAAGGCGATGGCGACCATGTAGTAGTGCGAGACGATCTCTACGGTCGCGGGCACCGGCCACGAGGCCACATTGCGCAGGACGACGTAGACGGTGATGTGGATCAGCATGGCGAACACGCCAACGGCCCCGAGCAGGGCCAAACCGCTGGTCACCCTATTGACCAGCCGGTCGAGACTTTCGCGCATTGTCCTGCTCCCCCGCGAGGCTATCGGCGAAAAAATGCCCGCGGGTGAACAGTCACCCGCGGGTCGTTGGATCAGAGGCCGTAGGTGGCCCAATCCACCTTGTCCCAGACTTCGGTCTGGACGGCGGCAGCAATGGCATCGACATCGCCATTGGCGGCGTCTGTGAGGGCAGTCCACTTTTCGACCAGCGCCTGGAAGCGCGCGATCTTGTCGGCGGCTCCGGTTATGCCGGCCTGGCCTTCAGCAATGGCGATGGCGTTGGGGATGTCGCTGAAACGGAACTCGTCGGTGGCATCGAGCAGATCCTGGCTGGCTGGGATGATTTCGATACCTGCATCGAGTGCGGCCTGGCGTGCGGCAGCGGCACGGTCATAGCCCCAGCTCTGGGTGAACAGGGCGCTGGACCGGTTGGCGGCGCGGGCGAAGCCGGCCCGCAGTTCGGGGGTCAGTTCAGCCCATGCACCGGAGGCCACGGTAAAGTTGGACGTGGCATGATAGGTGCCGAGCGGCACGTCGATGATGTACTTCGCCACGTCGACGAGGCGATAGGAGATCAGGTCGGAAACCGAGGCCATGGTGCCGTCGAGCACGCCCTGGGAGATGGATTCGAACTGGTCGCTGACGGGGACCTGCGCCGGAGCGGCACCGAGAGCTTCCGCCCACCGAGCATAAGGCGCGCCGCCTGAACGCAGGCGAAGTCCCTGCAGATCGGCCAGCGAATTGACGGGCTTGGTGGTCAGAAGCAGATAGATATCGGACGAACCCGCGCCGACGAAGACGCCACCCATGGCCTTGAACTCGGCCTGGCACTCCTCGCAGGTCACCACATATTCGGTCACCGCCGCGCCCATGGCGTGGGGTGTGGTGGCAAGGAATGCCAGGTCCGCCGTCAGCGCCGTATTGGGCAGGTCGGCCGGAGCGAAGAGCGGCAGCACGTTGCCCACTTCGGCTAGTGAGGACTGCAGGGCCTGCTTGACCGTAGCGATGTTGACCACTTCAGGCCCGATCATCAGGCCGGTCAGCTCGCCATTGGT
>JBARWY010000046.1:0-2884 GCA_049647065.1 Devosia sp. | reverse complement strand
GCCCACAGCTTCATGCCGACACCCCAAAGAAGCGGACCATGAAGGCGCGGTAGATTTCGGTCAACCCGACGAGGTCGGCGACGGCGATATGCTCGTCCGCCTTGTGCATCGATGGGCCGACCAGGCCGCATTCGACCACCCGGCCATATTGGGCAATGAAACGGGCGTCGGACGTACCCCCTCCGGTCGACAGTTCGGGGCGGCGGCCGGTGACGGCGGCAATCGCGTCGCCGAGCGTGTCGACATCGCCGCTAAGCGGCGACAGGAATGAGCGCGACGGCACGCCGGCCACACTGAAGTCGACCTTGGCTCCGGTGTGATCGACGCCAGCGATGCGGCCGCGTACCCAGTCGGCCAGCGTTTCGGGCGTCCACAGGTCGTTGTAACGGATGTTGAAGCGAATGGTGCCCGAGGCCGGGATGATGTTGGAAATAGCGTTGCCGACATCGATCGAGGTCACTTCGAGATTGGTCGCCGGGAAATGCACCGTGCCGGTATCGATGGTCGTATCCAGCGCCGTGACGATCCGCGCCAGCGCCGGTAGCGGGTTGTTGGCCTTGTCAGGATAGGCCACGTGGCCCTGGCTGCCGGTGATGGTGATCGTGCCCGAAAGCGAGCCGCGCCGGCCGATCTTTATGCTGTCGCCCAGGAGCGCTGACGAACTGGGTTCACCGACGATGGCGAAATCGAAATGGTGCTGCTGCGCCTCGGCCCAAGCCATCAGCTTGTCGGTGCCGTTGATGGCGTCGGCTTCCTCGTCATTGGTGATGGCGAGCATCACGGTGCCGGCATCATCAGGAATGGCTGCCGCGGCAGCGACGAAGGCGGCAATGCCCGACTTCATGTCGGCGGACCCGCGCCCATAGAGCAGGCCATCCGCTTCGCGCGGCGTGAAGGGATCGGACGTCCAGTTGCCGAGATCGCCCGGCGGGACCACATCGGTATGGCCGGCAAACAGCAGCCGACGGCCGCCCGTGCCCTTGATGGCAAAGAGATTGTCGACCGGATAGGAGCCGTCGCCCTCAAAGCGCAGTCGGGTGACGACAAAGCCGATCGCAGTGAGCGCGCGATCGAGCACATCCAAGGCGCCAGCGTCCTCGGGCGTGACAGATGGGCAGGCGATGAGGTCTTTGAGCAGACGGACGGGATCGCCCGCAGGTGTAGAAGTCACGTAGCGATCCCGTCCTTGGTTCAGGCTGCTATGGGGTAACCCAGCGGATCGGCGCCGTAGGTATTGGCGCCGGGGGTGCCCTTGAGGAAGCCGAGCTGCACCAGCATGTAGAGGCCATAAAGGCCTACGACCAGCGTGATGACGGACATCCACATGTCAGGCATCATGGCGACCATGCCATTGCCCAGGTCGGTGGCCGTGTAGCCAATGCCGAACACCTGCAGCACGGTCAGGACGGCGTAGATGCCAACCAGGATGCGGTAGTCGTTGCCATTGTTGTCGCGGTCATGCCGGCGTTTCACGCCCAGGTTGAGCGTCGGGTAGATGACGATCAGATAGGCAATGATCGGCCCCCAGCGGGTGGTCAGCCCAAGGCCGACAAGGCCCAGCAGGAAATAGATGACGAGTGTCGCCACGATCAGAATGACCGTACCGATCCACCACTGCTTGCGGGAAATGCGGCCGTCGCTAGTCAGGTAGAGTGCTTGGAAGTCCATGATTTTCCCCCTCGGAAATCAGAAACGCCGGGACCCATCCGGCAACAAGCACTGTAAGTGAATCGCTTTGTTCCCGCCAGAGTCCGGCTCAGTCGCGCAGCAACTCGTTGATGCCGGTCTTGCTGCGCGTCTGTGCATCGACAGTTTTGACGATGACGGCACAGTAGAGGTTCGGCCCCGGATTGCCATTGGGCAGCGGCTTGCCGGGTAGCGAACCGGACACGACCACCGAATAGGGCGGGACCTTGCCGATATGGATTTCGCCGGTATTGCGGTCGACGATCTTGGTCGAGGCGCCGATGAACACGCCCATCGAGATGACCGAACCCTCGCCCACCACCACACCTTCGACCACTTCGGAACGGGCGCCGATGAAGCAGTTGTCCTCGATGATGACAGGGCCGGCCTGCAACGGCTCAAGCACGCCGCCAATGCCGACGCCGCCCGAGATATGCACGTTCTTGCCGATCTGCGCGCAGGAGCCGACCGTGACCCAGGTGTCCACCATGGTGCCCTCGTCGACATAGGCGCCGACATTGACGAAGCTGGGCATCAGGACGACGTTGCGGCCGATAAAGGCCGGGCTGCGCACGACGGCGCCCGGCACGGCGCGGAAACCGGCCTCGCGGAAGGTATTTTCGCTCCAGCCCTCGAACTTGGTCGGCACCTTGTCCCAGTAATGCGAGCCGCCGGGAGCGCCCTCGATGAGCTTGTTGTCGTTGAGCCGGAAGTTCAACAGCACGGCCTTCTTGAGCCACTGGTTGACCTGCCAGGCGCCGTTGACCTTTTCGGCTACGCGCGCTTCGCCCTTGTCCAGCAGGCGCAGCGCCTCCTCGACGGCCTCGCGCACCGGTCCCTGGGTGTGGAACCTGATCTCGGCACGAGCCTCGAAAGCGTCATCGATGGTCTTGGCGAGGTCGGTATAGGACATGGAAAGGCTCCCCGGATAATGCGAGCGGACCATAGCGGGGAGGGCTCTGGTGTCAATTGCCGGGCGTGCGAAAGCGCCGCCTGTGGTGCGGTTGTCGTGTCGTCGGTGTTCGCTCATGGGTAGAGCGATGGTGGCGAGGCGCTTGCCTCGATCTAGTTTTTAGTTTTGAGGCAATTGCCTCGCCACCATGCCGGGATGTCTAACAGGTCCGGTTCAGGCGCTACCATTATTGCAGGCGCGGCTGCCGAGTTTCCAACCCGCACAAGGAAGGCGACCCCTCCTCCT
>JBARWY010000045.1:0-31499 GCA_049647065.1 Devosia sp. | reverse complement strand
GCATTCCTCGATGAGCCAGATTTCCCGCACCCCCGAGTCACTGGTGGCCGCCACCATCGGCGGGCATCACCAGTATCCCGACGGGCTGGTGCTCTATCTCGGCACCATGTTCGCTCCAGTCAAGGATCGCGACGGCGCCGGCAAGGGCTTCACCCACAAGCTGGGCGATGTCGTCTCGATATCGACATCCGAGCTCGGCACCCTATCTAACAGTGTGAACCTCTCCACCAAGTGTCCGCCATGGACCTATGGCGCCAGCCACCTGCTGCGCGATCTGGCTCGCGCTGACCTACTTTAAGCTCTACCCGAAAGGCATCCAAAATGGCTGAACTGCACAAGAACCTCATCAACGGGGAATGGGTGGGCTCGGACGGGGTCGAGAATATCAACCCGTCCAATACCGCCGAAGTGGTCGGGGTTTACGCCCGCGCCACCGCCGAGGAAACCAAGCAGGCCATTGCTGCGGCCAAGGCTGCGTTTCCGGCCTGGTCGCGCTCGGGCATTCTTGAGCGTCATGCCATTTTGTCCAAAACCAGCCAGGAAATCCTGGCGCGCAAGGCCGAGCTGGGTGAGTTGCTGAGCCGCGAGGAGGGCAAGACGCTGCCTGAAGGCATCGGCGAGGTGACCCGCGCGGCGCAGATTTTCGACTTTTTCGCAGGCGAAGTCCTGCGGCTTGCCGGTGAAGTTCTTCCCTCCGTGCGTCCCGGCGTCGGCGTCGAAATCACCCGCGAGCCGATCGGGGTGATCGGCATCATCACGCCGTGGAATTTCCCGATCGCGATCCCGACGTGGAAGATCGCGCCGGCGCTGGCTTACGGCAATACCGTCGTCATCAAGCCGGCCGACCTCGTGCCGGGCTCCACCTGGGCTATCGTCGATATCCTTGTTCGCGCCGGTCTGCCCAAGGGTGTGCTGAACCTGGTGATGGGCAAGGGTTCGGTGGTTGGCCAGACCATGCTCGAGAGCAAGGACGTCAATGCCATCTCGTTCACCGGCTCGGTGGGTACGGGCAAGCGCGTCGCTGCGGCATCGATCGAGGTCGGCCGCAAGTTCCAGCTCGAAATGGGCGGCAAGAACCCGACCGTCGTGCTCGACGACGCCGACCTCAAGGTCGCCGTCGAAAGCGTGGCGCAGTCGGCCTTCTTTTCGACCGGACAGCGCTGCACCGCCTCGTCGCGCGTCATCGTGACCGAGGGCATCCACGACAGGTTCGTCGAGGCTCTGGCCGAGCGGACGCGCAACCTGCGCGTCGGCGATGCGCTCGACAAGAACACCGAAATCGGTCCGGTGGTCGATCCGAGCCAGCTCAAGCAGGACACCGACTATATCGCCATCGGCAAGGCCGAGGGCGCCAAGCTCATGGCCGGCGGCGAGCTGGTGAAGGGGGCAAATGAAGGCTACTTCCTGCAGCCGACGCTGTTTACCGAGGCGACCAATTCCATGCGCATCAGCCGCGAAGAGATCTTTGGGCCGGTGGCTTCGGTCATCCGGGTCAAGGACTATGAGGAAGCGCTGTTCACTGCCAACGACACCGAGTTCGGTCTCAGCGCCGGCATCGTCACCACTTCGCTGAAGTATGCGACGCACTTCAAGCGCAATGCTGAGGCGGGCATGGTGATGGTCAACGTGCCGACGGCTGGCGTCGATTTCCACGTGCCGTTCGGCGGCCGCAAGGGCTCGAGCTATGGCTCGCGGGAGCAGGGCAAGTATGCGGCTGAGTTCTTCACGGTGGTGAAGACGGCTTATACCGCCGCGGGCTAATCCCGAACCCTATTAACAAACGCGATTGTCACCCTCGGGCCTGGCCCGGGGGTGTTTTCTTTTGTGGGAGGCCACTGCGGGTAACGCCTAGACGTTGACTGCCCGCGCCATACCCTGCTGGCCAATCAATCCGCAGAGTTTGAAAATCCCCACTTCGATCTGGGCCTCGTCGCTGAGCGAGAAGCTGAGCCGCATGGTGTTGTGGCCGGAGCCATCGGTGTGAAAGGCGGCGCCGGGGACGAAGGCGATATCCTGGTCGAGCGCCTGCTGCAGCAGCGTCTTGGCGTCGAGGTGGTCGGGTAGCTCCAGCCAGAGGAACATGCCGCCATCAGGCTTCTGCCAGCGTAGGTCAGGCGGAGCGTAGCGTTCGAGCGCCGCGAGCATGGCGTCGCGGCGGACCCGGTAGACCGACCGGGCGCGAGCGACCTGGGCGTCGTAGCCGTCCACTGCCACACGGTGCATGACCATCTGGTTGGTGGTCGCGGTGTGCAGGTCCGAGCCCTGCTTGAGCAGGGTCAGCTTGCGGATAAGCGCCATTGGACCACAGACCCAGCCGACGCGCAGGCCCGGCGACAGGGTCTTGGAGAAGGTGCCGCAATAGAGCGTGCGGGTGGCTTCGATACCACGCGACTGGGCGTCGAGGGCGGCGATCGGCGGCAGGTCCTCCCCATCGTAGCGCAACGCCGAGTAAGCGGCGTCCTCAAGGATGACGGCATCAAGAGCGCGAGCCTGATCCAGCGCCTTGTGGCGGGCCGGGCAACTCATGGTGGCGCCGTCGGGATTGGCAAAATCGGGGACAAGGTAGATCAGCCTCGGCGCGGTCGGGCCGGTGGCTTGCGGGGTTTCGAGCGCGGAGAAATGCGGTTCATAGGCCGAGAACGACTGCAGTGCGCCCAGATAGGTCGGGCGGGCCGTGACCACGCCGCTGCCGGGATCGAGCAGCAATTTGCCGATGAGATCAAGCGCCTGCTGCGAGCCCGTGGTTATGAGGATGTTGTCGGGTTGGGCAGGCACGCCGCGGCCGGCCATGTGATCGGCGATCCACTGGCGCAGCGGGAGATAGCCTTCGGTGGTGGAGTATTGCAGCGCCTCGCGCGCGACGGAGGGTCCAGCGAAAACCTGACGCCAGGCTTCCTGGAACAGGCCGACATTGAACAGAGCCGGGTCCGGAATGCCGCCGGCGAAGGAAATCATCGAGGGCTTGCCGACGAGCTTGAGCAGCTCGCGGATTTCGGAAGCCTTCATGGACCGGGCGCGGGACGACAGGCGAAAATCCGTTGACGTCATTTGTCTCACCATGCATCAATACGGATGATACAATCATCGAAATATTGTTATGTCAATGGTGTTGACCTTGTTGCCCTGGCGCGGATAAAACTTCATCCAAATCCCCCATATGGGTGCGTGGTGGAAAGTTTGCCGCGTTTACCGGCGAGAGGGTCGCAGCAGTCCGGCGGTTTAGCGCAGGCGGCGGTCGGCGGATAAGTGAGCAGGAGAGACAGATGAGCTTTGTCAGCGAATATCCGGTGGCGCCGCCCGCGGTGGCGATTGCGCATTTTTCGCAGCGGCTGGCGCTGGAGACCGACTGTGCGGATGTTGCGGCATGTCTCAAGGCGGGTAACGTGGATTTCGTGCTGCTGCATGTGGTCGGATCACCCGATGCCTATGCGCGCCGGCATGTTCCAGGCGCCATTCACCTGCCGCACCGGCAGATGACGGCGGAGCGCATGGCCGAGTGGCCGGATGATACGCTGTTCGTGGTGTATTGCGCGGGGCCGCATTGTAACGGGGCCGATCAGGCGGCGCTGAAGCTGGCGCGGCTGGGCCGCAAGGTGAAGCTGATGATCGGCGGCATTACCGGCTGGGCGGACGAGGGACTGGACTTTGCAACTGGCACGGATTGACCCGCGCACTGTCCGAAAGTTGTCAGCATTTTTGCCGCGTGGACAAGGCGGTACGGGACTCGATAGTATCGACTCAATGAGTGATACAATTTCAAATACAATGATGCTGCCGGACAATGGGCAGCCGCTACATGAGCGGGTGGTTGGCGCAGTGGAAGCGGCCATCGCCGAAGGACGTTACCGGCCCGGCGAAAAGCTGCCGACGCATCGGCAACTGGCGCAGCAATTTTCGGTATCCATCGGCAGCGTGACGCGGGCCATTGATACGCTCAGCGCACGCGGGGTGGTACGCGGCGAAATCGGGCGCGGCACGTTCGTGCTGGAGCGGGTGGATGCCGGCGCGGACGATGGCGGGATCATCGACCTGACGATCAATGCGCCGCCACCGGTGATCACGCCGCAGCGGATGGCCGAGGCGAGCGCGGTGGCAAATCGCCATGCGCTGGCGCTCGCCCATGGCGGCTACGTCGATTTGAGCGGGACCGAGCGGCAGCGCGGCGTGGTGGCGGGCTGGCTGAGCGCAGTGCGGACGCCTGTTGGCGCCGATGAAATGCTGCTGTGCAACGGCGCGCAGCAGGCACTCCACCTGGCATTTGCGACCCTGCAGGAGACCTCTGGCATCATCCTCACCGAGAGCGCCACTTTCCCGGGGGCGCTGGCGGCAGCGGCCGACCTCGGCATGACCATGATGCCGGTGGCACATGACGGCGAGGGCATGCTGCCCGCTGCGCTCGACGCGGCGCTGGCAGGGACGGGCGCCAAGATCATCTACACGACGCCGGTATGCCAGAACCCGCTGGGTTTCGAGACGGGGCCGGAGCGGCGGCGCGCCATTGCCGCGGTGGTGGAGCGATATGGCGCTGTCATCGTCGAGGACGACATCTATGGCATCTACGCGGCTAAGGGGAACTTGACCTATCGGGACTTGCTGCCCGATCAGGTGATCTATGTGACGAGCCTGTCCAAGAGCCTGACGCCGCTGGTGCGGTTGGGGGTCATCGCGCCGCCGAGCCGTCTGATGGCGGCGGTTCGCCGGCGGCTGCGGGCGCAGAGCTGGGGCCTGCCGCCCTATGTCGCGGAACTGGCGGCAGCAATGCTGGAAATCGGCATGGGCGACGAGGCCGCGACGGCATTGCGCAGTGAAGGGCTGGCGCGGCTGGAGCTGACACGGAGGATATTGGGTGTTGGCTCTGTGCCGATGCCTGATGGAGCACCGCATCTCTGGCTGCCGATGGACCCGTTCAAGGCGGAACAGTTTGCGCGGCGCGCCAGCGAAGCGGGCGTACGGATCACCCCGCCCTCCGCAGCGCAGGTGGGCGAGAAGCCGCTAGCCGGCGTGCGGCTCTGCATCATGGCGCCGCCGGTGCGGGCGGTGCTGGAACGCGGGCTGGGGATTCTGGCGGGGATACTGGGCAGTGACGAGGATGTGGTGGTCTGACAACTGGATAGCGATATCCGTCAGCCAGGCAGGCCCACGTAGTTCTCCGCCAGGCTCTGCTGCGCCGCCAATGAGCCGGTCAGGTAGTCGAATTCGGCGCGCTGGATGCGGCGGCCGAAGGGGCCGGTTTCCGGGAAGGTGTGCAGCAGGCTGGTCATCCACCAGCTGAAGCGCTCGGCCTTCCAGATGCGGGCGAGGGCCTTTGACGAATAGGCGTCGAGTCCGGCGTCCGAGCCCTCGCTGAGCTGCTCGATCAGGGCATCAGCCAATGTGGCCACATCGCTCATGGCCAGGTTCAGTCCCTTGGCGCCGGTGGGCGGCACAATGTGGGCGGCGTCCCCGGCGAGAAACAACCGGCCGAAGCGGAGCGGCTCGGCAACGAAGCTGCGCAGGGGCGCGATCGATTTCTCGATCGGCTCCCCAATGCGGAGGCTCTCGGCCGTCGCCGGATCGAGCCTCATGCGCAGTTCGTCCCAGAAGCGGGCGTCGGGCCAGTCTTCGAGCCGGGCATCGGTAGGCACCTGCACGTAGTAGCGGCTGCGGGTGGGTGAGCGCTGTGAGCAGAGGGCGAAGCCGCGCTCGTGGTGGGCATAGACCAGCTCGTCGGCTACGGGGGGCTGGTCGACGAGAACGCCGAGCCAGCCGAATGGATAGATGCGCTCGAAGGTCGTGATGGCGGTGGCGGGAACGCTCTGGCGCGCGATACCGTGAAAGCCATCGCAGCCAGCGATGAAATCGCAGTCGATGCGGTGTGTGACGCCATCCTTGCGATAGCTCACCCAGGGCCTGCCGTCGAAGTCGTGCAGTTCGACGTCGTCGGTCTCGTAGATGGTGGTGGCGCGCCGCGCCGTCATCAGGTCGCGGGTCAGTTCGGTCTGGCCATAGACCATAACGTGGCGGCCAATCAGGGATGAGAAATCGACGCGGTGGCGGTCTCCGTCGAAGCCGAGTTCGATGCCGTGATGGATGAGGCCCTCGGCATGCATGCGGGTGCCGACGCCAGCACGGTCCATCAGCGCAATCGTGCCTTGTTCCAGCACGCCGGCGCGGATGCGGCCAAGGACATAGTCGGCGCTCTTGCGCTCAAGGATGATCGCGTCGATGCCGGCCAGTTCGAGCAAGCGCCCCAGCATGAGTCCGGCCGGACCGGCGCCAACGATAATGACCTGTGTACGCAAGACCTGTTCTCCTCGTCGACAGGATGCGTTGGCACGGCAGGTCGGGCCAATGGACAGGCAGCGCAATCTATTGGACTATCCGTACATGAAGACCATCCCGATCTACGCGCTTTATGGCGAGGCGGCGGCCGATCACGACCACGACTGGTTGCATTGGGAGACCATTCAGGCGCGCAGTCGGCTGCATGACTATGCAATCGCGCCGCACCGGCATGAGCAGTTTTTCCAGGTGCTTCACCTGACACACGGCAGCGCACGGGTGACCATGGATGGCCGGGTGAGCGAGCTGGTGCCAGCCGCCATCGTGGTGGTGCCGGCACTGACCGTGCATGCTTATGCGTTCAGCCATGATGTCGAAGGCGTCGTCCTGACACTGATGGAACGGGATGTGAGAGCGGCGGGGCTGGAGGCGCTGGAACCAGCAATTCTGCCGGCCGGTGCGGCGGTGAGTGCCGCCATCAGCCAGTTGATTGCCGAAGCGGATAATCCGGCCGAGGGACATGGCCCGGCGATGCGGGCGCTGCTGGCCCTGCTGGTGGTTGCCATCCGACGCGCCGGACAGCGCGGGACGGCGCCAGCGCGCAGAGTGGCGGATCGCAGCGCCGGGCATGCCCATGCCTTCCGTGCCATGGTGGAACAACGCTATCGGCAGACACGGTCGATCGGGGATTATGCAAAGGCGCTCGGCATCAGTTCGACGCATCTCAACCGTATCAGCCGGCAGGTGCTGGGGGCGTCGGCGCTGGCAGTGATCGAGCACAGGGTGGCTCTCGAGGCGCGGCGGCAGCTATTGTTTTCAACGCTGAGCATCAAACAGATCGGCGCCGAACTGGGCTATGACGATCCGGCCTATTTCACGCGGGTCCTGAAACGGGTGCTGGGCATGGCGCCCGGTGCGTATCGGGCCAGGGTGCGGGGCCAGTGGGCCTAAAGGTGCCCTTGCCATGCCGGATCGGGATACCTAGACAGACTGGGAGCAAAAGGAAGCGAAATGGCTGATCGCCCGTCGGTATTGGCGCCGTTCCGACATGAAACATTCCGGCTGCTGTGGCTGGCGACGCTGGTATCGAACCTGGGCGGGCTGGTGCAGTCGGTGGGCGCCGGCTGGATGATGACCACTCTCACCGACTCGCACAACATGATCGCGCTGGTGCAGGCGTCGACGACGCTGCCGATCATGGTGTTCTCGATCGCGGCCGGTGCGCTGGCCGACAATTTCGACCGGCGCATCGTCATGCTCATTGCGCAGGGTGCCCTGATGGTGGTGTCGCTGGCGTTGGCGACGCTGGCCATTCTGGGTCTGCTCAATCCATGGCTGTTGCTGACCTTCACCTTCCTGATCGGCTGCGGCACTGCGTTGTTCAATCCATCGTGGCAGGCATCGATGGGCGATATCGTGCCGCGCAGTGACCTGCCGGGCGCCGTGACGCTCAACGCCATGGGCTTTAACCTGATGCGCAGCGTCGGCCCGGCGGTGGGCGGGCTGATCGTGGCGCTAGCGGGAGCCGGCGCGGCCTTTGCCGTCAACGCGTTCTCCTATGTGCCGCTGATCTACGCGCTGGCGCGATGGAAGCCGGAACGGACGCCCAATCGACTGCCGCGCGAGAATTTCGCCAGCGCCATGTGGGCCGGTATCCGCTACGTTTCGCTGTCGCCCAACCTGACGACCGTGCTGTTTCGCGGCTTCCTGTTCGGTTTTTCGGCGGTTGCCATCCTGGCGCTGCTACCGTCGGTGGCCGCTGAATTCGTGGGCGGTGGGGCGCTGGCCTATGGCACTTTGCTCGGCTGTTTCGGGCTGGGGGCGATTGCGGGGGCGTTTCTCAACGGCCGCATCCGCGAGCGCTACAGCAACGAAATCATCGTGCGGCTGGCCTGTATCGGCTTTGCCGGCAGCAGTGTCCTGCTGGGCTATAGCCGCGATCCGCTGCTGAGCCATCTTGCGCTGGTGCCGGCCGGAGCGTGCTGGGTATTGGCGCTGTCGCTGCTGAATGTGTCGATCCAGCTATCCTCGCCGCGCTGGGTGGTGGGGCGTGCCCTGTCGCTCTACCAGACGGCCACGTTTGGCGGCATGGCGGCGGGCAGCTGGGTGTGGGGCCTCAGCGCCGATGCGATCGGTCCGGACAAGGCGCTGGCACTGGCGGGATCGACCATGCTGCTCTGTGCGCTGGTGGGGTTCCGGCTGCCGCTGCCGCAGTTCAACGCGCGCGATCTCAACCCACTCGATACGTTCAACGAGCCGATCCTCAAGCTGGATCTCAGGCCACGCAGCGGGCCGATCATGGTGATGATCGACTACATCATCGCGCAGGAGGACATTCCACGCTTCCTGGCGCTGATGGCGGCCCGAAGGCATATCCGCATCCGCGACGGGGCGCGGCAGTGGGCGCTGCTGCGGGACCTGGAACATCCGGAAACCTGGACGGAGTCGTATCACGTACCGACCTGGATAGATTACATGCGCCACCATATGCGGCGGACCAAGGCCGACGACGAGAATACCGAACTGATCCGCGCCTTGCATCGCGGCGAGAACCGGCCCGTGGTGCGGCGGATGATCGAGCGGCAGACGGTGCCGGTGCGGGATGATACCCCGCTAAGGGATACGCCGGAGGTTTGATCTCACGGAGCGTGCACGGAGGCAGATTGATGGGGTTGCGCAGGTCACGCCACCTGCGCGAACCTCTCGTCAAACGCATAGCCCGCGCCGCGGACGGTGCGGATAGGGTCGGATTCGCGGCCACGGTTGATGGCGCGGCGGAGGCGGCCGATATGCACGTCGACGGTGCGTTCGTCGACATAGACGTCATTGCCCCACACGCCGTCGAGGAGCTGCTCGCGGGAATAGACGCGGCCAGGGTGGCGCATCAGGTATTCGAGCAGGCGGTATTCGGTGGGGCCCAGATGAACGTCGCGGGCGGCGCGGCGGACACGGTGCGTGGTGCGGTCGAGCTCGAGGTCGCCGACCTTGAGGGCAGCTGTGACGAGATTGGGATTGGCGCGGCGCAGCAAGGCGTGGATGCGGGCAATCAGCTCGGGCACCGAGAAGGGCTTGACGACATAGTCGTCGGCGCCGGTAGCGAGGCCGCGAACGCGCTCTTCTTCCTCGCCACGAGCGGTGAGCATGATGATCGGCACGCGCGCGGTTTCCTCGCGGGCGCGCAGCCGACGGCAGAGCTCGATGCCGGAGATTTCGGGCAGCATCCAGTCGAGCAGGATCAGGTCGGGCAGCTTTTCCTGGATGGCATGCTGCGCCTCGTCGCCGGTCTCGGCGGTGATGACGCGAAAGCCTTCGGCTTCCAGGTTGTAGCGCAGCAGGATGGCGATATCGCCTTCGTCTTCGACGACGAGGATGGTCGCGGGCATGGCGTGTCTCTCAGGTAAGGTCGGCGGAGCCGATCAAGCCTTGATCTGGGTGCGGTGCAGTTCCTGCACGTCGTTGGTGAGCTGCTTGCCGGTCTGCAGGTAGTAGGCGCGCTCGGCGATGTTGGTGGCGTGGTCGCCGATGCGCTCCAGGCTCTTGGCGCAGAACAGCAGATGGGTGCAGGTGGTGATGTTGCGCGGGTCTTCCATCATGTAGGTGAGCAACTCGCGGAACAGGGAGGTGTGCATGGCATCGACCTCGTCGTCGCGGTTGCAGACCTCGATGGCGGCGGCAGCATCGCGGCTGGAATAGGCGTCCAGCGCTTCCTTGATCTGGCGCAGCACCAGGGCGGTCATGTTCTTGACGCCGTTGTAGAAGGTGGGCTGCAGGCTCATGCCTTCGAGCTTGAGCGAGCGGCGCGCCAGCTGCTTGGCCATGTCGCCGACGCGTTCGAGATCGGCCGCGACGTGGATCGAGGTAATGATGGCGCGCAGGTCGGACGCCATGGGTTGGCGGCGGGCGATCATCGAGACGGCCATGTCGTCGATCCGGCGCTGCATGTCGTCGATGCGCTGGTCGGCGATGATGGTGACGTCAGCCAGTTCGCGGTCGAGCTTGAGCAGGGCCTTGGTGCCGTTCTCGATGGCGACTTCGACCTGGCCGCCCATTTCGGCAATGGTCTGTGCGAGGGCGACAAGTTCGTCATTGTAGGACGAGACGATGTGGTCTTTGCCGATATTGGCCATGTTGATGTCCTCCGGTCCCGTTAGCCGATGCGGCCCATGATGTAGTCCTGGGTCTGCTTGTTGACCGGGTTGGTGAAGATGTCTTCGGTGACGCCTTCCTCGATCAGGTTGCCCAGGTGGAAGAAGGCCGTCTTCTGGGAGACGCGGGCGGCCTGCTGCATCGAGTGGGTCACGATGACGATGGTGTAGTTCTCGCGCAGCTCGTCGATAAGCTCTTCGATGATGGCGGTGGCGATCGGATCAAGGGCCGAGCAGGGCTCGTCCATCAGGATGACTTCGGGGCCGACGGCCATGGCGCGGGCAATGCAGAGGCGCTGCTGCTGGCCACCGGAGAGGCCGGTGCCGGGCTCGTTGAGCCGGTCCTTGACCTCTTCGAAGAGGCCTGCCTTGCGCAGGGAGGACACGACGATCTCGTCGAGGTCGGTCTTGTTACGCGCAAGGCCATGGATGCGGGGGCCATAGGCGACGTTCTCGTAGATAGACTTGGGAAAGGGATTAGGCTTCTGGAACACCATGCCGATGCGGGCGCGCAGTTCGACCACGTCGAGCTGGGGATCATAGATGTCCTCGCCGTCGAGCTTGATGGTGCCGCCGACCTTGGCGCCCTCAATGGTGTCGTTCATGCGGTTGATGCAACGCAGGAAGGTCGACTTGCCGCAGCCCGAGGGTCCGATGAAGGAGGTGACGGCGCGATCGGGGATGTCGATCGAAATGCCGTGCAAAGCCTGCTTGGCGCCATAGTGGACGGTAACGTCGCGGGCGGTTAGCCGGATCGGGCGTTCGAGCATGTCGGTCGGGTTCATTGCTGATTTCACTGATTGCTGGGTCATCTTAACCTTGCCGGCGACCATATCCATTTGACGTGTCCTTTTGCTAGGCGCGCTTTTCGAGGCGCGAGCGCAGGTAGATGGCGACGCCGTTGAGCATGATCATCACGGCGAGAAGAACCATGATGGCGGCGGCGGTGCGGGGTTCGAAGAAATTGCGGTTCTCGTTGCCCTGCCAGAGATAGATCTGGACGGGCAGGGCGGTGGCCTGGTCGAACGGGGTGGCGGGGACCTGGGCGACGAAGGCCTTCATGCCGATGAGCAGCAATGGCGCGGTTTCGCCTAAGGCATGGGCGACGCCGAGAATGGTGGCGGTCAGGATCGAGGGGAAGGTGACCGGCAGCACGTGGTGGAACACCATCTGCGTCTTGGATGCACCCATGCCAAGGGCCGCCTGGCGCAGGGCCGGCGAGACGCCGAGCAGGGCGCCCCGGGTGGCGATGATGATGGTGGGCAGGGTCATCAGGGTCAGCACCAGGCCGCCGACGATGGGCGCCGAGATGGGCAGGTGCATGTAGTTGATGAAAGCTGCGGCACCAAGCAGGCCGAAGACGATGGATGGCACGGCAGCCAGGTTGTTGATGTTGACCTCGATGAAGTCGGTCAATCGCGACTTGGGCGCGAACTCCTCAAGATAGATGGCCGAGGCGACCCCGATCGGCACCGCCAGCAGGATGACGATCATCATCATCCACAGCGTGCCCACGAAGGCGCCGAGCAGGCCAGCCGAGGCCGGAGCGGCGCGGCTGTCGACATTGGTGAAGATCGACCAGGCAAAGCCGCTGGAAATGGTGCCGTTCTCTTCGAAGGTGTCGATGAGCTGGCGGGCCTGAGCCGAAAGCTGCTGCTGGGCATCGCCGAGTGAACGGTCGATATTGCCCTTGATCCAGTTGGCGGCATTGGCGGAGGCCAGCAGATCGACTTCCACGGTCTGGCCCAGCAGGGACGGGTCGGCGACGAACATCTCGCGCACTTCGTGACGGGCATCGGTCTCCGGGATGGTCAGCAGTTCCTTGCTGTCGATCTCGAAGCCGGCGGGGGCGGCGGCGCGCAGCGAGGCCTCGATGACCTTGTTCCAGTTCAGCATGGCCAGGTCGCGCTGCCATTTGAGGCTGGCAGCGGTGTACTCGGCTTCGGAGCCGAAATCGGCGCGGACCGGCGCCGGATCGGCCTTGATAAGCGCGGGATCGAAGGTCACCGCCAGATGCATGTTGTACTGCGTGAAAGCGGGCAGGCCCTTGCGGACGATGTCGACGAAAAGCAGCGCAACGAAGCCCAGCGCCAGCACGATGGCGGCAAGGCCGAGGCCGCGGAAGATGGCCTCGCCCATATGGCGGCGGCGGAGGCCGGCGCGGATGAGCCTGGTGCGTTCGAGGGAGGCCTGGCGGGTGTTTGAGAGCGTATCGGTCATGATTATTCGTACTGCTCCCGGAAGCGGCGGACGATGTAGAGCGCGAAGACATTGAGGCAGAGCGTGATGACGAAGAGCGTCAGGCCCAGCGCGAAACCGACCAGCGACTGGGGACCGGCGAAATCGGTATCGCCGGTGAGCTGGTTGACGATGGAGACGGTAATGGTGGCGACCGGCTCGAACGGATTGCCGCGCAGCACCGGCGAATTGCCGGCGGCCAGCACCACGATCATGGTTTCACCGACGGCGCGGCTGACGGCGAGCAGGAAGGCGCCGACGATGCCGGGCAGGGCCGCGGGCAGCAGCACGTTGCGGATGGTTTCGGACTTGGTGGCGCCCAGGCCATAGGCGCCGTCGCGCAGGGTGCGCGGCACCTGGTTGAGGATGTCATCTGATAGCGACGACACGAAGGGGATGATCATGATGCCCATGACGATGCCGGCGGTCAGGGCGCTGGTGGCGTTGATGTCGAGGCCGACCAGCTTGCCGAAGTCGCGCAGGAAGGGACCGACAGTCACCAGGGCGAAGAAGCCGAAGACGATGGTCGGGATGCCAGCCAGGATTTCGATCATCGGCTTGGCGACGGCACGAAGCTGGCGCGGCGCATACTGGCTAAGATAGATCGCAGCCATCAGCCCCACGGGGACCGCCACCAGCATGGCGATGGCGGTGATCATCAGCGTACCGACCAGCAGGGGCAGCAGGCCATAGCTGCCCCAATTGCCATCGGTGCCGGCATTGTTGGGGTTCCACACCGTGCCGAAGAAGAAATCGAGCGGGTGGATGAAGGTGAAGAACTTGTAGGCCTCGGTGACCAGCGAGGCCACGATGCCGACAGTGGTGAGGATGGCAACGGCGGAGCAGGCCAGCAGCGCGATGTTGATGACGCGCTCGACGGCGTTGCGGGCTCGCAGGCGGACAGTGATGCGGCTGCGCGAATAGACGAGAGCAGCGCCGCCGGCGACAAGGGCGAGGGCGAGCACACCGACGAATGTCACCATCTGGAACGAGCGCAGGGCATCGCCCGCCGACTGTTCGAAGGGGAGGATTTCACCGGTCACGCCATAACTGGAAGACAGCGCCTTGATACGGGCGATGGTAGCGTTGAGGCCGACCTGATCGAGCTCGGTCAGAGTGTCGAGCGGGATCAGCGAGACGATGTAGTTGTGGGTGACGCTATCGCCGAACCAGCCCCAGAGGCCAAGAACGATGAGCGCGGGCAGCATGGCCCAGATGGCAACATAGGAGCCGTGATACTGCGGCCGGGAATGGACCTTGACGCCGTCTGATGTGGCGAGGGCCCTGCTTCGGGACCATCCGGACTGGTATGCGACGCCCAGCAACACCAGCAGCAGAGCGGCGACAATCAAGGCATTCATGGGACGCGCCCCCGCGAGGAAAGAAGCGGGCCGCGCCTCGTGGCGCGGCCCTGGGTCGATTTTACTGAGCGGCGCCGGCTTCGAAAGCAGCGACGACTTCAGCGGTCTTTTCAGCAGGCTGCGGGATCAGGCCAGCAGCTTCGAGGGTGCCACCGGCGCCCGAGATGCCTTCGGACAGGAAGAACTGGACGTATTCTTCGATGCCCGGGATGGTGCCGATGTGCTGGCCCTTGACGTAGAAGAACAGTGGGCGGCTGACCGGATATTCACCGGCGGCAACCGACTCGGCCGACGGAACGACGCCATTGACCGTCGCCACCTTGAGGGTGTCGGTGTTCTGCTCGTAGAACGACAGGCCGAACACGCCGACGGTGTCGGGGTTGCTGGTGAGGCGAGCGAGGGTCTCGGTGTAGTCGCCCGAGATCTCGATGACCACGTCCTGACGGAAGGTGGTGGTGGCAGCGAGCTTCTCTTCGTCGCTCAGGCCTTCGGGCAGGCCAGCTTCTTCGGCGCCAGCGTCGACGACTTCGAGCTGGAACACTTCACGGGTGCCGTGATTGGTGCCCGGGATGGCCAGCGAGATGGCCTGGTCAGGGAGCGAGGCGTCGATCTCGGACCACTTGGTGTAGGGGTTCGGAACCAGAGCGCCGTCGACGACAACGTTGGCGGCGATTGCCTTGTAGACCTGGACCGGGGTCAGGGCGAAATCGGGGCCATTGGCCGACGAGGCGAAGACGATACCGTCGAAGCCGAACTGGATCTCGCGGATATCGGTGACGCCGGCCGCGGTGCAGGCTTCCAGTTCGCTGTCCTTGATCTGGCGCGAAGCATTGGCGATGTCGATGGTGTTGTCGCCAACGCCTTCGCAGAACTGCTTCAGGCCGCCGCCGGTGCCGCCCGAACCCACGACCGGGGTCTTGAACTCGGGAAAGACAGCGCCAAATTCTTCGGCCACGATCGAGGCGAAGGGCAGCACGGTGGACGAGCCTGCAATCTGGATGGTGTCACGCGACTGGGCGAAGGCAGCTGACGTGCCGAAGGCGGCGAGCGCGATCACGGCAGCACTGGCGTAGAGTGCGATCTTCATGGGGAGTTCCCTTTCGGAATTCAGTTCAAACCTGGCTGGCGATCCGGCAGTTCATTCCCCGGGGCCGCCCTTTGACGAGGGGGACCATATGGGGGCCACGCGACAGTTTTATTTCGGTTGCGTGACGGCTTTGTGACGAATTAACTCGTTGAAATACCACGAAAATATATGGAACAAGTCGCTGGGGCGAGCTGAGCGACAGCCCCTGGTGTCACAGATTGCGACAGCCCACGGCGAGTCCCGTAATTGACTGCCGGCATCAAACTAGCGGCCGATTGTGACAGCCATGCTGTCGGCCGATCAGTCCCAGGCCGGGGCGGTGGCAGGGTTGATCCGACGGGTGCCGCGATCGACCGACGCGATGATGGCCATATCCGAGGGTGTGAGTTCGACGTCCTGCGCCGCGAAATTGCTGGCGAGGCGTTCCGGTTTGCCCGAGGCGGGAATGGCCGCGAGGCCGCGCGTGAAGGCAAAGGCGATGGCGAGTTGTTCGACGGTACAGCCCTTGGCGGCGGCCAGGGGCTCCAGCACCGGATCACCCTTGAGGGTGCCCTTGGCAATGGGTTGATAGGCAGTGACCGGGATGCCGGCCGCGTCGCAGAACTCCACGAGCTTTCGATTCTGCAGATAGGGGTGGCACTCGACCTGGTTGTTGGCGATGGCCACGTCGCCAAGGATGGCGCGCGAGCGGGTCAGCAGGTCGATGGTAAAGTTAGAGACGCCGATGGTGCGGGTGAGGCCGAGTGCCTGCGCTTCGGCAAGCTGTTCGAGATAGGTCGCCAGTGGTACCTGTTCGTGCGCCGAGGGCCAGTGGATGAGCGTCAGGTCGACATAGTCCATTGCCAGTTCATTGAGGCTCCGGCGCAGCGAAGGAATGAGCAGGCCTCGGCCGAAATTGCGTGGGGCGATCTTGGTGGTGACGAAGACATCGGCGCGCGGCGCGCCGGAGCGCCGCAAGGCCTCGCCGCATTCGCGCTCGTTGTAATAGTCCTGCGCGGTATCGAGGTGCCGGTAGCCGATTTCGAGCGCCGCCATCATGGCCTCGATGCCGGCTTCGTCGCGGCGGCCATAGGTGCCCAGGCCCATGAGGGGCATGCCGTAACGATTCTTCTGCATGGGGAGCTCCGGCGGATTCGGTCAGATTAGCGTTAATATCAAGCCAGGCTCAACGCAGCAAGGGGCGCACTTCGGCCTGCACCTTGCGCATCAGCGGCAGGAAATTGGCAATCATGTGCGAGGTGGAGGCGCGGGCGGACTGGGCCCCGATATTGAGGGCGGCGACGGTGTGGCCCTGAGCATTGAAGAGCGGTACGGCGATGGAGCAGAGGCCGAGTTCGAGTTCCTCGTCGATAACCGCAAAGCCCTGGGCGGCGACGACGGCGAGCTCGGTAGTGATCGAGGGCAGGTCGGCCTTCGTCTTGGCGGTGTAAGCGATGAGATCGGAGCGGTTGAGCACTTCGCGAGCGGCCGCGGGCGGGAGAGACGCGAGCAAGATGCGCCCCATCGACGTGCAATAAGCAGGCAATCTGGCCCCTGCACCGAGATTGATCGACATCACCCGGCGGTAGGATGCGCGGGCGATATAGAGAATTTCGGTGTTGTCGAGCACGGCGGCAGAGGAGCTTTCGTTGATCTGGCCGGACAATTCCTCGAGGAAAGGCTGGATCAACCGCGGCAGCGGCGTGGCGGCGAGGTAGGAATGGCCCAGGTTAAGTACCCGTGGCGTAAGGCGAAAAAACTTGCCGTCATAGCTGGCATAACCCAGGTGGACGAGGGTCAGCAGGCACCGGCGCGCCGTGGCCCGCTCGAGCCCGGTGCGGTTGGCCACGTCGGTGATTGACTGGCTGGCATGCTCCTCGTCGAAGCACTCGATGACCGAGAGCCCCTTGACCAGGCCATTGATGACGTCGCCTTCGCGCATGGCGGCTCCGACTTTGAATTAGCGGTTATGGCATAGCAGGCGGGCGGCTGGCGAACAAATAGCGATGGGCGAACGCAATGGCCGGCCGCTCATAGCGGTTTGGCTCAGGTTCGAGTCCAGATGGGCCCGTCAGCAAACCGGTCCTTTGCCCTCAGCGACCATTGCAGATGCAGCGCAGGGAAATGAGGCACTAAGCAGACGTCGCTGGGTCTTCAGTTCGAAGCGTGAGGACGGATCCTCTCTCAATCAGCTTCGGCACGACCAAAACACGTTGTGGAGGGAGTTGGCGACGGCTGCTGTTCATGCGTTCGAGCAAGAGGCGAAAGGCGGCTACACCCATGTCCTCGCCGGGTAACCGGATAGTGGTGAGCGGCGGTGATATCTGCAGAGCTGCTGCGAAATCGCCATACCCGATGATGGACACATCCTCGGGTACCTTGTAGCCGAGCCTGTGCAACTCCGACACCACGTGTACGGCCAAGCCATCATGCGAACAGAAGAGCGCCGTTGGGCGGGCGCCATCGGAAACCAGTTTCTCGAAAGCCCCTGCAAAACCTTCCTCGCCATAGAGCACCTCGAGTACCTGGGCGCTGCTGCAGCCAAGAAAAGCTTCCGACAGCCCAAACAGCCGCTCCATGCGCCCCCGCAGCACGCGCGTGCCGTGGACAAAACCGACGATGCGATGCCCCCGCTCCAGCAGGTATCGGCCGACCGCGCTTCCGGCCTCGTGGTCGGCGCCAGCGACCTGGTCGACGGGTTCGAGCGGCGCAACCCAACCCAGCCTCACAACCGGCTTGCCCGTTCGGGCCAGGGCAGCCAGTGTTGCCTCGCCGTGCTGCCCTACAAGCACCATACCGGCACTGGCCCGGGCAACATTTTCGATCTGCTCGGCGCTTCTGGTCCAATGGAGCTGGACTTCGTAGCCCGATAGCGCTGCCTCTGATTGGATGCCGTTCTGCATCTGCATCCAAAGCTCGCTGTTCACCGGATCATGGTCGTGGAAGACAATGTGTATCGCCGTGCGCAGGGTAGAGGCCGACGCCTTCAGGTAACCCAGTTCCACGGCCTTGCTGCGCACGCGGGAGCGTGTCTCCTCACTGACGCCTCCTTTGCCCGCCAATGCGCGTGAGACCGCGAACTTGGAAATGCCCAACTGGTCGGCAATCGCCTGAAGAGTGATTTTGCTCACGGTGACATCCTGCGCTTTTTGTTAGGTGATATCACGCTCCCTGATTTTTACAAGTTGCGGTTGTTGTTCACCATTTATCGTCGCAAATTCAGCGAATTATGCGGGAACAAGTCACTGCAGAAATTTCTTCATCGAAGGGTGTTGACCTAACAACCGCAACTTTGCACGCTGTTGTTATTCCAATAGAGCACTCGGACGGAGTGCCCCGGATGAGGAGGAAAACAATGACCCGGATTTCCCGCAGAACATTTCTTGCTGCCACTGGCGCGGCGCTTGTCCTGCCAGCCATTCCCGCTTTTGCCCAGGCTGCTGTCAAGGAAGCGCCGGCTCTGGCGGAAGCGGTCGCAGCCGGGAGCCTGCCGCCAGTCGCCGAGCGACTGCCGCTGAGCCCCATGGTGGTCGAGCCATTCGAAGGAGTGGGCCAGTATGGTGGTGATCTGCGCACGGCGCTGGTCGGCGGCGGCTCGCTCAACATGATGCATCGCTACCAGGGCTACGAGCCGCTGGTGCGCTATACCCCCGATTTCAACGGCGTCATCCCGAACGTGGCCGAAAGCTACGAAGCCAACGAAGATGCATCGATCTATACGTTCAAGCTGCGTGAAGGCCACAAGTGGTCCGATGGCCAGCCCTTCACCACCGAAGACATCATGTTCTTCTATGAAGACGTGATGCTCAACGAAGAGCTGACCCCGTCGCCGCAGGGCCACCTGCGCTCGCCCGACGGCCAGCAGGCCAAGTTCGAGAAGGTCGATGCGACAACGTTCCGCATCGTCTTCAGCCAGCCCAATGGCCTGTTGCCACTGCGCCTCGCCTGGGCCAATGACGACCGCACCACGCGCACGCCCCGCCACTACCTCGAGCAGTTCCACATCAAGTACAATCCCGATGCGGACAAGATCGCGCAGGATCAGGGCATGACCGGCTGGGTGCAACTCTTCCAGATCAAGAGCGGCATCGCGGTCGATGGCGAAATCTTCAAGAACAAGGACATGCCGACCCTGTTTGGCTGGACTGTCACCCAGCCCATTGGCGAATCCGCAGAATTCTCCATCGCCGAACGCAATCCCTACTATTTCAAGGTCGACACCGACGGCAACCAGCTCCCCTATATCGACCGCATCACCTACACCATGGCGGCTGACAACGAAGTGCTGCTGCTCAAGGCCCTGCAGGGCGAGATCGACCTCATCGACCAGTGGATCTGTACGCCAGCAAACCGTGCCGTACTCTATGATGGCCAGGAAACCGGTCAGTATGGCTTCTACACCACGACTTCGACCGAGCCGAATGAGCTGGTGTTCCAGCTCAACCTGACCCACAAGGACCCGGTCAAGCGCAAGCTGTTCCAGAACAGGGACTTCCGCGCCGGTCTCTCCCACGCCATCGACCGCCAGGCGGTAATCGACACGGTGTTCATCGGCCAGGGCGCGCCGGCGCAGCCGTCCGTTCGCCCGGAAGACCCGCTGTATAACGAGCAACTCGCGACCCAATACACGGCCTATGACATCGCCAAGGCTAATGAACTGCTCGATAGCGTCGTCCCCAACAAGGATGGCGAAGGCTACCGCCTGGACGAAAATGGCAACCGCATCACCCTGATTTTCGAGATCGATCAGGTGCGCCAGACCTTCGTCGACAGCTTCCAGCTGGTTCTACCCATGATCCGCGCTGTCGGTATTGATGCGCAGATGCGCACCATGGACCGCTCGCTCTGGGAAGTGCGGGTCCGCCAGGGCGGCGAGTATGACGCCACGGTGCACAAGTTCGGCGGCAACGGCGGCATCGTCGCCATTCTCGATCCGCGCTACTTCTTCCCCAATACCACCGAGGCCTTGTACGCCAAGGGTTGGCAGATCTGGTACAACGACCCGGCATCGCCCGACGCGGTCGAACCGCCGGAAGCAACCAAGCGCCAGTACGATCTCTACAACGAACTGCGCCAGACCAGCGACACTGCCAGGCAGCAGGAACTCATGAAAGAGATCCTGCAGATCGCCGCCGACGAATTCTACGTCTTCGGGGTCACCTTGCCTCTCGACGGCTACGGCATCGTTGCCAACCGCCTCAAGAACGTTGCCCCCACCATGCCCAATTCCTGGGGCTACCCGACGCCTGCTCCAACCAATCCCGAGCAGTACTACATCAGCTGACCTTCTCCCGACGTCAGCTTAGCACCGGCGGGTGTCCCGCCGCCGGTGCGCCTCTCTTCACGCTCAAAGTTCCGGATCGCCCGATGCTAAAGATCGAAGACAGCCCAGTTGCGACCAGCCTTCGCACTCCCGACTGGTACAAGACCGCAACGCGCTGGACCCAGCTCACCTTCGTCGAGGACGATCCGCAGCGCTACGACCCCGCCTTCTGGGTCGACGTGTTCAAGCGTACCAAGTCCAACGCCATCTGCCTCTCGGCCGGCGGCTATATCGCTTACTATCCGAGCGAAATCCCGCTCCACTACGTTTCAAAGTACATTGGGGACTCGGACCCCTTCGGCACCCTGGTCACCGAAGCCCGCAAGCTCGACATGCACGTCATGGCCCGCGTCGATCCGCACGCCATCCATGCCGATGCGGCCGAGGCGCATCCGGAATGGGTGTCGCTGACGGTCGATCGCCAGCCGCGCGAACACTGGGCCATGCCCGGAATCTACGTGACCTGCGCCTATTCGAGCTACAATTTCGACTTCATGACCAAGGTCATCGTCGAGATCGCCGAAAAATACGACATCGACGCGCTGTTCGGCAACCGCTGGCAGGGCCACGGGGTCTGCTACTGCAAGGCCTGCGAAGACAATTTCCGCGCCGATAGCGGCTACGAGCTTCCCGAAACCAGCACCGCTTCCGATCCGGTCTGGCAGGCTTGGGCGGCTTGGCGGCGCACCACGCT
Organism: Devosia sp.; assembly: GCA_049647065.1. GTDB lineage: Bacteria > Pseudomonadota > Alphaproteobacteria > Rhizobiales > Devosiaceae > Devosia. The sequence goes on along the minus strand of JBARWY010000045.1, from coordinate 10,411 downwards.
CACGAGGCTCGTTGCCCATTGGGACGACGAGGTGAAGAAGGTGCGGCCGCATGCCAGCTTCATTCCCAATATGAGCGGCTCTTCGCTGATGGAATTCGACCTCTCGGTCATCAAGAAGCACTGCCCCATTCTATTCGTCGATCACCAGGGCCGCCGCAATGTCGAGCCCGCCTGGTCGGCCGGCCGCAATGGCAAGCGCATCCGCGCCACGTTCCGTGATCGTCCGGTGGGCCTGATCACCTCGATCGGCCCGGAAGAAATTCCGCGCTGGAAAGACTCTGTGCAGACCGGCCCCGAAATCGAGCAGTGGGTCCATGCCGGCATTACCCAGGGCCTCTTCCCCTGGTTCACCAAGTTCAACGCCTGCATTCCCGACGATCGCTGGGTCCAGCCCACGGCCAATGCGTTCAATCTTCACGCCAAGGTCGAGCCGGTCATCGGCTCCATGCTGCCGACAGCCGAGATTGCCATCATCGATCCCGCGACCACCCTTCGTCATTGGGACCCCGACAAGCGGCACCTGGCCGAGCTCAACGATCTCGGCTTTTACCATGCCCTCGTCGAAGCCCGACTGCCCTTCGAATTCCTCTCCGACCAGATCATGACGGCCGAGACGCTGAGCCGCTACAAGCTCGTCATCCTGGCCAATGCCACCTATCTGTCCGACGCCCAGTGTCAGGCACTCCGCGATTTTGTTGCCCAGGGTGGCAGCGTTGTCGCTGCGCACCAGACCTCGCTCTATGATGAAAAGGGCGCGGCTCGCAGAGACTTTGGCCTGGCCGATGTGTTTGGCGTCACCATGAAAAGCCCGCCGCGCAGCGGTGTGCGCAATTCTTATGTCGCGCTCAATGGTGATCACCCGATCAACCAGGGTTTTGACGGCGCCCAGCGGATCATCGGGGGTACCGAAGCGGTAGCGGTCGAACCAACGACCGATGTCGATCTGCCTTTCCTTGCCATCCCCGATTTCCCCGACCTCCCCATGGAAGAGGTCTATCCGCGCCTGCCACCCCAGGGTGTCGGCGTCGTGGCCCGCACCACACAGGCCGGCGGTCGCGTCGTCTATGTGCCGTGGAATATCGGCGAGGTGTTCTGGACCTATATGGCGCCCGACCAGGGCCGACTTATCGCCAACGCCGTCAAATGGGCGCTGGGCAAGGCGCCCGAGATCGAAGTACTGGGCCGTGGCGTCTTTGACGTGGGGCTTCATAGCGACGAAAAGGGCAGGGCGCTCTGCCTGCTCAATCTCACCAATCCGATGATGATGAAGGGTCCACTTCGGGACACCTGGCCGGTCGGCCCACTGACGGTCGCCCTGGAAATACCGCAAGGGAAAACGGTGAAGTCGGCCCGTCTGCTGGTCAGTGGCGAAGACGTGCCGTTCCGAATCTCGGACGGCCGTGCAACGGTCGACATCTCACACATCGAGACCATGGAAGTGGTGCATCTGGCCTGGGCGTAGAGCCGCAGGCTGGGTGAAGGGAGCCACGATCCCTCAGCATCAGATAATCGGTCCGACGGCACTCCCGCCGGACCACCCGCAGAGCCGAAAAGAGGAGCGGCAATGCTGAACTATATACTCAAGCGGCTGGTCTACATGATCCCGACCCTGTTCGGCATGTCGATCATCTCGTTCGCCATCATCCAGCTCCCGCCGGGCGACTATCTCACCTCGCTGATGTCGACGCTTGCCGATGGCGGCGCGCCCATCGATGCGGCGACGGTCGAGCGCCTGCGCTCGCAATACGGGCTCGATCAGCCGGTCTGGGTGCAATATGGCAAATGGATGCTGGGCATCGTGACCCGCGGCGATTTCGGCTTTTCCTTCGAGTGGAACCAGCCGGTATCGGAAGTCATCTGGTCGCGCATGGCGTCGACCCTCGCCATCTCCTTTGCCGCCTTGCTGCTGGTCTGGGCCGTGTCGCTGCCCATCGGCATCTATTCGGCCGTACGCCGCAATTCCCTGGGCGACCACGTCTTCACCTTCCTCGGCTTCATCGGCCTCGCGGTGCCCAATTTCATCCTGGCACTGACACTGATGTACGTCTCGTTCCGCGTCTTCGGGCAGTCGGTGGGCGGTCTCTTTTCGCCTCAATATGTCGAGGCGCCCTGGAGCTGGGGCAAGCTCTGGGACCTGATCCTGCATCTGTGGATTCCCATCCTCGTCATCGGCCTGTCAGGCACCGCGTCCATGATCCGCATCCTGCGCGCCAATCTGACCGATGAGCTTTCCAAGCCCTATGTGACGACGGCGCGGGCCAAGGGCCTGCCCGAATACAAGGTAATCCTGAAATATCCGGTGCGGATCGCCCTCAACCCCTTCATTTCGGCCATCGGCTGGGTGCTGCCCGAACTGGTCTCAGGCGTTACCATCACCGCCATCGTGCTGAACCTGCCGACGGCGGGGCCGCTGCTGCTGCGCGCCCTCGTCGCGCAGGACATGTATCTCGCCGGTAGCTTCATCCTGCTTTTGAGCGTGCTGACCCTGGTGGGGATGCTCATCTCCGACATCCTCCTTGCGCTGCTCGATCCGCGCATCCGCTATAACTGAGGTGATGCGATGACCACGTCTCCCGCCCTCGACGCCACGCTTGCCGAAGATGGCCCCGCCATTTCCGGCCTCAAGCCCGGCATGGACCCGATCTCGGATGCTGCGGCCGGCCAGTGGACCCTGATCTGGCGCAAATTCCTGGCCCAGAAGGTCGCGCTGTTCTGCGGCGGCGTCATTCTGGCGCTCTATCTCATCGGCGCCTTTGCCGAATTCCTGGCGCCGGGCCTGCCCGATACCAGCCGCGCGCAATACACTTACGCGCCGCCACAGAGCCTCGGCCTGTTCACCCCCGAAGGGGAGTTCCAGCTCCATGTGAAGGGCTATACGGTCGAGATCGATAAGGCCGCGCTCCGCCGCACCTTCGTCGTAGATGACTCGATCATCGTCCCGGTCGGCCTGTTCGTCGAAGGCCCGACCTACAAGTTCTGGGGCCTCTTTGAAGCCAACCGGCACCTGATCGGGCCGCTTGACCCGACCCAACCCATGTTTCTGCTCGGCGCGGACCGCCTGGGGCGCGATCTGTTGAGCCGGCTGATCCATGGCACCCGCATTTCCATGTCGATCGGCCTTATCGGCGTGTCCCTCTCGCTGCTGCTTGGCGTCGTTCTCGGTTCCATCTCGGGCTATTTCGGCGGTTGGGTCGATACCGTCATCCAGCGCATCATCGAAGTCGTCAGCGCCATGCCGACCATTCCGCTCTGGCTTGGCCTCGCGGCTGCCATCCCGCTCACCTGGTCGCCGATAAACGTCTATTTCGTCATTACCATCATCGTCTCTCTGCTCGGCTGGACCGGACTGGCACGGGAAGTGCGCGGCCGCTTCTTCGCGCTGCGCAACGAGGATTTCGTCACCGCTGCCAAGCTCGATGGCTCATCGGAGCGCCGCGTCATCTTCCGCCACATCCTGCCCTCGCTGACGAGCCATATCCTTGCCGTCGTCACCCTCGCCGTGCCCTCGATGATCATCGCCGAGACCTCACTCTCATTTCTCGGCGTCGGACTCAAGGCGCCGGTGGTGAGCTGGGGCGTGCTCCTGCAGGACGCCCAGAACATCCGCTCCATCTCGACGGCGCCCTGGCTTCTCATGTGGCCCAGCCTTGCCGTGGTGATCGCCGTGCTCTCCTTCAACTTCTTCGGCGATGGTCTTCGCGACGCCGCCGACCCCTATGAGACCTGAGGCGGAAACCATGGAAAAACCAGTTCTCAGCGTCGAAAACCTGTCGCTCGATTTTCATCTGCGCACCCACATTCTGCACGCCGTGCGCGACGTGAGTTTCGAGCTTCATCGTGGCCGCACCCTGGCCCTTGTCGGGGAGAGCGGCTCGGGCAAGTCGGTTACAGCCCGCTCGCTCATGCGTATCGTCGACAAGCCCGGCCAGATGGTCGGCGGCAAGATCATCCTGCGCACAGAGGGCAGGGAGGTCGACCTTGCCCAACTCGCGGCCAACAGCCCCGAAGTGCGCGCCGTGCGCGGCGCCCGGATCGGACTCATCTTTCAGGAGCCGATGTCCTCGCTCTCCCCAGTCCACACCATCGGCAGCCAGATCGACGAGGTGCTGAGGCTTCATGCAAGGCTCGACAAGCGCGCCGCCCGCGCCCGCACCGTCGAATTGCTGGGGCAGGTGGAAATCCCCAATCCTGCCGAAATGGCCGACCGCTACACGTTCGAATTCTCTGGCGGCATGCGCCAGCGCGCCATGATCGCCATGGCACTCGCCTGCAATCCGGACATCCTGATTGCCGACGAACCGACCACGGCACTCGACGTCACCACGCAGGCCGAAATCCTCGACCTCATCAAGCGCCTCCAGACAGAGCGCGGTATGGCCATGCTACTCATCACCCACGATATGGGCGTGGTGGCCGAGGTCGCCGACGATGTCGCCGTCATGCGCTTCGGCCGCATCGTCGAAACCGGTACGGTGGACGATATCTTCCACGCTGCCCAGCATCCCTATACGCAGCGCCTGCTGGCCTCGACCCTGAAGCTTGAGCAGGCGGCCGAAGCACGCGCGGAGGCGTCGGCCGCACCGCTGCCGATCCTCACAGTGAGGAACCTCGCCAAGGTCTATGGCGGCTCCACGGGCTTTCTCGGCAACACCAAGTTCGCCGTGAAGGCGGTGGACGATGTCAGCCTCGTCCTGCATGCCGGCGAAAGTCTCGGTATCGTCGGCGAGAGCGGCTCGGGCAAGACCACGCTGGGCCGTCTGATCCTCCGCACCGTCGAGCCCACGGAGGGGCAGGTGCTCTATCGCCAGAAAGACGGCACGGAAGTCGATGTCACCGCACTCTCCAAATCGGGGCTGCGGAAGTTCCATGCCGATGTGCGCCTGATCTTCCAGGATCCTTTCGCCTCCCTCAATCCGCGCATGACCATTCGCCAGATCGTCGGCGATCCGCTAGTGGTGGAGGGCACGCTCAAGGGCAAGCAGATCGAGGAAAAGGTAGCCGAACTTCTCCGTCTCGTCGGCCTCTCGCCCGATGTCATGGAGCGCTACCCTCACGCCTTCTCGGGTGGTCAGCGCCAGCGCATCGGCATTGCCCGCGCCCTGGCCCTCGATCCGCGCATCGTCATCGCCGACGAAGCGACGTCGGCCCTCGACGTTTCCATCCGCAGTCAGATCCTCGACCTGCTGTTGGAGATCCAGGAACGCCTCGGCCCCTCCTTCATCTTCATCTCCCACGACATCTCCGTGGTCCGCTATTTCTGCGACCGCGTGGCGGTGATGCATCGCGGCAAGCTGGTCGAGGTCGGCCCCGCCGAAAAGATCTGCACCAACCCCGACGCTGACTATACCCGGGCCCTCATCTCAGCCGTCCCCAACCCCGACCCGCGGCAGAAGCGCATGCTGCACCGAACCCGCCTTTCCACCCTTTCAACGTGAACAGTCTGCTAGCCAAATGACCACCAATCAGCGTGCCGTGTTAACCGGCGCTGGCGCCATGAGCCGCAAGTGGCTCGAAGCCATCAAGACCGTGGGCGGCGTCGATATTGTCGGCATTGTCGACATTAATCCGGCCAATGCCGAGGCCCGCGCGGCCGAGCAGAGCATCAATCCCGAGATCGGCACCGACCTCAAGGCGATGCTGGCAAAACTCTCGCCCGAGATCGTGCTGGACGTCGCCATTCCGGCCGTCCGCCACGAGATTGTCTCGACCGCCCTGGCGGCCGGCGCCCATGTGCTGTCCGAAAAACCGATGGCCGAGACTCTTGAGCAGGCGCGCGACCTGGTGGCACGCGCCGAGGCCGCCGGGCGTCTGCATGTCGTCATCCAGAATCGCCGCTATCTCGCCCAGCTCCGCCGCATCCGCCGGCTGGTTGCCTCCGGCGCCATCGGGGACGTCACGGGCGTGCATTGCGATTTCTTCCTCGATCCGCATTTCGGCGGATTCAGGGAGCAGATGCCGCATGTCCTGCTGCTCGACATGGCCGTCCACACCTTCGACGCCGCCCGCTTTGTCGTCGATGACGCCGCTGCTTCGGTCTATGCCGAAGAGTGGAACCCGGCAGGCTCGTGGTATCAGCGCGAGGCCTCGGCACTGGCCAGCTTCCATTTCGCCGGTGGCGCGGTGTTCACCTACCGGGGCTCCTGGTGTGCGCCCGGTTTCCGCACCAGCTGGGAAAGCGCCTGGCGCATCACCGGCACTGAGGGTTCGATCCTGTGGGACGGCGCCGACGACATCCGCGCCGAAAAAGCCTTGCCCCATGTTGCCGGCAAACTCTTGCCGGACGTCCAGGCCCTCGAAATCCCCGCGCTGGAGCCTGCTGACCGCATTGGCGGCCATCTCGGCGTGATCACCGATTTCATCGCCGCCACGCGCGGCGGGCCCGTACCCGAGACCATCGGGCGGGAAAACATCAAGAGCCTCGCCATGGTCCTCGGCGCTATCGACAGCGTCGGGCAGGGCAGGCGCGTCGAGATCGTCATTTAGGAGAGAATAAATGGGCATCGACCCCAAAGCCATTCGCATCGGCACCATGATCCGCGGCCACGAGCCCGATCCCGTCGGCTATCTCGAAAAAATCCTGCCGCACGGGTTTGAAAGCATCGAACCCTATTTCTGGCAGACCGTGAACAAGGACCTGCCAGAACTGGCCAAGCGTCTGAAAGACGTCATCGGCGACCGCGACGTCACCATGTCCACGCTCGGCATGTTCGGCAACCCGCTCGAGGAGCAGGAAAAGGACATCGAGACCCTGCGCGGCTGGGAAGCGCTGATCGACAATGCCCACTACTTCGGCGCCACCTGCGTTGCCGGCTTCACCGGCCGTATCCGCAATCGTCCGCTGCCCGAAAGCCTGCCGCAGTTCAAGAAGATCTGGAGCGAGCTATCAAAGCGCGCGGCCGACAAGGGCGTCCGGATAGCATTCGAGAACTGCGCCATGCGCGGCAACTGGGAAACTGGCGACTGGAACATCGCCCACAATCCCGATGCCTGGGAGATGATATTCAACGAGGTGCCGGAAGACAATCTGGGGCTCGAATGGGAGCCCTGCCACCAGATGATCTATCTGATCGATCCCATCCCGCAGATCCGGAAATGGGCGCACAAGTTCTTCCACGTGCATGGCAAGGATGCCACCATCCGCTGGGATGTGATCAAGTCGCAGGGTTATGGCGGCAAGGAAAAGGCCGTGTGGATGCGCACGCCTGGCTTTGGCGACACCAACTGGACCGACGTCATGTCCGAACTGCGTCTCGCTGGCTGGTCCGGGTCGATCGACATCGAAGGCTGGCACGATCCGGTCTATCGCGAGGAGCTTGAAATGGTCGGGCAGGTCCATGGCCTGAATTACCTCAAGGCCTGCCGTGGCGGCGACTTCACCGCCTATCCCGGCCCGCTCAAGGGAGCATGAAGAGTGCCGCGCTTCTCCGCAAATCTGTCCATGCTCTACCCGGAACTGCCTTTCATGGACCGGTTCGCCGCCGCGGCGGCAGACGGGTTCGAGGCGGTCGAATATGTCGGCGCCTATGATCAGGACCCTGCAGCCCTGCGACAGTTGCTCAACCAGCATGAGTTGGTGCAGGCGCTGTTCAACCTGCCGGCCGGCGACTGGTCCGCGGGCGAGCGCGGCATAGCCTGCCACCCTGACCGCGTGAAGGAATTTCGCGCCGGCGTCATCAAGGCAATCCACTTTGCACAGGCAACTGGTTGCGTGCAGGTCAACTGCCTCGCCGGCATAGCCCCGGCCGGACACGACCGCGCTGCACTGGAAAGGGTGCTGATCGACAATTTGGCCTTTGCCGCACCCCGGCTGGCGGAGTCGGGCATCAAACTGCTGCTCGAGCCGATCAATACCCGCGACATTCCGGGCTTTCTCGTCAACTCTACGGACGATTTCGAGCGGATCGCCGCCGCCGTCGGCTCGGATAATCTCTGCCTGCAGTATGATTTCTACCATATGCAGGTGGTACAGGGGGACCTGCTGCCGACCTTTGCGCGGCTGCAGCAGCGGATCGCCCATGTCCAGGTGGCGGACAATCCCGGCCGCAACGAGCCGGGCACCGGCGAAATCAACTACTCCAACATTTTCGCGGCTCTGGACGCAGCCGGCTACAGTGGCTGGGTCGGCGCCGAGTATAAGCCGAAACACGCCACCAGCGCCGGCCTTGGCTGGTTTGCACCCTGGAGGGGACGCGCATGAAGATCGGATTCATCGGACTGGGCGTCATGGGACGTCCCATGGCGGGCCACCTGATTGCCGCGGGGCACGAGGTGTTTCTCAATCGGGTCAAGTCGGCGTCACAGCACCTGGTCGAGGCCGGTGGCAAGGCGCTCGATAGTGCATGTACCGTGGCTGAAGCGTCCGAAATCGTCATCCTCATGCTGCCCGATACGCCGGACGTAGAGGCGGTCCTGTTCGGAGCAGACGGCGTCGTCCAGGGATGCGCGCCCGGCAAACTCGTCATCGACATGAGCTCGATTTCGCCCGGTGCCACCAAGACCTTTGCCGCACGGATCGCCGAGGCAGGTGCTTCCTACCTTGATGCACCTGTCTCTGGAGGCGAGGTGGGTGCCAAGGCCGCCTCCCTCACCATCATGGTCGGCGGCTCCGAGGACGATTTCATCCGGGCCACGCCGATCTTCGAACTGATGGGCAAGAATATCACCCGCATTGGCGGCGTCGGTGATGGCCAGACCGCGAAGGTGGTCAACCAGGTCATTGTCGGTCTGACCATCCAGGCAGTCGCCGAAGGGCTGGCCCTGGCACACGCCGCCGGTGCAGACGTGGCCAAAGTACGTGAGGCGCTCATGGGCGGCTTCGCGTCCTCCCGCATCCTTGAGGTGCATGGAGAACGGATGATCAAGGGCACGTTTGATCCCGGCTTCCGTATACGACTACACAGAAAAGACATCGGCCTGGCAATAGAAGAGGCCCGGTCGAACGAACTTTATCTGCCCAACACGGCCGGCTTGCAGCAGCTGATGAACAAGGCGCTAGCGGACGGAATTGGTGACCAAGACCACTCGGCCCTTTTTAGGTTGGTGAACAGATAGGCTATGGGTCCGATCTTGGCGCTGGTGTGGGTGTCAGGGCGAGTTACCCAGACAGAATGAGTAGAACAAAGACGGATTTCGTCGGCGCGGGGACAGAAACGCCCTTGACCGGCATCCTGTCGAGACCCTACGGAATGCCAGCGTTTAGACGTGAGGGCCTATAGCTCAATGGTAGAGCCGACCGCTCATAACGGTCTGGTTCCAGGTTCGAGTCCTGGTGGGCCCACCATCACCCTTTATAAATCAATAGCTTAGAAGCACATCGCTAGGCTTCTTAGCGACACATTGATTACTTTCTTGCAGAACCGAGCTTGGGCATGCCGGATCTGCCAGCTTCAATTTGAGCCGCTGAACGGGTATAGCGCTCGACCTCCGAAATATCCTTATGGCCGGTGATCGGCATAATCTCATTTGCGGTACAGCGCGCGCGTTGTAGCCCTCTGGCAAACCGGCCTGACGGCACATGTCACCGAACCAATTGCCAAAGCCCGCGCACGAGTAAGGCTTAGGCTGCGGTGCCCGCAGGGGACGAACCATGATGCAGAACCTGCAGGAATGCAGCTATGCACCGTAAAAGTGCTGAGACTGAAGGACAGCAGAACCGCCACATTCCACAGGATCATCGGTGACAAGGGGGCGCTATCTAGGTCGAGGCCGGTCGACATGCTTGTCGTCAGCTGCGTCTGACATTGCGCCAGGATTGAGCCCCACCTGCCTAGGCCAGGACGGAGCCAAAGTGCTGGTCGAGGGCCAGTTTGGCCGTGATCCGCGACTGGGCGATGGCATCGGGCCCGGACCCCGTTCCCTCGACCGAGAAGAACGTCAGGTCATGAAGGCCGACCATGCCGAGGATGGCGCGCAGATAGGGTGTCAGAAAATCGGGCTGACGCGCCCGCTCGCCCGAAAAACGACCACCGGAGGCGATGGCGACGAAGACCGGACGATCACGCAGAGTGCCCACCTTGCCGGTCGAAGTCACATTGAAGGTGCGGCGTGCACGGACGACGTGATCGAGCCAGGCCTTGAGCGGGGCAGGCACCGTCAGATTGTGCATCGGTGTGCCGATTACCACGATATCGGCGCTCTCCAGCTCCCCGACGAGTTCCTCGGAGAGGATCATCGAGCCGTCCCGGGAGACGTCTGCCGACGAGCCCTGGGAGATGGCGTAGCTTTCGTCGACCGCCGGCATGCCAGCGCCGATCCACCGCTCGACAAGCTTTGCCCCAGGTGTTCGCTCGAGCAGCCGGTCGATGACCTGCCGGGAGAGCCGGGAGCTTTCGGCAGCTTGGCCGCGCGGGCTGCAGGTGAGGTGGAGGATTTGCTTCATCGACGGACTTTCCATTGTCGGTAGCGACGCCGG
>JBARWY010000044.1:0-13882 GCA_049647065.1 Devosia sp. | reverse complement strand
CCCCAATTCGTACCCTGACAGGGTACCCCGGAGCTCGGGATTCCGGGCACCATATTGATGGATTATGAGGAAAATCCTACCATCGCGTGTGTCCCGCTCAGCTCCACCATTCCGATCTGACTCCCCTGCAATTCCTTGTATAGCAGGTGCGTCGAAGGCTCGACTTCCTTTGTGTTGCGCGCAACCGGGCTACGCTGCATAAGCGACATGCCGCCTTGATCGGGAATTCAACGAAGGAGCCGGAGCACCATGGCGCAACCCTCATGGGTCGAGATCGTGCAGGACAATACCGCCAGGTATGGCGATCTCGTCGTCGGCATCGATCCCTTTCTCCCAGATGCCCCGGCATTTTTCGAGCATGGCGAAGGCGGCTCCTGGATCGGCCGGTTTGTCGATTTCGTGCTGGACACGATTGATGGACAGGCGGGGTTCGTAAAATTCCAGAGTGCCTATTTCGAGGCCTGTGGATTGGCCGGGCTCTCCGCTCTGTCGCTCGGTATGAGCCGTGCCAGGGAAGCGGGCATTGGCGTCATTCTTGACGCCAAAAGAGGTGATATCGGTGCAACGGCCAGCGCCTATGCCCGCGCCTACCTGACGCCGCTTGCCGAGGGTGGAAGTGGGGATTTCGAGGCCGATTGCCTCACCATCAATCCTCTGATGGGCCCCGATACGCTGGAACCATTCGTGGAATGTGCAAGGCGTTACGGAAAGGGCCTGTTCGTACTGTGCCGAACCTCCAACCCCGGAGCGGGCTGGCTACAGGACAAGGTCGCCGGCAATCGCCTGATATCTGACCGCGTGGCCGACCTCATCGCCGATTTTGGCAACCAGCTCGATGATGGCCAAGGCTTGTCGCCGATCGGCGCGGTGGTGGGTGCCACCGTTCCGCACGAGGGCCGTCGTTTGCGAATGCTCCTACCGCGATCAATCATCCTCGCGCCCGGCCTCGGGGCGCAGGGAGGGGACGCCGCCGGCATTCATTCCCTGCGAGGCACGCGACCCGGCGATCTCCTGGTTCCCGTTTCGCGCGGGCTGACCCGTGTTGATGACCGCAGTCTCTCCCCAGCAGAGTATCGAGAGCTCATTCTCAAAAGAATCGACTCTTTCAAGGCCGGGCTTGCTGGCAATTCCGTCTCAAGTGTCGCGTAACGGCTGACGGTCCGCGGGTCCTACTCCATGAACGGCGTGCCGTTGCTCCGCCCGATGGCGAAGAGACGGTCGCGCGCGGTGGCGTAGCCGGGGCCGTCGAGGTGTTCGAGCATGAGGGGCACATCCGCCGGCAGTGCCGCGAGGCACCGCAGGTAGGTCGGATAGTCCAGCATACCGTCGCCGATCATCACCTCGTCTAAATGCAGCGCCGCCTGGTGATGCAGGGTGATATCCTTGGCGTGGCAGGACACGATATGCGGTCCGAGCTTGTCAAAGCACTCCCGGATCAGCGCGCCATTGTTGAAATAGACACGCGGCGTCATGATCAGGTTGACCGGATCGAGATGGGCGGCAAAGGCCGGTCGGTCAACCGCCGAGATCAGCTCGACATAGCTGTCGACACTGTCCGGCAGCGCATATTGCATCATTTCAAGCGCAAGCTTCGCACGGCGCGGTTTTACCCTGTCGATGATGATGCGAACTGTCTCGACGGCGGCATCGAAAGCCCGCGGACCCAGATTATCCGGATGCGGCGCATAGTCGGTATGGCTCGCAAACGAGCCGATATAGCTGACCGCGCAGCCGGCGCCGACCGCGTCGGCAATGGCGAGGCAATTGCAGGCATGCTCGATATTGGCGGCGCGGACATCGTCCTCGATGGCGGTGAGATTGCGCCAGATGCCGATCTCCGCCAGCAGCACATCCTGCTGGCCAAACGCCGCCTCGATGGCGCGCAGTCGGTCGGTATCCCCGATCTCGACCGGGGGGCAATAAGCGGCGCGGTAGCCGAAGGCGCGATGCGCCCCGGCGAAGGCATAAGGGTCCTCGGCACCAACAGGCAGGCCGTGTCCACCCAGTCTGATCATGGCGTTACCTCAGTCGAAAAGACCCTGCTCCGGCGAGGCCGGAACAGGGCAGGAAGGAGCTCGATTCCGGCCCGATCAGGCCTGCTGTTCCTTGTTGTTGTCCCATTCTAGCAGCTCGATGATGGCACCCATGTCGGCCGTCGTATCGTAATATTCGTAGCGGCCGTCATTGTGCTCGAACTCGCCATGCTGGAGCATGGCATGGCCCTTGCTCTCGAGGAAGGCGCGGCGCTTGCTCATATTGCGGGTGCGGAAGGCAAAGTGGTGAAAGCCGGGACCCTTTTCGTCGAGCTGGTCGCGCCAGGTGCTGGGCTCGGGACCCGGCTCGAGGAATTCCACATCGATATTGGAAAAGCGGAACAGCGCCAGCCGGAAGGTGATGGTCGCAGGCTTTCCCAGATAGGTCGCCCGAGCGACATCAGGCGCCGCCGACTTGCCGATATGGCTGGGTGTCTTGCCGGTGAGATCGGCAAACCAGCCGATGGATTTTTCGAGGTCGTCGGTGAGAAAGCAGATCTGCATCACCGCGTCTTCGTCAAGCAGGCGCGTATCCAATTGGTGGTCCTTTCGTGGATCAGGATGGTCCGGGACACGTTGAGACGCCCCGGACCGTTTCGGCCATCAGCCGAAGATGGCGTCGTATTCGTCCTGCAGCACGGCGATGACATCGTCCGGCGTGGCGTTGGGATCGCTCCAGAAGGAGAACATGGCGTTCCAGATCGCCTGGTTCCAATCGGCGTCGATGATGTTGAACGGGTTCATCACCGTACCGTTCTCGACCTGCAGCTGGTCGATCACCACCTGGTTGCACTCGTCGAGCAGGTCGGCTGGAGCGTCGAGCCGCGCGGGCGTAGCGCCCTTGGCCTGAGCGAAGGCCCCGGCAATGGCGGGATCAAGCGCGGTCGCGGCAAAGGTATATTCCGCCTCGGTCTTCTCCGGTGATTGTCCTCCGAGCAGACCAAAAGCGTCCGATGTGACCGGCACGGCCAGCGCGCCCGGGATCAGGTTGCAGCCGAAGTCGACGCCCGGCACTTTGCCGGCAGCCTTCCACTCGCCCTTCATCCAGTCGCCCATGATGTGCATCAGCGCCCTGCCGGTGATGACCGTATTGGTGGCCTCGTTCCACGGCCGGTTCTGCGTTTCGGGCGTGGCTTCCTTGGAGAAGGCACGCACCACATCGATCACCTTGCGGAATTCCGGCGTGTCGAAGGCGGTGATGTCGGGCTCAGCGCCATAGATGCGGTTGTAGATGTCGGGGCCGGCAATGGCCGCCGTCATGGCGTGGGTCAGGTAACCGACCTGGAAGGCCTGGCTGCCCACGGCGGCCGGCACGAAACCGGCAGCCCGCACCTTCTCGAAATCGGCCAGCATTTCGTCGACGCTGGTCCAGGCCGCCGGATCGACCCCGGCTGCTGCGGCGACCTCCTTGTTCCAGTAGACCATGCCATCGAGATGGAGAGCGACCGGGACCTTGACGATCTTGCCATCGACCGTCGACAGCTCGCGTACGATAGGGGCCAGATTGTCGGTAATACCTTCCTTGGCATAAAGCTCAGTGAGATCGAGCCCCAGCCCGATGCCGGCTAGGTCGCGATAGACCCCCGGATTGGATTCAACGAAGGCATTGGGCGGATTGCCGCCGGTCACCATGTTGACGAGGCTGACATTGACGCCCGAATTGTGCGGGATGGCGAGATCCTTCCAGGTCACGCCCTTTTCGGCCAGGGCCTCGCGCAATACCGTCAACGCGGCCACCTCGGCCGGTGTCGACCAGCCGTGATAAACCACCATTTCCTCGGCTGAGATGGTGGCCAGCGGCACGGCGCTCAACAACAGGGCTGCCGCGAGCCCCTTCAGTGTCGTCCTAAGCATTGTCATTCCTCCCTTGTGGTGACGTGTGCTCACATCCGCCGCCCGCTCTGGGCGTCGAAAACATTGGCTTTCCCCTTGAGGAAGCCTATCCGGGCCGGTCGACCCGGCGCCGCGCGGTTGACCTCGGCGGGGTCGATGCGCACCGCTACGAGCTTGTCGCTGGTGCGCAGATAGGCGGTCGCATCAGAGCCGGTGCGCTCGGCATATTGAATGGGCAGTTCGATGATGCCGGCGGCATCGGCCAGCGGCTTGTCGATGCCACCGAAATGCTCGGGCCGCAGTCCAAGGACGATGCGCGTGCCATCGACCGGAGATTCGGCGAACGGATAGTCGGACAGGTCAAGCTGCCCGACGACACCCTCGGCCTCGGCGCCGACCCTGCCATTGGCGACGGTCAGCCGCGCCGGGCAGAGATTCATGGCCGGCGAGCCGATGAAGCCGGCGACGAACAGGTTGGCGGGGCGCTCGTAGATTTCGTCGGGCGTGCCGAATTGCTGGATGACGCCGGCATCCATGACCGCGATCTTGGTGGCCATGGTCATGGCCTCGATCTGGTCATGGGTGACATAGACGATGGTGGTGTTGAGCTCGCTATGCAGTTTCTTGATCTCGAGCCGCATCTCGGTCCGCAGCTTGGCATCGAGGTTGGAGAGCGGCTCGTCGAACAGGAAGACATCGACATTCTTGACCAGTGCCCGGCCGATGGCGACGCGCTGGCGCTGGCCGCCCGAAAGCTGGGCCGGCTTGCGCTCGAGCAGCGGCTCGATCTGTAGGAGCTTAGCTGCCCACGTGATGCGTTTCTCGATCTCGTCCTTGGGCAGTTTTGAGGCGGCCAGACCGAACTTGAGGTTGCCGTAGACCGTCTTGGTCGGGTAGAGCGCGTAGGACTGGAACACCATGGCGAGGCCCCGATCCTTGGGATCGAGATCGGTGACGTCCCGGTCCCCGATCATGATGCGGCCGGCGGTGATGTCGAGCAGCCCGGCCAGCAGGTTGAGCAAGGTGGTCTTGCCGCAGCCGGACGGCCCCAGCAGCACCAGGAAATCGCCGTCGTCGATGGCTAGGTTGAGATGGCTGAGCACGGTCAGCTTGCCGTAGCTCTTGATGATGTCTTCAAAGGCGACACGTGGCATTGGATTATCCCTTGATCGCGCCGGCGGTTACGCCCTGGACAAAGAATTTGCCGAGCACGAAGTAGATGACGAGTGGGGGAATGGCGGTCAGCAATGCTGCGGCCATGTTCTCGTTGTAGACGACCTCGCCGGTGGTGGTGATGACCACATTGGCCAGGATCACCGTCATGGGCTGGGTGCCGAGGCCCCCGAAGGTCAGCCCGACGAGGAAGTCATTCCAGATCGAGGTGATCTGCAGGATCAGCACGACGATCATGATGTTCCCGCTCATGGGCAGGATGATCTCGCCGAAGATGCGCCAGAACGAACCACTATCCATCTGCGCGGCGCTCATGATCTCCTGCGGGATGCCCTTGTAGTAATTGCGGAAAATCAGCGTCAGCAGCGGCATGGCCAGCACCGCGTGGACGATGGCGATGCCCCAGACGGTGCCATAGACCTTCAGTGCGCCCGACAGCACGATCAGCGGGATCATGATGATCTGGAAGGGCACGAAGGCGCACATGAAGAGCAGGAACATGAAGGTGCCGGCCCATTTGACGTTCCACAGCGCCAGCGCATAGCCGGTAACCGAAGACAGCGTGATCGACAGGATCAGCGAGGGAAACAGGATGGCCACCGAATTGAGGAAGCCCACCTTGAGGCCGCTGCAATTCATGCCCGAGCAGGCATTGTCCCAGGCGTTCCACCACGGCTCCAGTGTCCACACCTGCGGCAGCGAGAAGATTTCGCCCATCCGGATCTGGTCCATGGTCTTGAGCGAGGTGACGACGATCACGTAGAGCGGCACGCAGAAGAAGGCCGCGCACATGGTGAGAAACACAAGGATCGCGATCGAGCGCGGGCTGATGCCCTTCTTGCGGCGCGGGAATAGCGGCGCTCGGTCAACCACAAGGTCGATATGCTTGACGGGGGCGTTCATGCCGCGGCTCCCTGCTTGCGCTGCTGCCAGGCGGTCAGCAGCACCATGGGCAGGAACACCAGGGCGGTAATGACCAGCATCACCACAGCGGCGGCCGAGGCGTAACCCAGGTTGGACTTGGCCCAATAGGCGTTGATGGTGAAATAGGCCGGCACCCAGGTGGACTGGCCCGGGCCGCCATTGGTCATGGCGACGACGATGTCATAGGCCTTGACCACGCCCAGCGAGAGCAGGATGGCGCAGGTGAGGAAGGTGAACCTCATCATCGGAATGATGATCTCGGTGTAGAATCTCCAGGTGCCGACGCCGTCCAGTCGGGCCGCGCTCCAGATCTCGGTATTGATGGATTTGAGCCCGGCCAGCATCAGGGCCATGTAGAAGCCCGAGCCCTGCCACACCGAGGCAAGGATGATGCCGTAGATGGCGGTTTCCCCACTGGCCAGCCAGTCGAAGCGCAAGCTGGTCAGCCCGATGGAATGGAGGAAATTCTGCACGCCCAGCGAGGGATCGAACAGCCAGCGCCAGGCGACGCCGGTGACGATCAATGAGACGGCGAGCGGATAGAGAAAGACGGTACGGAAGAAGCCCTCGCCCCGCTTTTCGCGCTCGATGAGGCAGGCGAGGAGGAAGCCGAAGACGATGGCGAGCGTGCTGCCGATCCCCAGGATCAGCAGATTCTTGAGCGCGATGATCCATGCCCCGTCATTGAACAGGCGGTCGTATTGCCGACCCCATTCGGTCCAGTCGATCTCGTAATCCGGGAAGCGTCGGCTGCGCGTCAGGCTGAGATAAATGGTCCAGGCGATCGAGCCGGCAAACGCCACCGACGCGATCACCACGGCCGGCGCCAGTGCAAGTTGCGGCGACAGTCGGCTCCACCGAATGGTCATGACATCCTCCCCGCCTGGCGGCCCGTTCCGGGTTCGCATACCAGGCTGCACTTGCGTACGTATTACCGGTAATCTATGTTTGAGATGTCGGCGCCGTCAACAGGGAAAATGACCCTGATCGCAATGAGGCCAATAACGCGACGCCCGTTGCGTCGCATGAAGGGCTAAGCGAACACCGGGCTAATTGGAGAAATAATGCAGACAAATCAACATTGTATGCCACAAATTGGGCTTGGCACCTTTGGCAGGACCGGCCCCGAAGGTACCGAAGCGATCCTGACCGCGCTGGAAATCGGCTACCGGCACCTGGATACCGCCCAGACCTATGACACCGAGAGCGAATGCGGTGCGGCGCTGCAAAGGTCCGGACTGAAGCGGGACGAGGTGTTCGTCACTACCAAGATTTCGACAGACAATTTCGGTCCCGGGGCGCTGCTGCCATCGCTGCGTCAGAGTCTGGATCGGCTTCAACTGGACCAGGTGGACCTGACGCTGATCCATTGGCCATCGCCGCGCGGCAAGGTGGAACTGGCAGTTTATATCGAGCAGATTGTCGAGGCGCAGGCGGTTGGACTGACCAGGACCATCGGCGTTTCCAACTTCCCCATCACGCTGCTGGAACAGGCACAGGCGATCCTGGGGGACATCAAAATCGTCAACAATCAGTTCGAGTGCCACCCCTACCTGCAAAACGACAAGCTCGTAAACTACTGCAAAAACAACGATATTTCTGTTACGTGCTACCTTCCCATCGCCCGCGGCGCTCTGGCGGGTGATCCGGCGCTGGAGCCACTGGCACAACGGAAAGGCTGCTCGGTGGAACAACTGGCGCTGGCCTATGCACTGGCGCGTGGCCTCGCCGCAATACCGGCCTCAGGGCGCCGGGAACGTCTCGAGAGCAACTTCGCCGCTGCCCAGATCGCGCTCGATACCGAGGACAGGGCTATCCTGGCATCCGTCGATCGCAGGCAGCGATATATCGATTTTGACTGGGCACCGGCCTGGGACTGACCGTTGACAAGTGCCAGTCTCCCCGCGTAATCAAATCAGTATTACCGGTATCATGAACGTCAGCTAGCGTTCTTGAATGCGCGAGGCCCCTTCGCGCAGCCGGCTCACTCATGCCAGCAAAACGCTGCACCTGGAGGATATCATGCAAGGCATAGCCGGCGTCGGACACGTCGCCATCAAGGTCACCGATCTCGACCGTTCCCTCGACTATTATCGTGATCGGCTGGGCTTCCAGGAGATGCTCCGCCTGTTCAAGGATGACGGCACTTGCTGGCTGGTCTACCTGCGCATCACCGACGAGCAGTATCTGGAAATCTTCCCCGGTGCCGAAAACGACCGCGCCCCCGGCTGGAACGCCAATGGCGTCAATCATACCTGTTTCACCATCGTCGATCTTGATGCCACTGTAGCCCGTATCGAGGCGGCGGGGATAAAGTTGCTGTCGCCCATCAAGGACGGGCTGGACGGCAATCGCCAGGCCTGGCTGGAAGATCCCGACGGCAACCGTATCGAGCTGATGGAAATGGCGCCTGGGTGCCTCCAATACGAGGCGCTGAAGCGCCTGCGCGCCGAAGGCGTGATCTGATAGAGCCGGTCCGGGCTGGTTGCCAGGCCGGACCAGCTTCTGCTGGCGGCCCAGTTGCGCTAAGCGGTGCGACCGGGCAGAACGAGAGCAGCATGACCAAGACCATCGCGCGGCTGGAAGACATCGCCAAGGCCACCGGGTTCTCCAAGAACACGGTGTCGCTGGCATTGCGGGAAAGCCCGCGCATTCCCCAGACCACGCGCGACCTCATCCAGCGGGCGGCCAGCGAACTCAACTACCGGCCTAATCATATCGCCAAGTCGCTGACCAGCCGCGAGACCAAGACCATTGGCCTGGTGCTGGCAGACATCACCAATCCCATCCTGACCCAGACTTCCAAGGCACTGGAGAAGGCTCTGATGGCGCTGGGTTATGGCACGCTGTTCGCAACGTCGAATAACACGCTGGCCGAGGAAATCGACGCCATCGAGATGTTCCGGGCGCGGCAGGTCGACGGCATGCTGATCTACCCCACCCGCGGCCAGCGCGATTATCAGCACATCCTGCGTTTGCGACGCGCCAATTTCCCGGTCGTGATGCTGGTGCCCGGGCAGGATGTCGGCATCGACATGGTCAGCGTCGACGAGAAGCTCGGGGCCTACAAGGCGGTGCGCCACCTGATCGACCAGGGCCACACCGTCATCGGCACTATCGACGGCAACAACCCCAACGGCAATCGCGAGAAGTTCGAGGGCTACTGCCAGGCATTGGCCGAGTCCGGCATCGCCTTTGACCCAAGGCTGCAGGTCGACCCGGTGAGCCATACGCCAAGCGCCGGCTACTGGGCCATGGATACGCTGATGAGTGGCGCCAGGCCCACTGCGGTCTTCGTCGCCAATGACTACATGGCGGTCGGGGCACTGCGCTGGTGCCAGCGCAACGGGCTCAAGGTGCCGGCCGACATGGCATTGATCGGCTTCGACAATCTCGAAATTTCGGAGTTTCTCGCTACGCCCCTGTCGAGCGTCAATTACGAGATAGAGATCGTCACCCGCATGGCAGTCGACCGGCTGATGCGGCTGATCAGTGCGACCGGTCCCCTGCCCGAGCCACGCGTCACGCTTGTGGAGCCCGAACTGGTCATCCGCGCCAGTACGGGGCGTTAGGATGATGCGGCCCGGTGACTTCGATGCCGAGGCGCTGCGCGCCGTTGTGGTCGGCAAATTTCCCCAACTGGCGGACGCGCCATTCCATATCATGGGCGCCGGCTGGGACAGCGTGGCGCTGGCTGTGGGTGACCATGTATTCAAGTTTCCACGAAACGCCATCGCTGCGACCGCGTTGCGGCGCGAGGCGAACCTGTTGCGGCAGATCGGTCCGGCGGTGAGCATGCCGGTTCCGCGGATGGACCTCAGCGAGACGCCAACCCTGTTCAGCAGCCATATCGGCATTGCCGGCGACCATCTGCTGACCGATGCCTATGAGCGGCTCGGCGACGCACAAAGGCAGGCGCTGGGCGACGCCATGGGGCAGTTTTATGCGCAATTGCACGCCTTGCCGGTGACAGTGATGATCGAGGCCGGTGCGCTGCCAGCCTACCGGTGGCTAGACGCAGCGACGATCGAGCGGCAGAGCTTCCCGCTGCTCGATGCCGCTGAACGGGCCTGGGCGGGACAGATTCTGACGCGCTGGGTGGCGCTGGGGCCAGACCCCCATGGCAATATCTATGGTTATTTCGATGGGCATGGCTGGAACATGGCATTCGACCATGAACACGGGCGGCTCAACGGGCTCTATGACTTCGCCGATTCCGGCATCGGCCCGCTGCACCAGGAATTCCTCTATTCCAGTTTCATCTCCGCCGACCTTACGGCGCGGATCGTGGCCGCCTATGAGCGCCACGCCGGCCGCTCCCTGGAACGCGAACGCATTGCGGTGCTGACCGGAGTGCACCGGCTATGGGAACTGGCGGCGGCGGAAAACGCCGACGATGCCACTGAAATGCTCGCCAGCGTGCGCGCCTGGATGGCGGCAGGCTGATCAGGCCTTGGCTTTGCGACCCGCCTTGGGTGCCGTCATGCGCCCGGCAGCGCGACCGAAGCCTTCGGTGATGACGGCCTTCATGGCGAGACGGGCTTCCTCGGCGTCCCCGGCCTTGATCGCCTCGGCGATGCGGCCATGCGCCTTGACGGTCGCTGCCGTCAGCGCTGCATCCTCCACCGGCGAGCTGATGGTGAAGGCCGCGGTCAGGGCCAGTTCGACCAGCGCGCTGATCGACGCCATGAACGGATTGCCAGAGGCCTCGGCCACGGTGCGATGGAATTGCAGGTCGGTGCGGGCGAACTCCTCGGCAGTCCTGGCCTCGCTCATGCGGCTGGCACAGGCCAGCAGCGCCTCGGCCTGTTCATCGCTGCGGCGCATGGCGGCAAGCCCGGCCGATTCTACTTCGACACCGATGCGGATTTCCGACAGGCTCCGCAGCAGCTCGACATCCGGCCCGGTTTCGAAGTGCCAGGACAGCACATCGGAATCGAACAGGTTCCAGCGCTGGCGCGGCAACACGCGGGTGCCGATGCGGGCACGCGCCTCGATCATGCCCTTGGCCGCGAGGGTCTTGAGCACCTCGCGCAGCACAGTGCGCGACACCGAGAAGCGGGCCAGCAATTCGGTGTCGGAGGGAAGGATCGAGCCTTCGGGATAATCGCCGGCGACGATGGCCACGCCGAGCTGCCACAGCACCTGCGAATGCAGGTTCCGCATCGGCACCCGGCCGGCGATCGAGGCGATGAGATCGCCCGTCGTCCTCTCCGGTGTCTCGCGCGTAACCATGGCGGCCCCCCTGCCGTTGCCACACGGCCAGTCGGGCCGCATTAGTGTTACTATATGAACTATCCGACACGGAGGCGCACGGCAACCGGTGCTGGACAGGGCGTGCCGGCGCGGCGAGTGTAGCGCCAACAGGGGAATCAGCCGCATGACCACCACCAGCCAGATTGATGCCGTACTCGCCAGCGTGGATGCCGGGGTCGACCAGAGCCTCGAGCGCCTCTATGCGCTGCTGCGCATCAAATCTATTTCCACCGACCCTGCCTATGCCGCCGAGTGCCGGCGCGCCGCTGACTGGATCGCCACCGAACTCAAGGGCCTCGGCTTCGACGCCGCCGCCCGGCCGACACCGGGTCATCCGGTGGTGGTGGCGCATGGACCGGACCAGGCCGGCCCGCATGTGCTGTTCTATGCCCATTACGACGTGCAACCGGTCGATCCACTGGAGCTGTGGCACACCGATCCGTTCGAGCCCGTGCTCAAGACGGACACGCAGGGCCGCAAGATCATCGTGGCGCGTGGTGCCTCGGACGACAAGGGCCAGATGCTGACTTTCATCGAGGCCTGCCGGGCCTGGAAGACCGTCACCGGCGGATTGCCGGTCAAGGTATCCCTGATGCTCGAAGGCGAGGAGGAAAGCGGCGGCAAGAACCTGCCGCCTTTCATGGAGGCCAACAGGGCAGAGCTGGCAGCCGCCGATATCGCGCTGGTCTGCGACACCGACATGTGGGACCGCCAGACGCCGTCGATCACCACCATGCTGCGTGGCCTCGTGGCCGAGGAAATCGTCATTACCTGCGCCAACAAAGACCTGCATTCCGGCATGTTCGGCAATGCGGCGCGCAACCCCAACCAGGTGCTGGCTGAAATCATCGCCAGCCTGCGCGCGCCCGACGGTTCGGTGACGCTGCCCGGTTTCTACGATGACGTGGCCGAGATCAGCCCCGAGCTCAAGGCGCAGTGGGCCGGACTCGGCTTCGACCAGGCGGCGTTCCTCGGCGAAGCCGGTCTTTCGCTGCCGGCGGGCGAACAGTCCCGCTCGGTGCTCGAAATGCTATGGGCGCGGCCGACCTGCGAGATCAACGGCATGATCGGGGGCTATACTGGCGACGGCTTCAAGACCGTCATCCCGGCCAAGGCCAGCGCCAAGATCTCCTTCCGTCTCGTCTCGGGCATGCAGCCCGACAAGATCCGCGCCGCCTTCCGCAAGCATGTCGAAGCGCTGATCCCGGCGGACTGCTCGGTGAGCTTCCACGCCCATGGCGGCTCGCCCGCCATTACCGTGCCAAGCGATGGCATCCACCTGCGTCAGGCTCTGGCAGGGCTGTCGGGCGAATGGGGCAAGCAGGCTGTCATCACCGGCTCGGGCGGTTCGATCCCGGTAGCGGGCGATTTCAAGCGCATCCTCGGCCTCGACACGCTGCTGATCGGCTTCGCCCATGTGGATGACCAGATCCACTCGCCCAACGAGAAGTATGACCTCGACAGCTACCACCGCGGCATCAGGAGCTGGGTGCGGGTGCTGGCAAGTCTCGCGGGTTAGGCGCCCCCCTACAGGAACATTATCGCCAGCATCGCCACCACCGCCGGAATGGTCTGGATGACAAATATCTTCGGGTTGGCGGTTGCCGCGCCGTAGATGCCGGCCACAGCCACGCAGGCGAGGAAGAACATCTGGATCTGCCAGGCAAATTCGGGGATCGGATGCACCAGGCCCCAGATCAGGCCCGCGGCGAGGAAGCCGTTATAGAGCCCCTGATTGGCGGCCAGCGCCCTGGTCTGCTGCGCAAATTCGGCGGTGATCCCGAATGCCTTCTGCCCGCGCGGGCCGGTCCACAGGAACATCTCGAGAATGACGATGTAGATATGGAGCAATGCAACCAGGGCAACGAGGACAGGAGGAATGGCGCTCATTTGGTCTTGGTCTTTCTCGTTGATTCGGCCGCTGCATCCCATGATGCCTGGCGGGCCTGCTCGGCCTCATAGGCCTTGTCCTGGTCGGGCAGCGCCTCGCGCGAACCCCCAAGTTCGACCAGCCGATCGATCACCGGCTGCACGTCCGGCCCATGCATCGCACAGGCCTCGGCCACGTCAAGCGCTGAGAAAGCGGGGCCATAGTACTGGCTGTCATAATCTTCGACGCTGAGGCGAAGCTGTTCACGGGCCAGGATATCAGCTGAATCGGTCAGCAGCGACCACTCCTCGTCGCTCACGGCAAAGTCCGGGCAGTTGGACGAGACGACATTGGCTAGAACCACCTGGTCCAGAAAGCTCTCGGCCTCGGCGCTGCTGAAGCCGGAAAGATCGGGCAGCTGCACATAGATCTTGCCGTCAGCCAGCGCTGGGCCGGCGAACAGGACGGTGATGGCGATCGCCGCAGTGGTTCTCTTCATGGCTTAACTCCTGATAGCTCGCGGACAGACTGGCAAGTGCTTGGACCCGAATTTGGGCTGGAGTTTGCACCAGACGTGCGCAAGCGCCGCCTGTAGCGCGGTTTCGTGTCGTCGGTGTTCGCTCATGGGTAGAGCGATGGTGGCGAGGCGCTTGCCTCGATCAATAGTTTAGTTTTGAGGCAATTGCCTCGCCACCATGCCGGGATGTCTAACAGGTCCGGTTCAGGCGCTACCATTATTGCAGGCGCGGCTGCCGAGTTTCCAACCCGCACAAGGAAGGCGACCCCTCCTCCT
>JBARWY010000043.1:0-64925 GCA_049647065.1 Devosia sp. | reverse complement strand
GAATTCTGATGCCCGTTGGAATGGCAAACACCGCGGTTTGATAGGCGTAGCTGTCTACACGGAAATTAGCCAAATCTGTTTCAGCACCGATCTTGGGATACCACTTACCCCAAGTAGATTTCGGTGTACCGGTAAAGCCGTGAATGAAAATCACAAGCGGACTAGTGGGCCGATCTGGGCCTCGTGCTGCCGGCTTGCTGGGTACCCACAACGCAGAAATAAGCTTAGGCAACAACGACATCGAGCTAGGTCCCCCACAGCCAGTCATATTTGATTGTATTCGTTGTGCCAACTAATCCCCACCCCTCCACCCCGCCTTATCCTCTCCCGTCCGGCATTCCGCCGCATCGGAGACCTCCCTTGTCCCAAGCCGCCGATACCATCACCCACGTCCAAGCGGAGCGCCATGAGGCGCTGTGGCTGAGCCTCACCGCCCTGCACAAGGACACCGTCGCCCTCGGCGCGAAAAAGCCCGCCGCGCCCGTCTCCGATGCCCTGCGCGCCAGTGCCGAAGGCCTGCTCAGCGATTGCGCCGCCTTTACCCGTCGACGCGGCGAGCGGCTGCCGGTCGCCGCGTCCGATCTGGCCGGTCTTGCCGTCCAGCTCGGCCAGGCCCTGGCGGCGCTGGAAGACTGGGAGAGCCGCCACACCACCTGGGACCAGCGTTTCAACTGCCGCATCTGGCAGCTCCACAGCGGCTACCTGCCGATCATGCGGCTCAAGCCGCCCGCCGCGGCGCTCAAGTTCAAGCGCGACGATATGGACGCCTTGCGCGTCAAGCTGGACGAGCGCTTCGCCGGCCTGCGCCTGCGCGATTTCTACAATGGCTTCGGCGCCGGCCGCCGCACCGAGCGGGAAGGCCGGCCGCTGGCCGAGGTGCAGGCCGAGTGGCAGAAGACTTATCCCCGCCTGCGCCTGTTCGATTAAACTGATGCCCATCCCTCCGCACGGGCGGCCTGCAGGCGAACAGTGGCGGAAGGTGCCGGGCGCGGCTCGCCGCCGCGCAGGTCCGAGCCCGGACGGAAGCGTGTGCGCGACCGGCCCGGTGCTGCTCCAAAAACCGGCACTCCGAGACGGCTATCGTCTCACTAAAACAAAACTCAGAGGCGAAAGCCGTCTCGGGGTCCGCCTGTCCCTGTCCCCGGAAGCGTCCGCGCCGTCCGGCGCGTGAGCACGCCTTTACCTTTCGCTAACCATGCTCTTTCCGCCATGCCCGTTCTGCATTACCCATATTGCCGGGAGCCTGCCCCCGGGGCCGGCCGGGGGAGCCCTCAAAAATGCGTGCCATCTTGTCCTCGATCGGCCTTGCCGTCGCGCTGGCCTTTGCCAGCTTCGCCATTGCCCAGCCGGCCGTGGCCCAGGGCCAGCCCATCGATGGCTACTGCACCGACATCTCCGACAATGACAAGGTTGCTTCCGATGGCTTCGCCCTGACCGATGCCGGCTCCATCCTCCGCCAGGACCGCGCCAATTATCACCGCTTCGGCGTCGCCGATATCGATGACCTGGGCGATAACACCTTCACCACCAGCAAGGCCCGCGAGGCCATCCCGGCCATGCTGGATGCCGGCAATCTCGACCCTGCGGTGGCCGACGAGATCGTCAACTTCTATCCCTATGTCTGCGTCGACATCTACCGCGATGCGCTCACCGTCTATGTCACCGATCCGCAGATGTTCAATGACGATTACCCCTTTGTCGGCAGCTGGGATTGCGAAATCGCCATCATGAGCTTCACCGCCGAAACCTATGACAGCGGCAGCGGCGCTATTCCCATCGAGGAGATCCAGCAAGGCAGCGACGGCTCCTGGACCCTGATGTTCAAGGACGATTACTGGATCACCCTCTCCGGCTTCACCGGCTCGGAGATGGGCTGGTTCTCCGGCGCCAGCGGCGACAGCTTCAACTGCGCCCGACTCGATTAAATCCCCGCTGCAACCCGATCTGGTATATGCTGGCGGCATCAGGGGCCCGGATGATCTCGTCCTCCAGCCTGAACGGAGCACCCCCATGCACAAATACAAGATCGGCCAGACCCTCGATCTGCTGCCCAATCGCGGCAGTTCCAATCGCCGCGCCGGCGCCTGCGAAATCGTCGCGCTGCTTCCCTATGAGGGCCATGCCGTGCAGTACAAGGTCCAGGCCAAGGCCGAGACCCACCTGCGCATCGTCTCCGAAAACGACCTGCAGCTCGCCGCGGTGGACCAGCCTCGCGCCATTGCCGCCGAGTAGGCTTGCCGCGGCTTCGGTCGCAGCCTACTTATCCCCTCACACAGGGGCACTGCTATCATGACCGCACTGAGCGACTTCACCCTTCCTTTGCTGGACGGGTCCAGCCAGCCGCTTGCCGCCTATGCGGGCAAGGTGGTGCTGCTGGTCAATACCGCCAGCAAGTGCGGCCTCACCCCGCAATATGAGGGGCTCGAGGCGCTGTGGCGTGAGTATGGCGACAAGGGGCTGGTGGTGCTGGGCTTTCCCTGCAACCAGTTCGGCAACCAGGAGCCGGGCACGGCCGATGAGATCGCCGAATTCTGCGAGATCAATTTCGGCGTGAGCTTCCCGCTCTTTGCCCGGATCGAGGTCAACGGCCCGGGCGAGCACCCGCTCTACACCTGGCTCAAGGCCCGCCATCCCGGCGATATCGGCTGGAATTTCGCCAAGTTCCTCGTCGGCCGCGACGGGACTGTGGTGGCCCGCTTCGAGCCCGAAAGCCAGCCGGCCGACCTCGCCGGTGCCATTGTGCAACAGCTGGGCAGCTGATCCTTCGCCTGCGGAACGAACCATCCATGCACCCGTTGAGGGCTCACGGGGCGGTTAATCCGACACGAAGGAAATCAAAAAAATGAAGAAAATTCTCCTGGCCTCAGTGGCCGCGCTTTCGCTCGTCGCCGCAGTTCCGGCATTCGCCCAGGACAAGGTCGTCGGCGTCGAATCCAACTCCAATGCCGAAGCCGGCGCTGTGATCGGCGCTACCGGCGGCGGCACCACCGGCGCTGTCATCGGCGGCTTCCTCGGCGGTCCCATCGGCGCCATCATCGGCGGCTTCGCCGGCGCCACCATCGGTGCCGAAGCGGGCGTTGCAACCTCCTCGATCGACTACGTCGCCAACAATCCGGTCGAGCCGATCTACATCGATGCCAGCACCGACATCGGCTTCGTCGTCCCCGCCGAAGTCACCATCTACCCGATCGAAGGCGATGCGGCCTACGGCTACATCTACGCCAATGACCGCGTCTGGATCGTCGACCTCGAGACACGCGCTCTGGTGCAGTCGCCCGGCTACCTCGTCCCCCAGACCGCTGCTGACTACGCCCTGTCCAACCCCACGACCTCGTTCGAGGCCCAGGGCGACGTGGTTGTCGGCTACGTGCTGCCCGACGGCACCGAGGTCTCGACCATTCCGGATTCGCGCTATGGCTACGTCTATCTCAACGATCGTCCGGCCCTGGTGGACTCGTCCAGCCGCACGGTCGTCTGGATCAACTGATCCACTTCGCCGTGATACCAGCCGCCCGGGTCACCCGGGCGGCTTTGCTTTGACCGGGCTTGGGGTTACGCGATATAGAGTCGCGGCAGCCGGAGGTGCACATGGCCGACATTCTCGATTATTGCCAGGGTCTCAAGCAGGTGAGCTTCAAGCCGGGCGCCGTGATGCTGCCCGAGGGTGAGCGACTGGGCCGGCTCTACGTGCTGGTCGAGGGCCAGGTCGAAGTCATCCGCGAACGCACCCAGGTCACCCACGTCGACGAACCGGGGTCCATCTTCGGCGAAATGGCCGTGCTGCTCGACATGCCCCATTCGGCGACGGTCAAGGCGCTGTCAGCCGTCACCGCCTATGAAATCCCCGATGCGTTGACCTTCCTCGACAGCCGCCCGGAATTTTCGCTCCATATCGCCACCATGCTGGCGCGCCGGCTCTACTACACCACCTCCTATCTGGTCGATCTGCAGCAGCAGGCCGCTGGTAAGCGGCAGGACCTCGATCTGGTCGACCAGATCCTGGCGAGCCTGGTCGATCCGGCCGACGTCAACAAGAAGCGCAAGAAGGCCTGAGCCATGGCCGAAGACGGCAAGCCCAGCCTTTCCATAACCTATTGCACCCAGTGCAACTGGCTGCTGCGCTCGGCTTGGATGGCCCAGGAAGTGCTCTCGACCTTCAGCCTCGAAATGGGCGCTGTAACCCTCGTTCCTGGCACAGGCGGCATCTTCGAGATCAGCCTCGATGGCCAACTGGTGTGGGAGCGCAAGCGCGACGGCGGCTTCCCCGATGTCAAGCAACTCAAGCAGCTGGTGCGCGACCGCATCGATCCCGATCGTGACCTGGGCCACATCGACGGCCACAAGACCGCAACCTAGCCGGGGGCTTCCCTTCTGCTGCCACCCCGCTAAGCTGCCTTGGCAAAGCGGCCCACCGCGGCCGCTCCTGAGGAGGGCTTCTGCGTCATGCCGCATCGCTTCAAGATCAGTGCCGCCAAGAATGGCGAGTTCATCGCCAAGTTCGCCTACAATGCCGAAACCATGGTCTGGTCCGAAAACTACAAGTCAAAGGCCAGCGCTACCAACTGCATCGAGTCGATCAAGAAGAACGCGCCCGGTGCCCCCGTTGTCGATCTGACCAAGGGCGAAGCAGGCAAGGGCTACGGCTTTGAGCTCGCCGCCAGCAAGGATGGTCAGACCTTTGTGCGGTTCGTCGCCGCCAATGGGGAGCCGATGGTCCGGTCCGAGACCTACAAGTCCCGCTCCAGCGCGAAGAACTGTATTAGGTCGATCAAGGAACGGGCCGCCAAGGCCGAGACCGTCGACGAGGCATAAAACCATTCCCAAGCGTTCCTTGCTTGGTCTAGTCTCCCGGCAAAACATTGATCGGGAGACTGCTGCCTCATGCCTTCGCTCACCAAGTTCCTCGCTGCCGCCGCGGTCGCTTCTGCCCTTGGCTTGGGCGCTGCCCAGGCCCAGGACGCATTGCCCGATCTGGCTGGTCGCACGATCATTGCTGTCACTGAAAACGCCTATGTGCCGCTCAACTTCGCCGATCCGGCGACCGGCGAGGGCATCGGCCTCGAATACGATCTCTTCAACGAGATCGCCAAGCGCCTCAACGCCAAGGTCGACTGGCAGCTCTCCAGCTGGGACGTGATGATCCAGGCGGTGCGCGACGGCCAGTTCGAAGTCGGCATGGATGGCATCACCATCAATGACGAGCGCAAGAGCCAGATCGATTTCTCCGACAGCTACCTGACCAGCCAGCAGCTGATGCTGGTGCGGGCCGACGAGACCCGCTTCACCGACGCGGCGACCTTCGCTGCCGATCCGGCCAATCTGGTCGGCGCCCAGGCCGGCACCACCAATTTCTACGTGGCCGTCTACAACGTGCTCGATGGCGACGAAGCCAATCCGCGCATCAAGCTGTTCGACACCTTCGGCACATCGGTCGCTGCCCTGCAGGCCGGCGACGTCGATACCGTGCTGATGGACCAGACCTCGGCTAATGGCTATATCGGCGCCAATCCCGGCGCCTTCAAAGTCGTCGGCGAGCCCCTCGGCACCGAGGATTTTGGTTTCATCCTCACGCCCGGCTCCGATCTGCTTACCCCGATCAATGCCGCCCTGGCCCAGATCAAGGCCGATGGCACCATGGACGCGCTGCAGCAGAAGTGGTTCTTCGAGTACAATTCGGCCCAGTAAGCGGAATTCGGGATCGCGGCCTTGCCGCGGTCCTACCCTTCATGACCTACATCCCCCGCAAACCCTCCATCCTCTCCCGCATGCCGTGGTGGCTTCTCGCCATCGGGCTGCTGTTCGTCGTCGGCCTCTGGGCCATCACCAATGATGCCGGCTATGCCCAGATTTTCCGCGCCCTCTCGGGCGGCGTGC
The DNA here is from genome assembly GCA_049647065.1 of Devosia sp. Lineage (GTDB taxonomy): Bacteria > Pseudomonadota > Alphaproteobacteria > Rhizobiales > Devosiaceae > Devosia. The sequence goes on along the minus strand of JBARWY010000043.1, from coordinate 59,051 downwards.
TCACCACCATATGGGTCACGCTGGTGGCCTTTTTTGCCGCCACGCTCATCGGCCTGCTCGTCGCTCTGGCGCGCACCTCGGGCAACCGCATCCTGCGCGAGGTCGCGACCTTCTATGTCGAGATCATCCGCGGCATTCCAGTGCTGGTGTTCCTGTTCTACGTCGCCTTTGTCGGCGCCCCTTATATGGTCAGCGGTGTCAACTGGCTGCTGCAGCCCTTCGACGCCGTCGTGACTGTCAGGCAGTTCGACTTTGTCTGGCGCGCCATCGTGGCGCTCACGATCTGCTACTCTGCCTTTATCGCCGAGATTTTCCGCGCGGGGATAGAATCGGTGGATCGCGGCCAGCTCGAAGCCGCCCGCTCGCTCGGCCTCTCGCGCTGGAAGTGCTTCCGCCTCGTCACCTTCCCGCAGGCCCTGCGCACCATCCTGCCCCCGCTCGCCAATGACTTCGTCTCGATGATCAAGGATTCGGCGCTGGTCTCGGCGCTGGGCGTCCAGGACATCACCCAGCTCGGCAAGGTCTATTCCTCGGGCACCTTCTTGTTCTTCGAAACCTATAATGTCGTGGCCTTCCTATACCTCACCATGACCATCTCACTATCGCTGCTAGTGCGGCTGCTCGAGCGCTACCTGCGTGAAAACACGCGCTGATCTCCCCTCTCCCCTGAGGGAAGAGGGGTGCAGAGCTGACGATCTCGGCGAAGCGGTCTTGCACCCACCCCCAAACGTCCCATCTATTGGCCCGACACTACTGGAGCGCCCCGATGAACCGTCTCGCCGCCCTCGCCATGACCGCCGCCCTCGCCGTCACGCTTGCTGCCTGTGGTGATAGCCGCGAAGTAGGCAATGTCGGCGTCGACTGGACCGGCAACGACATTTCCATCGACGCAGTCGCCGATCCCGAAGTGGCAGGCGTCACCTGCCATCTGGCCTATTTCAACCGCTCTTTCATCGATCGCATCAGCCAGGGCAACTGGTTCGAGGACCCGTCCTATTCGGCGCTCGATTGCTCGGTCACTGGCCCCATCACTATCGGCGACATTTCCACACGCGCCGGCGGCGAGGAAATCTTCAAGGAAGGGCGCTCGCTGATCTGGAAGTCGCTGCGCGTCACCCGCGTCTACGACCAGACCAATAATGCGCTGATCTACTTGGCCCATGCCCGCGAAATCCAGCAGGGCAGCGGCAAGATGAGCCTGTCGGTAATCCCGCTGAACACCGAGCAGGTCGTCTGGACTAACGGCACCCCAGCACGCGCTCAATAGGCCGCAATCGCCCCCTTTGCTGCCTCACCACGCCCGCTTGGAACGCCATGGCGCATTAACCTGCCAGAATATAAAAGCATTTCGCTCTCCTCCGCTGCTTTTGGCGGCGCGGAGGGCGATATTCTATCCAAGCAATGTGAGCCTTTGGCTCGGCAAGGAAAAGGCAAAACATGTCCATTCTGATCGGCGATACCGCCCCCGACTTCACCCTCGACAGCACCGAAGGCCCGATCCATTTTTACGATTATATTGAGGGCTCGTGGGCTGTGCTGTTCAGCCATCCCAAGAATTTCACCCCGATCTGCACCACCGAGCTGGGCTACACCGCCAAGCTGAAGCCCGAATTCGAAAAGCGCGGCGTCAAGGTCCTGGGGCTCTCGGTCGACAAGCTGGAAGATCACGGCGCCTGGGCCAAAGACATCGAGGAAACCCAGGGCACGGCCCTCAATTTCCCCTTGCTGGCCGACACCAACCGCGAAGTCGCCAAGCTCTACGACATGATCCATCCCAATGCCGACAACACCCTGACCGTCCGCTCGGTCTTCGTCATCGGCCCGGACAAGAAGGTGAAGCTCAAGATCGAATATCCGGCTTCCACCGGCCGCAATTTCGATGAGGTTATCCGCGTAATCGACAGCCTGCAGCTGACCGCGAAATATTCGGTCGCTACGCCGGTGAACTGGAAGAACGGCGAAGATGTCATCATCGCCAGCTCGGTTTCGGCTGAAGCCGCCAAGGAAAAGTTCCCCAACGGCTGGAAGGAACCCAAGCCCTACCTCCGCATTGTTCCTCAGCCCCGCGGTTAACGCCGCACCCCGTTTTCTCCCTGATAAACTGGGCGGTGGTTCATCCACCGCCCTTTTCTTTGTCCCAAGCTGCCACCAAAGACCGTTGGACTTGCCTACCCCGCCGCGAAGCTTGAATTCACATCCTGCGGCTGGATCTTCGCCACCATCCGCCACGCGGCGGCAAAGGCGAGCGCCGCCATGACGGCCCCCAGCACATAGACCGGCACGATGGCCAGCTTGACGTCCGCGGCCGTCACCGCCATCGCCATGCCGGCCGAATTGGCGGCCACGCCGGCCAGCGCCGCGCCGATGGCATTGCCGGCCGATTGCGTTGTTGGCATCAGCGCCGAGGTGCGGTCGCGCTCGGCGTCGGTTGCCGCTTCCATCATGGTGAGGTTGAGATAGCCGTTGCAGATGCCGAAGCCGCTGCCGATCACCAGTTGCCCCACGATAACGACGGCCACCTGGTCCATCTGCAGCCCGGCCAGCACCAGCAGCAAGCCGCTGCCGATCATCGCTGGCCCTATCCGGATCAGGGTCTTGCGGGTTTCCTTGCTGCGCACATTGGCGACGGTAATGGCCGAGAAGCTCCAGGCTACCGCCAGCACCGCCGCGATCGCACCCGCGGCGGTCGGCCCGTAGCCCCACATTTCCTGCACCACCAGCACCAGATAGACCGCCGAACCGGCGCCGGCCACGTTGATCAGCAGCACCATCCACAGCCCGGTGCCGACCACCGATATCGGCCGAAACGCATCGGGTGGCATCAGCCGGTCACGGCTGCGGCCATCGAGCCATACGGCGCCCACCAGCAATGCCGCCGAACCCCCCAGCAGGCCCGTCGCCGGGAGAGGTGGCGCGAGGCCTGCCAGCGCCACCAGCATGATGGCTGCGCCGATGATCAGCAGCCGCAGGCCCGGAAAACTCACCACGCGCTTGTCCTCGGGCGAGTGCGCCGGCACCTTGACGACAACCATGGCGGCAAAGATCAGCACCAGCGGCACGTTGACGAGGAACGCCGCGCGCCACGAGACGAGTTCAGTCAGCAGGCCCGCCGCTGCTGGCCCGCCAAACGCGGCGATGGCCCAGATCATCGCCTGCAGCCCGAACACCTTCGGTACCAGTCGCGACGGAAATAGCTCGGGGATCAGCGCAAAGCAGATGGCCGAAACCACGCCCTCGCCCAGCCCCTGCAGCGCCCGGCCCACCAGCACCTGTTCCATCGAGCTGGCCGTGGCTGCGACGACGGTGCCAATCAGGAAGATGCTGGCCGAGACCAGCAGAGCCGTGCGCGCACCCAGCCGCTGCTTGAACAACGCCGCGCCCGAGCCGCCCACGATGGCGAACACCAGGAACAGCGTCAGTGCCCACGAGATCAGTGCCACCCCGCCCATTTCCTGCACTGCCGTTGGCAGCGAGATCGACGCTAGGAAAGCGTTGAAGGCAAGCAGGGCTACTCCCAGGCACAGGATCAACGTCACCGTCGCATAGCGCGGCGTGAAGATTTCGGCCCACGAGCCGTGGGCGGAGTCGGTATCGGTCATGGCGGGACTCAGAATTAAAAAAGCAAAGACTTGGTATATTAGCGCGAGCGCAAAGGCAATTGCATATTCCTTAGGCAGTCGTGATGCGAGAGGAATGTGATCGGATGCGCGACCGAAGGATGTTCAAGTCGACACCCTCCCAAGGGCGGTGGGTGGCTGGCCGCGATATCGAGGCACACGCCTCTCCACCCCATCTTAACCGCCCCCGGTTCATCCTGCCGTGACCCAGCGCAGGACCTCCCTTTGACCGACCATGCTTCCCATCGTGGCCCTGATCCGCGCCTCTTCGCGCTGGTCTTTGCCGTTGCCGTGGCCATCCTGGTCGTCCGCTCCCTCTATGGCCGCGCCGAATTGCCCTTTTTCGCCGATACCGATGACGCCATGCGCATGGTCATGGTGCGCGAACTCCTCGCCGGCCAACCCTGGTACGACCTGACGGCGCATCGCCTCAACACGCCGTTCGGCGCCGAACTGCACTGGTCGCGGCTCATCGACCTGCCACTGGCTCTGCTGGTGCTGGTCTTCACCCCATTGCTGGGCAGCGACCTGGCGATCGTGGCAGCGGGTTTTGTCTGGCCCATGCTGCTGCTGGGCGCGCTGCTCTGGCTCAGCGCGCTGTTGGCGCATCGCCTTGTGGGGCCCGAAGGTGTGCTGCCGGCGCTGGTCCTGCCCGTGCTGAGTCCCGCCATCACCGCCGAATTCGGCCCCGGCCGCGTTGATCACCACAATGTCGTCATCCTGCTGACCCTCGCCGTGGTCTGGAGCGGTATCGAGGCCGTCAGGCGTCCGCGCTTTGCCGTTGCCTGCGGTCTCTTCGCCGCGACGGCCCTGGCCATCGCCACCGAATCCCTGCCCACCATTGCGGCCGCGATCCTGGTCATGGGGCTGCTCTGGGTCGCTGATCCCGGGCAGGGTCGCACCATGCGCAATTTCGGCCTCGCCTTTGCCGTCGGCGCGCTGGTCCATCTTGCCATCTTCCGCCCGCCGTCGCGCTGGCTGGAGGCCGCCTGTGATGTGCTCTCGCCGGTCTATGTCGCCGTGGCGCTGGTTGTGGCCGCGGTCTTCACGCTGGTCAGCATAGTGCCGCCACCCCGCGCTGCCTGGCAGCGCCTGGCGCTGCTCGGCATCCTGGCCATCGTCGGCATGGGTGCTGTGGCCGTGCTCTACCCGCAATGCCTCAAGGGCCCCTATGGCGAGCTCGATCCCTGGCTGCAGGCCAACTGGATCGCCAACATCATCGAGGCTCGCCCCTGGTTCCTCACCATCACCGAACTCCCCGCCTATGCCGTCGCTGTCGGCGTGCCGGCACTCCTGGCCGCCATTGTCGTGGTACGGCGCCTCTGGAGCGTGCCCGGACAGCGCGCCGAATGGGCCGCCTTGCTCCTCTTCCTGCTGTGCACGGCGCTGGTCATGCTATCGCAGGTCCGCGGCGCCCGCCTCGCCATCATGCCGGCCATGCCCGCCGCGGCTTGGCTCATCGTGATGGCGCGTCACCGCTATCTGGCTGCGCCGCGCCTGCTGACCATCCTCGGGCTCGTGGCGAGCTGGCTGGCCTTTTCCGGCGTGGTGCTCTCGCTGCTGGTGACCCTTGTGGTCAATGTCGTTCCCGGTCGCCCCCAGCAGATGGCTGAGGCCCGCGCCAGCAAGGAACCGTGCCTGTTGCCATCAGCTTTCACCGATCTGGCCGCCTTGCCGCCGGAGCGGATCATGACGCCCATCGATCTGGGCGCCCACCTAATGCTCTATACCCAGCACGAAGTCGTCGCCGCGCCGTACCACCGCAATCAGCAGGGCGTTCGCGATGCCTACCGCTTTTTCAACGACCCCATCGCGGATGCCCGCGCTATCCTCAATGACAGAGGCATCGGCCTCGTGGTCCTCTGCCCGGCCATGGCCGAGCTCAGGGGCCTGCCCAGCCGCGCCGAAGACAGCTTCGCCAACCTCTATGCCGAAGATAAGCTGCCGCCCTGGCTTGAGGATGTGACCCTGCCCGGCGCGGCGCTGCAGGTATTCGCGGTGCTTCCGGAATAGGCTAGACCAGCCCCAGCTCCGCCTTCACCTTCCGCGTCAGCTTTCCCGCTACGATCCGGTGAGCCTCGCGGAGATACGCTTCCACCTCGTCTGCGGTCAGCGGGCTATCCACCGAGATCGCAACCCATCCCGCCCGCGCGAAATAGGGCGCGGGCCTTATGCCCGGCAACTCGGTCAGCAGCTCATAGGCCATATCCGACACCTTGAGCCACACCTCGCCCGGGTCTCTGTCGAGCAGTGCAAACACCTTGCCGCCGATCTTGGCGACCGAGTCGTCGCGCCACTGGCGCACCAGGGTCGCCTTCGGCAGCGTCAGGATGAACGCCTCGAAGCCGGTCCGTGTCATGATGGTGGGATAGGTGACGCTCAATGCTAACAGTCTGCCAACGAATACGCCGACCCGGTGAACCGGATCGGCGCTGATTGTCCACTATTCGGCAGCGACACCGAGCCCGATCGGGCAGGAGACGCCCGTACCCTGCAACCCGCAATAGCCGCGCGGATTCTTGGCCAGGTACTGCTGGTGATAAGTCTCGGCGTAGAAGAACTCGGCCGCAGGGGATATCTCGGTGGTGATTCGGCCCAGCCCCTGCCTGCTCAGCGCCTCCTGATAGGCAGCGCGGCTCCTGTCGACGGCGTCGGCCTGCTCGGGTGTGGTTGTATAGATGGCCGAGCGATACTGCGTACCCACATCATTGCCCTGACGCATCCCCTCGGTGGGGTTGTGCTCTTCCCAGAACGTCCTGAGCAGCGTGTCGAGGCTGATCTTGCCGGGGTCATAGACCACCTTCACCGCCTCGGTATGGCCGGTGCGGCCGGAACAGACCTCTTCATAGCTCGGATTGGGCGTCGAGCCGCCCTGGTAGCCGACCGCGGTTACAACCACGCCCGGCAGCTGCCAGAACAGCCGCTCGGCGCCCCAGAAGCAGCCCAGGCCGAAATAGATGGTTTCGGCGCCATCAGGATACGGGCCCTTCAGCGACTGGCCGTTGACGAAATGCTCGCTGGCAACCGGCATCACATCCTGGCGGCCGGGCAGGGCCCCGGCGGCGTTGGGAATGGTGGTGGGCTTGGATTTGAAGAACATATTTGTCTCCTTTCACCGCGCTATTCGCACGGCGAGCGGCCGGGGTTACAGCGGCTCAGATCTGATCCTGCCGCAGGAAGCGTTCGCGTCGCGGCTTTCGTCCGGCCAGCGCCAGCAGGATTCCCGGCACGCCGAACACGGCGAAGGCTGGATAATCCAGCACCGCCTTGAGCGCCGCATCCAGCAACGCTGCGAAGAACCGGCTCTCGAAGAACAGCTTGACTGCCTCGAGGCTGGGCGGATGCACCTGCGTCCACAAGTCCGCCAGGCTGGTATAGACCAGTCCATTGGCGCCCAGCGATTTGGTGCCGTCCACGACAAGTAAAACCAGCGCCAGGCCTATCAGCCAGGTGCCCGCAATTCTCAAGATAAGCCGCATCAACATTCCCTGTGCTGCCGGGGATAAGTTGAGGCTGGCCTACCCGTTCCACCCCGCGCACAAACTTCTTTTGCCATGTCGGGCGGCTTGCTCACAAGGTGGCAAGCGCACCTCGCAAAAACAATCGTCATCCCGATGACGTGATCCCTTGCGCCCAAGGCGTTCATAAGTATATTGCGCCTCGCTCGCGTCGGCCATCCAGCCGGCCCCTCCGGCGGTTCCAGCCCGGGGATAAGGCGATGCGGAGAGATGGCCGAGTGGTCGAAGGCGCACGCCTGGAAAGTGTGTAGGCGGGGAACCGTCTCAAGGGTTCGAATCCCTTTCTCTCCGCCATAACTCTTTCAGGTCAATGGCTTAGCCTGTCGCTGGGCCAAACCATTTGTCCAGGGCCTCGGCGAGGCCCTGCTGGTCCTCGCCGCCCACCCACGCCACATATCCGTCTGGCCGGACCAATACTGCACTTGGCGCCGTGACCGCTCCGATTACCGGGAGATCCCACGGACCGTCATATGTCGCATCGACCAGCTTCACCCGGTCCGCCCATGGCGCAATATCGAGACTGCCCGGCACGCCCAGATTAAGCAGCACGGGTCGCGCCTCGTGCAGTAGCTCGAAAACCCGACGCGGGCTCTCGGCGGTGACAAGATCAAGATCGGGCATGCGGCGCCCGAGCAGCGGATGTCCCGCGCCGAGATCGTAATGGATGTCGAGGCCCGACATCATTGCGGCAAAAGCCCGGCGCGGCTCTTCCATGCCGAGCAGGTCGGCCATGATCTCGCGCAGCCCCTTTGTGCGCTCGTCATCCCGACGCAGCGTCACTGATGCCAAGGTATTGCGCAGCACACGCGTCGCGACGGGACGGCGTTCGGTATCGTAGCTGTCGAGCAGACTGTCGGGCGATATGCCCTTGACCATCTGGGCCAGTTTCCAGCCCAGATTGACCGCATCCTGCACGCCGGTCTGCAACCCCTGGCCGCCATCGGGCGGATGGGTATGCGCGGCGTCACCGGCTACCAGAACGCGCCCCTTGCGATAGTTTTCGGCCTGCCGCGTCGCATCGGTAAACCTGGCGATTGAGGTGGGGGAGTGGATCCCGTAATCGGTCCCGTATACACGGATCATCGCCTCCCTGAGATCATCGAGCGTCGGCTCTGCGGTGCCGAGCTGTTGTTCGGTGATCAGCACGCCCACCGGCCCCTCATCGGCATAGATGATCTTGCCGTCACGAATTTCGTACTGCACGCGTCCCAGCGAGTGGATGCCGGTTGCGTCGCGACGGATGCCCCATTCCGGCGGCGGCTCGGCCAGTTCGGCCACCGCGATCAGGTTGCTGGTCGTCGGTTCGGTCCCCGGGAACGCGATGCCGGCTGCCTTGCGGACGACGCTGCGTCCGCCGTCACAGCCGACGAGATAGCCCGCCCGCAGCGAGCGGCCGTCACTGAGCTCGACGTCAACGCCGCTATCGTCCTGGGCCAGGCCCGTCACTTCAATGCCGCGATAGATCGGCCCCTTGAGCTCGTCGACCCAGCCGGCCAGGATCCGCTCGATATGGTTTTGCCACAGCCCAAGGCTGTAGGGATGGCGGGTGGGAAAACCACTGATGTCAAATGAGACACCGGCAAACCCGGTCACCTGCGCCTTCTGGCCTTCATCGAGAAAGCGGTCGGCAATGCCGCGCTGATCGAAGATCTCGATGGTGCGTGAATGCAGCCCGCCCGCCCGCGAGCCGGCAAAGCTCTGGTCGGCGCGCCGCTCCACAACGGCTGCGTCCACACCCGCCAGGGCCAGTTCCCCCGCCAGCATCAGCCCGCTCGGGCCGCCACCCACGATGATCACGGCATGCTCGGATTTGCGCATATATCCCTCCATGGACTTGGCTTTGAGGAGGTGTTTTTACCGGATGACTGCGGTCTTGAAGCAAGCCCCTTGTGCGCTACATATAAGGTATGCGGGGCGTCGGTTGACTCGGAGCCGCTTCGCCTTAGCGATCCGCCGTTCCGCAGAGCATCACGCCAATCCCGCTCTGGATCAGGCTTTCCTCGTTCTTGTGCTCCGGCGGCATCACGTCACTCACGAAATAGGTGAATTCCGAAAACGGCGCCACCCGCACCGCGGCGGTGCCGAGCCACTTGCTGGCATCAGCCACCAGGTATCGGGTCCGCGAATTCTGCAGGATCGCATTGGTGATCTGGGCTTCCCCATAGCTGAAATCGAGTGCGCCGCTGGTCGGGTTGAGGCCGCCGGCGCCCACCACCGCGTGGGTCGCGTAGAATTTCTCGAAATAGCGCATGGCCTCGGGACCCACGAGGTCCCGATCGTTCGGTCGCCACACCCCGCCGGCCAGATGCAACTCGATCCCGTCCACATCGCCCAGGATCAGCGCCACGTCGACATTGTTGGTGACCACGGTGAGCCCGCCATGCCCGCGCAACGCCTCGGCGGTGAAGCGCACCGTGGTGCCGATCCCCATGAACACGGTCGAGCCATCGGGAATGTCCTGCGCCACCCGCGCGGCGATCAGCCGCTTGGCCGCCCCATGTAGTCCCGCACGCGCATTGATGGAGGTGTTCTGTGGCAGCACCGGCAGGTCCACTCCACCATGCAGGCGCCGGGCCAGCCCGAGCGCACACAGTGCGTTGATGTCGCGCCTGATGCTCTGGGTAGTCAAGCCATAGTCCCGCGCCAGCCCCTCAATCTGCTGGGCACCCCGCGCGCCGATCCGCAAGAGGATGTCATTCTGCCGATCGGAAAGCCGGGGGTCCATCACGTCACTCGAAGAACAGGCGGGGATTGTCGGTAATGACACCCCCCAGGCCCGCGTCCCAGAACGGGGCCATCTGGGCGGGGTCATTGCAGGTCCAGGTACGGACGACAATGCCGCGCTCGCCAGCGCGATCGAGCACGCTGAAACTCAGTGCCCGATAGTTGAGGTGAATGGCGTTGGCGGGGATGGAAGCCACGATATCGAGCCAGTCGACGGGCAATTCGCTCCACAGCATGGCCAATTCATAACTGGGGTCGAGCCGGTGCATTGCCTTGAGGCATTCGGCGTCAAAGCTCGAGATCATCACCCGCACCGCGGGCGGCCGGTCGCGCAGGCAATTATGGACGGTCTCGGCCAGCTGGCTGAGGGACTTGTGATGGGCGTGCTGCTTGATCTCGACATTGACGTTGAGGCCAAGCTCACCAAGCGCCACCAGTATCTCAGGCAGGGTCGACAGCTTCTCGCCTCGGAACTGCGGCGCGAACCAGCCGCCGGCGTCCAGGGCGGTCAGATCGGCTGCCACGATGTTGCCCACCGAACCCTTGCCAGTCGTCGTGCGGTCAAGCGTCACGTCATGGATCACCACCGGCGTGCCGTCGGCGAGGAGCGCAACGTCAAGCTCGACCCAGGTGGCGCCCTGGTCGCGCGCCGCACGGAAACCGGCAATAGTGTTTTCCGGAGCTACCGCAGAGGCGCCGCGATGGGCTTGAACTTCCTCGGTACTCCGAGGCCGGCTGTCGGTCATTTCTGTTTGTCTCCTGGTGACGCACGCTACTCAGTCGGTGCGGCGTCCTGTTTCCCTGTTGAATGGATGAAGATCGGTCATGCTGACATGGAGCGTCGCATGCGCACCCTCTGTAACCGCGGTGCGGGCCGGCACGGCGGCGACGATCAGCTGACCACTGCCGTCGAGCCGCATATGCAGATGGCTTTCCCCGCCTATCGGTTCGTAAAGCTCGACCGTGGCGCCCAGCACGAGATGCGGGCCCTCGGGCGGCGCCAGCTGGATCGTATCGGGGCGGATGCCGACGAGGTCAGTGCCCTCAGGGAGCGCCAGCGCGCCCTTGTCACGCAGGTAGTCGATCTCGATCAGATTCATCGGTGGCGAGCCGATGAAGCCGGCGACGAACAGCGTGGCCGGACGTTCATAGAGCGCCAGCGGCACCCCGACCTGCTCTATCCGGCCGGCATTCATCACCACGAGGCGGTCGGCCAGGGTCATGGCCTCGAGCTGGTCGTGGGTTACATAGACGCTTGTCGTAGCCAGGTTCCGCTGCAGCCGCTTGATCTCGATGCGCATCTGCCCGCGCAGCTTGGCGTCAAGATTGCTGAGCGGTTCGTCGAACAGGAAGGCCTTGGGCTGGCGCACGATGGCGCGGCCCATGGCGACGCGCTGGCGTTGGCCGCCGGACAGCTGCCGGGGGCGGCGGTCGAGGAAGGGCTCGATCTCGAGAATGCGCGCCGCCTCGGTGACGCGGCGGTCGATCTCATCGCGCGGCGTGCCGCGGTTCTTGAGCCCGTATTCAAGATTGCCGCGCACCGTCATATGCGGATAGAGCGCGTAGTTCTGGAACACCATGGCGATGTCGCGCTCGGCCGGCTCCTTGGTATTGACCACCGTGCCATCGATGGAAATCGTGCCTTCGGTGATGGCCTCGAGCCCGGCAATCATGCGCAGCAGCGTGGACTTGCCACAGCCCGACGGGCCGACCAGCACCACCAGTTCACCATCGGGTATCGCCAGGTCGAGCTTGTGGATGGCGGTGACGCCGCCGGCATAGACCTTGTTGACGCCTGAAATGTCGATGCTTGCCATAGTGCTTACTTCTCGGTTTCGACCAGGCCTTTGACGAACAGGCGCTGCATCAGGATGACGACGAGGACGGGGGGCAGCATGGCCAGCATCACGGCGGCCATGACGAAGTTCCATTGCGGCTCGGAATCGGCGGTCGCCGCCAGCCGTTTGATGCCCATGACGATGGTGTAGTAGCGGCTGTCGGTGGTGACGAGCAGCGGCCACAGATACTGCACCCAGCCGTAGATGAAGAGGATGACGAAGAGCGCGGCTATATTGGTCCGGCTGAGCGGCAAGAGGATATCGCGGAAGAACTTCATCGGACCCGCGCCATCGACGCGCGCCGCCTCCATCAGCTCGTCCGGCACGGTCAGGAAGAACTGCCGGAACAGGAAGGTGGCGGTCGCCGAGGCGATCAGCGGAATGATCAGCCCCGGATAGGAATTGAGCATCCCGAGGTCTGACACGACCTTGAAGGTGGGGATGATGCGCACTTCGACCGGCAGCATCAGCGTGATGAAGATGATCCAGAAGGCCAGCAGCCGGAACGGGAACTTGAAGAACACGATGGCATAGGCGGAAAGGATCGAGATGATGATCTTGCCCACCGCGATGGAGACGGCCATCACCAGCGAGTTCAACAGCATGATCGAGAGCGGTGGTGCGCCCGCGGTCGAAATGCCCTCGTTGAGCATGAAGCTGTAATTCTCGATCATGTGCGGGCCGGGCAGCAGCGGCACGAGGCCCCGCATGAAATCGCCACTGCCATGAGTCGAGGCGATGAAGGCGATGTAGACCGGGAACACCACGATGACGACGCCCAGGATCAGCACCAGGTGGGTCAGGAAGGCGAGGAAGGGTCTGTTTTCGATCATTTTGGCCGCTCCCTAATACTGAATGCGCCGCTCGACATAGCGGAACTGGATGGCGGTAAGCGCGATGACCACGATCATCAGCACGACCGACTGGGCCGAGGACGAGCCGATGTTCAGGCCGATGAAGCCGTCGGTATAAACCTTGTAGACCAAGGTGTTCGTCGCCTGTGCCGGTCCGCCCTGCGTGGTGGCATCGATGATGCCGAACGTGTCGAACATGGCGTAGTTGATGTTGACGATCAGCAGGAAGAACGTGGTCGGCGCCAAGAGCGGGAAGACGATGGTCCAGAACCGCTTGAACGGGCCGGCGCCATCGATGGCGGCCGCCTCGATCAGCGACTGCGGCACCGATTGCAGCCCGGCGACGAAGAATAGGAAATTGTAGGAAATCTGCTTCCAGCTCGCCGCGATGACGACGAGGATCATGGCGTCGGTACCATCGATGCGGTGGTTCCAGCTGATGCCGAGGGCACGCAGCATATAGGGCGCAATGCCGATGGTGGGGTTGAACATGAACCACCACAGGATGCCGACCACGACGGGCGCCACGGCATAGGGCCAGACCAGCATGGTGGTGTAGAGCCTGTTGGTGCGCAGCACCCGGTTCACCGCAACGGCGAGGATCAGCGAGATCGACATGGCCAGCAGGGTGACGCTGAAGGCGAAGATGGCCGTTCTGCCGATCGAGCTGATGTAGAGCGGGTCGACGAACAGCCTGCGGTAATTCTCGAACCACACGAAAGTGGTCTTGAAGCCGAACGGATCCTCGCGCTCGAACGAGGATTTGACGGCCTGCAAAGCAGGCCAGATGAAAAAGATCAGGGTGACCGCTAGCTGCGGGGCAAGCAGCATGTAGGGAAGAATCTTGTTGGGGAAGACAGTTCGCTTGGCCTGCATGCTCCGCCTCGTTCTGTGCCGCGTCGGGCGCGGTGATTCTGGCGCTCCACCCTCGCGGGGAGGGTGGAGCGGGCTTTGGGGCCGGAGGGCCTACTGGTTGGCGGCTTCGAAGTCGCGCAGGATCTGGTTGCCGCGTTCGACAGCGGCATCGAGCGCTTCCTGGGCGGTCTTGTTGCCGGCCAAGAGGGCTTCGAATTCTTCATCCACCACGGCGCGGGCCTGGGTCAGGTTACCGAACCGAACACCCTTGGAATTGGCCGTCGGCGTGCCGCGGGTGATCTGCTGGATGGCGATGTCAGAACCCGGGTTCTGGGCGTAGTAATCCTGCTCCTGGCCAAGCTCGTAGGCAGCGTTGGTGATCGGCAGGTAACCCGTGAACTGGTGCCATGCGGCCTGGACTTCAGGCTGGCTCAGGTAGGTGAAGAACTGGGCGACGCCCTTGTAGACTTCAGGATCCTTGCCGTTGAGCGTCCACAGCGTGGCGCCGCCGATGATCGAGTTCTTCGGCTCGGTGATCTCGTCGTCGTAATAGGGCAGGGGTGCGAAGCCGACTTCGAACTCCTTGGCATTGTTGATGACGCCGGCACGACCGGCCGAGGAGTTCATGAAGATCGCGCATTCCTGCGCATAGAACTTGGGAGCAGCATCGGCGCCGCCGCCAGGGCCGCCATACTGGAACAGGCCTTCGTCGGCCCATTTCTTGAGGTTGTCCCAATGCCTGACCTGCAGCGGGCCATTGAAGCTGAATTCGGTGGCGAGGCCGCCGAAGCCGTTTTCAAGCGTACCGAAGGGCTGGTCATGGATGGCCGAGAGATTTTCGGTCTGGATCCAGGTGATCCAGGCGCTGCTGAGAGCGCAGGGGGCAGCACCGGATTCCATGATCTGCCGGCCCATGGTCTCGAGTTCGGCCCAGGTCTTGGGCGGCGTTTCGGGGTCGAGGCCGGCTTTCTCGAACACGTCCTTGTTGTAGTACATGATCGGCGTGGAGGAATTGAACGGCATCGACAGGATGTTGCCATCGGTGTCGGAATAGTAGCCGGTCACTGGCGCGAGGAAGCCTGACGGATCCCACGGCTCGCCATTGTCGGCCATCAGCTGGTACACCGGATAGACGGCGCCCTGGGCGGCCATCATGGTGCCGGTGCCCACTTCGAAGACCTGGACGATGGCAGGCTGTTCGTTGGCGCGGAAGGCAGCGATGGCTGCCGTCAGGGTCTCGGGATAGGTGCCCTTGTAGGTGGGGATGATCTTGAATTCCGACTGGCTGTCGTTGAAGCCGGTCGCGATTTCTTCGAGCTTCTTGCCCAGTTCTGCATCCATGGCATGCCACCAGGCGATCTCGGTCTGTGCCGCGACCTGGGGCGCATGGGCAAGTGCTGCGATCACACCAGTCGACAGCAGCAGCGTTAGCTTCTTCATAGGTGGTTCCTCCTGTTATTAGGCAAAGGATCTCCGTCCTCGCATTGCATAGTCGTAGCAACGCGATTTTCATTTGGCAAAGGAGATGTTCAAGTGAACACGAAAAGAGGCAGGGAGCGGCCTCGCGGAGCTTTAAGCACGCTCATGTGAAAGCCACATGACACTTGCGGCCCCAGGCGCTGAACGCTCGCCCCGACGCGGGACGGCTAGACCGCTTCGTCGCGACCGCTCTCATTGGAGGTTATTGCCGCATCCAGCACCTTCTGGATATTGGCTGCCCGCCGGAACGAAGGCTCGAGCGTCTTGCCTGATCGGACCGCGCTGACGAAGCGCTGGTAATTGGTATCGACTGGCGCCAGCGGCAGGTCGCGCCAGGTCGCGGTGTGGACATCGTCGCCCAGACACGCCCGCAGGCTGGACTGGCCGGTGTCGTAGACGATCTCGACCGAGCCGGTTTCCCCGTAGATGCGCAGCCGCAACTGGTCCATCTGGCCCGCCGCCGTGCGGGTCGCCTGGATGGTGCCGATAGCGCCACTGGTGAAATCCACGTTCATGGTGAAACTGTCATTGGCATCTAGCTGGTATTCGCCGATCCGGTTGTCCGGCGGCGCCTTGTCGAACGTCTTGAGTCGCCCGAACACATGCGCCACGTCGAGCCCCGAGCCGTATGAGGCGAAGTCCACGATGTGGATGCCGATATCGCCCAGCGCGCCGTTCGAACCATGCCCCGTGCTCAGCCGCCACAGGAACTTGGTCTCGGTATGCCAATCGCCCCAATGGTTGCCCACCAGCCAGCTTTGCAGGTGCGATGCCTCGACATGGCGCACTGCGCCGATGGCGCCCGACAGCACCAGCTCCCGCCCCTGCTGCACCGCCGGCGAGTTGCGATAGGTGAAGTTGACCATCCCGACCAGGCCCGCCTGCTCGATGGCCTGGGTCATCTCCATGGCCTTGCCGGCATCGGTCGCCAGCGGCTTTTCGCAGAACACATGCTTGCCCGCCGCAATGGCCTGCATCGTCGTCCGATGATGGATGCGGTCCGGTGTCACGTTGGCCACGGCGTCGAACTCGCCCCAGTCCAGCGCCGCCTCGAGCGAGGTGAACTGCCGCGCGATGCCGTGTTGCGCGCAAAAGGCCGTCAGCCGGTCCGGATCGACATCGACTCCGCCGGCCAGCGAAACGCCATAGATGGCCGAGAAATTGGTGGCATGGGTATTGGCCATGCCACCGGTGCCGAGTATGAGCAGGCGCATCCCGTATCTCCTCCTGTGGCGCCCCCGCTTTACGCGTGGTGACGCCGTATCGGCCTAGCTCCGCCAGTTCGGCTGCGGCTCGGCCATGGTCTGCAGGCTTTCCGCGTCCGTACCTTCGATGCGCTTGAGCAGCAGGCGGGTCAGCTCGCCCCCGGCGGCGAACACGTCTTCGCGGATGCTGTCGAGTGCAGGAAACAGCGTCGGCAGGATGCCGGAGGTCTGCTTGTAGATCAGTTGCAGATCCTGCCCCAGCCGCAGCCCGCCCTCTTGCAGGCCCCCGACGAGCGCGATGGTGCGCATCTCGCTGTCGCAGATAATGCCGTCCGGCCGGTTGGGCTCAGCGGCGAGGTCGAGGCCCATCTTGCGCATTTCGGCGGGCGAGCGCCCCTGCGTGCCTTCCAGCACGCGCGCTTCCATCCCCGCCCGGGCCGTCGCCTTGTGAAAGGCGGTGACGATATTGTGGTAGTTGGTTGTGCTGTCGTCGCCGATGACAAGCATCGCCCGCTGGCATCCCTTGGCCGCCAGCCGCTCGACCGCCATGGTGGCAAACACTTCCGAGTGGAAGTCGTGATAGGGGTGCGGCGTATAAAATTCGGTGCGGCCATGGCTGACGAAGGGGAAGTCCGCGTCGATCATCATCTGCACCCGCTTGTCGCGCGGCCCGGTATGAGTGATGACCACGCCGTCGGCGGTACGGTTGTCGAGAATATAGCGGATTGTCTCGGCCGAGTTGTTGCGCTCGAATTCGGGAATGACCGTCAGGTGATAGCGCGTGCCCTTGATGGCATTGCCGATCCCCTGGATCATCTGCCGCGCGAAATCGATCGAATCCTCGGCGCCATCGAGCACCAGCGCGATGACATTGGTCTTGCCGGTGCGCAGGCGCACGCCAGCCCTGTCGGGGATATAGCCCAGCGCCTTGGCAGCCTCGGCCACCTTGTCGCGCGTCTCCTGCTTCAGCGTCGTGCCGCCGCGCAGCGACAGCGACACCGTCGACAGGCTCAGCCCCGTTACGTCCGCGATGGTGCGCAGGGTGACGCGCTGGTTTCCCCTTGCGCCGCCATTGCCGCCTGATGTGGTCTTGCTGCTCATGCTTTTCGCTTCCCCACCCCGTTTTACACTGGGTGCCGCCGAAACCAAACTACCCAAATTTTGCAACGATACATAGACCGAATTGACGCACCTGAAACGATTGCAGAAATCTACTACATTGAAAAATAACAGAAAAAAACAAATAACGTCACCGTAGCTGTCGTAATGCGATTCAGAATTGCAACGTTGCATAACATGTGGTTACCTCTGGCCGCGTCTGGATGAGGGTCCCGGCGCAGGGCCGCCCATGAGAGGCGGCGAGAGCTTCTGAGGAGGAGTTGATGCTCAAGAAGGGTTTGCTGACCACTGTAGCAGCAGTGTCGCTAATGGCCGCCGCGGCCATACCGGCGCGCGCTGAAGTGTCGATAATGTATATGGAAGCCTTCGCGGCCCTGATCGAGTCGGGCATCGAGGACTTCGAGGCCGAGACGGGTGAAACCGTCAACGCCATCAAGCTGCCGGGCCAAGGATATGATCAGCGCATCGCGCTCGATCTCAGCGCCGGCACCGCCGCCGACGTCAACCTGGTTGACAGCTTCATGGTGTCGGAGCTGGCTGCCGCCGGCTACCTTGCCCCGCTGGGCGAGCTCGCGGCGGGCTGGGATCAATACCAGTATTATCTGCCAGGCCTGCTCGAAGTCGCCTCCTATCAGGGCGAGGTCTTTGCCCTGCCCACCGATACCGACGTGCGCATGCTCTGGTACGACAAGTCCAACTTCGAAAAGGCCGGCATTGCCATGCCGTGGGCGCCCAAGAGCTGGGCCGACATTCTCGATGCTGCAACCAAGCTCAAGGAAGCTGGCGTGCAGTATCCGTTCCAGCTTCCGGCTGGCATCAAGCAGGGTGAAGCCACCACCATGCAGGGCGTCTATATGGCGCTGCTCGGTGCCGACGTCCCCGAAGGCGACCGCAACCGTCTGCTCAACCGCGAGACCAACCAGTGGATAGGCGATAGCCCGGCTCTGCGCCGCGTCTTCGATCTCTATCACCAGGTCTTCGTCGCCCAGGAGCTCAACCCAGCCGACCTCAACTATGCCACCGATATCGGCGCCGCAGTCCGCCAGGCCCTTGCCGATGACAAGCTTGGCATTCTCGCCTCCGGCTCATGGGAAGATGCATGCCTCTGGGATTGCAACAACCCGCCCAGCCGCGAAGACCGCGATGCCCAGGTCGGCTGGACTCCATGGCCCGGCTCGGGTGAACCCGGCACCAAGGAAACCACCAATATCTCGGGCGGCTGGACCCTGGGCATCAATGCCAATGCCGCCGACAAGGATATGGCCTTCAAGCTGGTCACCGCGATCTTCGATGAAGCCAACTTCAAGGAATGGACGCTCGCCAACCACCGCATGGGCGTACGCACCGATATTTCGGAATCCCCGGAATACACGGCCGATCCGTTCCTTGCCGAAGCAACCGCACTCGCTGCCGATACGACCGGTCGCGACACGGTGCCCGGCTACCAGACGGTCTCGGCTCTCATCCAGCAGGCAACGTCCGACCTGCTCGATGGCGCCAGCGTCGAAGACGTCGTCCAGGGCTACCATGACGCCCTGGTGGACGAGTTCGGCGAAGAGAACGTGATCACTTACGAATAAAGCCACACCTCCCGACGCGGCGGCGCCCAGTGTCCTCCGGGTGCCGCCGTGACGGGATGTTTAGCCACCGGGCCGATCCCCCTCCTCTCGAGGGGAGGAGACCGCATCGAGTTCGTGGCGTGCGCCACACCACGAGTGAGACGATAGGCTAGCCCATGAAAAACCAGGCCAATCCCTGGATCACCAGCAATCTGTTCGTCCTGGGCCTGGGTCTCCTGCCCGCAGCGGCACTGATCTGCGTGCTGCTCTATTTCACCGCCTGGGCCTTCGCCTTCAGCTTCACCGACCTGGCCCTGGTTGGTCGCAAGTCGGTGGAATGGAGCTGGGTCGGCCTGCAGAATTTCGAGCGACTGTTCACTCGCCGCGGTTTCCTCGAGTCGCTCTGGACCACGGTCATTTTCGTCTTCTTTTCGGCCATTGTTGGCCAGTCCGTGCTGGGCTTTCTGCTCGCGGCATTGCTGCGCGGCACCCAGTCCACCATTCGTAGCGTGGTCGAAGTCTGCATCATGCTGGGCTGGCTGCTGCCCGATATCGTGGCGGCCTTCCTGTGGTCGGCGACGACAAGCCAGACCGGCCTGATCAACCAGCTCTTCATCATCCCGTTCGGCCTGCCGCCGATCAACTTCATCAACGAATTCGCGCTGCCCATCGTCACCATCGCCAACATCTGGAAGGGCACCGCTTGGTCTTATCTGCTGTTTTCGGCGGCGCTGGATTCGGTATCCCGCGAAGTGGTGGAGGCGGCCAAGGTTGATGGAGCCACGGCCTTCCAGCGTATCTGGCTGGTGCAACTGCCGATTATCCGGCCGCATATCGCCACCAACATGTTGTTCATCACCATCTGGACCTTCACCTATTTCCCTCTGATCTTCGCTATGACCGGCGGCGGCCCTGGCGGGCAGACGCAGGTATTGGCGGTTTTCCTCTACAATCAGAGTTTTTCACGCGGCAATCTCGGCTTCGGCAGCGCCATCTCGGTCGCCATGCTGGTCATTGTCGGCCTGTTGTCTCTGGTCTATCTGCGTATGTTGCGGGAGCCGAAGTAGATGGAGTCCAATCCCACCACCTCGCGCATCACTGCCATTGCGCTGGCCTTCATGGCCGTCATCTGGGTCAGCCCGTTTTCCTGGCTGTTCCTCAATGCCTTCAACCCACTGTCGACTGGGCAGCTGGAAATTCCGCGCGCTGTCGGCCTCGATAACTTCGCCCTTGCCGTCAGCGGCAATGCCGGCAAGCAGTTCCTCAATTCCATGCTGATCGCCGCCGGCACGGCCACGCTCAGCGTGCTGGTCGGCATCTCTGCCGCCTACCCGCTGTCCCGGCTGCGCATTCCGGGCCGCAATGCCTTTCTCTGGACGCTGGTGCTGCTGCGCATGCTGCCCTCGGCCGGTGTGCTGGTGCCGCTCTACTTCGCCGCCCAGCGCGGCGGGCTGCTCAACCAGTTCGGCGTCATCATCGCGCTGACCATCCTCAATCTCCCCTTCACCCTGCTGCTGCTCAAGAACTTCTTCGACACCGTGCCGATCGAGCTTGAGGAAGCGGCCTATGTGGAAGGGGCGAGCCTGTTCCAGATCATCACCCGCATCGTGCTGCCCATGTCCCGGGCCGGCATTGCCGTGGTCTGGTTCTTCAGCTTCACCGGCGCTTGGAATGAGTTCCTGCTGCCGCTGATCTTTGCGCGCGTGCAGGATGCTTTCCCCATGTCGGTAGGGCTCTACGCGGCCTTCGGGCAGCAGGGCGCCATCAACTACGGCTTCCTCACTGCCTTTTCGATTATCTACGCAGCGCCGGCGGTCGGCGTCTATTTCTTGTTACGGCGAAACATGAACACAGGGTTCGCCGGCGTCGGAGTTAAAGGATGACCTATTCCAATCCCATGTCGTCAAAGCTTGGTTTGCTGGACGATGACCTCAAGATGGAGGGCAAGCTCATCCGGCTCTGCAAGGATCTCGAAAACAAGATCCTGACGCCGGTCGCTGACGTGGCCTGGCAGTGGCATGTGCAGCGCGCCGACGTCACCACCGAAGAGGCGCTGAAGTCCGACTGGCGCAAGTGGGAGCAGTTCGGCCCTCATTCCGTCTGGGCCAAGCATCAGGGGCACACCTGGTTCGCGGCTGAAGTCACGGTGCCCGAAGGGGCCCGCGGCAAGACCTTCGTGCTCAAGTTCACATCACAGTGGCAGGACCGTCCCGGCTCGACCGATCCGCAATGTCTCGCCTATCTCGACGGCCACGTGACCCAGGCGCTCGACGGCAACCACACCGAACTCGTCATCGAGCGCAATGCCAAGCCGGGCAACAAGCACACTCTGCTGGTCAACGCCTTCACCTTCTTCGACCGCCCGCTGGTCGGCTTCACCGTGGATTTCTTCACCCGCAGCGAGCGCGCCGAAAAGCTCTACTGGGACCTGCAGACGCCACTCGACGTGGCGGTGCGCCTCTACCAGAACGACCCGCGGCGCCAGGCCATTTTGAACATCATCGACCGCTCCCTGCGCGCGCTCGATCGCCGTGCCGGTTTCACACCCGAATTCGAGGCGTCGCTCGGCGCCGCCGAGAAGATCGCTGGCGAAGTCTACAAGATCGTCGATACCGAAGTGCAGCCGCAGATCACCGCCGTCGGATCCACCCATCTCGACGTGGGCTGGCTGTGGCGCGTCATGCATACCCGCGACAAGACGGGCCGATCCTTCGCCACGGTGCTCAACCTGATGGAGGAGTACCCCGAATTCATCTTCATGTATAACCAGTCGGTGCTCTTCGACTTCCTCAAGCAGGACTATCCCGAGATCTGGGAACGCATGCTCAAGAAGGTCAAGTCGGGCCAGTTCGAGATCGAAGGCGCCATGTGGGTGGAGCCCGACGTCAACATCGTCTCGGGCGAGTCGCTGGTGCGCCAGATCATGCGCGGCCGCCGCTTCCACCTCGAGCATTTCGGCGTCGATCCCAAGACGGTCTGGCTGCCCGACACCTTCGGCTATTCCGCCAACCTGCCCCAGGTGATGGATAAGTCGGGGCTCAAATATTTCGTCACGTCCAAGCTGAGCTGGAACGACACCGACCGCTTTCCCTATGACAGTTTCCACTGGCGCGGCATCGACGGCACCGTCACCAAGGCCCAGCTCATCACCGCCCAGAAGTATGACAGCGAGCAGATCTTCACCACCTACAATGGTGACCTATCGGTCAGCGAGACCATGGGCGCCTGGAAGCGCTACGAGCCCAAGGCCGTGCACAACGAAGTCGTCATGTCCTATGGCTATGGCGATGGTGGCGGTGGCCCGACGCGCGAGATGATCGAACGCGGTATCCGCCTCGAACGCGGCATTCCCGGCGCCCCGCGCGTCAAGCTCGAAGGCATCATTCCCTTCCTCGACCGCCTGGGCAAGAAGATGGACGCGCCCGGCAACAAGTTTCCGGTCTGGAACGGCGAGCTCTATCTCCAATACCACCGCGGCACGCTGACCTCGGTCGCCAAGAACAAGGCCAACAACCGCCGCGCCGAACGCATGCTACGCGAACTGGAATTCCTCGGCGCCATGGCGCTAACCCAGACCGGCGCACCATACCCGAGCGACACGCTGGCGGAGTTCTGGGAACTGGTGCTGATCAACCAGTTCCACGACATCCTGCCCGGCACCTCGATCCCGGAAGTCTATGTCGACAGCGACAACGAGTATGGTCAGATATTCTCGACGCTGGGTTCGCAGAACGGTCCCTGGCATTCTGCGGCCCAGGCTTTTGCCAAACCAGGTGCAGATCAGCTCCGCCTGTTCAATTTTACGGGCCAGACACGAGCAGAACTGGTGCAACTTGCAGGCATGCCCGCTCTGGAAGGCGCTTCGCTCGCGTCAGGCACCCTTGTTGCGCCCATCCAGAAACTGGTCGCCGCTGACGGCTCCACCAGCTTTGCCGCTCCCGTCTCCAACCTTTATCCCCTCGGCTGGACCGGGGCACAGATTGTCGCCGGCGGCGCCAGCAACAGTACCTCGCCCCTCTCGGTCTCCGAAAAACACCTGGAAAACGAGCTCCTTAAGGTCACCTTCGACAAATCAGGCGAGATCACCTCGGTCTTCGACAAGACTCGCAATCGCGAGACCCTGGCTAAGGGCGAAAAGGCCAACCGCCTCCTCGCCTATGAAGACAAGCCGATGGAGTGGGACGCCTGGGATATCGACCGCTATTTCGAGGAACAGTACTGGCCGCTGGCCGACGGCAAGTCATTGATTTCAGTCGTGGAAACCGGCCCCCATCGCGCCGCTATCCGGGTCGAGCGCAGCTACCAGAAATCCAGGGTTGTGCAGGTTATCTCGCTGGTTGCGGGCGCCCGCCAGATTGAATTCGATACCTTCATCGACTGGCAGGAGCGCCAGACGGTGCTCAAGGCCCAGTTCCCCTTCGATCTCAACACCTCGGAAATCCGTTCGGAAATCCAGTTCGGCCACGTCAGGCGCCCGACGCACCGCAACACCACCTGGGACAAGGCACGGTTTGAGGCCTCGATGCATCGCTGGGTCGATCTCAGCGAGGCCGACTTCGGTGTCGCCCTGCTCAATGACTGCAAGTATGCCTATGATTGTCTTGAGCAATCCGTGCGGCTGACGCTGGTCCGCGGCTCGACCTTCCCCGATCCGCAGGCCGATATCGGCGAGCATCGCCTGCGCTATGCGATGTTCGTGCATGACGGTGTCGCCGACCTCGCCGATGTGCACCGTGCCGCCGAGCGCTTCAACAACCCGGTGGCGGTCATCGGCTCGCTCAAGCATGCGAGCAGTCCAGCGACCGAATTCGCCAGTTTCAGCTTCGCCAGCGTCGACCAGTCCAACGTGACGCTGGAAACGGTCAAGAAGGCCGAGAAGTCCGACGCCGTGGTTTTGCGCATCTTCGAGCATGCCAACATCCGAGCCGAGGCGACCATCACCTTCGGCATTCCGGTCAGGAGCGTCCGCATCGTCAACCTGATGGAGGAGGGCGACAGCAAGCCCTTGGAAATCAAGGACAATGGCGTCACCCTGTCGCTGCGACCGTTCGAGATCACGACGCTGCTGATCGAAACCTGAGGAGGCTTCCATGTCCGACGTATCGCTGCGTGGCGTCCGCAAGTCCTATGGATCACTTGAAGTGGTCCATGGGGTGGACCTCGACATCAAATCCGGTGAGTTCGTGGTCTTTGTGGGACCCTCGGGCTGCGGCAAGTCCACCCTGCTGCGGATGATCGCCGGCCTCGAGCCCATCACCGGCGGGGATATCTCGATCGGTGGAAAAGTTGTCAACGACATACCCTCCCCCCAGCGGGGCATCGCAATGGTCTTCCAGAGCTACGCCCTTTACCCCCACATGTCCGTCTACGAGAACATGGCCTTCGGCCTCAAGCTCGCCAAGACACCAAAAGCCGAGGTAGATCAACGGGTCAGGGAGGCGGCGCGGATCCTGCAGATCGAGGATTACCTCGAACGCATGCCCAAAGCATTGTCCGGCGGACAGCGCCAGCGTGTCGCCATCGGCCGCGCCATCGTGCGTGATCCGAAGGTGTTTTTGTTCGACGAACCACTCTCCAATCTCGACGCCTCATTGCGCGCGCAGACTCGAATCGAGATCGCCAAGCTGCACGATACGCTAACCGCCACAATGATTTACGTGACGCACGACCAGGTGGAAGCGATGACCTTGGCCGACCGGATCGTGGTGCTCAACGCGGGTAATATCGAACAGGTCGGCAGCCCGCTGGAGCTCTACCGCAACCCCGTCAACACCTTCGTTGCCGGCTTTATCGCCAGCCAGCGCATGAACTTCATCACCGTATCGCCAAAGGGCGACGGATTGGCTCTTCCGGGTAACAGACTGCTAGCGTTGACGCATCCGCAACTGGCCAATGCGCGAACGCTGGGCATCCGTCCCGAGCATCTTGTGCTGGCCACGCCCGAGGCGGCGCACTTCTCCGGTACGCTCTCGGTGATCGAGCAGTTCGGCGAATACGCTCTGGCCTATGTCGAACTGCCGACCGGCGACCTCATCACCGTCAAGCTCGACGGAGCTCCCGACCTGCAACTGCACCAGACTATCCATATCGGTCTGCCACCCGAGAACGTGCATCTGTTTGACGAAGCGGGCCGAGCCCTGCGCTGACGTTTTTCCGGTGACGTAACAAGATACCCCCTGCACGCCGTGCGGGGGTATCTTCTGGTTGTCGTCAGCCGCGATGGCTCTTGATGATCTTGGCGATGAGCACGAGTGCGGACAGCACGATCGCCCCAGCCATCGTGGGATGCAGCATCGATGACAGGCTAGCCTCCGGATCCGCTCGGAATAGCCAGCCCACAAACGGGATGGCGAAGAGCCCGGTCGTCAGCGCTACCCACCAGCGCAGCGCCCTAACTCGCCCATCGCGGATGACGCCATAGCTCAGCAGCACTATCGGCAGCGTGGTGACGAGGCCGAAGCCGGTAAGGATCAGAACCGGCACGGCATAGGCAGACCAGGCGAAATAATGGGGCGCCTTCTTGGCGGCTTTGCGGTCGGCAGTTTCGAAGGTGGTCATTTCAGAACTCCTTTGCGTTCGAGGTTGTTTAGCGAACTGACTTCGGCCCGAAGGCGGCGGTGATGGCGGCTGCGGCGAGAGCGAGGCCGGCGGCGGTAAGGAAGCCCCAGCTATGCCCGGCGCTGAGCGCTTCAACTTGCGGCATGCCGGTCTCGGCCAGTGCCGTGCTGCGCGCGGCCGAGACGGTGAAGATGACGGCGAGACCGATGGCGGCACCGACCTGCTGGCTGGTATTGACCAGGCCGCTGGCAAGGCCTGCGTCCCGTTCACTGACGCCCGAGACCGAGAGCTCGGTACCGGCGACGAAGGCGCCCCCGAGGCCGATGCCGATGAGCAGGCTAGGACCCAGCAGATGGACGAGGAAGCTGGCGCCGGCCGGGGCGAAAGACAGCCAGACGAGGCCCCCCGCGAAGACCAGCAGCGAGCCGACAAGAGTATCGCGGGAGCCGAAGCGGGCGATGGCGGCAGGTGCGACGCCCGCCACGACTACCAGCATGAGGGCCAGGGGCAACTGGCTGAGACCAGCGGTCATTGCGTCATAGCCAAGCACGTCCTGCATATAGAGCGACAGGGCGAAGAACAGGCCGGTGACGGCGCCCCCGATCAGCACCACGGCAGCATTGCCCGTGCTGACCGCGCGGTTGGCCAGGATACGGAAATCGACCAGCGGCGCCTTGGAACGCAATTCGATGACGACGAAGGCAACGAGCAGACCAATGCCCAAAGCCAGCAGGCCCAGCGTCAGCGGTGCGGTGAAGCCAAGTTCGAGTACCACCGAAAGTGCGGTGACAATGGCGACCATTCCGCCGGTGACGGTGAGTGCCCCGGGAATGTCGAGAGGCGCTTTGGCGGAGGCGACCTGATCGCGGCCGATGAGGAAGGGGATGCTCGCGATGACGAGGATGCCTACCGGCACGTTGATGAAGAAGATCGAGGCCCAGCCGAACTGCGCCGTGAGCACGCCGCCCAGCAGCACACCAGCGACGCTGCCGAGGCCGGCGACGGCGCCCCAGATGCCGAGCGCCTTGTCGCGGCCCTGGCCATTGGGAAAGAGCTGCATCAGCAGCGACAGCGCTCCCGGCGCCAACAAGGCCGCCGAGGCACCCTGCACGGCACGCGCCGCCAGCAGGAACCCGCCATTGGGCGAGAGGCCCGCCGCCAGTGAAGCCGCAATGAAGCCGGCCGTGCCGACAAGGAAGATGGTGCGGTGGCCGATGCGATCGGCGAGGCGCCCACCCAGCAGCAGCAGGCCGCCAAAGGGCAGTACATAGGCCGTGATGACCCAGCTCAACAGCGAAGGATCGAGCCCGAGACTCTGGCCGAGCTTGGGCAGGGCGATATTGACGATGGAAGCGTCCAGCACGACGAGGAACTGGGCCAGCGCGAGGATAGTGAGCGCGAGCCAGCGATTGGCGCTGCGGGACGAAGAGGCGAGTGGTTCGACGGTTGTGGTCATTGCAGTTCTCCTAAAGAGTGATTAGTCACTCACTAAAATTGCATGCGAAAGGCGCGGTTTGACTCGCCGGCCTTGGGCCGGCGATACCTGGTGGAGCCGGGAATGATAGACAGACGATGTCCTAGTAGTGGCTCATCCCTCGCCAGATGGCCTGGGCCCAGTCGTCATCGAGTTTGTCGAGGTCGGTGGTGACGATCAGGTGGCAGAGTTGCCCGAAGGCGATGAAGCGCTGCACGGCTTCGTCGCCGGCACCGGCCTTACCCTTGGCCAGCTTGACCAGTTGCGACAGCCCGTGCCGAATGACCGCCTTAACGGCGGGGATATCAGCCGCACTCTGGGCATGGACCTGGATCATCAGTATGTCCTTGTCGGCGATCAGATGCGCATAAGCTTCGCCCATCTCTTCAAGGATGCCGTCCGGGCTGCGATCGGTCGCCCGGTCGGCCGCCGCCGCCATCGTTTCGAGGATGATCTCGTAGGCGCGATCCAGCGCCGCCACGAACAGCACCTCCTTGGTCGGATAGAGCTTGAACACATAGGCCTGCGAAATGCCGGCCTTGGCGGCGACCGCAGCGACGGGCGTCGAGCCATAGCCAGATTGGGCAAACACCGCGAGTGCAGCCTCGATGATGCTTTGGCGTCTGGTATCGGCGTCGGACAATTTCAGGTTCGTGCTCATAAATAGAGTGTGTAGTCACTCACTAGGAGTAAGTCAAGCACGATTGTTGTCGGAGGCGCGGATGAAGGGAGTGGCCGGTAGCCGCTCGCCTAGAGAACGGAACCAGTACCGAGGAGGGAACTATCGGCGGTCAGACCGTCATCAGACGCGCCGGTTGCACTACGTCGCGCGGTCGGCTAAAAGATGACAAATTTAGTCATCTTAACGGAAGTCGTATTATGGTCGTAGTGTCCTATCCCTCTCGCCTGCTATCCGTGCTCGGGTCGGTTGTGCTGTCGATGTCCCTCGTGACGGCTGGTGTGGCGGAGACTGGGGTTACAGCGGCCGCGGGCGTCAAGGAATGTGGTGGCTATCCGCTTCCGGTGTTTCCCGACCTTGTGCCGCTGGCGGCTGCGGAAGGGACCGCGACTGTCGCGTCCGAATTCGGCGATGTCGAGATACCGACCGCGCCGGCCGCCGCGCTTGGCATGTATACGACCGACGTCGACATGCTGATCTGGCTCGGCTTCCCGCTGGCGACCAGCCAGCCCATTCGCGGCCTCAATGGCTACGAGACGTTCCCCTGCTTTTTCCCGGTGGAGCCGCTCACGGGCATTGCCACCTTCGGCAACTTTCCCGACTACAATTATGAGCAGATTCTACTCGCCGAGCCCGACTTCATCCTCAACGGCCTGGGCTACGACGCTGCGGTCAACGAGCGGCTGCCGGAGATCGCGCCGACCTATAGCGTCAATGCCTTCGATGGACGCTCATGGCAGGAGCATTTCAAGGAAACCGCGGAAGCCCTGGGGCGCCTGGACCGGTACGAGGCTTGGCTCGACATCTACCAGGCGCGGCTGGCCGAGGTCAGGCAGGCCATCAAGCATAACGCTGACATGGTCGTCTCGCCATTGGGCTACTGGGAGGGGACTTTCAACGCCAGCTGCTACGCGGGCGTGGAATGCACCGTGTTCCGCGATCTCGGGCTGACCATTTTTGAGGGCGCCCTGAAAGACGACGGAGAAGGTGTCGAGATCGGATCCGAGGCTGTGAGCCAGCTCGATGGCCTCGACTATGTCTTTACCATCGTCGCCGCTGGCGAGCAGGGCCTTGTCGAACATCGGGCGCTGATGATCGAGGCCGCCAAGAACCCGCTATGGGCCCAGCTCGATTTTGTCAGGGAGCAACACATCATCCCCTTCGACATGGAAATGGTCTATGGCTCGCCCAGCGGCCAGCTCGCATTCCTCGAGGTTGTGGCGAAGGCGCTGTCGAACTGATCGGCGCTTTAGGGTGAGGGCCATTCCTCGTCCGGTCGCAGGCGCGCCATCATGATGACGTCCACGGGGGTTGACGACTTGAGGCGCGCCTTGCTCTTGCGGCCTTCTTCGACGAAGCCGAAGCTGCGATAGAGCGACAGGGCTCTGATGTTATCGGAATGGACACTGAGTTCGACCCGCAGGAACTTCTCCGCATCAGCCGCCATGACCGTCTCGACCAGCAAGCTCTTGCCGATACCGCGCCCGCGCCATTCGGCGACGACGCCCATGCCGAGTTCGCCCAGGTGCCGCTCATGGGCGCCATGGCCACGGACAATGTCGCACCAGCCAACGATCTGGCCATCTGGCGTCACCGCGACAAATTGCGGGTTTCGGGTCTCCAGATTGCCGAGAACGAAGTTCGCGACCGCATCGAAGGGTGGCGCCTGGTTGCCGCGGAGGAAACTGGCTTCGCGAGCGACTGCGTCGAGCGCTGCGTGGAAGCCTGGAATGTCCGCTTCGCCGATGGACCTGACCTCGACCATTCATGTCCCCCCTGCTGGGCTATCAGCCCAGCGCGTCATAGACTGCGCCGATCTTTCGCGCCATCTCGGCCATTTCGGCGTCGGGAATGCCGAGCACGCCGTTCTCCGCCATCAGCGCGTGATATTGCTGCTGCTCGTAGGGCACGCCCTTTGGCAGGGGCACGACGTGGAAATGCAGGTGACGATTGCCCTGCTGGCTGCCCAGCGACAACACGTAGATGCGCTCGGCATCGAACACCTGCTTCAGCGCCCGCGACAGGCGATGCACCCGCGCCTGCAGGCCCAGCCACGCCTCGGGCGAGAGGCCTTCGGCAAGGTCTTCGACATGGACTTTTGGGCAGACCAGCGCATAGCCGGGCAGGGTGGGATATTTCGACAGAAAGAGGACGGCGTCGTTGTCCTCGGCGATGATGTGATGGTGGAAAGCCGGATCACCTGCCAGCATGGCGCAGATGAAGCAGGGCGCCGTCGCGCGGTCGCGCACGTATCGCTCCAGATCGAAAGGCCGCCGTTCAAACATGCGTCGAACTATGCGGTCGGTTGTCGGTATCGCGCAAGGTCTCGCTCTGCGCGTCTCACCAGTGCAGGCCGCGAACACGTTACGCCCATCCCCATATTGCGCTATTCCCTCTACGGTGGGTGGCGCGGCTGGTGCCTTTGCTCCATAACACCTGATGTTTGAGCCGCGCCTCGATTTACTGCGTGGTATATCTCCTAATAGACAATTCGCCGCGCACCCCCGATGCATTTGCTTGCGGGACTTGGCGCGGCGGACGCTGTTTGACATGATTGTCGAACGTGCTTCGAATCACGGCTTCCGGACGTTTGCGGCGTCCGGCTACTTCATTTCTATTATATGCAGCGGGGGCCGTCGGTCGCCCGTTGCGCGGCCGTCACCGTTGGACGGCGATATTGGGATATGTCGACCATGATCACCGAACCCGTGCGCGACGCCTTCGATGCGGGTGGACGCGGATTGCAGCATCAGGGGCTGCGTCGCACCAATGAACGCGCGGTGCTGACGGTCATCGGCTTCAATCCCGGCGTGTCCAACGCCGATATCGCGCGACTGTCGGGTCTGGCCCCACAGACGGTTTCGGCCATTCTGGTCGATCTCGATGGCCTTGGGCTGATCGCGCGGGGCGACGTGCTGCGCGGCCGGCGCGGGCAGCCCGCCACGCCGATTTTCCTGCATGCCGAGGGTGCCTTCGCCATCGGCGTCGAGATCGGTTGGCGGCACGTCGATGTGCTGCTGCTCAACCTGCATGCCAAGGTCCTGGTGCGCCAGCACCGCGACTATGTCTTTCCGGACGCTACGACCATCGTCGATGACATCTTGGCCATGATGGACCAGGTACTCGCCGCGCTGCCGGACGGGTTGCGGGCAAGGCTGACCGATATAGGCGTGGCAATGCCCACCAATATTGCCGAAAACCTGGCGCTGGTCGCGGCCCCAGCCGCGCAGAAGGAGCTGTGGCACCGCGCCGACATTGCGAGCGATCTGGCGCGGCGTACCGGGCTGGAGGTCAGCGTATTCAACGATGGCAATGCCGCCTGCTGGGCCGAGCTGATCGCCTTTCCGCGGCCGCGGCCCGCCAACTTCATCTACTTCCTGATTTCGCGCTACATCGCTGCCGGTATCGTCGGCGAAGGCACCCTGTGGGAGGGCCCGAGCGGCAATTCGGCCAATCTGGGCTCGATGCTGATCAGCGACGACGGCGGCCGGCTGGAGGCAGCCCATTTCACCGCCTCGGTCACAGCGCTTGAGGCCCGGCTGGCAGCAGCCGGTTTCAACGCGGAACCCGGCGACTACGCGGCCTGGGACTGGCCCAGCTTCGGGCCGGTGCTGGAGCTATGGCTGGCGGAGAGCGCCCGCGCGCTGGCGCGTGTGGTGTTCAATACGACGACCGTGCTTGAAACCGGCCTGGTGGTCATCGACAGCATATTGCCGGCTGACGTCGTCGAGCAGCTCGTGCAGCGACTGGAGGCCGAACTGCTACTGTTGCCCACCGCGCCCCACGTGCCGCCGCAGGTGCTGCCGGGCCATTTGGGAGCAATGGCGCCGGCCATGGGCGCCGCCGAGCTCACGCTCTACCGGCGGCATTTCTCACGCACTCTCGCGGATATTGCCGGCTGACAGAGGATTGTTCAGCGCCTCGCGCAATTGCGCGCTGGGGGTGAACACCACGGTCTGCCTTGGCGAAATGCGATGCTCGGTGCCGGTGCGCGGGTTGCGGCCCAGCCGCTCGGCGCGCGAGCGTACCTGAAGCGAGCCGAACGCGGTGAGTTTGACGTTCCTGCCGGCCATCAGCGCTTCCGCCATCAGCGCGAACATGGCCTCGCCAATTGCCGCCGTGTCGGCCCTGCTGAGCCCTGTGCGTCGGGCAGCCGCTTCGCTGAGCATGGCTCGCGTAATCGTCGTGTGCAATCTGTCGTCCCCCTCTTTAAATTCATAAGAGGAAGTTAACCCACTGTCCAGTGGCGCGATGGTGACGAGAAACTTGAATAGCTAGATCAAGTTAAGTTGACATATTTTAGAATGGTTATAAGCTGCGAGCCGTTCTATCAACACGGAACAGGTCGAATCGTGAGTGGTTCGGCGGTGCGCTGTGCCCAACCATCGCGACGTTTTTGCCGAAAGAGGTTCAAGTGAGACTGACGCGTCAATCAAACTATGCGATCCGCACTCTGGTCTACTGCGCGGTCAACGAGCCGGGTCTGAGCCGCGTCGCGGACGTCGCCAAGGCTTACAATATTTCCGAGCTGTTCCTGTTCAAGCTGATCAAGCCGCTGGTGGAAAACGGCCTTTTGGCGACCGTGCGCGGCCGTCATGGCGGCATCAAGCTGGGCAAGAAGGCCGAGGATATCACGCTCCTCGATACCATCCGCCTGACCGAAGAGAATTTCGCCCTGGCAGAATGTTTCGAGGACGGCGCCGATTGCCCGCTGATCGGGGAATGCGATCTCAACGGCGCGTTGCGCGAAGCGCTGGGCGCGTTCTTTGACGTCCTCGCGAGCTATACGATCGCCGATCTCGCCAGCAAGAAACGCTCCATCCGTGACCGGCTCGGGCTGTCCGCGCTCGAAGCGGTCATGGAGCCGGCGCACTAATACAGTCGTCATAGAAGCCCTTCTCCCGGACGTGCGCAGCGCCGCCTGTAGCGCGGTTGTCGTGTCGTCGCGGTTCGCCCTTGGGTAGAGCGAGGGATCAAGGGTGGGGACGAGAGCCTCCCGATATCCGGGCCAACTGCCACCCCCTCCCAACCTCCCCCGTCAGGGGGGAGGTGCCGCTCCACTTCTCGTGGCGGGATTGAGTTCGGCCCACAGAAGTCCTCGCCATTATTATGAGTTTGACACTCATAATAACCTGTGCTTTTCTCCTGATATCGCGCGGCGGTGGTTGGTCCGAGGGGACTTCGCCAACCCGCAACGCTGCCGAGACGACGGGGCTTGC
Source organism: Devosia sp. (assembly GCA_049647065.1). Taxonomy (GTDB): domain Bacteria; phylum Pseudomonadota; class Alphaproteobacteria; order Rhizobiales; family Devosiaceae; genus Devosia. The sequence goes on along the minus strand of JBARWY010000043.1, from coordinate 26,353 downwards.
TGCTACCGTCTCCCCGGGCCGGTCAGGATCCTCAACGTCCTGACCGGCCTTTTCTTTGCCGGAGGCTTGTGCTCTATCCGCGCCATGGCCGCAGCACCCCTTCTTTCGCTCCAGAATATCCATTTGACCTTCGGCGGCACGACGCTGCTCGAAAGCGCCGAACTGATCGTGTCTCCCGGCCAGCGCATCGCGCTGGTGGGACGCAACGGGTCGGGCAAGTCCACGCTGCTCAAGATCGCCTCGGGTGACGTGACCCATGACGGCGGCGTTCGCTTTGTCGAGCCCAGCGCTACCCTGCGCTACCTGCCGCAGGAGCCGGACCTTTCGGCCTATGCGACGACGCTCGAATATGTCGAGGCAGGCCTGGGGCCGGGCGACGACGAGTATAGGGCACAATATCTGCTGAGCTCGCTCGGGCTGACGGGCGCGGAAGACCCCAAGAAACTCTCGGGTGGCGAAGGCCGCCGCGCGGCGCTGGCGCGCGTGCTGGCGCCCAAGCCCGATATCCTGCTGCTGGACGAGCCGACCAATCATCTGGACCTGCCGGCGATCGAATGGCTGCAGGCCGAATTGGATTCTTTGCGTTCGGCCATGGTGCTGATCAGCCACGACAGACGGTTCCTCGGCGACCTGACGCGCGCCACCGTATGGCTTGACCGTGGCGTGACGCGCCGGCTCGACAAGGGATTTTCCCACTTCGAGGCCTGGCGCGACCAGGTGCTCGAGGAAGAAGAGCGCGACCGCCACAAGCTCGACCGGCAGATCGTGCGCGAAGAGCATTGGTTGCGCTATGGCGTCACCGCACGCCGCAAGCGCAATGTCGGCCGCCTCGAGCGGCTGGCCGGACTGCGGCAGGACCGGCGCGAGCAGCGTCGCGTCACCGGCTCGGTCAACATGCAGGTCGCTGAGGGGCGCACCTCCGGTGCGCTGGTGGTCGAGGCCGAGAACATTGCCAAGTCCTATGGCGACCGGGTTATTGTGGGCGATTTCTCGACCCGGGTGGTGCGCGGTGACCGGATCGGCATTGTCGGCCCCAATGGTGCCGGCAAGACCACTTTGATCAAGATGCTGACCGGCCTCGAACAGCCCGATAGCGGCAAGATCAAGATGGGCTCGGCGCTCGAACTCGCCATGCTCGACCAGGGCCGTGCCAAGCTGCATCCCGATACACGCCTCAAGGAAGCGCTGACCGGCGGCGGTTCGGATACGCTGCAGATCAATGGCCAGCCCAAGCATGTCGTGGGCTATATGAAGGACTTCCTGTTCGGACCCGAACAGGCCAATACGCCGATCGGCAAGCTCAGCGGCGGCGAGCGCGCGCGCGTAGCCCTGGCGCGGGCGCTGTCCCTGCCATCCAACTTCCTGGTGCTGGACGAACCGACCAACGACCTCGATCTCGAAACCCTCGACCTGCTCGAGGAGATGGTCAGCGACTATGCCGGCACGGTCATCGTCGTCAGCCACGACCGCGACTTCCTCGACCGCGTGGCCACCTCGGTGATCATTGCCGAGGGTGAGGGCGTGTGGACCGAATATGCCGGCGGCTATTCCGACATGGTGATCCAGCGCGGGGAGGGCGTCACCGCCCGGGAGCCCACGGTCAAGGCCCATCGGGCCGGCAAGACCAGTCTTGTCCAGACCACGGCGGCGACCTCCGCACAGGCGCCCAAGCGCAAGATGAGCTTTAACGAAAAGCACGCGCTCGAAACGCTGCCCAACACCATCAACAAGCTCGAGGACGAGATCAAGGCGATCAACGCCTCGCTGGCCGATCCGAAGCTCTACACCCGCGATCCGGCCGGCTTTGCTGCCAAGTCCAAGGCGCTGATGGAGACCGAGGCCCGGCGGGCGGCGGCGGAAGAACAGTGGCTGGAACTGGAACTGCTGCGGGAAGAGCTGGAGGGCTAGGGTCCTCAGTTCTTCCAGTCGAACCTGGGCGCAACCAGGTATTGCAGGCCTTCGGTCGCTTCGCCTCCGATGCGGCGGAGCAGGAGTGAGCCGAGGTGGCGGCCGGCATCGACGAAATCTTCGGCCACGGTCTCGGCGCCCGGCTGGAACTGCGCGAACATTTCGGACGCCTGCTTGGCCACCACATGGGCCGTCCTGCCGACCTGCTTGCCGCTTTCATTGAGCGCGCCGATCACCGCCAGCGCCGACACTTCCGAGGCGCAGACCCAGCCATCCGGACCATCGGGCCGCTTGGTGCGCTTCATGACATAGTTGCGGATGGCGTCGGTGGGGCTACCCAGGTTCACGTCGGCGGCAAATTCGTGTTCGATGCCCGCCTCGCTGGCGGCGCGGGCCATGCCGGACTTGAGGTGGTCGGTATAGGTGAGCGCAGAGTCAGGCAGGATGATTGAGACCTTCCTGCAGCCCTTCGCCACGAGGCGCTTCACCGCGCCATAGGCGTAGGACTCGTTGTCGAAGTCCACCCATGGATGCCAGTCGGGCCAGTTGGTGCGGCCGTGGCTGGCGAAAGGGAAGTCGTTGTCGATGAGGAAGCGGATGCGCTCGTCGAAGCTCTCGGCTTTGGAAAAGATCACGCCATCGGCCATGCGATTGCGCACGATGTGTTTGATCGGCTCGATCGGCTGCACGTTGCGGAACAGCGGCGTGATGACGATGTGATAGGCCGTGTCGCGCACGGCCTCGGTGAGGCCGGTAACGATGGAGGAGCCGAACCCGTAGATCTGCTCGTCGGGCTCCAGCACCAGCGCAATGACATTGGTGCGCCCGGTTTTGAGGCGCAAGGCGGCACGGTCGGGCAGGTAGCCGATCTCGGCGGCGATCTTCTGCACGCGGTCGCGCGTTTCCTGCGCCAGTTCGGGCGCATTGTTGAGCGCGCGGGAAATGGTGGTGACGGCAAAACCCGTCATCTGGGCAATGGTCTTGAGCGTCGGTTTTCCGGATGGTTTGACGCCGCGTTTGCCCTTGAGGGCAATCTGCGGCAGGTCGTCTTCTGACACTTCGTACACCCCTCGGCCGCGGTTACTTTCCGCGGTGACGCTTTGTTGAAGGCGGACAACACCAGATTGTTCGGCCCAGTTCAAGCACGCTGGCGCAGTTGGCGGCTGAGGTGCGTACGTCAAAAATTGATTGGCTGACTTGCACCTAAAGTCGAACGTTCTTTTTCTCCAAATCTGCATTCTCTGGGCGGCCCGCATCTAGCAATCGGCGCTAAACGCTCCTATCTTGCCCTCACCCATCGGCACCTGCCGATGCTTCGAGTCGTTTCAACCAGCAGGAAAGGAATGAAGATGACCACATCGAATACCTTCACCATCCATGCAGGTTGCTCGCTCGTACGCACCCACCTGCATGCGTCCAAACGCTGGCAAGGGATCTGTCACTCGAAACGAATGTGACCCGCTGTCACGCCTTCGTCTCAGTCTTTCGATAGAACCCCAGCGTTGCCGGACAGGATGGTGCAAGCCCCTTTGCTCACCAGATTCCTGACCTGTGCAATGCGCAAGTGGAGCAACCACCCATGCAGGAACGCAGTCTCGACCGGGCCCAGGCCCACAAGCCAATCGTCATAGAAGTCGCCGGGGAACCACTCGGCGTCGTGGTGCCGCATGCCGACGGCTACCGCTTCCTCGCCGTCAAGCTACCGGCCTTCGCCATTGACGGCCAGCAGTTCGAAACGGTTGAAAAGGCACACTTCGCCGTGTCGCAGGCCGTCCGCAAGGGCAGTAACGCGGCCTGAGCGGTGGCCGCGCCTTCGGCGCGGCTGCTGCGTATACTCGGCCCGGCGAGGCGCGGGTCAATCAGGCATGAAACTCTGCACCCACGCCACCACCGCGTCCAGCATATCGGGATTTTGCCAGAGCACGAAGCCGGCGACCCCGATGGCTGCGAGGAACAACAGCCCGAAGACCTTCTTGAGCACCGAAAAGACGAGCCAGACAACGACGATGGCGGCAACGCCAAGGCCGATAAGCGTATAGGTGTCGCTGGTAATTTTCCCGGCCCTCAGTCGTCGTTGGTGGCGTTGAGTTCGTCCGGGTGCCGACCCTCATTTGCTGGCGGCGGCGGATCGAGCGCCTCGTCGATCGCTTGGGCAAGGGCGTCGACATCGACGCGCGGTGCGCCGGCCAGCGCCTGCCGCTCCAGTTCCGCTTTTATCGCCGTGGCGATAGCCTGCCGGCGGCCACTCTCGTCATCCATTGCCATCGATCGACACTCCCTGTTCGTCGATCCGGACCTCGATACCCGGCTGCGCTTGCTGCTGCTGGTAAGCATAGATGCCAAAGCCAACCACCGCGACCAGCAGGATGGCGATCACGGCATATAGTCCATTACGGCTCATAGGGTACTCCTGACGCTGCTGCTGACAGCAACGCGTCAGTGCGGCTTGGGTTCATTCCTGCGCGGCGATGGTGCGCAGGGCCATGACGAAAGCAGTAACGCCGATGGCCAGGAGCCCGGAATTGTCGATGATGATGGGCGTCACCCCGGTGGGCACCGGCGCACTTTCACGCGCCAGCCGCGCCGTGATCTGGTCGCCGCTTTCGCGGCCGCGGCGGACCAGACGCTCGGCCCGGCAGGAGATCTCGGCGGTGATCAGCACCACGGCGCAGGCCGGATATTTGTCGAGCGCCTCGCTCACGACGTGACGCGAGACATTGGCGACGACGGTCTTGCCCAGGGCCAGGTCGGTGTCGACGCTGAGCGGCAGCGCATAGCGCAGATTGTGCGCGTCCCAGGACAGGGCGAAGCGCCCGGCTTCGTCCATCTGGCGGAATGTTTCCGCATCGAGACTGTCGTGGTCTTCCACCTCGACGGCGGTCGGCCGGGTCACGAGGCGTCGCACGAAGACGAAGCGCTTGTCGTTTCCCAGCGCATGGCGGGCGCCTGCTATCAGCGTATCCTTGCCTACCCCGGAAGGGCCGACGACGAGGACAAGTGAACCAAGCGATCGGGCCATGTCTCAGCTTACCCTTATGCCTTGTCGCCAGACGCCGCGGACGATGGGGAGGCCGCCCACCACCTTGACCCGCACCAGGTCGGCACGCTTGCCTATGGCGATCTCGCCGCGATCATCGAGCCCGGCAGCCCTGGCCGGATTGCTGGTGACCGTCGCCAGCGCCTCGGGTAGTGCCAGCCCGTCGACACGCTGCGGCAGCACGAAGGCGGCCTGCAGCAGGGCAAACGGCACGTAGTCTGAACTGAGAATATCCAGGAGGCCTGCACGCACCAGATCGGTCGCCGAGATATTGCCAGAATGGGACTTGCCGCGCACCACATTTGGCGCGCCCATCAAGATGGCGAGACCCGCGTCATGCGCGGCGGCAGCGGCCTCGAGCGTAGTGGGAAATTCTGCGATGGCGACACCGTCCTCGACGGCTTCCTCGACATGAGCCAGCGTCGCATCGTCATGGCTGGCCATGGCCAGGTTCAGCGCTCGGGCCCTGGACACCAGATGCCGGCGATTGGGCGCGGCATAGCGTTCGTGCTGGGCCAGCGCCGCGGCCAGGTAGCGCTCCACCTCTTCCTGGGTCACGCCAAGCTGCTTTTTGTAGAACAGCTTGTAAGTCTCGAGCGAGGTGAACTGGCGCTGGCCCGGCGTGTGATCCATCAGCGAGATGAGTCTTGTCGTGGGGTGGCCCACGAAACTCTCGAAGTGATCGATAACATCGGCGCTGGGCAGTTCGCAGCGCAGGTGGATGAGGTGGTCGGCCCGCAGCCAGCCAGCGTTGCGCGCCTCGCTCACCGCACCGATCAGGCGTCCCGCATGCTCGCGCATCTCGGGCATGTCGAGGTCGGAGCCGATGCGGACCGCGTCGAACACCGTGGTGATGCCGGAGCCGGCAATCTGCACGTCATGGGCATGGAGGGAGGCCATGGCGTCCCAGAACACGCCCGGTCGTGGCCGGTAGTGATTTTCGAGATGGTCGGTGTGAAGCTCGACAAGACCGGGGATCAGGTAATCGCCGTCGAGGTCTTCGCCAGTCTGCGCGGTGCCGGAATCGATCGCCGCGATGACGCCGTCGCGGCTGGCAAGGCTGCCCTCGACAATCTCGCCGGCCAGTACGATGCGGGCATTGCGGAATTGGGTCTCGACCATCAGCTGGCAGCTCCGAGCTTGAAGTCGCCGACGCGGCGGAATGGCTTTCCGGCCTCGTACTCGTGGAACAGCGACAGCCGGTCGAGCAGCACCGGCTCGTCCAGCGCCGGGCCGAACCAGGTGTTGGCGGCGACCGCGATATCGCGCGCATCGGCTTCGCCCAGCCGGTCGGTCAGCGTCATGTGGAAGCGGAATTCCTCGAACACATAGGGATAGCCATAGGCGTCGAGCAGCTCGATCTGCCGCTCGTTCAGCCCCTTGCTGGCGCGGGCGGCGCGATCCTTGACCGACATCGGCGCGCGGAAGGGCTCGAAATCCTCGACCACATGGGCAGCGAAGTCCTGCAGGTTTTCGTTCTCGCCATCGACCATCAACGCCAGGAAGCCCTGCAGCGACGCCAGCTTGAGCTTGCCGAGGTCGATGGGCTGGTGCCGGGTGACAAAATCAGCGAGTGCCGCGCGCAGGTCGGCTTCATCCGTGCCTTCGACAAGGGCGATCGGGGCCTTGATCGTGGCGTGAAAGCCATAGCGGTTGGCCGATTGGGTCAGATTGAGCAGGCGATCGCGGTCGATGCCGGCCACCGGACCGTTGAAGAAGCTGCCATCGCTGGCATCGCGACCCAGCCAGGTGGCGGCCCGCTCCCACAGATTGCTGGTGGCAGCGGGGGCAAAAAAGATCGCGAATCGTTCTGTCATCGGGGCTCCTTGGCAGTCCGCTATTCGGACTCTGTGTCGTCCGTTTGACAACTGTCCAGGCAACCCTTTGCTGGCTACCCTTGCCTGCACCGAATCGCAAGCCGAGAGACACAATGGACCGCGCCCTGCTCGAACAGATGTTTCGCCAAGCCGTGGCGCAAGCGCAACCGGCGCTGGGCGTGATCAGGCACCTGCCGGAACGACCGGCCGGACGCACCATCGTCATCGGCGCCGGCAAGGCTTCGGCACAGATGGCGCGGGCGTTCGAAGAGGCGTGGGATGGCCCGCTCAGCGGCCTGGTGGTGACGCGCTACGGCTATGCGGAGGCCTGTACCCGCATCGAAATCGTCGAGGCGGCTCATCCCGTACCGGACGAGGCGGGCTTTCTCGCGGCGCGGCGGATGCTGGAAGCGGTCTCCGGTCTCGGACCGGACGACCTGGTGGTGGCGCTGATTTCGGGGGGTGGCTCATCCCTCCTGCCGGCGCCTGCACCGGGGCTGACGCTCGACGACGAGCAGGCGATCAACCGGGCTCTGCTGGCCTCAGGGGCGCCGATCTCGGTCATGAACCTCATCCGCAACCAGTTCTCGACCATCAAGGGCGGGCGCCTCGCGGCCCATTGCGCGCCGGCACGGGTGGCGACGCTGGTCGTATCCGACGTGCCGGGGGATGATCCGGCGGTGGTCGCCTCGGGGCCGACCATTGCGCTCTCCGGCTCGCGGGAGCTGGCGCGCAAGTATGCCAATCTCTATCGGCTCGAATTGCCTCCTCACGCCCATGCCTTGCTGGCGGGCGAGGACAATCTGGCGCCGCTGCCCGATGACCCGGTCTTCGCACGCAACACCGTGCGCACCATCGCCTCGGCTAACCTGTCGCTGGAGGCCGCGGCGGACCTGGCCCGCAGGCAGGGTATCGAGGCGGCCATCCTTTCCGATTCCATCGAAGGGGAATCGCGTGACGTGGCGCAGGTGCATGCGGCGATGGCGCGCGAAATCGCCAGGCGCAACCGGCCGTTCCCCAAGCCCGTCGTGCTGCTTTCGGGCGGCGAGACCACCGTGACCTTGCGCGGCAAGGGCGGCCGCGGCGGGCGCAATGCCGAATTCCTGCTGGCCTTGGCCATCGCTATCGACGGGGTCGAGGGCATCTCGGCGCTGGCGGCCGATACCGATGGCATAGACGGCTCCGAGGACAATGCCGGCGCCTTCGCCGATGGCACGACCGCAACCAGGCTGCGCAAGGCGGGTATCGATCCGCTGGCAGCGCTGGCGGGCAACGATGCCTGGGGCGCCTTCAATGCCATCGGCGACCTGCTGGTGACGGGGCCGACGGGGACCAACGTCAACGACTTCCGGGCAATACTCATCCAATAGGAGATCGGAGAATGGCGAAAGCACTGGGCATAGGCGGCATCTTTTTCCGCTCGCGTGATACCAAGGCATTGGCGGCCTGGTATGAGCAGCATCTCGGCATCACCGAGCTATGGCAGCAGGAACAAGGACTTACGGTTTTCGCGCCATTCAAGCAGGCGACGGACTACTTTCCGGCGGACAAGCAATGGATGATCAATTTCCGTGTCGATGATCTCGATCAGATGATGACCCAGCTCAACGCGGCGGGGATTGCCACCGAGACTCGGCCGGATGAATGGGACACGCCGGAAACCGGACGGTTCTGCCGCCTGCACGATCCCGAGGGCAACCAGATCGAACTCTGGCAGCCGCCAAAATAATCATACAATTGCACTTGGCAGAGTGGGGGTGCCTCTGTTCTATACGCCCGACTTTTCGGGAAGGAACCGCCTCATGGCCAAACGCAGGATCGCCGTCATCGGCGTGGGCAAGATCGCGCAGGACCAGCACCTGCCGGTGATCGACGCATCTGATGATTTCGAAGTGGCGGCAACCGTGTCGACGCGCGGCCTGAGCCACAACGGGCTACCCGCCTTCCGCACGCCGGCCGAGCTCTACGCGGCTATGCCCGATGTATCGCTGGTGTCGATCTGCACCCCGCCCGGCATCCGCCATCAATATGTCCGCGAGGCGCTCGACGCCGGCAAGGACGTGATGATGGAAAAGCCGCCCACCACCACCATTTCCGAGCTGGACGACCTGATCGCCCATGCGCGGCGCCTCGACCGCGTGCTGTACCAGACCTGGCACAGCCAGTGGAATCCTGCGGTAGACCGCACCAAGGCGATCATTGCCGAACAAGGCGTCAAGTCGGTACGCATCGACTGGCGCGAAAGCGTGCGCAAATGGCACCCCGGCCAGGACTGGGTGTGGGAGCCCGGTGGCTTTGGCGTCTGCGATCCGGGCATCAATGCCTTCTCGATCTTCACCAAGATCATGCCGTTCCCCGTCTTCGTGGAGCGCGCCAGATTGACCTTCCCGGCCAACCGGCAGACCCCTGTCGATGTCGAGATCGCGTTCAAGTCGGGACAGTTGCACCAGCCCAAGCTGTCGGCCGGCTTCAACTGGCTGGAAGAGAGCGGCGAAATCTGGACCATCCAGGTCGAGACCGGCACGGGGAACGTCATCAAGCTCGAAGGCGGCGGCCGTTCGCTGACAGTCAACGACGAGCTGGTGATCAGGCATGGCGATGGCGAATACGCCGCCATGTATGAGCATTTCGCCGGCCTGCTCGACCGGCACGAAAGCGACGTCGACGCCGCCCCGCTGCGGCTGATGAGCGACGTGTTTCTGATGGGCGCGCGGGAGAACGGGCCGGAATTCGAGTGGTAGGCAACTGAGCCTGCCACAACCACTGCGCCGTACCTCCCCCTCGACGGGGGAGGTTGGGAGGGGGTGTCGGTTGGCCCGGATATCGGGGCCAAACATCCCCCACCCCTTATCCCTCCCCGCAAGGGGGAGGGTGTCGACTGAGAAGCTGACCTCTACTTCCCCGCCTCCGTCAGCGCCTTCAAATCCGCTTCGCTGAGCTTCAGCCTGACGCCCTTGGCTAGGCTCTTGACCTGTTCCACCGACGTTGCCGAGGCGATCGGCGCCGTGACGCCGGGCTGGGCCACGAGCCAGGCGAGAGAGACTTCCGCAGGCGTCGCGTCATTGGCCTTGGAGACCTCGTCGAGCGCTGCGAGAATTCTTGTGCCTTTCTCGTCGAGATATCGCTCGATGCCGCCACCGCGCGGCGATTTGCCGAAATCGGCCTTGGACCGATACTTGCCGGTCAGGAAGCCCGAGGCGAGACTGTAGTAAACCACCGTGCCCATCTCATGCTCGGCCACAGTGTCGGCCAGCGCATTGAATTCGGCGCGGTCATAGAGGTTGAAGCGGGGCTGCAGCACCTCATAGCGCGGCAGCGACTTGATGACCGAGACCTCGTGTGCCGCGTCGACCATCTCGGCGGTATAGTTTGACGCGCCGATGATCCGCACCTTGCCGGCCCGCACCATGGGGTCATAGGCGCCCAGCGTTTCTTCGTGGCTGGCCTCGGCATCGGGCCAGTGGCTGAAGTAGACATCGACATAGTCGGTCTGCAACCGCTTGAGCGAGGCGTCGAAACTGGCGGCGATATTGTCGGCCTTGAGACCGCCCGGCTTCTTGCCGGAATTGACTTTGGTGAGGATATGGACGGCATCGCGGTTGCCGCGCGCCTTGAGCCACTTGCCGATAATGGTTTCGCTCATGCCGGGAGGATTGCCCGGCACCCAGTTGGGATAGCCTTCCGCAGTATCGAGGGCGGAGAAGCCTTCGTCGACAAAGGCATCGAGAATGGCAAAGCCGGTCTTTTCGTCTACCGTCCAGCCGAAGACGTTGCCGCCCAATACCAGGGGTTCGATAACGACTTCACTGCGTCCGAGCGGGCGGCGGTCCATGATGCTTCTCCATTTGCTTATGTGTGTCTAAACGCCCGCAGCCGCGTTCGGTTCGACGTGAACCCGCGGCGCACAGAAGGCGAGAGCGGCATTGATGGCGTAGAGGGAGCCATCGAGCGCAATGTGATTGGCCGGCACGCCCAGTCCATCCTCCGGCTCGAGATAGGCGATGGCGCCATTGGCCAGATTATCGAGGACCCAGGAAAGTCGCCGACCAGTCGCGCGCCATAGGGCTGGGCCGCCTCTGCGTCAAAGGAGCGCGTCTCCTTGTCCACCGTGATCGCCCAGCGCCCGACATCTCCGGTCGGGCGGCTGGTGTGGATATGCACACCGGTGGTGAAATCATCCTCGCAGCGCACGGCGATGCAGGCATAGTTCTGCGGCGTGGAAACGCGGGCGCAGCCCAGTGTCGCCCGGTCGCCTTCACCAGGCAGTGGCGAGTAGTGCCAGCCGGCTTCCTGCGCGGCGGCCGGCGCGGCCAGCAGCGCGAGCGCGGCGGTCAGCGCTTGGGCTGGATGAAGTCCCATTTGTTTCCGTAGAGATCCTGAAACACGGCGACCAAACCGTAGGGCTCTTGGCGCGGTTCCTCGATGAAGTTGATGCCGCGCTCGAGCATGGCCGCGTGTTCCTTGAGAAAATTGGTGCTCTCGAGAAAGAACATCACCCTGCCGCCGCCCTGGTTGCCGACAGCGGCGCGCTGCGCCTCGCCATCCGCCTTGGCCAGCAGCAGCTGCGCGCCGGTGCGGCCGGGCGGGGCAACCACGACCCAGCGCTTGCCCCCACCCAGATCGGTATCGACCACCAGGTCGAAACCCAGCGTATCGCAGTAGAAGGTGATGGCTTCGTCATAATCGGTGACGAGCAGGGAAACAGTGGCGATGGATTGGCTCATGACAACCATGGATCATCAGCGGCGGGGCGGGGTCAAGCCATGACGGCGCTGGCGAACGGTTCGTTCTAATTCCGTCCAATCCTGTGGAAGGACGTTTCGGCTGTCATAAGATTGACCAAATGGTCAATCTGCCTGCTTGCGCTCCCATGGATTCTAGGCTTTGTTGACGCCCAAGCTCCGGTTGGCAAGCCGGATGCGCATAATCTATCGGGAGACAACAATCATGAAATTGATGAAAACGCTGCTCGCGGCGACTGCCATCATGGCGCTCGCCGCTGGCGCGGCCCAGGCCAAGCAGCTGGTATTCTGCTCGGAAGCCTCGCCTGCCCACTTCGATCCCGGTCCGACGACTGGCGGTAACGACTTCGACGCCTCCGCGCACACCATGTATGACGGACTGGCCGCTTTCGTTCCCGGCAGCACCGATGTCGAGCCAGGTCTGGCCGAGAGCTGGGAAGTTTCCGCCGACGGCCTTGAGATCACCTTCAAGCTGCGTCCGGGCGTCAAGTTCCACACCCAGCCCTATTTCACGCCGACGCGCGACTTCAACGCCGACGACGTGATCTTCTCGTTCGAGCGCCAGTACAAGGAAGACAACCCGTACTTCGCGTACCTGGCAAACCTGACCTGGGACTACTACCAGGGCATGGACATGCCGCGCTACGTCAAGGAAATCGTCAAGGTCGACGACCTGACCGTCAAGTTCGTCCTGAGCGAGCCCAACGCGCCGATGATCGCCAACCTGGCGATGCCCTTCGGCTCGATCGTCTCCAAGGAATATGCCGACCAGCTCGCCGCTGCAGGCACACCCGAACTGCTGTCGACCCAGCCGATCGGCACTGGCCCGTTCACCTTCGTCGACTATCAGCTCGACTCGGTGATCCGCTATGCAGCCAACCCCGACTACTTTGGCGGCAAGCCTGCCATCGACGACCTGATCTTCGCCATCACGCCTGACCAGTCGGTGCGTGCCCAGAAGCTGATCGCCGGCGAATGCGACGTCATTCCGTACCCGGCTCCGGCTGATGTTCCCATGCTTCAGGCCAATGAAAACCTGAACGTGCTGGAGCAGGAAGGCCTCAACATCGGCTACATGTCCTACAACGTCACCGAGGCGCCGTTCGACAATGTGAAGGTGCGCAAGGCACTCTCGATGGCTATCGACAAGCAGGCCATCGTCGACGCCGTCTACCAGGGTGCCGGCCAGGTTGCCAAGAACCTAATCCCGCCCACCATGTGGTCGTATAACAACGCGGTCGAAGACGACACCTATGACGTCGAAGGCGCCAAGGCGCTGCTGGCCGAAGCCGGTGTCACCGAGCTGACCACCGACCTGTGGGCCATGCCCGTGTCGCGTCCGTACAACCCCAACGCCCAGCGCGTTGCCGAAATGATCCAGGCCGACTGGGCTGCGATCGGCGTTACCGCCAATATCGTGACCTATGAATGGACCGAATATCGCGAGCGCGGCAAGCAGCCCGAGCGCAAGGGTCCGTTCCAGATCGGCTGGACCGGCGACAATGGTGATCCGGATAACTTCTTCGCGACCCTGTTCTCCTGCTCGGCCGTTGGCGTGTCCAACTACTCGGCATGGTGCAACGAGGAATTCGAGGACCTGATCCAGAAGGCCAAGGTCACTGCGGACCCGGCTGAGCGGACGGCTCTCTATGAGCAGGCGCAGGTGATCTTCAAGGCGGAAGAACCCGCTCTGACCCTGGCTCACTCCAAGGTCTTCGTGCCGATGAACAAGCGCGTCACTGGCTTTATCCAGAGCCCGCTGGGTGATCACGTCTTCGACAATGTCGACGTCACCGAATAACTAGGCTAGGAGGCGCCGGGCTCTGGTCCGGCGCTTCCACTCAAGAAACAGTCCATGATCTCCTATATTCTCCGCAAGCTGCTGCTGATCGTTCCGACCGTCATCGGTATTTCGATCTGCGCCTTTGCCTTTGTCCGGCTGCTGCCGGGTGACCCCATCCTCGCCATGGCCGGCGAGCACGGCGTGACGCCCGAGCGCTACGAAATCCTCAAAGAAGCGTTTGGCTACAACCTGCCGATCTGGCAGCAATATCTCAATTATCTCGGCTCGGTCCTGAGTGGCGACTTCGGCGTCTCCCTGGGCACCAAGCGCCCGGTGCTGGGCGAGTTCATGACCCTGTTTCCCGCCACGGTCGAACTGGCGCTCTGCGCCATCATTCTCGCGACCGTCGTCGGCGTGCCCGCCGGTGTGCTGGCTGCGGTCAAGCGAGGCTCCTGGCTCGATCAGGGCACCATGGGCGTGGCGCTCACCGGCTATTCCATGCCGATTTTCTGGTGGGGCCTGCTGCTGATCATGTTCTTTTCCAGCTATCTGGGCTGGACGCCGGTGTCGGGCCGCATCGCGCTCAACTTCTTCCTGCGGCCGATTACGGGCTTCATGACCATCGACAGCCTGCTCTATGGCAACTGGCCGGCCTTCGTTTCGGCCCTGCGCCACCTGATCCTGCCCACGGTCGTCCTGGCCACCATTCCGCTGGCGGTGATCGCGCGCCAGACCCGCTCGGCCATGCTCGAAGTGCTCGGCGAGGACTATGTCCGCACCGCCCGCGCCAAGGGGCTATCGCCCAAGCGCGTCGTCAACGTGCATGCTTTGCGCAATGCCCTCATCCCGGTCGTCACCACGATCGGCCTCCAGGTGGGCGCCCTGATGGCCGGCGCTATTCTGACCGAGACGATCTTTTCCTGGCCCGGCATCGGCAAGTGGATGATCGAATCCATCCTCAAGCGCGATTATCCCGTGGTCCAGAGCGGGCTGCTGCTGATCGCTCTGATTATCATGGCGGTCAATCTGATCGTCGATGTTCTCTACGCGGTCATCAATCCGCGCATTCGGGTGCGATGATGACAGACATCTCCAAACCGGTCGTAGTTATTCCCAAGGGTAGCCGCGGCGCCGCCTTTGCCGAATTCTGGCACTACTTCTCGATGAATCGCGGCGCCGTCATCGGCCTTGCCGTGGTGGTGGTATTCGTCGTGCTGGCGCTGCTGGCGCCATGGGTCGCGCCCTTTGCCCCCGAGCAGCAGTTCCGCGGCTTCGACAAGCTGCCGCCGGCCTGGACGACTGGCGGTGATCCCAGATTCTTCCTGGGCACCGACGAGGTTGGCCGCGATATCCTGTCGCGTCTCATTCATGGCGCGCGCTATTCGCTCTCCATCGGTCTTGTCGTCGTGACCATTGCGGCGACGGTCGGCGTGATCCTCGGTCTGCTGGCCGGCTATTTCCGTGGCTGGGTCGATGTCGTCATCATGCGTGTCATGGACATCATCCTGGCCTTCCCGTCGCTGCTGCTGGCTCTGGTGCTGGTCGCCATTCTGGGTCCGGGACTGCTCAACGCCATGCTGGCTATCGCCCTGGTGCTGCAGCCGCACTTTGCCCGCCTGGTGCGAGCATCGGTCATGGCCGAAAAGAACCGCGAATATGTTACGTCGGCCAAGATGGTCGGGGCGGGCCACTTCCGCCTGATGACCGTGACCATCCTGCCCAATTGCCTCGGCCCCCTGATCGTTCAGGCGACGCTCTCCTTCTCCAACGCCATTCTCGACGCGGCGGCCCTGGGCTTCCTGGGCATGGGGGCACAGCCCCCGACGCCCGAATGGGGCACCATGCTGGCCAGGGGCCGTGAATTCATCAGCAGCGCGCCCTGGATCGTGACTTTCCCGGGCCTCGCCATTCTCATCACCGTGCTGGCGATCAATCTCGTGGGCGATGGCCTGCGCGATGCGCTTGATCCCAAGCTCAAGAGGAGCTGATCCATGCCTCTGCTTGATATCCGCAACCTGACCGTCGCCTTCGATACCTCGGTAGGCCTGTTCAAGGCAGTCGACGGCATCGATGTGTCGGTCGACAGCCGCGAAGTGCTGGCGATTGTCGGGGAATCCGGCTCGGGCAAGTCGGTTGCCATGCTGGCCGTCATGGGCCTGCTGCCGGCTTCGGCCACCGTCACCGCCGACAAGATGGAATTCGAGGGCCTCGACCTGCTCAAGATGAGCCCGCACGACAAGCGCCAGATCATCGGCAAGGATATCGCCATGATCTTCCAGGAGCCGGTGGCGAGCCTCAATCCCTGCTTCACCGTGGGCTTCCAGCTCGAGGAAGTGCTGGCCAAGCATCTGGGCCTGCGCGGACGGGCGGCGCGCGACCGCGCCATCGAACTGCTCAACCTGGTGGGTATCAAGGATGGCGCCGACCGGCTTGGCGCCTATCCGCACCAGATGAGCGGCGGGCAGTGCCAGCGCGTCATGATCGCCATGGCCATCTCGTGCAATCCCAAACTCCTGATCGCCGACGAGCCGACGACGGCGCTCGACGTGACGATCCAGAAGCAGATCCTCGACCTGCTGGTGCGCCTGCAGGCCGAGCATGGCATGGGGCTGATCATGATCACCCATGACATGGGCGTGGTGGCCGAGACGGCCGACCGCGTCATCGTGCAGTACAAGGGGCACAAGATGGAAGAGGCCGACGTGCTCAGCCTTTTCGAGAGTCCCAAGTCGAACTACACGCGCGCCCTCTTGTCGGCGCTGCCGGAAAACGCTGTTGGTGATCGCCTGCCGACCGTCTCCGACTTCGTCTTCGAACCGGCGCCGGGAGTCTGAGCATGACGACACCCGTTCTCGAAGTTCGCAATCTCACGCGTGACTATGTTACATCAGGCGGCTTCCTGCGACCGGCCAAGATGGTGCATGCCGTCAAAGGCGTGAACTTCACCCTGCAGAAGGGCAAGACCCTGGCCGTGGTTGGCGAAAGCGGCTGCGGCAAGTCGACCCTGGCGCGCATGATCACGCTGATCGATCCGCAGACCTCTGGTGAAATTCTGATCGATGGCATCCCGGCCAGTGCCGCTCACGTGACCCGTGAACAGCGCCAGAAGGTGCAGATCATCTTCCAGAACCCCTATGGTTCGCTCAACCCGCGCCAGAAGATCGGCGACGTGCTGGCCGAGCCGCTGCTGCTGAATACGTCCATGTCGGCAGCCGAGCGGCGCGACAAGGCCATGGCCATGCTGCTCAAGGTCGGCCTCGGCCCCGAGCACTATAACCGCTATCCGCACATGTTCTCCGGCGGCCAGCGCCAGCGCATCGCCATCGCACGGGCGCTGATGCTCAATCCGAGTTTTCTCGTGCTGGATGAGCCGGTATCGGCGCTGGACCTTTCAGTGCAGGCGCAGATCCTCAACCTGCTCAAGGACCTGCAGGACGAGTTCGGGCTGACTTATGTGTTCATCAGCCACGACCTTAGCGTCGTGCGCTACATCGCCGACGAAGTGATGGTGATGTATTTCGGCGATGTCGTCGAACACGGCAGCCGCGACGAGGTGTTCGGCAACCCCCAGCACAGCTATACGCGCACCCTGTTTGCGGCCACGCCCAAGTCGAGCGTCGAGAGCATCAAGGAACGGCTGGCGAAGAAGCGGGCGCTGGCGGGGTAGGGCAGCCACTTGATCGAGTGCGTTGCTCCACCCCCTCCTACCTCCCGCATCAAAGGGGAGGTTCCCTCCACTCGATGACGAGATAGTGCCGCAACTTGGCACCTCCTTGATGGGGGAGGTTGGGGGTGACGAGAGCCACCTCCTCTTAGGAGATAACCACCCGCCGCCCTTCTCGCGCCGACGTCGTCATCGCATCAATCAGCCGATGTACGCGCAAGGCCGTATGGCCATTGCTGAGCGGTTGGCGATCGTGGCGCACCGCCTCGGCAAAATCGGCGATCTGGGCGGCGTGCCAGTCGAAAGGGAATGCCATCGGATCGGCGCCGCCGCCGCCCTGGCTGGCTTCGCCCTCGGTGATGGTTTCGCCCGCCATGGTGCGGATCGTGAGGTTGCCGGCGGTAAGCGTCGCTGTCGCCTGGGCGAAGTTGAGCGTCAGGCTTTCCGGTCCGCCAGGGAAATTGGCGGTCGTCGCCATCACGGCGCCGACAGCGCCGTTGGTGAACTCCAGGCCGGCCGACACGAAGTCCTCCGTCTCCATCTGGTGCAGCCGCGTGGTTTTGGCCATGGCGGTGACGGCATCGACCTCGCCGCAGAGGCTGAGCATCAGATCGAGCGAATGGATGGCCTGGGTGATGAGCACGCCGCCGCCATCCTGCGCCACGGTACCGCGACCGGGCTGGTCGTAATAGCCCGCCTGCGGGCGCCACCACGGCACGACCAGATGCACCGCCTCGAGACGGCCGTAGCGACCTTCCGCCACCGCTTCGGCGAGGTAGCGCGAAGCGCGGCGGAAGCGATGCTGGAAGATGATGCCGAGCTTGATCCCGGCCGCGTCGCAGGTATCGACTATCCGCTCGGCGGCCTTAAGCGTCCGCTCGACCGGCTTCTCCATAAGCACATGCTTGCCCGCCCTGGCCGCTGCAGCCACCAGTTCTTCGCGGGCATTGGGGGTGGTGAGGACGAGGATGGCCTCGACTCCGGGATCGGCGAGGAGGGCTTCATAGTTCTCGGCAGCGGGGAACCCGTAGGTCTGGCAGAAGCTTTCGAGCTCGGCGCGGTTGCGGCGATAGACCCCGCGCACATCGATGCTGCCGGCCAGCGATTGCAGCGCTAGCGCATGCGGCTTGGCGCCCATGCCGGCGCCCACCACACCAAGTCCAAACCGCTTTTCTGCGCTCATGCTCATCTCCCATACAAGTGGGGATCAATGCATCATGGGACGCGGTTTGAGAAGGGTAGATCGAGACGCCGGTGGGTGGGTCACCCCTCCCAACCTCCCCCATCAAGGGGGAAGTGCCGTCCGGTGGGTTGGGCCAGATTGCGCCACAGGAGTGGAGAGAGAACCTCCCCTTTGATGGGGCGGTAGGAGGGGGTGGGGCTACGCGTGGGGCGAGGAAAGATCTCTACGACGCCTGGCGCCAGGCTTTGGCCTTGAGGAAGGCTTCGAGATTGGCCGCGCTGAGTGGGCGGGAGAAGGCGTAACCCTGGAGGATATCGCAGCCCAGATCGCGCAGGATCGCGGCATGTTCCATGGTCTCGACGCCCTCGGCGACGACCTCAATGCCCATCGACTTGCCGATATCAACGATGGAGGCAAGCAACTGGCGCTGGCCCGGATCGACAAGGATCGGATTGACCAGCTGCCGGTCGATCTTGAGGCGGGTGGGGCGCAGTTTCTGCAGCGACACGATGGAGGCATAGCCGGTGCCGAAATCGTCGATTTCAACGTCGATGCCTAGCTCCTTGATCTGGTCGATGTTCCAGCCGACCACGGCATCGCCTTCATCCAGGTAGATCGACTCCACCAGTTCGAAGGACAGCCGGCCCGGCTCGATCTTGAGCTGCTTGAGGCCATCGACAAGGTCCTCGTCATTGAGCCGGCGCAGCGACACATTGACCGAGACGCGCGGCACGTCCAGCCCCATGGCGTCCCAGCGGGCGAGCGCGGCGAGGGACTGTTCGAGGATCAGCCGGTCCACAGTCGCAACGACGTTGAGCTCCTCGGCAATCTGCATGAAGGCATCCGGCGCCTTGATGCCCTCGGTCGGATGCTGCCAGCGCGCCAATGCCTCGACGCCGACCACGTCGAGCGTGTGGGCATCGAACTGCGGCTGGAACCAGGCGACAAATTCATTGCGTTCGAGTCCGCTGAGGATCTCGTCGGCCACCCGCTTGGTCTTGACGACCTCGGCCTGCAGCGCCTCCGAGAAGAACTCGAAGCGACCACGGCCGCGGCCCTTGGCCCGGTAGAGTGCGATGTCGGCATTGATCAGCAGGCGTTTGACGTCGATGTCAGTGCTGCGATCGGCGGCGATGCCGATACTGACGCCAAAGCGGCATTCGTGGCCCTCATAGGTCACCGGTTGCCGCATCTGGGTCACGATCCGCTCGGCCAGGGTCGCCAGGTAGATGTCGCCCTCGCGGGCCGTCGTGAGCACGAGGAACTCGTCGCCGCCGATGCGCGCGACGAAGTCGCTGCTGCTGCAATTATCGCGTAGCACGGCACTGGCATGGATCAGCATGGCATCGCCGGCTGCGTGGCCCAGGGTGTCGTTGATCTGTTTGAAGCGGTCGAGGTCGATATGCAGCAGCGCCATGCTGCCGCTGTCATGATACCCGCCGGCGGCCTGGCGCTTCAGCATTTCATCGAGATAGCGCCGGTTGGGCAGGCCCGTCAGGCTGTCATGCAGCGAATTGTGCTCGATGCGCACGCGCGCCAGCTCCAGCTCATGGTTGCGCGCTTCGGTCAGTTGCGTGGCGCGCCGCAGATCCTCATTGAGGGCGACGTCGGCGGTCATATCCCAGTTGACGCCCACCATCCTGTCCGGCACGCCGGGTTCGCAGTAAAGCGCGCCGATGGATCGGACATGACGCAGGGTGCCATCGGCTAGCAGCACGCGATAATCCGCCTCGAAACGGCCGGTCGCGGCAATCATGCTGCGGAAATTGTCCTCGATGCGCTGACGATCCTCGGGATGCACGGCGGCCATCCAGTTGCTGTGGTCGCGCGGTTGATTGTCCGTCGGCCAGCCGAAGAGTTCGTTGGTGTGATCGTCCCAGGTTTCCTGCCCGCTGGCTAGGTCCAGCTCCCAGACCCCGACCTTGGAGACGTCCAGTGCCAGGCCCAGCCGGCGCGACAGTTGCGCGAGTTCGGCTTCGCGGGATTTGAGTTCGCGAAAATGCTGTTGCCGCTCACCCACCAGCCGTCCGGTTATGACGATGGGCAAAAGGATGAGGGCGCCCGCGACGATCATGGCGGCGCGCAGCCAGGTATTGCTCTGACTTGCGGCCCAGCCGCCCGTGGGTACGCCGGCCAGCTCCCATGAACCCGACGGCAGGATAACCTCGGCGACAACGGGGTTTTCCGCGTCGAGATCAGGCCCGAAGAAACGGGTACCATCACCGCCGGTGGCATCTTTGCCGGTGATCGATATATCGATGCCGTGCGAATGCTCCGCCAGACCGCTGTCGGCGTAGAGGCGGTCGACGTCGACCACGGCCGAAACGACCCCCCAGAAGTGGCGTCCGCTTGGCGCATCGGTATAGACCGGAAAGCGACCAACAAAGCCGCGGCCGCCCTGAACCAGATCGACCGGACCGGCCAGCACCAGCTTGCCGGTGTCCCGGGCACGCAGCACGGCCTCCCGCTGCGCCGCATTGGCGCGATAGTCGAGCCCGATGGCGCGTTCGTTGCCGTTGAGCGGGTAGGTCATGGCGATGACGAGATCAGGCGCCGCAGCGACCGAATGCAGCTGGCTTTGTTCTTCGAAGAGGTTCGAAACCAGTGCCGAGAAACGTTCCTGCTCCATGCCCGGTTCGGTGGAAATGGTGGAAACCAGGCCCCGGACCAGCTGGATGTTGCCGTTGATATTGCCTTCGAGCTTGGCTCGGACGAGCGATATCTGGGCCAGCACGCTGGCGCGCATGCGCTCTTCGCTGAGCACGCTGCTCTGGCGATCAAGCAAAGCCCCGCCGATGACCAGCAGCGCCACTGCGACCAGGCTTGGCAACAGGATCGGCCGCAGCCAGCTCAGGCGATGCTCCTGCATGTGTGTCGTGTTCGAGCTCAAGGCATATCATCCGACCGCCGGCCTTCTGGCCTGCCGGACGCACCTTGGACCGCCGGAGGTTTAAGTTCGACTTATCGGCGGACCGAACTGATTGCGTGGTTAGCGCAGGGCTAACGCCCCAGGCTCACTGCGCCTCGATCAGTTCGACCCCGGCCGCCTGGCAATGGGCGCGGAAGCGCTCGGAGGGGCAATGGTCGGTGACGAAGGTAGCGATCTGGTCGATGCGGGCGATGCGCACCGGCGCCGAGCGGGCGAACTTGCCCTGGTCGGCGACGAGGATGACGTGGCGGGCATTGGCAATGATGGCCTGCGCCACCTTCACTTCGCGATAGTCATAGTCGAGCAGCGTGCCTTCCTCGTCGAGCGCCGAGGCGCCGATAATGGCGTAGTCGACCTTGAACTGGCTGAAGAAGCCGGCCGCCGCCTCGCCGACAATGCCGCCATCCGAGGGTCGCACCACCCCGCCGGCAATGACCACCTCGAAGCGCGGATAGACCCGCATACGGTTGGCGACATTGATGTTGTTGGTAATGACGAGGAGCCCCGAGTGATCGAGCAGCGCCTGGCTCACCGCCTCGGTCGTGGTGCCGATATTGATGAAGAGCGAGGCGTCATTGGGGATCAGCGCAGCAGTGGCGCGCCCGATGGCGTCCTTGGCATCGGCCGAGATGCGTCGGCGCGCTTCGTATTCGAGGTTTTCGACGCCCGAGGGCAGGGTGGCGCCGCCATGTACGCGGGTCAGCAGGCGTTGGTCGCAGAGCTGGTTGAGGTCCTTACGGATGGTTTGAACCGAAACGGAGAAATGCGTGGCCAGCGCATCGACCGTTACCCGGTTCTGCTCTCGCGCCAGTTCGAGAATGGCCTGATGCCGCTCGGTGGTGTCGCTCATGGGCCGGTCAAACCTCTTCGAGTTCGATCAGCGTGCCATCGAAATCTTTCGGATGCACGAATAGTACGGGTTTGCCGTGGGCACCCGTTTTGGGGGTGCCGTCACCCAGCACGCGCGCACCGCCGGCGGTTAGCGTCGCCGCCGCCGCGAGAATGTCGGGCACCTCGAAACAGATGTGATGCATGCCGCCATCAAGGTTTTTGCTGAGGAAGGCGGCAATGGGAGAGCCCTCGCCCAGGGGCTCGAGCAGTTCGACCTTGGTGTTGCCGGTATCGATGAAGACGACGGTGACCCCATGCTCGGGCAGGGCCTGCGGCTGGCCGACATGGGCACCCAGCAGGTCGCGATACTTCGCGGCGGCCTTGGCGAGGTCGGGCACGGCGATGGCGATGTGGTTGAGGTGGCCGATCATCGGTTGCTCAGCCTTCCCTCGATCTGGCTCAGCACCGAAAATGCGGCGCTCAGCACATTGGTGCCGGGGCCGAAGATGGCGGCGACGCCGCTGTCGAACAGGAAGTCATAATCCTGCTCGGGGATGACGCCGCCGACGATGACGGTGACTTCTCCGAGGTCGCGATCGCGCAGCGCCGCGATCAGTTCCGGCACCAGCGTCTTGTGACCGGCCGCAAGCGAGGAGACGCCGACGGCGTCCACCCGCAGCTCGTCGGCATGGGCGGCGACCTCGGGCGCGGTTTCGAACAGGTCGCCCATATGGACGGCAAAGCCCAGATCGGCGAAGGCCGAGGCGATGACCTTGGCGCCGCGATCATGCCCGTCCTGCCCCATCTTGGCGATGAAGATGGAGGGTGCGCGGCCGCGGGCGGCCTTGAATGCCTCGATGCGGCCGGCAATGGCGGCAAATTCCGGATCGTCGCCATAGCCCCCGGCATAGACACCGGAGATGACACGGGTCACGGCAGAATGGCGACCAAAGACATCCTCCATTGCCGCGGAAATTTCGCCGAGAGTGGCGCGGGCGCGGGCCGCTTCGATGGCCGCTTCGAGCAGGTTGCCTTCGTCCTTGGCGGCGTATTCGCGCAGCGCCGAAAGCATGGACTGGCACCGCGCCTCGTCCCTGCTGGCGCGCACGCGCTGCAGCAGGGCAACCTGCTCGGCGCGAACCTTGGCATTGTCGATCTCGCGCACCTCGATGGCGTCTTCCACGTCGAGCCGGTAGCGGTTGACGCCGACGATGACATCCTCGCCGCGGTCAACCCGAGCCTGGCGCTGCGCGGCGGCCTTTTCAATCTCGAGCTTGGGTCCCCCCGCCTGCACCGCCTGCGTCATGCCGCCCGCCATCTCGGCCTCTCCGATCAGCGCCTTGGCGCCTTCGACCAGCTGGCTGGTCAGGGCCTCGACATAGTAGGAGCCGCCCAGCGGATCGACCACGTCGGTGATGCGGCTTTCATGCTGGAGGATCAGCTGGGTATTGCGGGCGATGCGGCTGGAGAATTCGGTGGGCAGGGCGATGGCTTCGTCAAAGCTGTTGGTGTGCAGCGACTGCGTGCCGCCCAAGGTCGCTGCCAGGGCCTCGATAGTGGTGCGGACGATATTGTTGTGCGGGTCCTGCTCGGTGAGTGACACGCCGGACGTCTGGCAATGGGTGCGCAGCATCTTGGAGCGCGGGTCCTTCGCCCCCAGCCCGGTCATGATCTCGCTCCACAGCTGGCGCGCAGCGCGCAGCTTGGCGACTTCGAGGAAGAAGTTCATGCCGATGCCAAAGAAGAAGCTCAGCCGCCCGGCAAAGGCATCGATATCGAGGCCGCGGGCCTGCGCCGCGCGGACATATTCCATGCCGTCGGCCAGCGTATAGGCCAGCTCCTGCACCGCCGTCGCCCCGGCCTCGTGCATGTGGTAGCCCGAAATCGAGATGGAGTTGAACTTGGGCATGTGCCGCGCCGTGTGGGCGATGATGTCGCCCACGATCCGCATCGACGGTTCCGGCGGGTAGATATAGGTGTTGCGGACCATGAACTCCTTGAGGATGTCGTTCTGGATGGTCCCGTCGAGCTTGCCCTGGGCGACGCCCTGTTCCTCTGCGGCGACGATGAACATGGCGAGCACCGGAATAACCGCGCCGTTCATGGTCATCGACACACTCATCTGATCGAGCGGGATGCCGTCGAACAGGATTTTCATGTCCTCGACGGAGTCGATGGCAACGCCGGCCTTGCCGACATCGCCGATCACGCGCGGATGGTCGCTGTCATAGCCGCGATGGGTGGCTAGATCGAAGGCGACGGAGAGGCCCTTCTGGCCCTTTTCGAGCGCCTGGCGATAGAAGGCGTTGGACTCTCGCGCGGTGGAAAAGCCAGCGTATTGGCGGATGGTCCACGGCCGATTGGCGTACATGGTCGCCCGCACGCCGCGGGTGAACGGCTCCTGGCCGGGGGTCTCCGAGCCCTCGCCGAAATAGACTGGCTTGACTGATATGCCGCCATAGTCGCGATCGAGCGAGGCGACTGGTGTGTCGCGCAGTTCCTTTTGGGCGAGGGCGGCCCAATGGGCGAAGTCAGCGGGCATGGGCAGACTCCACATCGCCCCAACCACTGCGCGGTACCTCCCCCTTGACGGGGGAGGCTAGGAGGGGGTGTTGGGAGTCATGATATCCGGGCTCTCGCCCCCCACCCTTGATCCCTCCCCGCGAGGGGGAGGGTGTCGACTGAAGCATCGCAAACACAGAGCTCATCACACCGCCTCGAATTCGAGGATCACCTGATCCACCGCCAGCACCGCGCCGGGGACGGCATGGACCTTGCTCACCCGCGCGCGCTTTTCGGCCTTGAGCACGTTCTCCATCTTCATCGCCTCGACGATAGCGAGGGTCTGCCCGTCCTCGACGATATCGCCTTCACTGACATCGATGCGGACCACCTGGCCCGGCATCGGGCAGAGCAGATACTTGCTCATGTCGGGCGGGACTTTGACCGGCATGTGCTTGAGGAGGGCGGCGATATGGGGCCGGAGCACGATCACCTTGAGGTCGGCGCCGCGATAGCGGATGCGGAAGCCCGAGGTGGTCGGCGTGACCTTGAGCACCGCCTTGCGGCCATCGGACCAGTCGAGCTGCGCGGTCTTGCCGCCCGGCTGCCAATGCAGATGTGTCGCCTGGCTGCGCCAGCCAACATCGACCTGGGTTTCGAGGGCGTGCTGGTGCAGCGTCACCACGGTGGCGGTGTCGCCGACCTGCACATGCCAATGCGTTTCGGCCGCTGCGCCAGCGCGGCGCTGCTCGCGGCGCGCCATCATCATGGCTCCGGCCGCGACCACGTCGAACTGGTGTTCGTCACTGAGTTCGGCGCCGTGGAAACCCTCGGGGAATTCCTCGGCGATATAGCCGGTGGTGAGCCGTCCCTCGCGGAAGCGCTCCTGGTCCATCACGGTCGAGAGGAACGGCAGGTTGTTGCCGACGCCCTCGACCTCGAAACTGTCCAGCGCCACAGCCATGGCGTCGATCGCTTCGAGCCGAGTGGGCGCCCAGGTGCAGAGCTTGGCGATCATCGGATCGTAGAAGGTGGAGATTTCGCCGCCCTCGAACACGCCGGTGTCGTTGCGGACGGCCAGCGTATCGGACGTGCTTTCTGCTGGCGGCCTGTAGCGTGTCAGCCGGCCGGTCGAGGGCAGGAAATTGCGGTAGGGGTCTTCGGCATAGAGCCGGCTTTCGATGGCCCAGCCGTTGCGTTTCACCTCGGCCTGGGTCAGCGGCAGCTTTTCGCCATTGGCGGCGCGGATCATCAGTTCGACCAGATCGAGCCCGGTGATCAATTCGGTCACCGGATGCTCCACCTGAAGGCGCGTATTCATCTCGAGGAAGTAGAAATTACGGTCGGCGTCGACGATGAACTCAACCGTGCCGGCGCTCGTATAGCCGACGGCCTTGGCCAGCGCGACCGACTGCTCGCCCATGGCCTTGCGGGTGGCCTCGTCGAGGAAGGGCGAGGGCGCCTCCTCGATGACCTTCTGGTTGCGCCGCTGGATCGAGCATTCGCGCTCGTTGAGGTAGAGCACATTGCCAAAACTGTCGCCGATGAGCTGGATCTCGATATGCCGCGGCTCGGTGACGAACTTTTCGATGAAGATGCGATCATCGCCGAAGGACGAGGCGGCCTCGGACTTGCTGCGCTCGAAGCCCTCGCGCGCCTCAGCGTCGTTGTGGGCGATGCGCATGCCCTTGCCGCCGCCGCCGGCCGTAGCCTTGATCATAACCGGGTAGCCGATGGATCTGCTGATGGTGACGGCATGCTCGGCGTTGTCGATCAGGCCCATATGGCCGGGCACGGTGGAGACGCCCGCCGCGGCAGCGAGCTTCTTGGAGGTGATCTTGTCGCCCATCGCCTCGATGGCTTTGACCGGCGGCCCGACGAAGATGATCCCGGCAGCTTCCAGCGCCTCGGCGAATTTCGGGTTTTCCGAGAGGAACCCATAACCCGGATGCACCGC
>JBARWY010000042.1:0-3082 GCA_049647065.1 Devosia sp. | reverse complement strand
CCACAGTATGGGGGGGCTGGTCGCTCGCAAATTTGTTGTCAGCGAATCAAGGGCGGGCCGCGCCATAGAGCGCTTTAGGCTATTAATGTTCGGCACGCCCACAACTGGCGCAGCATTGGCAGACTTGGTTTCCAAAGTAGGCGCCAGCGAAGCACAGCTCTCTGAGATGGGCGTGGGCGCCCCATTTCTCATAGAATTGAATACGCACTGGGAGCAGCAGTCCATCGAACAAAAATTGCCGGTTCGGTATGTTGTTGGAGGAGGCGATCAAATCGTCACACCATCAAGTGCAGGATATTCGAGCGAAAGCCAACGCGTCGAGGTAGCCATCGAACTGGATCACGGCTCTATAGTCGACCCGGACAGAGAACTGCCATTTCGAATATTCTTGAATTTCGTCCGGCAAAATCTGCTTAAGGGTGGCAGCCCACTATTCTCAGTATACAATATCGTGGATGAGCCATATTATCTGAATCGAGCGCAAATAGACGGATCCATAGGTAAGGCCTTAGCTAGTCGCCACGTCTGGTTGCACGGCGAATCAGGCGTGGGCAAAACTTCGCTTCTTAGGCGAAACGCCCTTTCGGCTGGATGGAAGCTGCTGCATATCACCCTAAGTACGGTTGACAGCAACTCTCTGGAGGCAATGCAGAAGGGCCTGCTATCTAGGCTAGGTCACGCCTTCGACCTCGACGACCTAACTACTGTTGAGGACTTGGTTCAGCATTGTAGAAGGGCTGCGGCGGACGCACCCACTTTCCTGCTCGTGGAAGAATTTCCTACAATGACCTCGGACGCGTTCTTACAGCTAGCTCTTTGGCTCTCTGGAATAGCTGAGCGCCTGGACGCTGATCAAAACGTGTCTGGAAGAGTGAGGTTAGGCTTCTCGTCTATCGCGACTCCAATATCTGGCGCATCGGTTGACTGCCAACGGTTACGCGACAGAATCTCAATTCTCAGCACTCCAGAATGGAGCTTAGACGCCCTGTCTGACCTCTGCGACTTGATCTGCAAAACGATGGAGATTTCTGTCTCTAGCGAAGACCGCACCCTTTTGGTCGCTATGTCTCTTGGTCGACCGCGTTTCGTCAAACAGGTTTTGCGGGGCGTGCACCTAAACATAGGACCAGATATTTCGATGCTACAGCGCATCCAGAACGAGGGAGGGGACGCCGAATGAGGCGCAGACTTCTTCCAGCGACGATTGTCGATCCCGATCTTTACGTTGTTAGGGCTGCGGATAGTCAGCTAGACAACGCCATCGACGACATGGGTCGCCCACCTTACATTTTGGTGGCGCGCCAAATGGGAAAAACAAACTTACTGATTAACATGAAGCGCCGTCGTGAATCGATGGGCGATATCGTTGTCTATTTTGACCTGACTGCGCGCCACGACAGCCCAAGAAGTTTTTTTAGGTCAATAATAGACGTGATATCGGAGCAAATCGATAGCCTCTTAGGGCGACAGATCGAAGCGATAGAGGCGATCCGGAAATCAAACCACGAGCCAATAGTTGAATATGAACGCAGCCTGCGAAATATACTTAAGTCAATCGGAAACAAGAAGTTGGTTCTTGTTTTTGACGAAGTAGACTCTCTAGTTAAAGTCTCATACTCAGACATAATATTTTCACAAATAAGAAGTATATATTTTCTTAGAGTGAATCACAATGAGTATTGGCGGTTAACATATGTCCTTTCCGGTGTGGCCGACCCGTCAGTTCTTATAAAAGACCGGAATATATCGCCATTTAACATAGGCGAGAAAATCTATCTGTCCGACTTTAGCCGCGACGAGGTAGTTGAATTCCTAAGACGGGCCGATCTACATTTTGAGCAAGTGGTTTTGGACAAGCTGTACGCACTGACGGGCGGCCATCCGAGAATGGTTTGGGAGATTTCCTCAAGACTTGAAGACATTGCGGCAACTGGAGAAATAGTTACGCCAACGCACGTCCAGGATGTGGTCAACAGGTTGTACATGTCAAACTTTGACATGCCGCCCGTAGATCATATTAGAACACTAGTGGAAGAAGATTATCAGCTTAGGTCGGCTGTGATTGCTCTTCGCGCTGGCGGCCAAGTAGACCCAGCCACAAGAACGAAGCTTTACCTGGCAGGGATTTGCCGCGCTGACGAGGGAACTACTTCTGTTACCATCAAGAATGCCATCATCGACGGCGCGCTTTCTATGGACTGGCTTACCTCACTACCCGAGCCAGAAGACACGATTCTCTCCGCCGTGAGGGAAGCCTTCGAACGAAATGACTACGAACGTGTCTCTGGCATCCTAAGTCCCCATATTGGGAGTACGCTGCTTTCAAAACATCCGAGGGCAAAACAACAACTTGCTTTGTCCCTGCTGCTCATTGGGCGACTTCGGGAAGCACTTCCTTTGCTCGAGCAACTGGCCGCGGGTCCTGAGGGTCAGGATATCACCGAGGCAAATCGTTTCTATCATGGCTTGGCCCTTCAGAAAATCGGTCTCGTCCATGAGAGCATTCCTGTGCTGAAGATGGTTGCGGATGGCAGCGGGCGATCAGCGATGCCTGCCGCCGTGGCACTAATGACTTCACTGATTGCCACGAACTCCTTGGCGGAGGCCGAGCAGATTGGGCTTTCTATGAATTTCGATGGTGAGATCACAGATGATAATGCGACGTTGGCAACGTCGGCCTTTTTCAACCTTGGAAAGGTGTACGAGTTTAAGGGCACAAAACGAGAAGCGGAAACTTGGTACCAAAGAGCACTCTCGTTTGCACCGTCAACAATGGTGCCAGCGATTGAGCTTCAGCTTTCAATGCTCGCTGAGTTTAGGGCACAAAAACTTGCTAGGCTGGAACTAGCTACAAGGCAGATTGTGGAGGGTCACCTTCCGGTCAGTAAATTTGCCTACTTTGATCTCGCTCTTCAGCCGCATCACATACTAAGGCTCCTTGAGAGCCTCCTCAAGCTTCGTGCCGAGGCGACGTACTTAACGCTGCTCAACTATTCAAAATCAACCTACGGCACCGTTGACGACAGTCCTACAACCTACTTGCTGCGTCTGGTTCGCTCAAACAAGTTCGAGCCCTGCGATC
>JBARWY010000041.1:0-45016 GCA_049647065.1 Devosia sp. | reverse complement strand
GTGCTGGACCGCCTGAACCTGACCAGCGGCCTCTAGTGCCGCCATCCCACGACGGCTGATCCGCGATTAACCAGAAAAGCACGCGTTGCTTTCGGCAATTCTCGGTATGCATCAATATGTTGGCTCTTCGGGAGGGGCCATTGCTGGACATAGCTGCGCGCCACAAGCGCTATGAGGAGTTGCTGTTCGAGCACCTGACGGATCGTGACGAGGGAGAAATCCGCTTCTTCGTCAACGAACGCCGCTTCGACGTTATGCGCCGCACCCTCGAAGGTCACCTCGCCGGAAAGAGCGTCCTCAACATCGCATCCGGGCCTTTCGCAATGGAATTCTACCTCGCGCCGGCCTGCGCCCATTTCGACAGTATCGACATCGACACCTGCCTGACTCCGCTCCACGCCCGAATGGTCGAAGAGGGCCTGATCGCTCCCTCGACATTCGAAGTCTGCGATGTCATGGCCTTCGAGCCGAAGCGCCGCTACGACGTCATCGTCGTCAACGACATGTTCTACACCAAGCATGTCGATTTCTACGAGGTGATGGAGCGATACGCCCCATTCCTCAACCCGAATGGCCGACTGTATTTCGACATCCTGGACCGTCGCGCCGGCCCGCTCTGGACCCTGTTCAACAAGGACAGTCGTTACAGGCGCTACGACATGAACGACGTTCGCGCCACCCTCCTGCGCCACAACATCGCGGTCGAAGCAACCCTGCCCTCGCTCGGCATCAAGGGCGGCATCGACGGCCTGGTCCGGCGCCTGCTCTGGCAGACCGCGGGCGTCGCCAACAACATCATCTTCCTCTGCCGCAAGGGCGGCGCGGCGCTCGCTTTGGCCTGCGCCATGCTGATCGGCGAACCGCTACTGCAAGTCGCTTGGGACGACCACAAGCGGCACCACGCGGTAGCTGCCGTCGTCGCCTAGATCGGCAACCCCGTTCGCACCTTGACGGTGCGGATGCTCATGTTGGAGTGGATGCGCGCCACACCCGGCAGCCGCGCGCTAAGCCGCCGATGCAGCCGCTCGAAGTCCTCATGGTCCTGGCACACCACGCGCAGGATATAATCCGACTGTCCGGCCATCAGGTGGCATTCCAGCACTTCGGGAATGTCCTGCACCGCCGTCTCGAACGCTTCGAGCGCCACTTCGCTCTGGCTGGTCAGCCCGACCTCGATAAAGAACTGCATCGAATAGCCCAGCCGCGCCGCATTGAGCACGGCCCGGTAGCCCTCGATCAGCCCCTGCTCCTCCAGCGCCTTGAGCCGTCGGTGGCAGGCAGATGCCGATAGTCCCACCGCCTCTCCAAGCACCTGCACGCTTTTGCGGCTGTCCACCTGCAGGGCCCGCAGCAGCTTGCGGTCCACGCTGTCAATCTGCAACGCCATTGAGCGCTTCCTGCAATCTCTCGAATGTCATCCCGACACCAGCCCAACAGGCGCTCCCATGCAAGCGCTTTAGGGGCATCGATTTGCGGAGCGCAGGAAAAAGGGCGCGAAACCGAAGTTTCGCGCCCCCACCGGAGACACCACAAAGGAGCGTCAGCCTCTGCAGCAGTCCACCGATCGGTTGGCATCCGGGAGGGACGGACACCAAATATCGGTCCCAGCGGCGTTGATTGCCAGCAGCTGGGTTCCCTCGGATAACGAAGGTAGCCAACAAGGGTTCCCCTATTCGTGATCTGTGATTGGCGTACCGTGCCTGCGGTCGAAATCCGCCACAATCTGCGCTCAGCCTTCAGCGCGACAAGGAGATGCGCCATGCTGTCCCGTATCCTGTTGAGTCTCGCCGCACTGACCCTGCTGTCCCTCCCGGCTGCCGCCGACGGAGACCGGCTGGCCGATATCGTCGGCACGAGCTGGAAGCTGACGGCGCTGGACGGCACCCCGGTTGCTGCCGAGGTGGCTTCGACGCTCGTCATTTCAGCCGACAGAGTAGGCGGCAACGGTGGCTGCAACACCTTTGGCGGCGACCTCACGACCACGCCTGATGGCATCGACATCAGCCAGGTCTTCTCCACCATGATGGCCTGTGACGGGCTCGAACAGGAGCAGGCATTCTTCGCCGCCCTAGAAGCGACGGACGACTACGCTCTCGTCGATGGCAACCTGCATCTTCTTCAGAATGGCACCGCCGTGGCGGAGCTGGCCCCCGCCAGCTAATCAAAAGCCCCACGCCCGAGGCGCGGGGCCGAGGTAGTCGGTGCAAACGACCTCTGCCGAAGTCGATCTTCGGTGCCTGAACCTTAACGCAAGCGCGTGCAAAGGTCACCCCGGCGCCCTATTTTCGGGCAGCCATCCACCGGCTTTGTCGACGCAGCACAAACATTAGGCAGACCCTGTTCCACCCGCCCACGGAATAGGCAGTCGCTTGTGGATTTTCCTGTCATGCCTGTCGCGCTGGCGGCGCTCCAACCGTTCATACATGAATTGAATCAAAGCCTTGATACCGCTGCCCAAGGGGTGGCACGGGCTTTGCAATTATTCCGGCGGTGCAAACACACATCTGTCGGAGGTAAACATGACAGTAGTAAACCGCAAGATTGCGGGTCTGGGGCTGGGCGTGGCTATGACTATGGGCGCGATTGCCGTTCCGGCATTCGCCCAGGACGAGACTATCAAGGTCGGCGTCCTCCATTCGCTCTCGGGCACGATGGCCATCTCTGAAACGACGCTCAAGGACACGATGCTGTTCCTGATCGACGAGCAGAACAAGAAGGGCGGCCTTCTGGGCAAGCAGCTTGAGGCCGTCGTCGTCGACCCCGCCTCCGACTGGCCGCTGTTTGCCGAAAAGGCCCGCGAGCTGATCGAAGTCAACGGCGTCGCCGCCGTCTTCGGCTGCTGGACCTCCTCCTCGCGCAAGTCGGTCCTGCCGGTCTTCGAGGAGCTGAATTCGATCCTCTTCTACCCTGTGCAGTACGAGGGCGAAGAGAGCCAGCGCAACGTGTTCTACACCGGCGCAGCTCCCAACCAGCAGGCCATCCCCGCCGTCGATTACCTGATGGAAAACGAAGGCGTCGAACGCTGGGTTCTGGCCGGTACCGACTATGTCTATCCGCAGACCACCAACAAGATCCTTGAGCAGTACCTCATCGACAATGGTGTCGCCAAAGAAGACATCATGATCAACTACACGCCCTTCGGTCATTCCGATTGGCAGACTATCGTCTCTGACATCAAGACCTTCGGCTCGACCGGCAAGAAGACCGCCGTCGTCTCGACCATCAACGGCGATGCCAACGTGCCGTTCTACAAGGAACTCGCCAACCAGGGCATCAAGGCCGAGGACATCCCGGTCGTCGCTTTCTCGGTCGGCGAAGAAGAACTCGCTGGCTTCGACACCACCCCGCTGGTCGGTCACCTCGCTGCCTGGAACTACTTCCAGTCCGTCGATGTGCCGGAAAACGAGGCGTTCATCTCTGCCTGGCAGACCTTCATGAACGACGCGGAAAAGGTCACCAACGACCCGATGGAAGCCACTGTCATCGGCTTCAACCTCTGGGTCCAGGCCGTTGAAAAGGCCGGCACCACCGATACCGATGCCGTGCTCGACGCCATCATCGGCCTCGAAACGCCGAACCTGACCGGCGGCATCGCCAAGATGCTGCCGAACCACCACATCACCAAGCCCGTGCTGATCGGCGAAATCCAGGCCGACGGCCAGTTCGAAGTCGTCTCGGAATCCGATCTCGTCCCCGGCGACGCATGGTCCGATTTCCTGCCCGAATCCAAGTTGATCGAAGCCGATTGGACCGCCCCGATCTCCTGCGGCAACTACAACACCGAAACCAAGGCCTGCGGCGGCGACGTCGCTGCGGTTCAGTAGCCGCCTCTGAATACCGGACGAAGGCGGCCTGCTGCCTTCGTCCTACCTGCCCGACCAAACGCCGAGGCCAATGATGAACGCATTCCTGTTCCTCCAGCGCATTGCGCTCTTCCTTGTCCTTTCCCTCGCTATCGCCCTGCCGGCCCACGCTCAGATCGCCGATGCCGAACTGACGCCGCTCGTCGATGCCCTCGCCCCCGGCAATTTCAAAGATCGCGAAGCCGCCATCGGTGTGCTCACCGCCACCGGCGACCAGCGCGCCGTGCCGATCCTCGAAGTCCTGCTCGAAGGCGAACTCTATTTCGATGAAGCCAGTGGCAAGGTCGTCTTCACCTCCGCCTCGGGAGGCAAGGGTACCATCTCCGATCCCGTATCCGGGGCGGACTTGCCCGAACTGACCGAAGACGGTCTCGACAAGGTCAAGGTCAACAACGGCCTGCGCCGCGTGCTGCGCACCGCCATCGGTCAAATGACCCTGCTCAGCGAAGACAGCAGCGTTCGTCTCTTCGCAGCTCAGTCCGTGCTGCGCGATGCCGACCCTGCCCAGCTCGAACTGCTCGATAGCGCCATAGCAACCGAAACCGACGCCGGTATCAAACGGGTGATGGAGCAGGCGCGTGCAGTCATCATGCTCAAGTCGCCCGATGCTTCGGTCGAGGACAAGGCGGCGGCCGTTCCCGTGGTCCAGGCCATCGGCGGGCGTGACGCTCTCAACACGCTGACGACCGCTCTCGCCAGTGCACCCGATGAAGTAAAGCCGGCCATCAACCTCGCTATCGAGGGCCTGGCGCGCGATCGCGCCGTCTGGGACGTGGCACAGAATGTGTGGTTCGGCGTCTCGCTCGGCTCGGTGCTGCTGCTCGCCGCCATTGGGCTCGCCATCACCTTCGGCGTCATGGGCGTAATCAACATGGCTCATGGCGAAATGGTCATGCTTGGCGCCTACACCACCTTCGTTGTGCAGGAGATCATCCGCCAGAACTACCCCGGCCTGTTCGACTGGTCGCTGGCCATCGCCCTGCCCCTGGCCTTCCTCGTCACCGGCCTCATCGGCATCGCCATCGAGCGCGGCGTCATCCGCTTCCTCTATGGCCGGCCGCTCGAGACCCTGCTCGCTACCTGGGGCCTGTCGCTCATAATCCAGCAGGCCGTGCAGCGCATCTTCACCGCCAACATCCGCGAAGTGGGCAATCCGAGCTGGATGTCCGGCTCGTTCGACCTTGGTGGCCTCGCCATCACCTGGAACCGGTTCTACATCGTCATCTTCGCGATGATGGTCTTCGTCGCGTTGCTGATGGTGCTGAAATACACGGCCATCGGCCTCCACATGCGCGCCGTCACCCAGAACCGTCGCATGGCCTCCGCCATGGGCATCCGCACCCCGCTGGTCGATGCCATGACATTCGGCCTCGGCTCCGGCATTGCCGGCTTGGCCGGCGTCGCGCTCAGCCAGATCGGCAACGTCTCGCCAAATCTGGGCCAGGGCTACATCATCGACAGCTTCATGGTCGTGGTCTTCGGCGGCGTCGGCAATCTCTGGGGCACGCTGGTCGGCGCCCTTACGCTGGGCATCGCCAACAAGTTCATCGAGCCCTATGCCGGCGCGGTGCTGGGCAAAATCATCATCCTTGTCCTCATCATCCTCTTCATCCAGCGCCGTCCCCGCGGCCTCTTCGCGCTCAAGGGAAGGTCGATCGAAGCATGATTACGCAGGCCCTTTTCCGCGCCCTCGACAAGAAGGCCATCTGGATCGTCGCCATATTGCTGGTCGTCGCCATCGCTGTGCCGGCCTCCAACCTGCTGTTGCCGGAGGGCAATCCACTCCGCCTGCCCAACTACGCCGTGCCGCTGTTCGGCAAATACCTGACCTTCGCCATGCTCGCCTTGGCGCTCGACCTGGTCTGGGGCTATTGCGGCATTCTCTCGCTCGGCCACGGCGCGTTCTTCGCTATTGGCGGCTACGCCATGGGCATGTACCTGATGCGCCAGATCGGCACGCGCGGTGTCTACGCCCATCCAACGCTCCCCGATTTCATGGTGTTCCTCAACTGGAAGGAACTGCCCTGGTATTGGCTGGGCATGGACAACTTCTGGATCGCCATGACGATGGTGGTCCTGGTTCCCGGCCTCCTCGCCTTCGTCTTCGGCTTCCTCGCCTTCCGCAGCCGCGTCACCGGTGTCTACCTCTCGATTATCACCCAGGCGATGACCTACGCCCTGCTCCTGGCCTTCTTCCGCAACGACATGGGCTTTGGCGGCAATAATGGCCTCACCGACTTCAAGGACATTCTTGGCCAGCCCATTTCGGCCACGACAACCCGCGCGGCACTGTTCGCTGCCTCTGCGGTCGCCCTGGCACTGGCGGTCCTGGCCTGCTCGATGATCGTCAATTCCAAGCTCGGCAAGGTCATGGTTGCGGTGCGCGACGCCGAAAGCCGCACCCGCTTCCTCGGCTACCGCGTCGAATATGTGAAGCTGTTTGCCTTCGTCGTCTCGGCCATCATCGCCGGTATCGCGGGCGCGCTCTATGTGCCCCAGGTCGGCATCATCAACCCATCCGAATTCGACCCAGCCAACTCCATCGAGGTGGTCATCTGGACCGCCGTCGGCGGCCGCGGCACCATTATCGGGCCGATCATCGGTGGCATCCTGGTGAATGTAGGCAAATCCTACTTCACCGGCGCCTTCCCCGAATACTGGCTCTTTGCGCTCGGCGCGCTGTTCGTCGTGACCACGCTGTTCCTGCCCAAGGGCATCGTCGGCCTGATCGGCCAGTACCGCGCCGCGACAACCAAACGCGAGCAGCACGACCGTGCTGAGCCCACGCCCAGGCAGGTCGAAGCCGGCGCCGATCCCCAACCCAATCCGGCGGAGTAGAGCCATGACCGACAAGACCGGCACCATGCTCTATCTCGATGGCGTCTCCGTCGCCTTCGACGGCTTCAAGGCCATCAACAACCTCTCGATCATCGTCCACCCCGCCGAAATGCTGGCCATCATCGGCCCCAACGGCGCCGGCAAGACCACCATGATGGATATCATCACCGGCAAGACTCGCCCCGACGACGGCCAGGTGCTGTTCGACGGCCGCACCGATCTCACCAAGCTGGACGAAGCCGCGATCGCCAATCTTGGCATCGGTCGCAAGTTTCAGAAGCCCACCGTGTTCGAGAGCCACACGGTCTGGGACAATATCGAAATGGCGCTGCGGAAGCCGCGCGGCGTCTTCGCTACCCTGTTCTACACCGCCGATGCTGCCGACGTCGCCCGTATCACCGAAATCCTCGAAACCGTTCGCCTGCTGCCCCGCAAGGACGACTACGCCGCCAATCTCAGCCATGGTCAGAAACAGTGGCTGGAAATCGGCATGCTGCTGGCGCAGGACCCAAAACTCCTGCTGGTAGACGAACCTGTCGCCGGCATGACCGACAGCGAAACCGTCGAGACCGCCAAGCTGCTCAAGGACATCGCCAGGACCCGCTCTGTCGTCGTCGTCGAACACGACATGAGCTTTGTCCGCGAACTCGGTTCCCGCGTCACCTGCCTCGCGGAAGGCTCAGTCCTCGCCGAAGGCAGCCTCGACCAGGTCAGCGCCAATCCGGTCGTCATCGAAAGGTATCTGGGACGATGAGCACCGCCCTCTCCATCAACGCCATCGACCTGCACTACGGCGCCGCGCAGGCGCTCAAGTCCGTGTCCATCACCTGTCAGCCCGGCCGCATCACTGCCGTTCTGGGCCGCAATGGCGTCGGCAAATCCTCGACGCTGCGCGCTATTGCCGGCATCAACAATATCTCAGCCGGTGACATCACTTTCGGCGACGAAGTCCTGAAGAAGGCCCCGCCCTACAGGCGCGCCCGCATGGGCATCGGCTATGTGCCGCAGGGCCGCGAGATCTTCCCCCTGCTGACGGTGAAGGAGAATCTCGAGACCGGCTATGCCGGCCTCTCGCGCGCCGACAAGAACACTCCCGCCTATATATTCGAGCTGTTCCCCGTGCTGAAATCCATGCTGGGCCGCCGCGGCGGTGACCTGTCCGGGGGTCAGCAGCAGCAGCTCGCCATCGGGCGTGCGCTGGTCACCCGCCCTAAGGTGCTGGTGCTCGACGAGCCGACCGAAGGCATCCAGCCGTCCATCATCAAGGATATTGGTCGTGCTCTGCAGTTCCTCCGCGACGAAAAGGGCATGACGATCCTGCTGGTCGAGCAGTTTCTCGATTTCTGCCGAGAGATCGCCGACGACATCTACGTGATGGATCGCGGCGAAATCCAGCATGCCGGGCCAGCCAGCGATCTCGACCTGCCGGAGGTCCGGCGCCACCTCATGGTCTAGTCAAACGAAAACGCCCGGCAAATGCCGGGCGTTCACTACGCTGGAATATTCGGATTATGGAGCCGTGACGAAGCCAGCTTCGAGACAGGCCTCGACGGTGATGAGGTCCATATCAACTGAGCCAACTGCGGCAGTCTCAGCCGCGCCGCCAGCTTCTTCGCTTGCGGGGGCGTCAACATCGGTCGACTCGGTGCCTTCAGCCTGGTTCTCGGCGGTCTGGAGGTCCTCGCAGTGAACCTTCACGCGCTCGGCATCTTCAGGGGTGAGCTGCTGCTCGCCGATCATGGTGGGGAGTGCAGCATCCTGAGCGTACACAGCGCCGCCGCTGAAGCCGAGCGCGGCGGAGAGGGCAACAGCAGAAACAATGGATTTGATGTGCATTTTAATAGCCTTCTATAATGTCTCAATGAATGAGCACCTGCTCGCTTAGGAAACGCAGCTCCTTGACAATCGTTGCCGAAAAACTCGGTGAAATAGCAGGTCATTCCGCGCCTCGCATACTGCAACGCGCGCGCGGCGAAGGTTCTGTTACCACCCAACAACGTGACGGAGCGACGCGGCTGGCGACGCTCTATCAGGAAGGCTGCGCCAAGATACGCCTGCCCCATACCCATTCCCCTGCGCTTGAAGCGGTACTTATCAATACTGCCGGGGGACTTACGGGAGGCGATCACATGCAATGGACGGCCAAAGTTGTCGCAGGCGGTCGCATGGTACTGACCACCCAGGCCTGCGAACGCGTCTATCGCTCCATCGGCGGCCCCGCCACGGTCCAGACCCGACTCGATGTCGGCGCTGGCGCCCATCTCGATTGGCTGCCACAGGAGACCATTCTCTTTGCGACCAGCCAGCTTGATCGCCGCATCGAGATCGATCTGGCCGAAGGCGCCAGTCTCACCGCAATCGAGGCCATCCTGCTCGGCCGCGATGCCATGGGCGAGGTGGCACCGGACGCACAGCTGCGCGACAATTGGCGCGTCCGCCGCCAGGGGCGGCTGATCCACGCCGAAGCCACGAGGCTCGATGGCACAACCGCGGAGCGCGATGGCCTGTCGCTGATCGCCGGCCGCCGGGCCCTGGCCACCATATTGCACGTAGCGCCGTCAGCCGATCAATGCGCCGCCACCCTGGCCCGGTTGCGCACCCTCCTGCCCACTGATGCCCGCATCGCCGCCAGCGCCAACGGCGAGCGTCTGGTGGTGCGCGCTTTGGCGCAAACCGGGCTTGCCTTGCGCCGCCTCATCGTTCCAATTCTGGCCGAACTTACCGGCGCCGGCTCATTGCCGCGCCTCTGGCATCTCTAGGACGTCCGAAGATGAACCTGACACCGCGCGAAAAAGACAAACTGCTGATATCGATGGCCGCCATCGTGGCCCGCAAGCGCCTTGAGCGCGGCGTCAAGCTCAACCATCCCGAAGCCATCGCCCTGATCACCGATTTCGTGGTGGAAGGCGCCCGCGACGGCCGCCCGGTGGCCGAGCTGATGGAGGCCGGCGCCCATGTGGTCACCCGCGCCCAGGTCATGGATGGCATTGCCGAGATGATCCACGATGTGCAGGTGGAGGCCACCTTCCCCGACGGCACCAAGCTCGTCACCGTCCACGAACCTATCCGGTAGCGCCATGCTCGAACTGCGCCCATCCTGCGAATGCTGCGACAAGGATCTGCCGCCCGAAGCGACCGACGCCATGATCTGCAGTTTCGAATGCACCTTCTGCGCCGATTGCGCCAATGGTGCGCTTGGTGGCAAATGCCCCAATTGCGGCGGCAATTTCGTGCCCCGGCCCATCCGGCCGGCGGGCAAGCTCGCCAACAATCCGCCATCCACCATCCGCGTGTTCAAGCCATCCGGCTGCGCGCCCAAAGCCGCGTGAGCAAGTCATGATCCCAGGCGAAATCATCCCGAAGTCGGGCGAAATCCTCCTCAATGCCGACGCGGCTCAAATCACCATCGAAGTCGCAAATACCGGCGACCGGCCGATCCAGGTTGGCTCGCACTATCACTTCTTCGAGGCCAATTCCGGCCTGAGCTTCGACCGACACAAGACCCGCGGCATGCGTCTCGATATCGCCGCCGGCACTGCCGTGCGCTTCGAGCCAGGCCAGGCGCGCGAAGTGCGGCTGATCCCACTCGGTGGCGATCGCGTGGTCTATGGCTTCCGCCAACAGGTGATGGGCGCACTGGACTAGGCGGCCGCTAAGAGGCAAACGGTGGGCAGCCGAAATTCTCCATTGGAACGACCATGACTCCTGAAGCCGAAACCATCCTGCTCAACAAGATCACCCAGGTGATGCGCGACCTGCATGAGCAGGGCGCCAATGACGGGGAAGCCATGTTCATGCTCGGCGCCGCCGCCGACTATGTCTGCAAGACCGGGCAGGCAGCCAGCTGGCCTGCGCTGAAGGCAAGGCTCAGCGCCACCGAAACCGTCGGCCTGCTGGCCCAGATCGATGCCGAAGGCCAGGCTGCTGTCGCCAAGGACCAGCTCAAGCACGCCTATGCGCTGCAGATTCTCGGCCTGTCCGTTGCCGCCATCGGCGCCCAAAGCCCCCAGATCCATACCGCCATCGGCCTCCTGGACGACCTCCTCGCCAAGGCCCTCGGCAACTATCGCAAGCACGCCTCGAAAGCCGCTCCCCTCAACTAGCCGGAGGCGCCATGCCCGCCCGTATTTCCCGCGCCACCTATGCCGACATGTATGGCCCAACTACCGGCGACAAGGTGCGCCTGGCAGACACGGAGCTCTTCATCGAGGTGGAGAAGGATTTCACCACCTATGGCGAGGAGGTGAAATTCGGCGGCGGCAAGGTGATCCGCGACGGCATGGGTCAGTCGCAACGCACCCGCGCCGAAGGGGCTGTCGACACCGTCATCACCAACGCCTTGGTTGTCGACCACACCGGCATCTACAAGGCCGATATCGGCCTCAAGGAGGGCCGGATCGCCGGCATCGGCAAGGCAGGAAATCCCGATACCCAGTCGGGCGTCACCATCATCATCGGTCCCTCCACCGAGATCATTGCCGGCGAGGGCCGCATCCTCACCGCCGGCGGCATGGATGCCCACATCCATTTTATCGCTCCCCAGCAGATCGAGGAGGCGCTGATGAGTGGCGTCACCACCATGCTGGGCGGCGGCACCGGACCGGCCCATGGCACGCTGGCCACCACCTGCACTGGCGCCTGGCACATCCAGCGCATGATCGAGAGCTTTGATGGTTTCCCGATGAACCTGGCTTTGGCCGGCAAGGGCAATGCCTCCCGCCCTGCCCCGCTCGCCGAGATGATCCTGGCCGGCGCCTCCTGCCTCAAGCTGCATGAGGACTGGGGCACCACGCCCGCCACCATCGACAACTGCCTCTCTGTCGCTGACGACTATGATGTGCAGGTGATGATCCATACCGACACGCTCAATGAGAGCGGCTTCGTCGAGGACACGATCGGCGCCTTCAAGGGCCGTACCATCCACGCCTTCCACACGGAAGGCGCCGGCGGCGGCCACGCCCCCGACATCCTCAAGGTTGCCGGCCTGCCCAACGTCATCCCGTCTTCGACCAATCCGACGCGCCCCTACACGGTCAACACCATCGCCGAGCATCTCGACATGCTGATGGTGTGCCACCACCTCTCCCCATCCATCCCCGAAGATGTCGCCTTCGCTGAATCCCGCATCCGCAAGGAAACGATCGCCGCCGAGGACATCCTGCACGACATGGGGGCGCTCTCCATCATCTCGTCCGACAGCCAGGCCATGGGCCGCGTCGGCGAAGTGCTGATCCGCACCTGGCAGACCGCCGACAAGATGAAGCGCCAACGGGGCAAGCTCGTGCAGGAGACCGGCGACAACGACAATTTCCGGGTAAAGCGCTACATCGCCAAATACACTATCAACCCCGCCATCGCCCACGGGATGAGCCAGCACATCGGCTCCATCGAAGTGGGCAAGCGCGCCGACCTGGTCCTTTGGAACCCTGCCTTCTTCGGCGTAAAGCCGGAAATGATCCTGCTCGGTGGCTCCATCGCTGCCGCCCCCATGGGCGATCCCAACGCCTCCATCCCCACGCCGCAGCCGATGCATTATCGGCCGATGTTCGCCTCGTTCGGCAAGCTGCTCACCTCGTCCTCGGTGACCTTCGTCTCCCAGGCCGCCTATGACGACGGCCTGCGCGGCAAGCTGGGCGTCGCCAAACAGATGCTCCCCGTCACCAACACCCGCGGCGGCATCGGC
The DNA here is from genome assembly GCA_049647065.1 of Devosia sp. Lineage (GTDB taxonomy): Bacteria > Pseudomonadota > Alphaproteobacteria > Rhizobiales > Devosiaceae > Devosia. The sequence goes on along the minus strand of JBARWY010000041.1, from coordinate 32,632 downwards.
AAGCACTCGATGATCCACAATTCGGCCACCCCAGATATCGACGTCGACCCCGAAACCTACGAGGTCCACGCCGACGGCGAACTGCTGACCTGCGAGCCCGCGACAGTCCTGCCCATGGCCCAGCGTTACTTTCTGTTCTAGCGGCCCGGCAGCGCTTAGCCTCTGGACAGTCGTCGATGCCGGGCGCAGGCTGCCGCTACTAGCGTCAACCGGGGCCCATCATGATCTACGCTCTTGCCATCCTCATCGGCGTCACCGCCGGTCTGCGTGCCGTCACGCCCATCGCCGCCATTTCCTGGGGTGCCTATCTCGGCTGGATCGACCTCAGCGCCACCCCGCTCGGCTTCCTCGGCAATATCATCGCCGTCATCATCATCTCGCTGCTCGCCATCGCCGAACTGGTCAGCGACCAGTTGCCGAACACGCCCAGCCGCAAGGTACCGCCGCAGTTCGGCACCCGCATCGTCCTCGGCGCCCTTGCCGGCGCGCTGCTGATGCCAGCAAGCTGGATCATCGGCGCCATTCTCGGGGCGGTCGGCGCCGTGCTTGGCACTCTCGGCGGCGCCGAAGTCCGCGCCCGCCTCGCCAAGGCGCTCGGCCGCGATCTGCCTGCCGCCTTGATCGAGGATGTGGTCGCGGTCGTCCTTGCCTTCCTTGTGGTCTATCTCGCCTGATCGGCATGGTGGCGCGACAACGATTGCGCTAGGCTCGCACCATCAGGGAGCCCAGCGTGATCTATGTCGTCGCCACCTTCCGCATCCGCCCGGGCGCACTCGAGCCGTTTGTGGAAGCCGCCTATGTGCTGATCGACGCGGCCCGCCGGGAACCCGGCAGCATCTACTATGACCTGCATGCCAGCGTGACCGACCCCGACAGGGTCATGTGCTTCGAGCAGTGGAGTGATCGCGCGGCGTTTGACCGCCACCTGGCCTCGCCCCATCTGGCCACGTTCAGCGCCGCCATCGCGGACTTTGTGCTGTCGTCAAAGGTCGAGATCATCCATCCCGATCACATCGATACGCTGTGACCCAATTCCGCCGCGCATCGGCAGCACCATGGTGCAAACCAAATGGAGCCCCCATGACAAAGCCAGTCCTCGCCGCTCTCCTCGCCGCCGCCCTGCTCGCCCCCGCCACCGCAGGCGCCGTCGAAACATCGATCCAGATCCAACTCTCCACCAACACCGATTTCGAACGCCACGTCATGGTCTATGACTGCGGCGCCGCGGACCCGATCACCGTGACCTACATCAATGCCGCGCCGAACTTCCTGGCGCTGGTGCCCATTGCCGAGGAACCCGAGCCGCTGCTCTTCGCCTCGGTCATATCAGCCTCCGGCGCCCGCTATGCCTCCGGCCAGTGGGTCTGGTGGACCAAGGGCGTCGATGCCAGTCTCTATGACGCCACCCTTGGCGAGGATGCCGAGCCCGTGCTGACCTGCTCAGAACTCAACAACACGCCCTAGAAGCAACCAACGGCCAGGAGCGCCATGGACGTCGCCGGCATGCACGAACTCTTCCCCCATGTCCGCATCGTCATGGGCATGATTGTCGGCTTGGGCATCACCCGGCTGCTGATGACCGTGGCCGGCTTGATCCAGCATCCGCAACGCGCCCGCGTGTCCAGCATCCATCTGCTCTGGCTTGCCTCCATCCTGGTCGAACTCGTACTGTTCTGGTGGTGGCAATTTGCCCTGTTCAGGCTCGAAACCTGGACCTTCGGCATCATTCTTTTCCTCATCCTCTATGCCGTCACCCTGTTCCTGCTTGCCGCTTTGCTGTCCCCCGATAACATCGCGGAATATGACGGCTACGAGGACTTCTTCCTCAAGCGCCGCCATTGGTTCTTCGGGCTCTTCGCCGCGACTTTCGTGCTCGACCTCATCGACACGCTCATCAAGGGCGAGGCCTATTGGAGCCGCTTTGGCGCCGATTATTTCATCCAGGTGCCGCTAGGACTCATTCTCTGCATCGTCGCCATTCGCTCCAGCGACCGATGGATCCACATCACCGCCGCGCTACTGCATATCGCCTATCAAGCCTATTGGATCAGCCGGTTTTTCTATACGGTAGCCTGACCAGACCACGGACCTTGCCGAGCCCCATGCTGCGCGTCGTTTCCCTTCTCCCGCCGGGCCATAATAGCGGCCTGCCCTACGATACCGTCACTCTCGAACACGGCGAGCGACGCCTGCGCCGCAAGCTGCTGCGTCTCTCACAGGGCGACGAGGTTATGGTTGATTTTCCCCAGACCCTGACGCTGCAGCATGGCAGCGCGCTCGAACTCGAAGACGGCCGCATTGCCGGCATCATTGCCGCCGACGAACTGCTCTACGATGTCAGGGGCAGCGACATCGCCCATCTTGTTCGCCTCGCCTGGCACATCGGCAATCGCCACACCTCGGCTCAGCTCGAGGAAAACAGAATCCTTATCAAGCGCGATCATGTGCTCAAGACCATGCTCGAAGGCCTCGGCGCCGAAGTCACCAACATCACCGAGCCGTTCTTTGCCGAGCACGGCGCCTATCACAGCCATGGCGACGCCGGGCACGCGCTGCTGGCCCGATGACTCATAACGACGGCCTGCAGAAGCTGTTGACTTGGCTGTCGCCGGCTTTCCCGGTCGGCGCCTTCGCCTGGTCCGCGGGGCTCGAGTCCGTCATCGTTGCTGGCACGGTGCATGATCGTGCCAGCACGCAGGCTTGGATCGAGGGCGTGCTCGCTCATGGAAGCCTGCGCACCGATGCCATCCTCTTCGCTCACGCCCATCGCGCCTCGGGTGATGCCCTCGCTCTGCGCGACCTCGCCGATCTCTGCCTCGCCCTCACCCCGGCCCGCGAACGCCACGACGAGACCACCACTACCGGCGCTGCCTTCGCCTCGGCTGTCCGGGCCTGGCCGACGCCCGTCCTCGCCAACCTGCCCAGTCCCTGCCCTTACCCCATTGCGGTTGGTGCCATCGCCGCCGGCCATGCCATCGCGCTCGACGCGGCATTGCTGGCCTGGCTCACAGCCGGCATCCACAGCCAGGTCTCGGTGGCAGTGCGGCTGGTGCCCATCGGGCAGTCCGACGGCCTCGCCATCATGGCCGCGCTTGAACCGGCGATAGCCTCGGCCGCTGCGCTGTGCCAGCATGCCGCACTCGACGATATTGGCTCGGTTGCCTACGCGGCGGATATTGCGCAAATGTCCCACGAAACCCTGACCACGAGAATCTTCCGCTCATGAGCATGCCGATCGCCGCTTTCATGTTCGTCGCCTTGCTGGCCGTTTCGACCGCCCACTTCCTCTGGTCGATTGGCCGCACCTGGCCGATCCGCAGTGAAAAGCTGCTGGCTCAGACGGTGGTCGGTTTCCGCGATATCGAGCGCATGCCGCCCCGCCTCGCCTCCTTCGCCGTCTCTGTGGCAACGCTGGCCGCCGGCATCGTTGCCCTGGCACTCGCCGATCACGAAAGCGGTGGCCCGCTGCTGACCGCCATTGGCCTGCCGCTCGCCGCCGTGTTCCTCGCCCGCGGCATCATCGGCTACACTCGCTGGTGGGCCGAAAAGACCCCCGAACCCAATTTCCGGCTCAACGACATCAGGGTCTATTCGCCGCTCTGCCTGTTCCTCGGCCTGGGCTTTGTCTCACTCGTCATCCTGAGGCTGCTATGAAATCTTTGAATGGACCTTTGAGGATCGGCATCGGCGGCCCCGTGGGATCTGGCAAGACAACATTGTGTGAAATGCTGCTCAAGGCCATGCGCGATCGCTATTCGATGGCTGTCGTGACCAATGACATCTACACCCGCGAGGACGCGCTGATCCTCGCTCGCGTGCAGGCCATTTCCGAGGATCGCATCGTTGGTGTCGAAACCGGTGGTTGCCCGCATACGGCCATCCGCGAGGATGCCTCGCTCAACCTTGCCGCCATCGACGACCTCAATCGCAAATTCCCCGATCTCGACATCATCCTGATCGAAAGCGGCGGCGACAACCTGGCCGCCACCTTCTCGCCCGACCTGGCCGATCTGACCATCTACGTGATCTCGGTCGCGCAGGGCGAGAAGATCCCGCGCAAGGGCGGCCCGGCTATCTCCCGCTCGGACCTGCTGGTCATCACCCATACCGACCTGGCCCCCTATGTGGGTGCCAGCCTCGAGGTGATGGAAAGCGACACCCAGAAGGTGCGAGAGGGCCGACCTTACATCTTCACAGACCTGCTGCGCCGCGAGAGCCTCGACCAGATCATCGCCTATATCGAACGATCAGGCGGCTTCGTCGATAGCCAGGCGGCCGAATAGCAGGCCGCGGGCATACACGATCTTGAAAGGTGCCGGATGACCGGTTCGATCCGCCTGCGCAAGCATCTCTCGTCCGCCGATCAAATGCCTTCGTGGCCGTCAGGCATCTACCGCGTGCCGATTGCGGACGTCGATCCGAATGAGCTCTATGCCCTGCTATCCGCCACCTACGCCACCGGGGCCGGCACCCTGCCACCCCGCGCCGAGTGGTGGCCTGGCATCACGTCAGACGAGGAATACGATCCAGCGCTGGTCTTCATCGCAGTCACCTCCAGTGTGCCGGTCGGGCTTGCCCTCTGCTGGAACAGCAGCTTCGTCAAGGATGTCGCCGTAAGTGCTCACATGCGTGGCCGCGGCATCGGCGAAGCCCTGCTGCGCACGGCCTTTGCCGCTCTCCGGCAGCGGGGCTTCGCACATGTCGACCTCAAGGTGGTGGCGGACAACACCACGGCCATCCGCCTCTATCGCCGTCTCGGCATGATCGAGGCCGCACTCTAGGCAGCCGGCATGTCCGTCCGCCGCACCAGGGCGACCACCGATCGCGGTGTCAAAGTTGCCGTGCCATCGGTGAGCGCGACGCTTGTCGTACTATCCGACAGGATGCCGACGTCCCAGCCGCCATCGGGCAGCCGCGCCACGACCGGCTCGGTACGCCGGTTAAACCAGACGAGGACCTCGTCATCCTTGTGCCTCAGGTGCATGCCCAGCACCGACGCGCCGGAATCGTTCCAGTCGCCCTCGTTCATCTCGCGTCCGTCCGGATGCAGCCAGACCACGTCACGCACGCCGTTCCGTTCCTGCCCCATCAGAAAATGATCGTGCGTCAGCGCGGGGTGATCCTTGCGGAACTTGTTCACCGCCGCGACGAAGTCGACCAGGTCACCATCGCCGTTTTCCCAATCCAGCCAGGTGATCTCGTTGTCCTGCGCGTAGGCATTGTTATTGCCCTGCTGCGTGCGGAACATTTCGTCGCCCTGCTGCAGCAGCGGCACGCCGCGCGACAGGAACAGCGTCGCCAGCAAGGCACGCACGTCGCGCTTGCGCGCCTCGTTGATGGCAGGATCGTCCGTCTCTCCTTCGGCCCCGCAATTCCACGACGCATTGTGGCCGTGACCGTCGCGATTGCCCTCGCCGTTGGCCTCGTTGTGCTTGTCCTGGTAACTGACAAGGTCCCGCAGGGTGAAACCGTCATGGACCGCCAGCAGGTTGACGCCGTGACTGGGCTTGCGTCCGGCGAAGTTGAAGATCTCGGCCGAGCCCGCGATCTTGCCGGCCAGGGCCCCGATCTTGCCGTTCTCGCCGCGCCAGAATTCCCGTACCTCGTCGCGGTAGGTATCGTTGTGTTCCTTGAACTCCTTGCCGAACTGGCCCAGGGCATAGCCACCCGGACCCGGATCCCACGGCTCGGCCACCAGGATGCACTTGCTCAGCACCGGGTCGGCCTTGATCTTCTGCAGCATCTCCGCATTGGGGTTGAACCCCGGCTCCCGCCCGAGCACCGTCGCCAGGTCGAAGCGGAAGCCGGAAACGCCCATCTCCTCGACCCAGTAGCGCAGCGAGTCGATCACCAGCCTTTGCGTGGCCGGGTGGTCGCATCGCAGCGTATTGCCGGTACCGGTGTCGTTGACCAGGTGCTGCTTCCCGTCGACCTCGACGAAGCGGTAATAGGTCTTGGCGTCCAGCCCCATCAGGCTCAGCATCGGCCCGTTGGCATCGCTCTCGCCGGTATGGTTGTAGACCACGTCCAGGATCACCGAGATCCCGTTTTTGCGATAGAGGTCCGTCATGACCCGCAGTTCCTGCGGCCCGCGCGGCGCCAGCCGCGGATCGATCGCGGAATAGGCGACGGGATTGTAGCCCCAGGCATTGGTCAGTCCGAGCACCGGCAGGTGTCCCTCGTCGATCCAGGCCGCCGTCGGCATCAGTTGCAGCGTATCGACGCCGATATACTTGAGATGGTCGATCACCCGCTGCGTGGTCAGCGCCGCGATCGTCCCGCGCAATGGCCCCTGCACGCTGGGGTGGCGCATGGTGTAGCCACGCACATTCATTTCGTAGAACAGCCCCGGCGCCTTCTTGCGCGGCAGGATGTTCTCGTTACCCATGTCCCCGACAATGGCCTTGGGGATCAGCGGCGCCGTATCCACCGCCTCCGCACGATCCAGCCGCAGGCGCGGCGAACGCACGAACACCCGGTCGAGCCGCTTGGCATAGGGGTCGACCAGCAGCTTCATCGGATCGAAGAAATAGCCCTGGTCCGGATCATAGGGCCCGTCGGCACGCAAGCCATAGCGCGTGCCGGCGCCCAGCCCGGCCACCAGCCCCGCCCGGATGTGATCCTGATGCACGTCCAGCTCGAAGCGGTCCGTTTCCTGATCCTGCTCGTCGAAGATCGACACCCAGATCCTGGTGGCGCTTTCCGAGTAGACGGCAAAATTGACGCCTTCCTCGGTCAGGATAGCTCCCAGATGGGTTATACTGCCCCCATTGGGGACAAGCATGGGTTTCATTGAGTTTCCGATATTACGTGATGACGCTGGGTTCCTGGCGCCCGGTGCGCTGCTTGATCCCGGTAAGCTGGTCGACCAGTTCGATGAGGGGTTCAAGGGCGGATTGGGTTTCAAGATCATGTCGTCCATCGGCTGCCTCATAGCGCTCTAGGTAGAGCCGCAACGTGGCGCCGACCGTGCCGGTTCCGCTCAGTCGCACAACGATCCGCGAACCGTCGGTAAAGCCGATCCTGATACCCTGCTTTGCGCTGGTCGAGCCGTCCACCGGGTCGTGATAGGTGAAGTCGTCGGCATAGGCGACCTGCAGGTCATCGTCGAAATTCTTTCCCGGCAAACCGGGCAGTTGCGCCCGCAGATCATCCACCAGCTTGCCGGCAATCGCCGCATCGACCTCTTCATAGTCGTGCCGCGTATAATAGTTGCGCCCATACGTCGCCCAGTGCTCGCGCACGATCTGGTCGACACTTTGCTTGCGCACCGCGATGATGTTGAGCCAGAGCAGCACCGCCCATAGCCCATCTTTCTCGCGCACATGGTTCGAGCCGGTGCCCGCGCTCTCCTCGCCGCAGATCGTCACGCGTCCCGCATCGAGCAGGTTGCCGAAGAATTTCCAGCCGGTCGGCGTCTCGTGCATCTCGATGCCGAGCTTCTCCGCCACCCGGTCGGCCGCCGCGCTGGTCGGCATCGAGCGGGCAATGCCGGCAATCCCGGCTTTGTATCCCGGCGCCAGATGCGCATTGGCCGCCAGCAACGCCAGCGAATCCGACGGCGTCACGAAGCGGTTCTTGCCGATGATCAGGTTCCGGTCGCCGTCGCCATCCGATGCCGCGCCGAAATCGGGCCCAGCGGGCGTCATCAGCAGGTCGTGCATCTCCTTGCAATAGACGAGGTTTGGGTCCGGATGCCCGTTATTGAACGTCGGTGACGGCGTGCCATTGACCACGGTGCCCTTTGGAGCGCCCAGGATGCCCTCGAGTATCTTGTGCGCATAAGGGCCCGTGACCGCCGACATGGCGTCGAACGTCATGCGGAAACCCGAGGCGAACATGGCCCTGATGGCGCCGAAGTCGAACAGCGTCTCCATCAGTGCAGCGTAGTCGGCTACCGGGTCGATCACCTCCACGACGAGATCGCCGACCGTCTGGGTGCCAACGGCGCCCAGGTCGATATCGGCCGCATCAATGGTCTTGTAGCTGTCGATTGCCTTGGTGCGGGCAAATACCGCATCGGTGATCTTCTCCGGCGCAGGACCGCCATTGCCGATATTGTACTTGATGCCGAAATCGCCATCGGGCCCGCCCGGATTGTGGCTGGCTGACAGTACGAGGCCACCAAACGCCTTATAGTGCCGGATCAAATGGCTGGCAGCCGGCGTCGACAATATCCCGCCCTGCCCCACCAGCACCTTGCCAAACCCATTGGCTGCCGCGATGCGGATCGCCTTCTGGATGGCCACATCGTTGTAGAAGCGGCCGTCCCCGCCAATGACCAGCGTCTGGCCGGCAAAGCCATCGAGACTATCGAAGATCGCCTGGATGTAGTTCTCGACATAGTTGGGCTGCTGGTAGACCGTGACGCGCTTGCGCAGGCCCGACGTACCCGGTTTCTGGTCGCCATAGGGCGTCGTCTTAATGCTCTGGATCGTCATTGGTCATCAGCCCGGTAATGGTGGCGTAGAGATCGGCATAGCGGGCGGCACTTGTGTCCCATGAAACGTCCGACTTCATTCCCCGCCGTTGGATTTTCTTCCACAGTTTGCTGTCATGGTAGAGGTACACCGCCTTGCGGAGCGCCTCGTAAAGCGCATGCGCGCTGCCGGGATCGAACACCACCCCGGTCGCCACTTCCGCCGCAATGGCCGCCGGATTGGCGTCGATCACCGTGTCGGCCAAGCCACCGATGCGGCTCACCACCGGCACGCAGCCATAGCGCAGCCCATAGAGTTGAGTCAGCCCGCACGGTTCGAACCGTGAGGGGATAACGATGGCGTCGCACCCGCCCTGCATCAGGTGGCTGAGCTGCTCGTTGTAGCCATTGATGATGCTGACCTTGCCGGGATGCCGCGCCGCGAGGTGGCGGAAGCCGTCCTCGAGGTACGCCTCGCCGGACCCCAGCACTACCAGGCGCCCGCCGAGATCTACCAGGCCATCCACTGCCTGCAGCAGCAGGTCCATGCCCTTCTGGTCGGTGAGCCGGCTGACGACGCAGAATAGCGGACCGTCGGCGCCATCGAGCCCGAACTTCTCCACCACCGCCAGCTTGTTGGCCTGCCGGCCCTGGATGGTGTTGGCCGTGAAGCCCTGCACCAGTGCCGGATCGGTCGCCGGGTTCCAGGCATCCGTGTCGATGCCGTTGAGAATGCCCACCACGGTGTCGGCCCGCCCGTTGAGCAGGCCTTCGAGCCCCATGCCGAATTCCGGCGTGCGGATTTCATCGGCATAGTTGGGACTGACCGTGGTGACATAGTCGGCGCATTCCATGCCCGACTTCAGATAGGAAACGCCACCGAAATACTCGACGCCCCCCACTCCGAAGGCATGCGGCGGCAGCCGCAGCTGGCCGAAGATTTCCGCGCCGAAAAAGCCCTTGAAGGCGATGTTGTGGATGGTCATGACAGTCTTGACGGTGTCGACCGGTCCGAACTTGATATAGGCCGGCGTCAGCCCCGCCTGCCAATCGTGGCAATGCACGACCTGCGGGTGGTAGCCGTCGACCAGGCCCATGGCTAGTTCCGCGGCCGTCCAACTGAGCGCGGCAAAGCGCTTCCAGTTGTCCGGCCAGTCCCATCCATCAGGGCTCACATAGGGGTTGCCGGGCCTGTCATAGAGCGCCGGCGCATCGATGACGATGACGTCCAGGCCCTCGACCCGCGCCGCGATCAGCTTGGCCGGCACCCCGAACAGATCGTCGATTTCCTTGACCACCCGGCCGCCCGCGAGCTTGCTCATCACCGATGGATAGCCCGGCACCAGCGTTCGCATGGTGACGCCACGGCTGCTGAGCGCACCCGGCAAGGCGCCGGCCACGTCGGCCAGGCCCCCCGTTTTGATCAGCGGATAGACCTCGGAAGCAACCGAGAGAACTTCAATCATCGGCCCGCCAGATACTTGTTGATCATCGCCTGGGTGACCAGCGTCACCCCCTCGTCCGTGCGCCGGAACCACTTGGCGTCGAATTCGGGATCCTCGCCCACCACCAGCCCCTCGGGAATGTTGACGCCGCGGTCGATCACCACCTTTTTGAGCCGTGCATTGCGTCCGATGTCGCAGTAGGGCAGCACCACGGCCTCGTCGAGTACCGAGTAGGAGTGAACGCGCGAGCCGGTCGACAGCAGCGTCCGCTGCAGGTGCCCGCCCGAGACGATGCAATCGCCGGAAACCAGCGAGTTGACCGCGGAGCCGCGCCGCCCGTCGAAGTCGTGCACGAACTTGGCGGGTGGGGTGATCTCGGCATAGGTCCAGATCGGCCAGTCGCGATCATAGAGATCGAGTTGCGGCTCGATATCGGTCAGGTCGATCGAGGCCTTCCAGTAGGCATCGATCGTGCCCACGTCGCGCCAATAGGCCACGTCTTCCTTGGACGAGCGCACGCAGGAGCGGGTGAAGCGATGCGCCCAGGCTGTGCCGTTCTTGACGATATAGGGAATGATGTCCTTGCCGAAGTCGCGGCTCGAACCCTCGGTGGCGGCATCGCGGCGCAACTGTTCCATCAGGAACCGCGTCTCGAACACATAGATGCCCATCGAGGCCAGCGCCGTGTCCGGACGGTCCGGAATGCCAGGCGGGTCCTTGGGCTTTTCGACGAAATCGACCACGCGATCACGCCCGTCGACATGCATCACGCCAAAGCCCGTGGCCTCCATGCGCGGCACTTCGAGACATCCGATGGTCACGTCGGCGCCCGTGTCCACGTGCTGGCGCAGCATGATTTCGTAGTCCATCTTGTAGATGTGATCGCCCGCCAGGATGACGATGTAGCGCGCGCCGTAATCCTCGATGATGTCCATGTTCTGGTACACCGCGTCGGCGGTGCCGGCATACCACATGTCCTCGGCCACCCGCTGGCTCGCCGGCAGCACGTCGAAGCTCTCGTTGCGCTCCGGCCGCAGGAAGTTCCAGCCGCGCGACAGGTGGCGGATCAGGCTGTGTGCCTGATACTGCGTCGCCACCGAAATGCGGCGGATACCTGAATTGATCGCATTGCTGAGCGCGAAATCGATGATGCGCGATTTGCCGCCGAAATAGACCGCCGGCTTGGCGCGCCGATCCGTCAGTTCCATCAGGCGCGTGCCGCGTCCACCCGCCAGCACATAGGCCATGGCCTCGCGGGCCAGCGGCGATGGTACTCGGTAATCTGCCATTCTTCTAACCCTCCACTAGTGCCCGTTTGCCGGGACGTATCTCACTTCGTCCGGCTCACGCCGGCTCGAACTTCAGGAACAGCGTTGATAGCGGCGGCAGGTAGATCTCGGCCTCTGCTGGCCAATGCCTGCCCTCCACGGCATAGGCGTCCACCGCGCCCTGGTTTCCGGTATTGGAACCCGAATACCAGCCGGCGTCGGTATTGATGCGCTCGACCCACTTGCCCGCGATAGGCATGGGAATCTTGTAGCCACTGCGTGGTACTGGCGTGAAATTGCTGACCACCAGCACCGGATCGTTTCCGGGTGCCTTGCGCAGCCACGCGAAAACCGAATTGGCGTGGTCGTTGCCGATCACCCATTCGAACCCGTCCGGCTCGCAGTCGCGCTCGTGCAAAGCCGGCAGTTGGCGATAGGCGAGGTTCAGGTCTGCGATCAGTCGCCTTGTGCCTTCGTGCATGCCGGCATCGAGCAGGTACCAGTCCAGCGACTTGCTCTCGGTCCATTCGTCGCGTTGCGCGAATTCCTGTCCCATGAACAGCAGCTTCTTGCCGGGGAAGCCCCACATGAAGGCGTAATAGGCGCGCAAATTGGCGAACTTCTGCCAGTCGTCGCCCGGCATCTTCTCCAGCAGCGATCCCTTGCCATGCACCACTTCGTCATGGCTCAGCGGCAGCAGGAAATTCTCGCTGAATGCATAGACCGAGGCAAATGTCATGTCGTTGTGGTGGTACTTGCGATGCACCGCCTCGCGGCTCATGAAGCGCAGCGTGTCGTTCATGAAGCCCATGTTCCACTTGAACCCGAAACCCAGCCCGCCGGCATAGGCCGGTGCGCTCACGCCGGGCCATGATGTCGATTCCTCGGCGATCATGAACGTACCCGGATGCAGCCGATAGGCTTCCGAATTGACCCGGCGCAGGAACTCGACGGCTTCCAGGTTCTGGTTGCCGCCAAACTTGTTGGGCACCCACTGCCCCTGCTGGCGCGAGTAATCCAGATAGAGCATGGACGCCACGGCATCGACGCGCAGCCCGTCGATATGGAATTTTTCCAGCCAGTAGAGCGCGTTGTTGACGAGGAAACTCACCACCTCGCGCCGGCCGAAATTGTAGATCGCCGTGTTCCAGTCGGGGTGATAGCCCTGCCGCGGATCGGCATGTTCGTAGAGTGCCGTGCCGTCGAAATTGGCGAGGCCATGCGCGTCGGTCGGGAAATGCGCCGGCACCCAGTCGAGAATGATACCGAGGCCTGCCTCATGCGCCGCATTGATGAAACGGGCGAAGCCCGCCGGATCCCCATGGCGCGACGTCGGCGCATACATGCCGGTCGGCTGGTAGCCCCAGCTCGGATCGAACGGATGCTCGGTGATCGGCATCAGCTCGATATGGGTGTAACCCATGTCCGCCGCATAGGGCACCAGTTGCTCGGCCAGTTGGTCATAGCTCAGGAAACCTCCATCCGGGCGGCGCCGCCAGCTGCCCAGATGCACCTCGTAGATCGACATCGGGGTTCGCCGCCAATCGCGAGCAGCGCGCTCCTCGATATACTTGTCATCCGTCCAGGTGAACTCGGTCGGATCGGGGACAATCGACGCGGTACGCGGACGTAATTCGGACTGCCGGGCAAACGGATCGGCCTTCAGCGGTTGCACCACGCCATCAGGGCCGACGATCTCATACTTGTAGAGCGTGCCTGTACCCAGCACCGGAATGAACACCTCCCAGATGCCGGTCTCGAACCGGTTGCGCATCGGATTCCTGCGTCCATCCCATTCATTGAATGGTCCGACCACGCTGACGCGTTGCGCATTGGGCGCCCACACCGCGAAATGCGTACCGTGGATGCCTTCGAACTCCATCTCGTGCGCGCCGAGCTTGTCGAACAGACGCAGGTGGTTGCCTTCGCCGATATAATAATCGTCCATCGGTCCGAGGACCGGCCCGAAGGAATAGGGGTCATAGACGTCCCATTCCCCACCGGTATTCTTGGCGCGATAGCGGATCGGCTGGCGCTTGCTGATGCTGAGTTTGCCCTCGAAGAACCCGCCGGCATGACGCGGGATCAGGTGGCCCAGCGCCACCCCGTCCAGCGCATAGGCCGATACCACTTCGGCATGCGGGATGAAGGCCCGCAGCACCCATTGGCCGTTGACCTCATGCAGCCCCAGGAATGCAAACGGATTGGGGTGGCGACCGGCGACGATCGCTTCCACTTCCCGTGCATCGGCTTGCCAGTCTTCCTTGGTCACACGCACGCTCCCCCGACGGTGGCGCCCGCCTTCCAGCACCGCCACCTGAACCAAAAATCAGCAGCGGGCACGGCCATCCTGGCCGCTTGTCGCCCGCCGCCCGCTTTCATGCGGATGCTACCGAAACACCCCAGATATCCTGCGCATACTGCCTTATCGTGCGGTCCGACGAGAAGAACCCGACATGCGCCGTATTGCGGATCGCCATGGCGTTCCAGCGCCGCTTGTCCGCCCAGATCGCGTCCACTTCGGCCTGTGCCGCGGCATAGGCATCGAAGTCGCGTGCCACCATGAACCAGTCATGGTCGTAAAGCCCGCCGATCAGGTCGCGATAGCGATGCGGATCGTCAGGCGAGAACACGCCCGACGATATGGATTCCAGCGCTTCCTTGAGGCGCGGCGACGCGTCGATGGCCGTCCTTGGCACTTCGCTTCGGGCGCGCTTGTCGTTCACTTCCTCGGTGGTCAGGCCGAAAATCACGATGTTGTCCGGCCCCACTTCCTTGTGCATCTCGACATTGGCGCCGTCCATCGTGCCGATGGTGATGGCGCCGTTGGCCATGAACTTCATGTTGCCCGTGCCCGATGCTTCCATGCCGGCCGTTGAAATCTGCTCGCTGAGATCAGCGGCAGGAACAATCACTTCGGCCAGGCTCACATTGTAGTTGGGCAGGAACACCACCTTGAGCAAGCCGCGCACCGCCGGGTCATTGTTGATGACCTTGGCCACGTCATTGATCAGTTTGATGATGAGTTTGGCGTTCCAGTACCCCGGCGCCGCCTTGCCCGCGAATATCTTAACGCGCGGCACCCAGTCCCGTTCCGGATGCGCACGAATTTCGTCATAAAGTGCAACGGCTTGGATGATGTTGAGTAATTGCCGCTTGTATTCGTGGATACGCTTGATCTGCACGTCGAACATCGCGTCAGACGATACCACGATGCCCAGCCTGTCCTTGATCAGCTTGGCCAGCTTCTGCTTGTTGGCCTGCTTGACCGCTGCGAACTGCCCCTGGAAGGTCGGGTCATCCGCATGCTGGTCGAGCACCCTGAGCAGCTCGATATCGTCGAGGAATTCCGGGCCGATCCTGTCGCTGATCAGCTTGGTAAGTCCGGGGTTGCACTGCATCAGCCAGCGCCGCGGCGTGATGCCATTGGTCTTGTTGTTGATGCGGTCCGGATAGAGCTTGTGCAGGTCCGAGAATACCGTCTGCTTCATCAGCTCGGTATGAAGCGCCGAAACGCCATTGATCGAATGCGAACCGACGAACGCCAGCTGGCCCATGCGCACCCGCCGCCCGCCGGCCTCGTCGATCAGCGACACATTGGCGATCTGCGCATCGGTGAACTTTGCGCGCACTCGCGCATCGGTCAGCACATCGGCATTGATCTGGTAGATGATCTGCATGTGCCGCGGCAGCAGCCGCTCCAGCAGCGCCACCGGCCAGCTTTCCAGGGCCTCGGGCAGCAAGGTGTGGTTGGTATAGCCAAACACGCCCTTGCTGAGCTTCCAGGCCTCCGCCCACTTGATCCCGTTGTCGTCCACGAGGATCCGCATCAACTCGCAGATCGAGATGGCGGGATGCGTGTCATTGAGATGGATCGCCACCTTGTCCGGCAGCGAGCCCAGGTCGCCATACTGCTGCAAATGCCGCCGCACGATATCCTGCAGAGATGCCGACGAGAAGAAGAACTCCTGCCGCAGCCGCAGTTCCTGCCCCGCCGCCGTCGAATCCGCAGGGTAGAGCACCCTTGTAATGGCCTCCGCCCGCGAGCTTTCCTCGAGCGCACCGATATGGTCGCCCGAGTTGAACTTGTCGAGCAGGATCGGATCGATCGGCTGCGCGCTCCAAAGCCGCAAGGTATTCACCCGCGCCCCACGCCAGCCGACGATCGGGGTGTCATAGGCCACTGCCAGCAGATGGTCGTTCGGGCGCCACTCCTGCCGCACCGCGCCATCAGGGTCGGTCACCGGTTCGACATGGCCGCCAAAGCCGATTTCGTAAGCGCTCTCGCGCCGCTCGAATTCCCACGGATTGCCATGTGCCAGCCATTCCTCCGGCAGTTCCACCTGCCAGCCTTCGCTCATCTCCTGGCGGAACAGCCCGTGCACATAGCGGATGCCATAGCCATAGGCCGGGATTTTCAGCGACGACATGGATTCAAGGAAACACGCCGCCAGACGCCCAAGGCCCCCATTGCCCAGAGCCGCATCGGGCTCGAGGTTGATCAGGTCGCCGAGGTCGACATTGAGATTCTTGAGCGCATCGCGCACCGGCTCGATGAGCCCGACATTGCTCATCGCGTCGCGCATCAAGCGGCCGATGAGGAATTCGAGGCTGAGGTAATAGACCCGCTTGTTGGAGGTTCGCCACGTCTCGCGTGAGGATTCCATCCAGCGATCCATTACCCGGTCGCGTACGGCCAGGATGGTCGCCGCCAGCCAGTCGTGCGGTCGGGCGACGATCGGATCCTTGCCGACCGAATAGATCAGTCTTTCGAGTATTTCTGCCTGGATGGCCTCAACTGTTCTGGCACGCGGTTCCGGCGTAGGGGCGTCGTAAACGATCGGCTGTTGCGGCATATCGCAATCCAGGTTTCATGACGATGTATTCCCCTCTAGAGACTTTAGTCTTGCACTTAATTTGGGCAGGCGGAAGCCCCCACGCTACTGCCCGGTCATACGGGTTGGCGGCTCTTGGCCACCGCATCCTCGGCCGCTGACTCGGGGACCGTGACCCCGCCCTCGCGGGCCTGCTCCTGCGCATTGCTGATCAGCAACTGGCCCAGGCTGCGCCAGTCCTCGCCCGCCAGTTGCAGGTCGAAGCGCTGCCGGTCGCGACCGCGTACGCCCTCGACGACCTCTTCGGCCTCCTCATCGCTGGCGCCCAGCGCCCTGATTGCCTCGCCGCCAAACTCCAGCGCCGACTCGAACAGCTCACGCAATTGGTATTCGACGCCGGCCTTTACCAGCTCGATGGCATGGGCGCGGTCGAAAGCCCTTGCCATTACCCGCACCAGCGGAAACTCGTCACGCACCAGTTCGGCAATCCGGGTCGTCTGCAGCTTCTGGTCGGTGCAGATCAGGATGAGGTCAGCCGTGTTCGCCCCGGCCGCATGCAGGATGTCGAGCCGCGTGCCGTCGCCATAATAGACCTTGAAGCCGATCTGCGCCGCCGCCCGGATCATCTCGGTGTCGTTGTCGATGATCGACACCGAATGTTGCAGCGCCAGCAGCGGCTGGCTGGCGATCTGTCCGAAGCGGCCGAAGCCGATGATCAGAATGCGCCCCGAAAGCCCATCTACTGCCTCCACACCATCCATCGACTGTTCGGCCGTCTTGGGCGTCATGAAACGCAGCCCGATGATGAAGAATGGCGTCAGCACCATCGAGACGATGACCGTTGCGGTGAAGATCGCGTTGGTGGGCCCGTCGATGATCCCCGCCGAGGCAGCCGTTGTATAGAGTACGAAGGCGAATTCACCGCCCTGCCCCATCAGCACCGCCCGTTCCAGCGCCACTGCGTGACTGGATTTGAGCAGCCGGGCGATGACGTAGATTGCCACTGCCTTGACCCCCATATAGGCCGCCACGCTCAGGGCGATGATCTGCCAGCTGGCGCTGACCGTTTCGATGTCCAGCGACATGCCGACGGCGAGGAAGAACAATCCGAGAAGAATTCCGCGGAACGGTTCCACATCCGCCTCGAGCTGATGCCGGAAGGTCGAGGTGGAGAGCAGCACACCGGCGAGGAACGCGCCCATGGCCATCGAAAGCCCGCTGGCCTGGAACAGCAATGCTGCGCCGAGCACGACCAGCAGCGCCGCAGCCGTCATTACCTCACGCAGCTTGCTCGATGCCAGCAACGCGAAGAGCGGGTTCATGATGCGCTGGCCGACGAAGATCAGCAGCAAGACCGCGCCGATCGGCGCGGCAATGCTGAGCATCCGTGTCAGCAGGTCGACCTCCCCGCCCGTCGATGGCGCCAGGAACGCCACGACCGCCAGCAGCGGCACGATGGCGAGATCCTCCAGCAGCAGGATCGACACCATCCGTTGCCCGCCATAGGTCGACAACTCCCCGCGCTCGCCGAGGATTTGCATGACGATGGCCGTCGAGGTCATCACGAATCCCATGCCGAAGATGAAGGCGACCACGGGCGCAAAGCCCAGCAGCACGCCCACCCCGGTCAGCAGCGCTCCACAGGATGCGACCTGGATCACGCCCAACCCGAAGATCTGCTTGCGAAGCGCCCAGAGCTTGGTCGGCTCCATCTCGAGCCCGATGATGAACAGGAACATCACCACACCCAGCTCGGCCGTGGTCAGCACCGATTCGGGATCGTTGATCAGGCCGATGCCCGATGGTCCGAGCACCAGTCCGGCGGCCAGATAGCCCAGCACCGAGCCCAATCCGATGCGCTTGAACAGCGGCACCGCAATGACAGCCGCGCCCAGCAAGGCGACCACCGGAATAAGATCGACCCCGTGCGCCGCGGCTTCCGCCGCATGTCCAACAACTTCACCCGCCACAAAAGACCTCGCACCACAACTGGATGGAGACTCTTTCGTCCCAGCGCGACGACGTCAAGAACGATGGTCGAATGGCAGGTCTACGCAACCGACTCCGTTCCGCTTGGTGCGGTGCCGTCAGGCGGCTCGAACCGCTGTTCCTTGCGCTGTTCGGACGGCTTCTGCTCCTCTTCGGCCTGCTCCCGGATGGCGCGGGCCGCATTGGCCAGCAACTCATCGCGATCGGTCATGTTGCGCGTCCGGCGCACCGGATGACTGGGCACCATTGGCTTGCTGGGCAGCATGTTCGCCAGGATCGAGGTCGCAATCAGCAGCGTCGGCACCGCCACCAGCCCGCCCACCGGCCCCCAGGCCCACAGCCAGAAGGTAATGGACAGAAAGATCAGGAATGGATTGAGCGTCATCGTGCGGCCGATGAAATGCGGCGTTACGATCTGCCCTTCGATGAAGTTGATGGCGACGTAGCACCCTACCGGCAGCAGGATATTCTCGAGGCCGGTTTGCGTGCCCAGCCCCACTGCCAGCAGCACCAGCACCATGACGGCCTGCCCCACATATGGAATGTAGTTCAGCACTGCCGCCATCGCGCCCCACAGAATCGGCGACGGCATACCGATGGCCCACATGGCCAGCGACACCGCGCAGCCGACGCAGACATTGATGAATGTGATCGACAGCAGGAAACGGCTGACCTTGGCTTCAACATCCCGGAATATGTGGGCCGTCCGCCAGCGCATCCGCCGGCTCACGCACAGCGACAATACCGAGATGCGGATATGATCGCGCGTTGCCACAAAGAAGTAGAGACTGGCTAGAAAGATCAGCACTTGAGCCAGGATTGCCGGCGCCAGCATGGCCATGCCGATCACCTGCCCGCCATCTTCCACCGTGACCGCCATGGCGCTGTCGCTGCCCAGGATCGAGGCAAGCTGTTCCTGGAACGCGCTGACGCTTTGCAGTGGACCTTCGAGACTGGCCAGCTGCGTCTGCAGCTTGTTCCAGATCATCGGCGCCCGCGCGACCCATTCCGATAACGGCACGGCGAACAGTGTCACACCTCCCGCAATCACGCCGATCAGCATGAGTACGACGATACCGGCAGAGAGCGCCGGCGGTACGCCAAACCGCTCCACCCGGTCGGCAACCGGTCCGAACATCAGGCCAATGACGATGGCAAGGGTAACAGGCGCTAGGAAGACCTTTCCCACCTGCAGCGCAAACAGCAGCGCAAGAAAGCCTACGAACACCATCGCAATGCGTGCAGCGTTGCCGAGCACGCGCTCGAACTGGCTTTCGCTCATGTTTTGTGGTGCCGCTAGCCTGGCTGCGCGTGCCATGTCGTTTCCAATGCCTGAAGCCCCGCACATCGGTAACGTCAGCACAATCCGAACGTTCCGTTGTGCAAGCCCGCTCGGGCCAGTCGACCACCGTCACGCCAGCCGCTACTGTGCCGGCCGGATTCTCTCCCGCCAAGGTCATTTCATGCCGCGCAAGATCATCATCGATACCGACCCCGGCCAGGACGATGCCGTCGCCATATTGCTCGCGCTGGCTTCTCCCGAGGAACTGGAGGTGCTTGGCGTGGTCGCCGTGGCCGGCAATGTCGGCCTGCACCACAATGCCAACAACGCTCGCAAGGTGGTCGAGCTGTCCGGTCGTCGCGACGTGCCGGTCTATGCCGGCAGCGTGCGTCCCATGCGCCGGCATCTGGTGACCGCCGAACATGTCCATGGTGAAACCGGTCTCAACGGCCCCGACCTGCCCGAGCCCACCATGCCGCTGCAAGGCCAGCACGGCGTAGACTACATCATCGATACGCTGATGGAAGCCGAACCCGGTACCATCACCCTGTGCACGCTCGGTCCGCTGACCAATATCGGGATGGCGCTGGTCAAGCAGCCCGCCATTGCCGAGCGCATCGCCGAGATCGTCATGATGGGCGGCGCCTATTTCGAGGTCGGCAACATCACGCCGACGGCCGAATTCAACATCTATGTCGATCCTGAGGCCGCTGACGTGGTCCTGCGCAGCGGCGTGCCGATCACCATGCTGCCGCTCGATGTCACCCACCAGATCCAGTCGACTCCGGATCGCCTAGCCGCCATCCTTGCCCTTGGCAACAAATCCGGCACCGCCGTCCACGCCATGCTGACCTTCTCGGAAACCTTCGACCTGCAGAAATACGGCTGGACCGGCGCCCCGCTGCACGACCCCACTGTCATCGCCTACCTCCTCCAGCCCGACCTGTTCGATGGCCGCCACTGCAATGTCAGCATCGAGACATCAAGCGATCTCACCGTCGGCATGACCGTCGCCGATTACTGGCACGTCACCGGCAAGGTGCGGAACGTCAACTACCTGCGCAACGGCAACGCCGACGGCTTCTACAAGCTGCTGGTCGAGCGCCTGGCTCGCCTGCCGTAAGCTCCGGGGTCATCAGTCGGTCTCTCTCCCCCGCGGGGAGGGTTAGTGTCGGGCGGCCATTGGTCCGTTCTATTGTTTCGGAAGGCCCAATGGTCGCCCGTTACGGTTTGGGGCGCTTGCGCTCCGTGCAACCGCGAAGCCAGATGGCCGGGCGGCGCTTCGCGCTGCCAGACACTATCTGCCTCCTTGGCAACCACCCCACCCGGGCATACTCTCCGCCTCCCAACCCCGAGACCGCCACCATGGACCTTTTCACCCTCCTGACTTTCACCATCGCCTATGCCATTGCGGTACTCGTGCCCGGCCCCGGCGTTGCGGCCGTGGTCGCCCGTGCACTGGGCGGCGGCTTCAAGGGCGCCTTCCCCATGGTGCTCGGCATTCTCGCCGGTGATCTGGTCTATTTCGTTTTCGCCGTGTTCGGCCTGGCTGCCATCGCCACCTGGTTCGGCCCGGTCTTCGTCATCGTCCGCTGGGCCGGCGCCGCCTACCTGCTCTACATCGCCTACAAGTTCTGGACGGCGCGGCCGGGCTCTGAGCAGATGAAGCCCAAGAACGAGGACGGCTGGCGTACCTTCCTCGCTGGCTTCTCGCTCACCATGGGCAATCCCAAGACCATCGTCTTCTATCTGGCTATCCTGCCCACCGTGATCCCGCTCGACCAGATGAACCCCGTCGCCTTCGCCGAGCTCACCTTTATCGTGGTCGTCGTGCTGCTCATCATCGGCTGCGGCTATGCCTGGCTCGCCTCGGCCGCGCGCGAAATGTTCAAGAGCCCGCGTGCGCTCGGTCGCCTCAACAAGACCGCCGGCGTCATGATGGCCACCGCCGCCGGCCTCGTCGTCTGGCAGCACTAAGGGGCCTTTCGCACTAACCGAAAATCGGGCGGACCTCGATATCCCCCTCCCACCCGGGCCAATGCTCGGTGTGGAGGTTGGCGAAGCGCGTCGTCCACTGCAATGCCTCTGCCATAGACGGCAAATCGTAGACCGCATAGCCGCCGACCAGTTCCTTGCTCTCGGCAAACGGTCCGTCGGTAATGATCACCTTGCCCTTGCGGATGGCGACGAAGGCGCTGTCGTCCTTCCCCATCAGCCCGCCTTGAGTCACCAGCACGCCCGCCGCCGCGGCGTCGGCGCCCAGCTGGCCGATAGCCCGCATCAGCTCCACCGGCGGCGCTCCCATTCCCGCCTTCGTCGTCGTGACCATCGTCATGAATTTCATGGCTCTCTCCTCGAACAGCCGCGTTCGGCCTCACCCCTGCGACGAGCGAAAGTGCCCGGATTCGACCGCCACGCGAACATGATGAACATTTGCGCATTCCCTAACCGAAACCAGGCATTGCACAAATCTTGCGCAGTTTGGTGCTTGATTGAGCGCTCGACACCAAGCTCGCCAGCAACTGCGACCTCGGGCATAATTCAGTAATCCTCTGATTTCGCTACGAAAAATGCCAGAACTCGACCTTGGCACGCTTCCTGCATTGTTCTAGGTGCGGGCAGTCAGCTGCCCACGAGTTTCGACGTCCAATGCTGGGCGTCCTTCAGGCAAAGCTGCCAACTGATAATCGCTTGCGGTCCATGGACCGGGCGGGGTCGGTTGGCAGCTTTTTTGTTTTCGCGCTGCAGACCGGAGAAACATCGATGACCGAAAGACTAGTCATCATCGGCAACGGCATGGCCCCCGGGCGCATGCTCGAGCATCTGTTCGAGGCCGCTCCCGGCCAGTTTGACGTCACAATCTTCAACGCCGAACCGCGCGTGAACTACAATCGCCTCATGCTCTCGCCAGTCCTCTCGGGCGAAAAGACCTATGAAGACATCATCACCCATGGCGACGACTGGTACGAAGCCAACAATGTCACGCTGCACAAGTCGTCGCCGGTCACGCTGATCGACCGCGAGGCCCGGCGCGTCGTTTCCACCAACGGCATCGTCGCCGATTATGACAAGCTGATCATCGCCACCGGCTCCAGCCCCTTCATCCCCCCGGTTCCGGGCCATCAACTGCCCGGCGTCGTCACGTATCGCGACCTCGACGACGTCGACAAGATGCTGGCATCAGGCAGCGGCTGCAAAGTCGTGGTCATCGGCGGCGGCCTGCTCGGCCTCGAGGCGGCGGCGGGCCTCAAGATGCAGGGCATGGACGTCACGGTCCTCCACTTGATGCCGACGCTGATGGAACGCCAGCTCGATCCCGCCGCCGGCTACCTGCTGGAAAAGGCCTTCAAGGATCGCGGCATCACCGTCATCACCAAGGCCAACACCAAGCAGGTGCTGGGCACCGACCGTGTCGAGGGCGTCGAGCTCAACGACGGCACCATCATCGATTGCTCCATGGTCGTCATGGCCGTCGGCATCCGCCCCGCTTCGGCGCTCGCCAAGACCGCCGGTCTCGCGGTCAACCGCGGCATCGTCGTCGACGACCAGTTGCGCACCGACGATCCGCATATCTTCGCCCTCGGCGAATGCGCCGAACACCGTGGCAGCTGTTACGGCCTTGTCGCCCCGCTCTATGAGATGGGCGAGGTGCTGGCAAAGACGCTCGCCGGTCAGTCCGCGGCCTATCAAGGCTCCGTCACCTCCACCAAGCTCAAGGTCACCGGCATCGACCTTTTCTCCGCCGGCGATTTCGGTGAAGGCGAAGACCGCGAGGAAGTCGTGCTGCGCGACGCCACGGCCGGCGTCTACAAGCGCCTCGTGCTGCAGAATGACCGCATCATCGGCGCCGTGCTCTACGGGGAAACATCAGACGGCCCCTGGTACTTCGACATGCTCCGCCGGGGGGTCGATACACGGGAGATGCGCGATACCCTGATTTTCGGCCAGGCCTATCAGGGAGGGTCCGCCCTGGACCCTATGGCGGCCGTTGCAGCCTTGCCGGATGAGGCAGAGATCTGTGGCTGTAACGGCGTATGCAAAGGCAAGATCACTGGCGCGATCACGGGCAAGGGGCTCAACAGTCTCGACGGCGTGCGCGCCCACACCAAGGCCTCCGCCTCCTGCGGCTCCTGCACCCATCTGGTCGAGCAACTGCTCCACGTCACGCTTGGTGACGCCTACAATCCCGCCGCAGTGCAGCCGATGTGCCCCTGCACCGAATACGGCCACGACGACGTCCGTCGCCTCATCATCGCCAAGGGCCTCAAGTCCATTCCGGCAGTAATGCAGGAGCTGGAGTGGAAGACCTCCTGCGGCTGCGCCAAGTGCCGCCCCGCCCTCAATTACTACCTCGTCTCCGATTGGCCGGGCGAATACGAGGATGATGGCCAGTCCCGCTTCATCAACGAGCGCGTCCACGCCAATATCCAGAAGGACGGCACCTATTCCGTCGTTCCGCGCATGTGGGGCGGCATGACCAACCCCAAGGAACTGCGCGCCATCGCCGATGTCGCCGACAAGTTCGCCATACCAGCCGTCAAGGTCACCGGCGGCCAGCGCATCGACCTGCTCGGCGTCAAGAAGGAAGACCTGCCTCTGGTCTGGGCCGATCTCAACGCCGCCGGCATGGTATCGGGCGCCGCCTACGCCAAGGGTCTGCGCACGGTCAAGACCTGCGTCGGCTCCGACTGGTGCCGCTTCGGCACCCAGGATTCGACCGGCTTCGGCATCCGCCTCGAGAAATTCATGTGGGGCAGCTGGACCCCCGCCAAGGTCAAGCTCGCCGTCTCCGGCTGCCCGCGCAACTGTGCCGAGGCCACCTGCAAGGATATCGGCGTCATCTGCGTCGACAGCGGCTACGACATCCACTTCGCCGGCGCCGCCGGCCTCGACATCAAGGGCACCGAGTTGCTCTGCCATGCCGACACCGAGGACGAGGCGCTCGAGATCATCGTGGCCCTCACCCAGCTCTATCGCGAGCAGGGCCGATATCTTGAGCGCATCTACAAGTGGGCCAAGCGCGTCGGCGCGCCGTCAATCCTCGCCAATGTCGTCGCCGACCGCGACAAGCGCCGCCACTACTACGAGCGCTTCGTCCATTCGCAGAGCTTCGCCCAGGTCGACCCGTGGGAAGAGCGCGTGAACGGCAAGGACGCCCACGAATTCGCCGCCATGGCCGACTTCGGCATGCCGGTAGCAGCAGAATAGGAGAGCATCATGACCGACTGGATCGAGATCGGCAGCATCGACGCCATCCCCCGCCGCGGCGCTCGTTGCGTCAATACGCCGGCCGGCAAGATCGCTGTGTTCCGCACCCAGGAAGACCAGGTTTTCGCCATCGAGAACCGCTGCCCTCACAAGCACGGGCCCCTCAGCGAAGGCATCGTCCATGGCGCCTCAGTCACCTGCCCGCTGCACAACTGGGTCTTCGACCTCGCTACCGGCAAGGCGCTCGGCGCCGACGAGGGCCAGGTCCGGACCTACCCCATCGACCTGGTCGATGGCCGCATCTTCATGGCAACCGAAACCGTCATGGTCGCCGCCGAGTAACCTACCCAGACAGCCAACCGCCACAGGCACACCTGCGGCAAGGGAGAAGAAATGGCTTACGTAATACCAACTGAATTCGTGACCAAGATGATCGACGCCGGCGAGGCCAAGGTCTTCATGTCCACCCGTGACACCCTGATCCGCGCCTACATGGCCGGCGCCATCCTGACGATCGCCGCGGCCTTCGCGGTCACCATCAACGTCAATACCGGCCAGCCGCTGGCCGGTGCCATCCTGTTCCCCGTCGGCTTCTGCCTGCTTTATCTCATGGGCTTCGACCTTTTGACGGGCGTCATGACACTTGTGCCGCTCGCCCTCATCGACAAGCGTCCCGGCGTGACGCTGTCCGGCCTGTTCCGCAACTGGGGTCTGGTCTTTGCAGGCAACTTTGCCGGCGCCTTCACGGTCGCCGTCCTGATGGCCATCACCTTCACCTTCGGCTTCAGCCAGGAGCCCAATGCGGTGGGACAGGCCATTGGCCATATCGGCGAGGGCCGCACCGTCGGCTATGCCGAACATGGCGCTGCCGGCATGCTGACCCTGTTCGTCCGTGGCGTCCTCTGCAACTGGATGGTCTCAACCGGCGTCGTCGCCGCCATGATGTCGACCTCGGTTTCCGGCAAGGTCATCGGCATGTGGATGCCCATCATGCTGTTCTTTTACATGGGCTTCGAGCATTCCATCGTGAACATGTATCTGTTCCCCTCGGGGCTCATGCTGGGCGGTCAGTTCTCGATCATGGACTACCTGATCTGGAACGAAATCCCCACCATCCTGGGCAACCTGGTCGGCGGCCTCGCCTTTGTGGGTCTGGCGCTCTATGCCACCCATGGCGCCAAGGCGACCCAGCGCGCCGCTTCGCGCAAGTTCGTCCCTGCCGAATAAGATCCAATCCGGACGCTCCGCATTGCGGGGCGTCCTCCATCCGGAAACCCCATGAGCGCCAGCCTCGCCATTTCCCTCGGCCAGCATTCCGACAAGGGCCGCAAGCCGGTCAATCAGGATTTCTATGGCGCGCTGATCCCCGCCCAGCCGGCGCTCGACCTCAAGGGCATTGCCATCGCGCTCGCCGATGGCATCTCCAGCAGCGACGTCAGTTCCATTGCCGCCCAGACGGCCATCAAGAGCTTCCTCACCGACTATTACGGCACCTCCGACTCCTGGCCGGTCAAAACCGCCGCCCACCGGGTCATATCCGCCACCAATGCCTGGCTGCATGCCCAGACCCGAGCCCGCCAGTCCGACGACGTCGATAGTGGCTACGTCTGCACGCTGAGCGTCCTGGTCCTCAAGTCCCGCGCCGCGCACATCTTCCACATCGGCGATTCACGCATCTATCGCCTTGCCGGTCGCTCACTGGAACAGCTGACCACCGACCACCGCGTCCCCGCCACCGCCGACCGTTTCTATCTCGGACGCGCCCTGGGCATCGGTGGCAATGTCGAGGTCGATTACCGCACAGTGCCCGTTGGCGTCGGCGACATCTTCGTCCTCACCACCGATGGCGTGCACGAGCACATCGATGGCGCCATCATCGCCGACGCCATTGCAAACCACGCCGACGACCTCGACGCGGCCGCCCGCCACATCGTCGCCCATGCGCTCGACAATGGCAGCCTCGACAATCTCACCATCCAGATCGCCCGCATCGACGCGCTGCCCGGCGGCGAGGCGGCCGATTTCCTCGGCCAGTCCGCCGATCTGCCCTTGCCACCGCCTGTCGAGCCCGGCAGCGACTTCGACGGCTACCGCATCCTGCGCCCGTTGCATGCCAATGCCCGCAGCCAGGTATTTCTCGCCCAGGACCATGCCAACGGTCGCCTCTGCGTCATCAAGGTTCCCGGTCTTGACATGCGCGACGATCCGGCCTTCGTGCGACGCTTCATGATGGAAGAGTGGATCGCCCAACGGCTGAACACCCCCCACGCCCTGCGTGTCCACCAGCAGGACCGCAAGCGGCACTATCTCTATCTCGCCACCGAATATGTCGATGGCCAGACGCTGACCCAGTGGATGATCGATCATCCTCGTCCCGACCTCAATGTGGTGCGTGACCTGATCGAGCAGATCGCCCGCGGGCTAAACGCCTTCCACCGGCAGGAAATGGTCCATCAGGACCTGCGTCCCGACAACATCATGATCGACAGCACCGGCACCGTGAAGATCATCGACTTCGGCTCGACCAAGGTCGCCGGCGTCATCGAAGCCCTCCCCGTGGAAGACGAGGCCGTTCTCGGCACCGTGCAGTACGCCGCCCCCGAATACCGCATCGGCGACACCGGCACCGACCGTTCCGACCAGTTCTCCCTCGGCGTCATCGCCTACCAGATGCTGACGGGTCAGCTCCCCTACGGCCCCCACGCTGCCATGATCCGCTCCCGCGCCGATCTGGCTCGTCTGCGCTACCAGCCCGCCTCTACTCCCGAATTCGGCATTCCCGAATGGGTTGATCACGCTCTCGAAAAGGCCGTCCACCCCGATCCGCTCCAGCGCTACGAGGCGCTCTCCGAGTTCACCTATGACCTCCGCCACCCCAACCCCGCCTTCGCCGCCATGCCGGCGCGCCCGCTGCTGGTTCGAAACCCCGTACTGTTCTGGCAGGTGCTGTCGCTGGCGCTGGGCTGTGCGAGCGTCGTCCTGCTGTCCCTATTGCTGGCCGCATGAAGGGAACCGGAGCGGCACTACCGCGTTAACTTCTTGCAGATTTGCCTCTGCAGACCTCCAAAGTCTTCTATCGACCCCGGCGATGCACACGCCGGGGTTTTCGTTTGTGCGCGGTCGGCAGATGAACCGAGCCTAAACGAAAGGTTCACGCCCGCGTGAAGTTGGCCCCGCTAGAAGCCCCTCATCGAAACAGCGCATCAACACGATGCCCACATGAGGAGCCTACCAAGTGACCAAGTTTTATTCCCTGACCATCACCCTGACGGCCGCCGTTCTGGGCCTTGCGGCAATTGCCGCTCCCGCCCAGGCTGCAACCCGCCTGATGAGCAGCTCGCTCGACGGCTTCGAATACCGCTGCGAAAACCACGGCGGAATCTTCGCAGCGGACGGCACGTTGGTCAGCTGTCAGACCCCGTCCGTTCCGGTGGCCTGCGAGTATTTCACGGCGAGCCAGGCCAATTGCGAATGGCCCGGCATCGAGAACCAGATCGACGTCATCCGCGTGATTGGCACTTTGCCGGGCGGTCCGGATATCGGCTCCTCGTCGGGTAGCGGCAGCGGCGGTGCTGTTAGTGGTGGTGGCGGTGGCAAGGGCGGCGGCTTCCAGGGCCCCAACGACATCAAGGACGCACCCAACAACAATCCCAAGCCGAACTTCGATGGCCCCAAGGATTTCCAGATGAAGCCGTAGGCCGTCTCCACAATCGAAAAGGGCCATCCGCTCGCGCGGGTGGCCCTTTGTTGTCGCCGGCAAGACTGCTGGCGCTAAGCCAGGACCTCGACGGTTACCGCTGCCGTACCGGGCCCGATCATATCCAGCGCCTGTGCCGCGCTCTTCGACAGATCGATGATCCGGCTGCCCACATAGGGCCCTCGATCGTTGATCCGGACCACGACCGACCGGCCGTTATTCTCATTGGTGACCTTCACTCGGGTGCCGAACTTGAGAGACTTATGAGCCGCGGTCATATCGTTCATATTGTACCGCTCGCCGTTTGCGGTTGTCCGGCCATGAAAGCCCGGTCCATACCAGGAGGCTACACCGGTCAGTACGGTTTCGCGGGCGTAGGCTTGCGGCAGGGTCGGCCCTGCGACCAGCATAAGGGATAGAGTGGCGCTGGCTGCGACCCTCAGTAAATTCTGCATATTTTGGAACCAGATCTTGTTAGTGGCGTTTAAGTCGCCGCTCTTGGCCCCAACGATGTGGCCGCAACGCGTGTCCCACGCGGCCAAACCGGGGTCATTTCGCGATCCTGCCCAGAAGTGCCCGTATTCCGGTTGTTTTCCGCCCAACATGCGTCTGGACTTTGATTGTCAACCCGAGCCCCGGCGTCCTGACGACGCACACCCCGTATTGGCATGTTCGGTATGAGGTCCAAAAAAAAAATGGTGCGGCGATTTCGGTCAAAAAACCATGAATCTTGCGGCGATTTTCGCGCGATAGTCGCGTCGGGTCACGCCGAATGAAAGAAAGGGCGAAATGCCGTGAAGCATTCCACGCCTCTAGCGGGTTTTCAGGTTTCGGCCGAGACAGGCGGTTGTTAGCCTGAGCATGGCTCACTTCGCCGACAGCGCTTTCGTGCCCGGCAATGGCAAACATGTCTTGCACTGCGAGCTATCATCAAGAGACAAGCCTGCCATGAAAGCGACTGCCGCTTCCAGCGTGCCGTGGGAAGACCAGACCACGTAGCCACCTGGGACTCTGGGTCGACGCAACATCCCCGTGCCGGCGTTACAGAACAGGCAATCTCGCAGATGAACTTTGGCTCGTTTTGGCGAAAATGACCGATGAACCCAATAGAGGTCGGCGGCGTCGTTGCTATCCATGGGCCAAACCAGTGGCGTAAGACATTGAGAAAAAGGAAGGGTCTCGATTTCGCGAGACCCCTCCCATCCAGGAGTGCGCCGGGATTAGAAGCGGTAGTTCACACCAACTTTTACGGTGTGGTTGACGGTTAGCAGGTCCAGTTCGTTGCCCGCTGGACCACGAAGCCCGGCAGCGCCCGCGAAGGTGTGGGTGCTTCGGCCAAGATCGGTGTAGTTATATTCAGCAAAGACGGAAATATTGTCGGTGACCAGGGTCTCGATGCCGCCGCCCACGGTGTAACCGACTTGCGTAACATTGCTGGTCGCATCGAGCGCGCCACCGACAACCTCAAGCCGCGTGGTGACATTTCCAAAAGCGATACCGGCGGTGGCATAGAACAGGGTCTTGTCGGCAACATAACCAGCACGAGCCCGAACCGACGCCAACCAGTCAAGTGAACTGGTCAAGCGCTGCGGAAAGGCACCCGGCACCACGATGTTATCGCCGCGATCATTCAAGGCCGCGACATCGGCAACGATGCCAACGAGGAACGGTGAATCCTCAAGCTGGTAATCACAACCGATCTGGGGTGCAATTCCCGGGCCGGTAATGTTGGTGGCATAGTCGCTGTAGGGAAAAGTCTCGCTGGTACGACCGGTATTGGCCCGAATGTCCGCGCCAATGTAGCAACCAGACCAAGTGAGCGCGACCGGGTCGACGATAACTTCCGGGATGAAAAGATCCGCCGCCTGTGCCGGCCCTACCACCAAGCCAGTCAACAGTGTTGCGACCATGAGTGACTTCTTCAACATGCGATATTCCCTTGCCATAGTGTCGAAATTTTTTGTCTCGAATTGGAAAAAGTGCCCGACGGGGGAGTTCAATCCCGCCGGGCAATAGTGTCTGGCTATCGATTTTGATGCCGCCAGATCAGGAACGTGTAGAAATCAGTGAGGGTGCTGCCGGCCACCCAACCAGTTAGCCGCGGTGCCATAATACGTTTCCCCCAGGTCTCCTGGGTAGAAGCTCTGGGAAACGCACAACTGAGACATCATTCATATGAATGACTGCCACGAATGTGTTGTTTACTGTGGTATCGGTGCCACGGTTGCCAGACGTCAGTCCTGGGAATAGCCGCTGATGCCTTTAAGCAAGGCGATCAACTGCCCTTGCTGGCTTGTTCCTGTCTTGCGGAATATTTGCGCTAGATGGGAACGCACGGTGGCCATGCCAATCCTTCGCAGCGTGGCAATATCCTTGACGGTTTGCCCGGCGGAAAGATCCGCAGCGATACCGGCTTCGGCGATCGATAAATCGAACAATCCCCGCAAAACGGTATCAGAGGGCAGGTTCCCTGTGACCGAATAGCCGGTCACTGCCACCATGGCGGCGCCGCTGTCGAAGATATCGCTTGCAGAGCGGTTCAGCGGGATGACGTGCACCACGATCGGCTGCTCGCCTTCCTCGCGACGCATGGGAATTGACCGTACTTCGGGCGGGCTCGCCTGTCCCGGGCCCGGAAGGGCCGCCTGCAGCAGCTTGTCGACTTGCCGATTTCGCGCAGCAAGCCGTCCAAATGCTGCGGGCCGCAAAACCTCGCCCAACTGTTCGAACAACCGGTTAGCGGACAGAACCGCACCGGATGTCGTCACCACGCTTGCCGGGATGCCCAGGATTTCCATTGTGGCAACGCTGGCCTGTGCACGATCCAGCTTGAGCCGGGAGGCGAGCATGCTGGCGCGCGCAAGATGGGGCCTGAAGGTGTCGAGCCGTGCCAGTTCTTTGCCGTTGAAGTCGGGCAGACCCCGCTGCCTCTCAAATGTGAACAGCGCCATTTCCCCGTCTGGCATGTCGATGACCGACGCTACCTGCCAATCGGCGCCGATCTTCTCCATGTTGGCATGGTAGGGATTGTCTGAGTTTCTTTCGTCATCTCGAAAGAAGTCTGCGCGCTCGATAAATCCGGGGTACTTTATGCTGCGCAGACGGTAGGCCGGGGGATTCTCGTACCAGTACGGTGTTTGAGCGAACTCAGCCAAGGTATCGATGATGTTCGGCGTCGCCGCGAACAGGGGGGGCAGGTTTTTGTCAATGATCAGCAGCGCCCCGGAATATGCACCACTGACTTCGGCAATCTTGCCAAGCACTTCGGGCCACAGCTCGGGCACGAAAGCAGCTTCGTATATCTGGTCTAAAACGCTCACGCGTTATGGCTCTTGGAGTATGATGCCATCAGTCGCACGCAACACCACAATAATGCCGGAAGAGCAACTCAGCCGCCCGATCGCGGAGGCAGCGGTTCCCAAAGCTTTTTCTACAGTGCCCTTATGCTCGGGCAAGCGTCAAGGCAGAGCCTCGCTGCGCAGCTTTCAGCGGAAAGCATGCCGAACAGCGTGAAAGGCTGCATCATTCAAATGAATGAGCGTCCAAGAAAAGAGCGGCACACGGGCTACCTTGGTTGTCCATGATCGGAGGTCGTCATAAGCGAGACCGTCAAGTTGATAGCGCTATCGTACCCGCGAACACAACCAGCGCGATACCACTACCGACGGACATCAGGCGGAGCGCGCTGCGATGGACGGAGTTGAGAACGGGCTTGGCCAGGACGTATCCAACTAGGCCATACCACGCAAAGGCCATGACAAAGACGACGAGCGGCAAAAGGGCAAGGTTGGATAGGTCGTTCCGACCTGGCACCGAGAGCGCGGCGCTCCCGAAGAAGGCAAGGCTAAGAGGATTCGATATTGCCGTGGTTAGGCCTAAGGCGAAAGGTGCCAATCCGTTTGCAGGCCGCAGACTAATCGGGAAGTCCTGACGGCCCATGCCACCGTGCAAGGCGCGGAACGCAGCTATCAGCAGGACAAGCACGCAGACCACGCGGCCGGCCTCTGCGACCGCAGCGGACATGGCGAGGTAAGCGGTCGAAAAAGCGAGTGCCAACACCAGAAGACTGGCGCCCATCGCCACGCCAAGCGCTGTGACAACCCCCTGGCGACGTTGACTGGCAAGACTCGCCTGAACCACGATCAGCAAGCTGGGGCCAGGCACAACGAGCATCATCGCGTACCCTACAGCGATGGACTGCATTTCCGGAGACGTCAACGCAGCCAACATGGTGCCTCAAGCGAGCCATTGGAGGACCGGCAATATGGGCATGCTGATAAGCGGGGGCATCCTCCATTTGAACGACACAGGCGCGGATTTTGCGACGGCTAGCGTTCACTTTATTGCTTCATGGCTTGCCAGCGCGGCGTCCGTTGAACGGAAATACGGGCAAGGACCGTCGCCAGATTGCCGCAGATGGTACGCAAGGTGCGACCCGAGGCTGCTCGCGGACCTGCCGGCCAACACCTCTTCGTCTACAGCCAGCACG
>JBARWY010000040.1:0-9843 GCA_049647065.1 Devosia sp. | reverse complement strand
GAAGTATCTGATGGCGAATTCGAACCAAACTACCGCGTCGAACTATATGTCTGCCCTTGCGGGTTCGATCCCCAAAAGCCGCCAGTCCGCTATCGGCCCCTTTTGAGCCACTCTGATCGACGGCCGTGTGCGCAGGGCAGGGGGCAAGCTCTAATCGGGGGGAGCACAAGTCGCGAACCGATTTCAGAAAATTGCTCCGATAACCCTTCGGCCAATTTCAGAAAGTTCACTCTGCGTTAGCCTGCCTCTTGCATAAGCCTTTGGTGTCCAATAGTTACTGCGGACGTGAGGCCTCGTGGCGGAGTGGTTACGCAGCGGATTGCAAATCCGCGTACTCCGGTTCAATTCCGGACGAGGCCTCCAACAATTTCCCCAGACAAGTTTGCTGCCCTTTCAAGGCTTGGCCCCGCTGTGCGGCCCCTCTTGCGGCTTTTCGGCAGGCGGAAAGTGTGTGGCGGGACGCTGTGTCGGCGTGCTGAGCCGCCGATATTGCTCCCGGACGCACAACAACCAGCGCCGTGGAGGAGGAAACCAGAAGTGTTGAGGACCGCAGGAATTTACGGCGCCGCCCTTGTGGCGGCATTTGCAACGCTTGCCGCGCCCGCGGCGGCGCAGGCCGACTACCCCGTGGACACAGTGACCATGGTGGTACCCTACGCAGCTGGCGGTGCCGGGGACATTGTTGGCCGCATCGTCGCGGACGAACTGGGCCGGCGCCTTGCCGTTACCGTCGTGGTCGAAAATGTCGCCGGGGCCGGCGGCACCATTGGTGCGGATCGGGTCGCCCGTTCGCCCGCAGATGGATCGACGCTGTTGCTGGCCGGCAACGCCATCATCACCACCGCACCGCACATTTCCGAAGTCGGATTCGATCCGCTCGCCGATTTCACCATGATCGCCAATGTGAGCGAAGCCGTCCGCATGCTGGTCGCGTCAAAGACGCTACCGGTGGCGAACTTTGAAGAGTTTCTGGCCTACGCCAAGGCCCACCCCGGCGAGCTCAACTATGGCTCGACCGGTGTCGGCTCGACCGGGCACCTCACCACCATCGATGTAACGGGCAGTCTCGGCATCGATGCCGTGCATATTCCTTTTAGCGGCTCGTCACAGGCCATGCAGGCGCTACTGGCGGGCGATGTGCAGTTCATCATTGATGCCACGGCAATTCCCCAGGTTCGGCAGGATGCGGTGACAGCGCTGGCGGTGCCGGCAGACGAGCGCCTGGCCGAGTTTCCCAACGTGCCGACCCTGGTCGAACTGGGCTATGGCAGCGTTCGTGGTGCGGGGCTCCAGATGGTGCTGGGACCTGCAAATATGCCGGACGAGGTTGTCGCCGCTATAGAGGCGGCCTTGCAGGAAGCCAGTGAAACGCCAGAATTCGTGGACACGCTCACCCGCGCCGGTGTGGCGCCCCGCTTCATGCCCGGGAGCGAGCTCAATGAACATCTGCGCTCGGAATACGAGCATGTCGGCGGCCTTGTGACCGAACTCGGCCTGTCCACCAAGTAGCAAGGCTTATGCCTGGCGGCGGATTGTAGCCGCCGCCAGGTGCGCCTCGTCGACGGGCATGCTGATCGCCGTCTACAATTGGCGCCATCCTGAGGCAGACTCGTCCCACCTCGCTCAACCCAGCCTTGCAACCTCGGCCAGTGACCCCGCCGCCATTCAGGCCTAGGTTTTGCGTTGCTGCACGAGGGAGGCGCTCATGTCCTGGGCTGAATTCGGCTTCGCGGTGGTGTTCTGAAGATCAAGCCGCGGTTGCAGATGCGCACCGTGGAACGCGAGCGGCGCGTGCCGGTGCTCGACCTCGGCATGGTGATTCTGGCCTGGTGGAGCGAGGAAGCCCTGCGCAAGTTCGGCTGAGAGCACCGCGGGCGCCTGCCAGCCTGCCTTGAACGGCTATTTTGCCGCATGATGTGGTCGCGGCTTGCCAGTCACCGCGCCCGACTATATTCACGTCCGGCATATGGTCTTTCCCGGGGCGGGCAGCATCGATGGTCGATTTCGAGCGCGCACGGGCGCAAATGGTGGAGAGCCAGCTGCGCGGCAGCGGCGTCACCAATGCTCCGATTCTGGCGCGCATGCGGACCCTGCCTCGCGAGAATTTCGTTGCCGCCGGCCGGCGCGACGTCGCCTATGCGGACGACATCCAGTGGCTCGGCGGCGGCTCTGGCCGAGTCCTCGCTGCTCCGGCCACGCTGGCAAAGCTTCTCAAACTGGCTGACATCACCGGAAACGAGACGGTTCTCGATATCGGCGCGGGCACGGGCTATTCCACGGCAGTCATTGCCGGCCTTGCGGCGTCGGTCACGGGCCTCGAGCCGGACGAGGGGCTCGCCGCCGAGGCCGAGACCAATCTCGCCGGGCTTGGCCTGGCCAATGCCAGCATTCTGGCTGGGGATATCGACCGCATCGGCCAGCGCCGCTTCGATGTCATGATTGTCCAGGGCACGCTCGACAGCGTGCCGGCAGCCTATTTCGCCGCACTCAATGATGGCGGGCGCCTGATTTCGTTGATTCGGACCGGGGCCGTCTCTGTGGCTCATGTGTTCGTGAAATCGGCTGGCGGGGTAACGGCGCGGGCAGAGTTCCATGCCTTCTTGCCGCCTTTCGTGGCCAGGCGGCCTAACGAAGAATTTGTGTTCTAGTGCTACACCTTCTCAAGGTGTTGCCTATCAGGCACTTGGCTAGTCAAATCGAGCATTAGTGGCTCGTAGGGATTGTCGCGGCAGGTTGTGCACCCCATGTGCCGCGCGTAGTATTTAGGGGTCGTCGGAGGCGGGCATGGGTTATCGCGTGAAATTGGTCGGCAGTGTGCTGGCTCTGGTGCTGGCGGCCGCGTCGGTTGGCGGCGCGCAGGCGCAGTCGATCACGCAGGCGCTGACCATAGCCTATGACTATGCCCCGGACCTGCAGGCGGCCGTGCTCAGTGCCAAGGCCGCTGCCGAGAATGTCGCCCTGGCGCAGTCTGGCAAGCGCCCCAATATTGGCGCGTCGGTGGGCGGCACTTATAGCTGGTCGGCAGGCCAGGCCAGCGCAGGCAATCCATCGGGTGAGTTTGCCGACAGCCAGCTCTACACCGCCGGCCTGCAGTACAACCAGACCATCTTCGATAATTTCAAGACCGAGGCCCAGGTCGAGGCAGCTCGTGCCGGTGCCGAAGCCGCCGAGTACCAGATCCGTAATACCGAGCAGAACGTGCTGCTTGCGGTCGTCCAGGCCTATATGTCCGTGTTGAGCGGCCGCCAGTTGGTGGCGCTGCGCCAGGACAACGTGTCCTTCTTCCAAGCGCAGCTGCAGTCGGCGCGCGATCGGCTGGATGTGGGCGAGGGGACCCGCATCGACGTCGCCCAGGCAGAGGCCCGCCTTGCCCAGGGTGAAGCCACCTACCGTGCCGCCCTCAGCAGCCTCGAGATCAGCCAGGCCACGTTCCAGCGCTATGTCGGCACCGCTCCGCAAAACCTGGACTCCTCGCATAATTACGGGCGCCTCATTCCGCCCAACCTGCAGGCCGCCATCTCCGAGGCCGA
Source organism: Devosia sp. (assembly GCA_049647065.1). Lineage (GTDB taxonomy): Bacteria > Pseudomonadota > Alphaproteobacteria > Rhizobiales > Devosiaceae > Devosia. Next base: position 6,313 of record JBARWY010000040.1, on the reverse strand, counting down.
GACCGGCCATCCGGCGATCCTGCTCTCCAAGGCTGCCATCCGCGCGGCTCAGGCTGGTACCGACGCCGCGCAGGCGGCTTTCGGTCCCACGGCCAGCGTGACCGGCTCCGTTGGCACCGCGTACAGCAATCCCGGCGGTGGCCAGGGTCTCAGCGGCAAGCTGGGTTTCACCATCACGGTACCGATCTATGCCGGTGGCGCCATCGGGGCCAACGTGCGCAAGGCCAATATCGAGCAGATCAAGTCCGAGGTCGACGCCATGTCGGCTTATGACCAGATCCGCGAAGCCGTGATTTCGGCCTGGGCCGGCATCCAGAGCGCCGATGCGCAGATTTCGGCAGCCAACGCTGCTGTGTCAGCCGGCGGCACCGTGCTCGAGGGTGTGATTCAGGAGCGCGATCTGGGCACGCGGACCACGCTCGACGTGCTCAACGCGCAGGCCGAACTGGTCACGGCCCGCGAGGGGCTCATCAATGCCTCGACCAACAAGGTCATCGCCACTTTCTCGCTGCTGTCGGCCATGGGCCATCTTACCGCGTCCGATCTCGGTCTTTCGGTCGAGATCAAGTCCGCCGTCCGGTACAATCAGGTCGTCGAGGACGTCTGGCAGGAACTGCGCACCGTCGCCGAGTGACCGGGCGCGTCGGTTTTTCGGTAAACTGCATCGACTGGCTTTCCGCTTCGGCAATGCATTGCGTCCAGCTTTCGCTATAGTTCTGGTGGTCGGGTAACTCCCGACCACAAGTTTTAGTGGAAGATGGGCTTGTTGGCCGCCGCCGCGATTCCTAATTGCGGCAGCTGAGGCTAAAGTACTTGTGACGAATCAGGTTGGCCGCACTGGCGGAGGCCGCGGACTGGTTCGAGCGCATGAGTAAGAGGCACTGATGAACAAGCCGGCCCCTAAAGAACCCTCGATGGACGAGATCCTGTCGTCTATCCGGCAGATCATTGCTGACGACGATGCCGCCGGGGTGCCGCGCCGACCGACAATTCAGGCGGCTCCCCCACCGATGCAAGCGACGCCGGCCCGCCCTATGGCGGACTCGCTGGATCGCGATCTCAGCGACATGCTGGACGATATCGAACCCTTGGCACTGTCGCCCAACCAGATCGTCGACAAGGGTGACGATGATGTCGGCGGCTTCAGCTTCGACTCCATCCTTGCCGACACCGCTGTCGATGATGAGCCGACGGCCGCTGCGCCGCAGCTCGTTGATCCCGACGATATCGCCTTTGACCTCTCCGACGTAGCAGAGGAAGAGGAACTGCCCGCTTTCGATCCGCCACCCATGGCGATAGTCCCGCCTGCACCGCAGCCGGCGCCGCGTCCGCAGCCGAGCGTGGCCCAGGTCGCGCCGCTGCCCGATCCGACCCTGTCCGGCGACATGGCGGAACAGCTGCTTGGCCCGGCTACCGAGGCGGCTGTCCGCAGTTCCATCACCAGGCTCAACGGCCTTGGCCTCGGCAATGCTGGCGCCACGATCGAGTCGCTGATGCGCGACATGCTGCGCCCGATGCTGAAGGAATGGCTGGACGAAAATCTGCCAGCCGTAGTCGAGCGCATGGTGGAACGGGAAATCAGTCGCATCTCCCGCGGGGAGTAGAGCCAAGGTTCGCTTCACAGATCACCCTCGGGCCGGCCCCGAGGGTTTTCATTTTGTGGCCCGCCACAATCGTCCTTGGGGATTTTGTGGCCCGCCACAATCGTCCTTGGGGGGGATAACCCACGCCGCCCACACGTCGCGCCTGCGCCAGCACCACCGGAGTTGAATGGAAAGCAGTAAATTGTCAGCTCAGAGCGATGGTCGGCAGCCGTTCAGCGTGGTGCTCCGTCCGCGGTATCCGACCTGGCCGCTGCAAGTGCGGCCTGGCGAGTGCGGATAATTGTTGTCCTGAGCAGTTCGAGCGAGAACGGTTTGGCCAGAAAATCGCGGCCGCGGTGCCGCACGGGCAGTATGTTGGTCTGATGCCCGCTGGAGAAGACAAAGGGTATGCTGGCGTCGTCCAGCGCGTCGGCAATTGTGAAATCTGGCCCGGAATGGGTGAGCGAGCAATCGACCAGCGCCAATTGTGGTTTGAAGTTCGCTATGGCGGCGAGGCCATCGTTCACTGAGGCCACGGTGTGGAAGGATGCGCAGCCCATCTCTTCGGCGAACTGTTCGACCATGATGGCTATCAGGGGCTCATCCTCGACGATGAGCAGGCGGACGTCGGAAAGGGGCGCGGTGGGATCAACCATATGATGCTATCCATGCGGAAGAGCAATCAAGGTTCTCTCAATCGGTAGCGTCCGGACTAAATTGGCCGCCGATCTCTTAGGCAGTGCACCCTTTATCCTGTGATGGCAAGTAGATAAGGCAGGCAGGCCCGGTCCATCGGTCCGTCTCCCTTGCCTTCCCCGCGATCTTCCCCTATATCGCCCCTGCGTTCGACTGCGTGTCGGCGCGATTTCACACACGAGGTGGGCGGTCGAGCAATCGAAGTGCCATCCGGTGACGGGTAACCGTCGCAAGGCTTCGTGGCGGCATCAACCGGTAAACAAGGAGCAGCCATCATGGCACTGCCCGATTTTTCTATGCGTCAACTGCTTGAAGCAGGCGTTCACTTTGGTCACCAGAAGCATCGCTGGAACCCCAAGATGGAACGCTACATTTTTGGCGTTCGCAACGACATCCACATTCTCGACCTGAGCCAGACCGTGCCGGCCCTGAGCCGCGCGCTGCAGCTCATCAGCGACACGGTCGCTGACGGCGGTCGCTTGCTGTTCGTCGGCACCAAGCGCCAGGCCGCTCCGCTGGTTGCCGAGGCTGCCAAGCAGTCCGCCCAGTACTTCGTCAATTCGCGCTGGCTCGGCGGCACGCTGACCAACTGGCAGACGATCTCGAAATCGATCTCGCGTCTGCGCGAGCTCGAGTCGATGAGCGAAGACGATCTCGCGCTGCGCACCAAGAAGGAGCGCCTGATGATGAGCCGCGAGCAGGAACGCCTCGAGCGTGACCTGGGCGGCATCAAGGACATGGGCAACCTGCCGTCCCTGCTGTTCGTCATCGACACCAACAAGGAAGCCAACGCGATCAAGGAAGCCCGTCGTCTGGGCATTCCCGTCATCGCCATCGTCGACACCAATTGCGATCCCGACACCGTCGATTACGCAATTCCCGGCAATGACGACGCCTCGCGCGCTCTCGAGCTCTATGTGTCGCTGGTCTCCAAGGCTGCCATCGACGGCATCGGCCGTTCGTCGTCGGCTCTCGGCACCGATCTCGGTGCTTCCGATCGCGCTCCGGCTGAAGACCTGCCGAGCGAAGAAGCTCCGGCTGCTGTCGAAGCCCCGGCTGCCCCCGCCAACTAAGCACGCATCGCGTACTTCGTACTGATTTGAACCATGCGGCCCCTTCAATGGGGCCGCCAAGAGGTGAACCCATGGAAATCACTGCAGGAATGGTCAAGCAGCTCCGTGACTCGACCGGCGTCGGGATGATGGACTGCAAGAAGGCCCTGGCCGAGACCAATGGCGACATGGAAGCCGCGGTCGACTGGCTGCGCACGCGTGGCCTGGCCAAGGCCGCCAAGAAGGCTGATCGCGTCGCCGCTGAAGGCCTCGTCGGCGTCGCGACTGCCGGCACCAAGGCTTCGGTTGTCGAGGTGAACTCTGAAACCGACTTCGTTGCCCGCAACGAGCAGTTCCAGAACATCGTTTCGAGCGTCGCCAAGCTCTCGCTCGATGCCGACGGCGATGTCGTCAAGCTCGGCGAAATGCCGTTCCCCGGTTCGGGCCACTCGGTTTCGGCCGAGCTGACCGAAGCCATCGCCAAGATCGGCGAGAACATGAATCTGCGCCGCACCGAGACCGTTTCGGTCTCCGATGGCGTGGTCGAAAGCTACGTCCACAATGCCGTCAAGGGTGGCCTCGGCCGCATGGGCATTCTGGTGGCTCTGGAATCGACCGGTGACAAGGCTGCCCTGTCGGCTCTCGGCAAGCAGCTTGCCATGCACATCGCAGCGACCAATCCGCTGTCGATCGATCCGGAAGACCTGGACCAGGCCGTGGTTGCTCGCGAACGCGCGATCATCCTCGAGCAGGTCAAGGAATCGGGCAAGTCGGCCGAGATCGCCGAGAAGATGGTCGATGGCCGCATGCGCAAGTACTTCGAGGAAGTCACGCTTCTGGCGCAGACTTTCGTGATCGACGGCGAGACCAAGGTCGGCGTCGCGATCAAGAATGCCGAGAAGGACGTTGGCGCCCCGATCAAGCTCACCCGCTTCGTGCGCTTTGCGCTCGGCGAGGGCATCGAGAAGGTCGAGACCGACTTCGCAGCCGAAGTTGCTGCTACCGCTGGCGTCAAGAAGTAAGCATTCATTTCGCGGGCGGACCCAAGGGTCCGTCCGCTGCTCTCCATTGGCCATGATTTGGCCGGGATCGAGCGCAAATACCCAGCCGTTATTTCCGTTCCGATGGTCCCCATGCCTTCTTTTGAAGGCGGTTTTGCCATAGGGTCTGCCGGGCATCGCCGGATTCGGTGCCCCATCATGTTCTTGTTCAAAGGGGTTTGCCGATGGCGCCTGCCTACAAACGCATTCTCCTCAAGGTTTCGGGCGAGGCGCTGGCAGGGGACAACTCCTTCGGTATCGAGCCGCCTTTCCTGCAGGGCGTGGCCAAGCAGATCGCCGATGTGGCCAATAGCGGCGTGCAGATCGCCATCGTGGTCGGCGGCGGCAACATTTTCCGCGGCATGGCCGGCGCTGCCGACGGCACCGATCGGGTAACCGCCGATATGATGGGTATGCTGGGCACGATGATCAACGCCCTTGCCCTCAGCAACGCAATTTCCCGCCAGGGCGCCAAGTCCAAGCCCTACAGCGCAGTTTCCATGCCGTCGGTAGCTGACACGTTCACGGCGCGTGATGCCAAGCTGGCGCTTGAGGATGGCTATGTCGTGGTTTGCGGCGGCGGCATTGGCAACCCGTTCTTCACCACAGACACGGCATCGACCTTGCGGGCCATCGAGCTGGAATGCGATGTCGTGCTGAAGGGCACCAAGGTTGATGGGGTCTATTCGGAGGACCCGATGAAGAATCCGAACGCTACACGGTACGACACCGTCAGCTATGACGAAGTCATCGGCAGGAACCTGCGCGTGATGGATACTGCGGCGTTCGCTCTTGCTCGCGACAATGCCATGCCGATAATTGTATATGCTCTGGACGACGCGGCCGGCCTTGCCGGTGTGCTGGCGGGAACAACCCGCGCGACCCGCGTCGGCAAGTCGAACTAGCCTGGAAGGACGAACAATGGCCTATGACCTATCCGATATCAAAACCCGCATGCAGAAATCCATTTCTTCGCTGCGCGATGAACTGGCGGGCCTGAGGACCGGACGCGCCAATGCCAGCCTTCTGGAGCCGGTGACCGTTGAGGCCTATGGCTCGCGCACGCCGCTGAGCCAGCTCGCTACAGTGACCGTTCCCGAGCCGCGCATGCTGAGCGTTCAGGTGTGGGACCGGTCGTTGGCCATGGCCGTCGAAAAGGCCATCCGTGACAGCGGCCTGGGCCTTAACCCGATGGGCGAGGGACAAGTCATTCGCGTGCCGCTGCCCGAGCTCAACGAGCAGCGCCGCAAGGAACTGGCCAAGGTCGCCCACAATTATGCCGAGGCAGCGCGCGTTGCCGTGCGCCATATCCGTCGCGACGGCATGGATGCACTCAAGAAGGCCGAAAAGGATGGCGATTTGAGCCAGGACGACTCGCGTGTCCAGACGGACCTGGTACAGAAGGCGACCGATGCTGCCGTCACCGAAATCGATCACGTCCTGGCGTCCAAGGAAGCCGAAATCTTGCAGGTCTAGCTCTGCAGAACTGCGCCGGGAGGGCGTAGATGTCCATTGATCCAGCCATATCAGCCGAGATTGCGCAGCGCCCGCGCCTGCGCATCCCGAGGCACCTTGGCGTCATCATGGACGGCAATGGCCGCTGGGCGCAGGCCCGCGGCAAGCGCCGCACCGAAGGCCATATCGAGGGCGTCAAGGCGCTCCGCAATCTCGTTGAACACTGCATCGGCTACGGCGTCGCGCACCTGACCGTCTTCAGCTTCTCGTCCGAAAACTGGACGCGTCCAAAGGACGAGATATCTTTCATCTTCAATCTGCTGCGCCGGTTCGTTGCGTCAGACCTTCAACGGTTGATCCGCAACAATGTGCGCGTTCGAATCATCGGTAGCCGTGAGGGGCTGGAACACAGCCTGGTGCGGCTGATCGATGATGTCGAAGCCAAGACCGCATCCAATACTGGCCTCGTGCTGATCGTTGCCTTCAA
>JBARWY010000039.1:0-11986 GCA_049647065.1 Devosia sp. | reverse complement strand
CAGCTTCTCGTCCGAAAACTGGACGCGTCCAAAGGACGAGATATCTTTCATCTTCAATCTGCTGCGCCGGTTCGTTGCGTCAGACCTTCAACGGTTGATCCGCAACAATGTGCGCGTTCGAATCATTGGTAGCCGTGAGGGGCTGGAACACAGCCTGGTGCGGCTGATCGATGATGTCGAAGCCAAGACCGCATCCAATACTGGCCTCGTGCTGATCGTTGCCTTCAACTACGGCGGCAAGGCCGAGATCGCCGAGGCCGCGCGCAAGCTGGCTCGCGAAGTGGTTGCCGGGCGGTTGTCTCCCGAGGAGATCACCGAGGAGAAGATTTCGGCGTCTCTCTATACGGCCGGGCTGCCTGATCCGGACCTGATCATTCGGACAAGCGGCGAACAACGCATTTCCAACTTCCTGCTCTGGCAGTCAGCCTATTCCGAGTTCGTCTTTGTCGACGAGAATTGGCCCGATTTTGACGAGGCCAGTTTCGTCAGGGTGCTCGAGACTTTTTCCCTGCGCGACAGGCGCTTCGGCGGCATCGAGGCTGTGCAATCTTGAGCAATCCAGGCGACCCCGCGTCAGAGTCTACGCCCAGCCGTCGCCGAACCTGGTCCGATCTGGGGCCCCGCCTTGTCTCTGCCATGGTACTGATCGCCCTGACGGCGACCGCCCTGTATATCGGCACCTACGTCTTTGCCGCGGTAGTGGGCACGGTCTTCGCCGGCGCCTACCGCGAATGGGAGACTATGGTGTCTCGCGCGCCGCTCACTCCGGCCGGCATGGCGCTGATCGGCCTCGTGGCGCTTTCCGGCCTGGTCTACCCGCAGTTCGGGCCGGCCGGCACGATTGTGGTCATCGCCCTGGCCTGTGCCGTCGCCGCCGGCATGCGTGGGGAGGGCGTCCTGTGGCGCATCCTGGGCCTCGTAATCTATGGTGCCATCATCATCGCTGCCCTGGCCATGCGGGGCGACACGCTGACCGGAGTATGGGCGGGCGTTTACCTCGGCACCGTTGTCTGGATGACCGATTCTGCGGCGTTCTTTACCGGGCGGCAGATCGGCGGGGAAAAGCTGGCGCCGGAGATTTCCCCGTCCAAGACCTGGTCGGGTGCATTGGGTGGCCTGGCACTGGGCACCGGGGCAGGGCTCCTGGTGTGGGTCGTGGCCACCGACTCGCCATGGTGGATCGGCCTGCTGCTGTCTGCGACCATCAGCGTCCTTGGCCAGCTCGGCGATCTCAGCGAGAGTGCGCTCAAGCGGCATTTCCGCATCAAGGATAGCGGCGACATCATTCCGGGCCACGGCGGCCTGATGGACCGGCTCGACAGCCTAACATTCGGCATCTTGTTCGTGCTTCTGGTGGGGGCGCTGCATGCCGGCTACGGCTCGGTCGCCGAAGGCCTGCTCTACTGGTAGGCGCAGCCGCGTGAGCTGCCGCGTCCGTCCAAGCAAGGAACACCATGTTCGATTTCATCTTTTGGCTGCTGTCCTACGTGGTGCCGTTCCTGGCGGTGCTGACTGTCATCGTGTTCGTGCACGAGATGGGGCACTACCTGGTGGCGCGGTGGAATGGCGTGGCAATCCAGACCTTTTCCATCGGCTTCGGCCGTGAGCTGGTCGGCTGGGATGACAGGCACGGCACGCGCTGGCGGATCTCGGCGGTACCACTGGGTGGTTATGTGCGGTTCGTCGGTGACATGAATGCCGCCAGCGTGCCGGACCCGGAAGCGCTGGCCAATGTCGACCCTGATCTGGCGCCGCGCCTGTTCGCCAACAAGAATGTGTGGCGTCGGATCGCCGTTGTCGCGGCGGGCCCGCTGGCCAACGTCATCCTGACTTTCCTCATTCTCTACGCCCTGTTGCTGGGCTATGGGCGCTACACCATTCCGCCCGTGGTCGGTGCCGTCACCGCCGGTTCCGTCGCTGAGGTGGCCGGCATCGAGGCCGGCGACATCATCGTCTCCGTGGACGGCTACGCCGTCCGCGGCTTCGAGGATTTCCAGCGGCTGGTCGCGACCAGCCCCGAGCGGCCCGTCTCCGTCGAGCTCGACCGCGGCAATTCCAGCCAGACAATCGTCCTGGTGCCGGAGGCGGTCGACGTGGACGACCGCTTCGGCAATAGCCAGCGCATCGGACGAATCGGAGTGAGCCGGGACGTCGCGGAAACCGATGTCACGCTCTATCGGCCCGGGCCTGTCGAGGCGATCGGCATGACCGTCGAGGAGATTCGCTTCATCATCCAGCGCACGGCCGCCTTCCTGGGCGATTTTTTCGTCGGACGGGGCGATGTCGAGCAGTTGGGTGGACCGGTCAAGGTAGCCAAGGTTTCTGGGGAAGTGGCAACGCTGGGCATTATCGCACTGATCAACCTGACGGCGCTGCTATCGCTAAATATCGGTATCTTCAACCTTTTGCCCGTTCCGATGCTCGACGGCGGGCACCTTCTGTACTATCTGGTTGAAGCTGTCAGGGGGCGACCGCTGAGCATGAGAGTGCAGGAAATGGGGTTCCGCTTCGGCTTCGCCCTGGTGCTCGCACTCATGGTGTTCACGTTGTTCAACGACACACTGTTCGCATACTTCGGCATCCTGCGTTAAACCATTGGTTAACCTTGGTTCGTAAGGTGTTGCAGGAATACAAGAGCACCAATCATTTGCTAACCGCGTCGAGGCTTCCGCCTTGTCCTTGGTTAAAAAGACGGTAAAACGGTGCAATGGAGTTAGCTTGGGGGAGCGCTGTGCATAGCGATTCTCCGGGCCTGGTCGCAGAAGGCAATAATAATATGATCCATCCCACCAAGCTGATGCGCGGCGCTTTTCTGGCGCTTGCGATACTGGGTGCAGCACCGCTCGCCGGACCCAGCATTCCGCTTCTTGGCGTTGTCACTGCTCAGGCTCAGGAACAACTGGTCGGCGCGGTGCTCTTCGAGGGTAACAAGCGCTTTTCCGACAGCCAGCTTCTGGCCATGGTCGACGTATCGTCCTCCGGCATCTTCACCCAGCAGCGTCTGGCCGCAGATATCGAAAGCATCCGTCAGGCCTACGACCGCGACGGGTTCCTTTCGGTTGCCGTGACCGCGCGCACCGAGCCGGCTGCCGATGGCCGCGTCCGGGTCATCTTCGACGTCAATGAAGGCAATCGCGCGGGTATCGCTGCGATCAACTTCACCGGCAACAACAGCTTTGGCGCCAACAGCCTCAAGAGCAACATGCTCACCAAGGAAACCGGCATCCTGAGCTGGCTGTTCAAGGATGACAGCTACGACGAGCAGAAGCTTGCCGTCGACCGCGAGCGCATCCGTCTGTACTATGCCAACCGTGGCTATCCCGACGTTCAGGTGACTTCGGTCGGCGAATACGATGCCGAGCGCAACGGCTACTTCATCAACTTCACCATCAATGAAGGCCAGAAGTACGAGTTCTCCAACGTCGGCATCGAGACCAGCATCGACGGTCTCAACACCGACGCTCTCAGGGGCTCCGTGCAGACCGGTCAGGGCAGTGCCTATTCGGCCGACGACCTGCAGAAGTCCATCGAGGACATGGCCTATGAAGCCACCGTGCAGGGCTATTCCTTCGCCGACGTCCGCGCCCGCCTCGACCGCGATGTGGCGACCGGCACGTTCAACGTTACCTACCTCGTCGATGAAGGTGCCCGCGTCTATGTCGAGCGCATCAACATCACCGGCAATACCAAGACGCGCGATTTCGTGATCCGTCGTGAGCTGGAGTTCGCCGAAGGCGACCCCTTCAACCGTGCACTGATCGTTCGCGGTCGCCAGAACATCGATTCGCTGGGTTTCTTCTCGGCCGTCGAAGTGACCACGGGCCCGGGCTCTGCGGCCGACAAGGTCGTCGTCAACATCGCCGTGACCGAAACGTCGACGGGCGAATACGGTGCTACCGCCGGCTATTCCACCACCGACGGCATCCTGGGCGAAGTCTCGCTGACTGAACGGAACTTCCTGGGTCGTGGCCAGTACCTGCGCGCTGCCCTCGGCGTCTCGCAGGCCGGACGCACCTTCGACTTCTCGTTCACCGAGCCGCGCTTCATGGGCCTCAAGGTCTCTGCCGGCGTGGACGTGTACCATCGCATCAGCGACGAAACGAGCTCGAGCTTCTACGGTTCGCAGTCGACCGGCGGACAGTTCCGCGTCGGCATCCCGTTGACTTCGGATCTCTCCGGCACCGTGTTTGCCGGCATGGAACGCAAGGTCATCGTCGATGGCGGCGGCACCCAGCCCGATGACTCGCTGCTCGTGGCCAATGGCCAGGAGTTCTACAAGGGCTTCGTCGGCTACACGCTGACCTACAACACGCTCGACGATACCAAGAAGCCGACCAATGGCCTGCTCGCAAGTTTCACGCAGCAGTATATTGGCTGGGATCACAGCCTGGTTCGCTCCGAGGCGCGTGCCCGCTACTTCGTACCCCTGGTCGAGGATAGTGGCATCGTTGCCAGCGTGCGTGGCCAGGCCGGCATCATCAATGACATGAGCGGCAATGGCGTGCATGCGGTCGAGGCCTTCGGAATTGGTTCGCAGCTGATCCGTGGCTTTGAGGGTCGTGGCATCGGGCCGCGCATCCAGAATGGCGAGTATATCGGCGCCGTTGCCTATGCTGGCCTGTCGGCTGAAGTGCAGTTCCCCATCCCCGGTATCCCTGAGAGCTACGGCCTCAGCGGTGCGCTGTGGGCGGATGCTGCCTGGGTCGACGGCGTGAATGTGCCCCGTCTCGATGCCGGCAACACCATCGATCCGAACAGCGTCGATGTGCCATGGCGTACCTCGATCGGTGCCTCCCTGATCTGGGACAGCCCGTTCGGTCCGCTGCGTGGCGACTTTGCCCACGTGCTGAACAAGTCGACTTCGGACCGTACGCAGGTCTTCCAACTGACCATGTCCACCTTGTTCTAGCATTCGTAGCGTGAAACAGTTCATTGAGCCGCGGGCGGCAAGCACCGCGGCTCAATTCTTTTCAAGTGACACCTGATGGTCGACACCCGTTTTCATCGTTTTGCCGGCCCTTCCACAGTCGGTGCAATTCTTGTCGCGTTGCATCGTGAGGACATATTGTCGGCCCTCGCCAGCGCGTCCTTGTCCATCTCGGGTGTAACCGAGCTCAACCTGGCCGGGCCAGGCGACATGGCCTTGGCTGCCCATACAAACTACGTCGAGGAATTGCGGGCGACGTCAGCCGGCGCGGTGGTGGTGCTTCCGGCTTTGCGCGAGATGGTGCCGGCGCATTGCATCGCCATCGTCACAGACAAGCCACATCATCTGTTCGCCGACATCCTCGATCACCTCTATCCCTCCAATACGCGTGCCGTGATTGCGACCGGACGGGATGATCTTGGGGCGCCCGTGTTCGAGCGCGATGTGTCGATCGGCTCCAACGTCGTCATCGGACCAGGGGTCGAAATTGGCCGTGGCACCGTAATCGGCGCCAATACTGTCATCGGCGCCGGCGTAACGATCGGCCGCAACTGCACCATCGCCGCCAATTGCACCATCGACTGTGCCCATATCGGAAACGAGGTGGTGATTCATTCCGGCGTGCGCATTGGCACCGAAGGCTTCGGCTGGCTCGACTTCGGCCAGACGAACCGCAAGGTGCCGCAACTGGGCCGAGTGCTTATTCAGGATCACGTCGAGATCGGCGCCAATTCGACGGTAGATCGAGGCGCACTGGGCGATACGATGATCGGCGAGGGCACCAAGATCGATAACCTCGTGCAGATTGGTCACAACTGCAAGATCGGCCGGGCCTGCCTTATTGCCGCGATGAGCGGGCTTTCGGGCTCGACCATTCTCGGTGATGGCGTGCTGATGGGCGGCGGCGTCGGCACCTCGGGGCACCTGACCATCGGCGCCGGTTCGGTGGTGCATGGCCGCGCTGCCGTGACCAAGAACTGGCCTCCGGGCAGCAAACTTGCCGGTGCGCCGGCGCAGGATATAAGAGACTTCTGGCGGGAAATCGCCGTGATGCGGAAACTTTCCAAAGGGGACAAGCGGGGATGACCGACAGCGCACCAGCGAGCACAGAACTCGGGGCGATGCATATCGCGGAAATTCTGAAGAGCCTGCCGCATCGTTATCCGTTCCTGATGATCGACCGGATTATCCGGATCGACGGCGACGAGACGGCCGTCGGCATCAAGAACGTGACCTTCAATGAGCCGATCTTCCAGGGGCACTTTCCGGAAAATCCGATCTTTCCCGGAGTGCTGATCATCGAGGGGATGGCGCAGACGGCCGGCGCCATCGTCATCAAGCATGACTCCGGCACAGGCAAGAAGAACATCGTGCTGATGCTGGGCGTCGACAAGGCGAAGTTCCGCAAGCCAGCCGGGCCTGGTGACACCATCGAATTTCACATCGCCAAGATCCAGCGCCGCCGTAATGTCGGTCGCTATAAGGCCGAAGCCATTGTCGATGGCGTGGTCATTGCCGAGGCGGAGATCACGGCGATGATTGTCGAGGCTACCTCGTGACCGGAGCCGTCGTTCACCCGACGGCCATCGTCGCGCCGGGTGCGCGCCTCGCCGATGGCGTCAAGGTCGGACCCTACTGCATCGTGGGGGACAATGTCGTGCTGCACGAGAATGTGGAGCTCATCTCCCATGTCTCGATCGACGGTCATACCGAGATCGGCGCCAGCAGCCGCGTCTTTCCCTTCGCTGCCATTGGCCACCAGCCGCAGGACCGCAAATATCACGGCGAAGCCTCGCGCGTTGAGATCGGTGAGCGCTGTGACATCCGCGAGTCGGTGACGATCAATCCGGGCACTGAAGTCGGCGGGATGGTGACCAGGATAGGCAATGACTGCCTGATCATGGCAAGCGCCCACGTGGCGCATGACGCGATCCTGGGCAACAACGTCATCATGGCCAACTATGTCGGCATCGCCGGCCATTGCCAGATCGGCGACAATGTCACCTTCGGCGGTACCTGCGTAGTCCATCAATTCACCCGCATCGGCGCGCATGCCTTTGTCGGCGCGCATTCCATGGTCGATGGCGACGTCATTCCCTACGGCATGGCCGTTGGCAATCGCGCTGCGCTGACCGGGCTGAACCTTATCGGCCTGAAGCGGCGCAAGTTCGACCGTGAGGCCATTCACCGGCTGCGGGCGGCCTATCGGCTGATCTTCGCCAGCGAGGGCACCCTGCGTGAACGCGTGGAAGATGCCGCCGAGCTGTTCAAGAACGACGCGCTGGTGCAGGACGTGGTGGCCTTCATTGCCGCCGCCTCGGACCGCCCAATCCTGCTGCCGCGCAACGGCCATGATGCCGACTAGATGAGCGGGCGGGCAGGCGCTGAGCCTAGGCGGCTCAAGCTGTTCATCCTCGCGGGCGAGCCTTCCGGCGACCGTATTGCGGCCGACCTCGCCGCCCGTCTCAAGCAGCGCGTGCCGCTGACCCTCAGTGGTGTCGGCGGTCATGAGCTCGAGGCGCAGGGTCTGCGCTCGCTGTTTCCGATGAGCGACCTGGCGGTCATGGGCGTGACCGACGTGTTGCTACGCTTGCCGCTATTGCTGTTGCGCATCGAGCAAGCGGCCCGTGCCATCCGCGCCGCCGGGCCGGACATTGTCGTGCTGGTCGACTCGCAGGATTTCTCCAGGCTCCTGGCGGGCGGGCTGAAGCGGCTGGGCTATGCCGGCAAACTGATCCTTTATGTCGCGCCGTCGGTCTGGGCGCGGGCGCCGCAACGCGCCGCCAAGCTCAAGCCGTTGTTCGAGGAAGTTCTGGCGGTGCTGCCGTTCGAGCCTGAAGTCATGCAGCGCCTGGGCGGTCCGCCAACCAGCTATGTCGGCCATCCAGCGCTGGGTGAGCGCCTGGTGCGCGAGGGCGTCGAACGCGGCCCGCTGGTACTGCTGCCGGGCAGTCGCGACGGCGAGTTGCGCCGTCACCTGCCGCTGTTCAGGCAGGTGGCCGCCGCGGTTGGCAGCCATCCGGCCTTGGACGGTATTGTCATCCCGACATTGCCTTCGCTTCGGGATCGTCTCACCAGCGAGGTCGCGGATTGGCCGGTGCCGGTGCGGATCGTCTCGGATCGGGCCGCGCGGGCGGAGATTTACCAGCAGGCGGCGTTGGCATTGGCCGTGTCCGGCACCGTGACGCTGGAGCTGGCCCTGGCGCAGGTGCCAATGGTCGTCACCTACGTGCTCGACGGCCATCAGGCACGAATCTACACCAACCACGGACGTCCGCCCGTATCCCTGCCCAATATCATCCTGCATCGCTCTGTCGTACCTGAACTGGTGCAGGACGCTCCCAACGCCGGTGCAATGATTGCCGCCATTAGATTGCTGCTGGACAACAAAAAAGCCCGCCAGGACCAGATCGAGGCCTTTGGCGAGCTTGTAATGCTGATGGATGCCGGAGAGACCGACTATCCGCGGCAGGATCCGGCGGACCGGATCCTTGCCCACTGGCGTTAACGGGCGGCCAGCCCCTCATAATCGCGAGCCGCGGCTCCGTCGTAGAGCTGGCGCGGGCGGCCGATCTTCTTCTGCGGATCGGCGATCATTTCCTTCCACTGGCTGATCCAGCCAACGGTGCGCGCGACCGAGAACAGCACGGTGAACATCGAGGTCGGGAAGCCGATCGCCTCGAGGATGATGCCCGAATAGAAATCGACGTTCGGATAGAGCTTGCGGTCGATGAAGTAGGGGTCCTCAAGCGCGATCTTCTCGAGCTCCTGTGCCACCTGTAATGTCGGATTGTTGTGCACGCCCAGCAGGTCCAGCACTTCCTTGGCTGTCTTCTGCATGACGGTCGCGCGCGGGTCGAAATTCTTGTAGACGCGGTGGCCGAAGCCCATCAGCTTGAAGTTGTCCGACTTGTCCTTGGCGCGCGCGATGAACTCCGGAATGCGGTCAACGGTGCCGATTTCCTTGAGCATGTTGAGCGCTGCCTCGTTGGCGCCGCCATGGGCCGGGCCCCAGAGGCACGCAACGCCGGCCGCGATACAGGCAAACGGATTGGCGTCGGACGAGCCGGCAAGACGCACGGTCGAGGTCGAGGCATTCTGCTCGTGATCGGCATGGAGGGTGAAGATCAGGTCCATCGCCTTGGCGATGGTCGGGTTGACCTTGTATTCCTCCGCCGGCACCGAGAAGCACATGTGCAGGAAGTTCGACGCGTAGTCGAGATCGTTGCGCGGATACACGAACGGCTGCCCGACCGAGTATTTGTAGGCCATGGCCGCAATGGTCGGCATCTTGGCGATCATGCGGATCGACGCGATCTCACGCTGCTGCGGATCGCTGATGTCGGTGGAGTCGTGATAGAACGCAGCCATGGCGCCGACCACGCCGGTCATGATGGCCATCGGATGCGCGTCGCGGCGGAAGCCGCGATAGAAGTAGTGCATCTGCTCATGCACCATGGTGTGGCGCGTGACGAGCTCGGTGAATTCGGCCAGTTGGGCCTTGTTGGGCAGCTCGCCATACAGCAGCAGGTAGCAGACTTCGATATAGGTGCTCTTTTCGGAGAGCTGCTCGATCGGGTAGCCGCGGTAGAGCAACTGCCCCTTGTCGCCATCGATGTAGGTGATGGCGCTGTCGCATGCCGCCGTCGAGGTGAAACCCGGGTCGTAGGTGAACATTCCGGTCTTGGCGTAGAGAGATCGGATATCGATCACATCCGGACCTACCGAGCCGGACAGTACCGGAAATTCATGGGTCTGGTCCCCGATGACGAGTTTGGCGACTTTATCGGTCATTGAGCTCTCCTCGAAGGCCTCCGCGTCCGCAATTATTCCGGTCGCTCGAAGCCGTAAACTGGGCAGTCGTGGCTGCTTCGCAGGGGTATCAGTTTTACCCCCGCCGACGCAACCAATGGGTAAGCAAGGCTTACCCTCCGATTAGCACTAGACAGCGCCAATTTGGTCCTCAAGGCGAGCCATACTTTCGTCCCGGCCGATCAGCACCATGACCTCGAAAATGCCCGGCGAAACGGTGCGCCCGGTCAATGCGGCGCGTAGCGGTTGTGCCAGTTTTCCGAGCTTGAGCCCCTTGGTTTCCGCCAGGGCCCGCATCGCGCCATCGATTGATGGAACCGACCAGTCATTGAGGCCGCGCAGGATCTCGGCCATGTCCTTGAGCACGGCCCGCGTGTCTGGCGTCAGCAAGACCGCCGCCGCCGCATCGATAGCAAGCGGACGTGTCGCGTAGATGAACTGTGCAAGGTCGATCAGCTCCAGCACCGTCTTGGCGCGTGGCTGCAGTTCGGGCAGGGCGGTGAGCACCGTGTCCCTGTTTGCAGTCAGCCCGTCGACATCGATCTGGCGGCCGACTTCGGCCGCCGTGGCCAGCATTACGTCATAGAGATAACCGGGCTGTGCTTCGCGGATATAGTGGCCGTTGATGTTTTCCAGCTTGACGAAGTCGAAGCGCGCGGCGCCCTTGTTGAGGCCCTCGAGGCTGAACCACTCGATCATCTGCTGGGTCGAGAAGATCTCGTCGTCGCCGTGGCTCCAGCCGAGCCGCGCCAGGTAGTTGCGCAGGGCCTCGGGCAGATATCCCATCTGCCGGTAGGCCTCGACCCCCAGCGCCCCGTGGCGCTTGCTGAGCTTGGCGCCATCCGGCCCGTGGATCAGCGGGATATGCGCCATCTCCGGCACGCTCCAGCCCATCGCATTGTAGATGACGATCTGGCGGGCGGCATTGGTCAGGTGGTCGTCGCCGCGGATGATGTGGGTCACGCCCATATCGTGGTCGTCGACCACCACGGCATGCATGTAGGTCGGCGTGCCGTCGGAGCGCAGGATGATGAAGTCGTCGAGGTTCTCGGTCTTGAACACGACCTTGCCCTGCACATGGTCGTCGACCACGATATCGCCCGTCAGCGGCGCCTTGATGCGGACCACCGGCGAGATGCCGGCTGGCGCCTCGCTCTGGTCGCGGTCGCGCCAATAGCCATTGTAGCGCGGCGGCTTACCGGCGGCGCGGGCCGCTTCACGCATTTGGTCCAGCTCGGCGGGCGAGCAGTAGCAGTAATAGGCGTGGCCCATCTTCACCAGCTCATGAGCGATTTCGGCATGGCGCGCGGCGCGGCCGAACTGGCTGATCGGCTCGCCTTCCCAATCCAGACCCAGCCATTTCAGCCCGTCGACCAACGCAACCACCGCGGCCTCCGTGGAGCGTTCGCGGTCGGTGTCCTCGATGCGCAGCAGCATCTTGCCGCCCTTGTTCTGGGCGTAGGCCCAGCTGAAGAGGGCAGTGCGGGCGCCACCGATATGCAGATAGCCAGTGGGCGATGGGGCGAAACGGGTGACGACCTGGGACATGAGACCGGAATGCTTGGAGGATTTGTTGGCCGTGTGTAGCATAGAGCGGCACGAGCGCAAGGGCGGGGGCAGGCGGGTGCTGAGGGCGGAAACACGCGAGCGCGAAGCCGATGGCGCGCCATTGCCGGTGCCGGCGCCGCCACGGGCCGCTTTGCCTTCTATCCGCCCATCTTTAGGGCCGACGAACCCCACCGCCCGGCTGACCGATGTGGTCATCGTCAGGCGCCTCTTCGTGCTGCTGCCCTCTGCCATGATTGCGGGCCTGATCTCCTATGCGGCGCTACCTATGGAACCCGAACCGGAAGCCCTGGCTGCTGTCGGCGCGGCGCTCATCCTGCTGGTCGCACTGCTTTGGCGTTCGCCGGCGCTGCCACTGGCCGGTCTCCTCGTCGCCGGATGGTTTGGTTTCTGCCTGCTGCCACTGCATGGGCTGTGGTTCGGCACGGCCATGCTGACGCGGCCCGCCTACGGGCTTTATGAGGGGCGGGTGGAGGAGATCGTCTCGGCCACTGATGAGAGCCGGCGTATTATCGTCTCCGGCCTTACGCCGCTTGCCGACGACAGGCCGGTGCACCTTGCCCGAGCCAGGCTCGTCGTCCCGCCGCAGCCGCCGTTGGCGCCCGGCGATGTCATCCGCGCCAGCATACGGCTCGCCCCGGTGCCCGGACCGATCCTCCCGGGTGCTTTCGACGGCCAGTT
>JBARWY010000038.1:0-5104 GCA_049647065.1 Devosia sp. | reverse complement strand
GCTCACGGCACGCCCGTTGCTGCTTGTAGTCCTGGCTCCACCACTTGAGGTTGCCCGAGCCCGCAATAGGATGCGGCCAGAGCAGCAGCAGGTGACATATGACTTCTCGCACACGGCCTCTAACATGCGTCGGGAGATTGGCGATGTCGGTTGGTGGCTCGACACTGGCAGAATGACGCCCGATGAGACTGCCGACCTCGTAGTCGCCGAGGCCGCGTCGCGCCCTCGTCGACCTTTGATCCCGACAATACCCGCCAGTCCGCACCCCGCCAGAACGGGACGGTCCGCCGAGTGAAAGCGGATGTCCGCTTTTTGTGCAGTGCCCATTAGCACGTGGATGGCCTGAATGGGGCGCCTTGCGGATCGAGAGCTTCCGACCCCATTGCGGACGCGCAGGATGTCATGGCGACATCCCGAAAGCTGCCATTCAACGTTCAATTTGGAGGCGGCAGCGCCTCACTTTCCGGCGTTCGGGCCACTCGGGCTGTTTTGCAATGGAGGCATCCGCTCGCGCCGTTCGGAGGGTTGTCTCTACGTTTCGCCATGTCGGATCAAGCCCATTACGCCAGACACACGTTGCTTCGGCATTTCGGGCTCGATCTCTAGATCGAACAGCACACCCCGTCGCCGGCTCGCCTGACCAGCGGCTAGCGGTCCGGAAGTCCAATCACAAGTTTAGCCGCTGCCACAGCGAGCAGATCGGAGATGCCCGTGCACCCCGCAAACTGGGCGATTTTGCGGCCACAACGTGATGGCATAGAATTTTTCAATTGTATTCTGCCTCAGACGGAGTCAAGGCAGATTAGCAAGCGAAAGTTCATAGATGATGTTTAGTCTACGATGACATAAATTGGAAGAACCATCCAAACAACCCAGCTACTAACTACAGTTGTTGGTCAAATTTGACCTGTTTGCTCTCGATATATATGGTTCCGTCTCAATCATATCTGGAGAACAAACCTAATGATACACAGGATCGGCGGCATTGCCGCCGCGATGACCGTTGCCCTACTCTCGGTCGCCAGCACGCCCGCCTTAGCCCAGGAGAGCGCCGACATTGCGGGGTGCGGCACCGACCGCGTGATAGACATTGCCGAGATGACCTGGCCCTCTGCGGCCGCCTTGGCCCAGATTCATGCCAAAATTCTTGACGCCGGGTTCGACTGCAATGTCGAAATCGTCACCGGCGATACTGTTCCCACCACCAGTTCAATGGTCACGCGCGGCTCGCCTGCCGTCGCGCCTGAACTGTGGACCAGCACGGTCCAGGATCAGTGGGACGCGGCCCTTGAAGAGGGTTCCGTGGTTGCCCTGGGCGATGCCATTAGCGATGGCACCATCGAAGGCTGGTTCATTCCGCGCTACACCCAGGAAGCCAACCCCGAGATCGTCTCGGCCGAGACGGCCATCGCCAATCCGCAGGTTTTCCCCGATCCCGAAGAGCCCAGCCAGGGCCGCATGTATACCTGCCCACCCGGCTGGGGCTGCGAATTGGCGACCGGCGCCCTGTTTGAAGCCCATGGCATGGAAGAAACCTGGAACCTGTTCTCGCCCGGTTCGGGTGGCGCACTGGATGCCTCCATCGCCCGTGCATTCACCCGGGAGGAGCCCATCCTGTTCTACTACTGGGGTCCGACTGCCATCCTCGGTAAGTTCGACGCTGTTGCGCTCGACATGGGTGAGGCCAAGCCGGAAGTCTATGCCTGCAACACCAATCCTGATTGCGATGAGCCGGCAGGCATCACGGCCTATCCATCGTCGCCGGCAATCGTTGGTGCGGCGTCCTGGCTCCAGGAAGAAGCGCCTTCCGTCGCCCAGTATTTCTCCAAGGTCGGCCTGACCAACGCCGAGATCAGCGAATTGCTGGTTTATGGCGACGAGAACCAGGCCGATGCCGAAGCGACCGCCGTCAACTTCCTCAAGACCAAGGAAGACGTCTGGACCAACTGGGTGTCGCCCGAAGTGGCCGACAAGGTCCGCGCCAGCCTGGGCTGATCGCCAGCTTGTACCACTGAGCCGATACGGCCGGGCGCACGCCCGGCCGTTTTCCGCGAGATGCCCGAAAGCGTTAGCGACGTCTTCCGGCATCTCGCGACAGCCTTCACCGCAGAAAGAAGTGCCGTGTTTCCTGAATTGATCGATACCCGCCCGCTGCGCCGCGCCGTCGACGACGCCCTCAACTGGGTGGTCCGCGAATGGGGCGGTGGCTTCGAGGCTGCTGCCCATCCGCTGCTCATGCTGCTCCGCGGCATTGAAAACCTGCTCGTCGCCACCCCCTGGTGGCTGATGATCGCCATCCTCGCCGGCATCGCCTGGCTCGCGACGCGCAGTTGGAAACTGCCCGCCGTCGTGCTTGGGGCGCTGCTGTTCCTGGGCATCATGGACCTGTGGGAAGATGCCATGACCACCATGGCGCTGATGATCGCCGCCACCCTGACCGCCATCGTCATTGCCATCCCGGTCGGCGTCTGGATGAGCCGCTCCCTCAATGTGCGCAAGTCCGTGACCCCGCTGCTCGACCTGATGCAGACCCTGCCCAGCTTCGTCTATCTCATCCCCACGGTGATGATCTTCGGACCCGGCAAGATCCCGGCGCTTATTGCCACCATCGTCTATGCGTCACCGCCCCTGATGCGCCTGACCGATCTCGGCCTGCGCTCAGTGGATCCTGCGGTCATGGAGGCCAGCCGGGCGTTTGGTACCAATCCGCGCCAGCGGCTGCTCGGCGTGCAGATTCCCCTTGCTCTGCCCACCATCCTGGCGGGCGTCAACCAGACGACCATGATGGCCCTGTCCATGGTGGTGATCGCCTCCATGATCGGCGCGGGTGGTCTGGGCTACCAGGTTCTGCAGGGCATTGGTCGACTTGAAGTGAGCCGCGGCCTGTTCGCTGGTCTGGGCATTGTCGCCCTGGCCATCATCTTTGACCGGGTCACACAGGCATTCGGCACGCAATTGCAGGCTCGTATCGGCCTGGCGGAGGCGCGCTAGATGTCGGACACCCCCACCACGCCCGAACTCGCCATCGCCATGCGCGGCGTTACCAAGATCTTTGGTGACGATCCCCAGACAGCCCTTTCCTTACTGCAATCTGGCAAGTCCAAGACCGAGGTTCAGGCCGAAACCAACCACGTCGTCGGCCTCGACAATGTGTCGCTCGACATCGCCAGGGGCCAGATCTTCGTTGTCATGGGCCTCTCAGGGTCAGGCAAGTCTACCCTGATCCGCCACGTCAACCGCCTGATCGAGCCGACTTCCGGCCAGATTTTGGTCAACGGCGCCGACGTGCTCAAGATGAACCTGGACGAGTTGCGGACTTTCCGGCGCACAAGCATCGCCATGGTGTTCCAGAAGTTTGGCCTGCTGCCGCACCGTTCGGTCATCGACAATGTCGCCTATGGCCTTGAGGTCCGCGGCATCGCAAAGGACGAGCGTCTTGCCACCGCTGCCAAGTGGATCGAGATTGTTGGCCTTTCCGGCTACGAACAGAGCCAGCCGCGCCAACTGTCCGGCGGCCAGCAGCAGCGCGTCGGTCTCGCCCGGGCGCTGGCCATGGACACCGACATCATCCTGATGGACGAGGCCTTTTCGGCGCTCGACCCTTTGATCCGAGCCGGTATGCAGGACCAGCTCATCGAGCTGCAAAAAACGCTGGGCAAGACCATCCTCTTCATCACCCACGACTTCGACGAAGCCCTCAAGATCGGTGACCGTATCGCCGTGCTCAAGGACGGCGCCCTGCAGCAGGAAGGCAAGCCCGAGGATATCGTCCTGCGGCCAGCCAATGCGCACATTGAGGATTTCGTGCGCCAAGTGAACAAGGCGCGTGCCATCCGTGTGCGGTCGATCATGGAAGCGGGCGAACACGAACTCTGCGCCCAGTCTGTGCCGATCGACGCACGCTGCGAAGATGTTCTGCCGCTGTTTGCCGAGAACCAGTGGGTGGGTGTGCTGGACGAGAGGGGCCGGCAGATTGGCCGGGTAACTTCGAAGCGCATTATCACAGCACTGGCCCGCTATCATCGACCTTGCGGCACGGAGGAAGCCGGAACGTGACGGGCACACGTTACCTAAATGTACTCGAAAGTGACGGAACTGCTGTGCCGGTAGGGAGCAATGGGGCTGCGTTGCTCACCCCGTCCAGCGACGTGGAACCGGCTGCGACGATCGATCTGCAGTTGCTTGAGACCCAGGGGCCAGTCCGCTTTCCACCCCATTTCGGTCACCGGTGCCAACGTATTGCTCGCAGCTTTCAAAACCTGCAATGCCACCCGCAACTACCGGAACGGGGCGCATGGCGGACGCGACATATTATCAGCGAAAGCGGGCGTCGGCTAAAGGTTGTTAAGAAGAGAGTGCGGGGTGGCTGGAAATAATCTCTTCCGGCCAGTGATTGAGTGACGGAAAGCTCGGGCAGGCGCAGAATGGCGACGATTGGCCTATACGGCGCCTACCATTCCTGCGACTTCGTAAGCAAGGTACGCCGCAGCTGCTGCCACGATCATCAGCCAACCTATCGCTGCTTTGTGTCCTGGCGTTCTTCGCTGGCGCATATAGTGTCGCTCGAACATCGCACGGTACCGTTCAGCTGAAGTGCATGAATAGCGATCTTGTTGCGGATTACGGACGATTTGATCAGCTAACTGGCCAATGCACCACTTGTCTTTCAAATTCCCCTCCAGCCATGTGCTGCCAGACTATCTCGACCCCAGCGTACGGAAGTGACGTGCCGCTGGCGTTGGCCGATACGACCACCACCTGTGCGCCCGCGCCTGCGAGACGGCGCGCAACGGCTTGCCGTAGCTCGCTTCCCTCAAGTTGAGCGGCGGACGCTGCGAACTCCGGGGTGCTTAGAGCAGCTTCAACGTCTCTACCCTCAGTACTTTGATCGGCCAACGGGGTCTTTTCGTGCGTTTCCGGGTTAACTGCCGGCAGGCGTTCGGCTGAGGCCGGGACGGCAAGGGGAACGTGCTGAATCGGCGCATCTATGAGGCGGAGGACACCGGCTATACGGTGTGAAAAGGAGATTGACGGTGCCCTCCACAGTGGAAAGGTAACGCCCAGGGCTAGAATAGGTCAACCTTTTGACACCATTTTGCCAAAC
>JBARWY010000037.1:0-11465 GCA_049647065.1 Devosia sp. | reverse complement strand
CCGCGCAAGGCCGTCGGTCGCGGAAAGGGTGAAGGTGACTTGTTTCATGGCGCGCCTAATAGCGGGTTGGGCGCGCGGAAGAAAGAGGTCCGCCTCCATCATAACATTCCCGCCCGACTGAAGCTCTTTGCCACGGTGGCGCCGTCTCCATGATGAGGACCATGCATACATGGCTTCGCCGGTGCATAACCGCCTCCGAGGCCTTGTCTGCGCAATGCGGCCGATTGCCAGCCCATCGCTGCCGTGCTGATGATGGCATAGTCCGGAGCACCGCCATGTCTCCCCTTACTGCCTTTGCGCTGTCTCTGAGTATGTCGGTGGATGCATTTGCCGTCTCCGTCGGTCGCGGCGTCATTGTCAATCGGGCTTACCTGTCCGAGGCGCTGCGCACTGGCCTCATCTTTGGCGTGGCTGGCGCGCTCAGCCCACTCATCGGCTGGCTTGCCGGCAAGGTCGCACACGACTGGGTCGCAAACTACGACCACTGGCTTGCCTTCGCTCTGCTTATGGCCGTGGGCCTGCAGATGGTCTATGGCTCCATCCGACACGGGAAAAACCGCGTCTTGCACCGAAGGCCGTCAGTGATGGTCTTGATCGCCACAACTGTCGGCTCTGGCCTCGACGTTATGGCCGTGGGTCTTTCCCTGGCGCTGGTGAATATCAGCCTGCAAGGCATCCTGACGGTATGCCTCGGCGTCGGCCTTACGACATTCGTTTGCGCGACCGGCGGAATGATGCTGGGGAAGGTCATCGGCGACCGCACGGGCAAGATCGCCGAGATGGCCGCGGGCGTCGTGCTATGCGCTGTCGGCGCCGCGATCCTATTCGAGCACCTCACCGCCTAGCGCGCGTCCGCTCTAGAGTCCGTCATCCTCGGGCTCATCCTGCGCCGCCCGCAGCAGCAGAGACGAATCCCCATACGAATAGAACCGGTATCCCTCGGCGATAGCGTGCGCGTAGGCCTGCTTCATCGCGTCCATCCCGGCGAACGCGCTGACCAGCATGAACAGCGTCGATTTGGGCAGATGAAAATTGGTCATCAGCGCGTCGACGGTGGCGAAGCGGAAGCCGGGGGTGATGAAGATATCGGTGTCGCCCACGAAGGGCTGCAACGTCCCCGTGGTCCGTGACGCGGTCTCGAGCAGGCGCAGGCTGGTGGTGCCTACGGCGACCACCCGGCCGCCCAGCGCCCTCTTGACCCGGATCCGCTCCACCGTCGCTGCGTCGATCTCGCCCCATTCGGCGTGCATGACATGGTCATCGGTGTCGTCGACCTTCATCGGCAGGAAGGTCCCCGCCCCCACATGCAGCGTCACCCGCTCGATGGTGACGCCCTTGTCGCTGAGCTGCTGCAGCAGGCTTTCGGTAAAATGGAGACCAGCCGTCGGCGCTGCGACGGCGCCATCCTCGGCCGCATAGACCGTCTGGTAGTCGACCAGGTCGCGTTCCTCGACGTCGCGCTTGGCCCCGATATAGGGCGGCAGCGGCATGGCGCCGTGCGATTTGATGGCTTCGTCGAGTTGTGCCCCGCCGAGATCGAATTCCAGCGTCACCTCGCCCGTATCGCCCTTGCCGGCCACCCGCGCAACGAGCGCATCGGCTTGGCCGTTGCCCAGTTCGAGCCGATCGAGCAGCGCCAGCTTCTTGGCCGGGCGCGCGAAGGCCCGCCAGGTATGGAGATCGACCCGCTTATGCAGGTTGAACGATACGCTGGCCCGGTTTTCGCCGCGCACCCTCGTGCCGCGCAATTCCGCCGGCAACACGCGTGTGTCGTTGACGACGAGCACGTCGCCCGGCTTCAGCAGCCACAGCAGGTCGGGAATGTGTCGGTCCGACAGGCCGACCTCAGGATCCACCAGCAGCAAACGGGCAGAATCCCGCGGCTCGGCAGGATGCAGGGCAATGAGCTTTTCGGGCAGCTCGAAGTCAAAATCTGAAACGCGCATGCAGCGTCCCTAGCATTGGCGCATCGTTGACGAAATCGTCCAGCCGCCCGAGCGTTGCCAACAGCATGCGCGAATGTCGTAGTGTTGCAGGATTGCGCTAGTCGGAGCGGCTACAGGACCCGGATCATCATGGCCCCGGTGATGAGCAGCACCGCGCCGGCAATGCGCCCCATCGAGATTTCGCGCACCGCCATCCCCATGAAGCCGATCTTGTCGAGGAACATGCCGCCCACCAGTTGCCCGGCCACCGAGAGTGCCATCACCGCCGCGGCACCGATCATCGGCGTCAGCATGATGTTGGAGAACACGTAGAATGCTCCCAGCACACCACCGGCGACAAAGGTCCATGGCGCCGGAGCGCCGAAATTGATCGGGATGCTGGCAACGTTGCTGTAGATGAAGGCGATGGCCCAGAGCAGGACCGCCCCGGCCACGAACGACACACCGGCAGCGGCGATCGGCACACCGAGATTGCGGCCAAGCTGCGCGTTGATCGGCGCCTGAGTGGCGATACACGCCCCGGCAACGATACCCATCAGCGCCCAGAGCACTGTATCCATTCTCATAGAACTACCTGAACTGCCGCGAGGATGCCCGCGGCCAAGGAGCCGGACTAAAGCCGATTCCTGTCGCGGTGCAAACTGTCAGCCCTCACCGCACTGCACGTCGTAGCTCTGGTCGCCAACGGTCATGACGCCGGTGAGCGGCAGGTCCTCGCTCCCATTGAAGCGCAGCCGCAGCCCGACGATGACGGATTCGAAATTGGGATCGACGAAATCGACCAGCACCTGCTGGCTGTCGGCAAAGGCCTGGCCAACCGCGAAGGGGGTCCCATCCCCACGCTCCGGCCCGGTGGACCAGGCGGCCCCGCCCGCCTCTGCATTGGCGCCGATGACCTGCAGCACCGGCAGGCGACCGGTCGCGAGATAGGCGGAGACCCCGTCCCCGCCTTCGCACATGATGCCGCCGCTGGCCGCCGCCGGAGCGGCCAGTGCGATGCCAGCCAGCAGGGCCAGCCAGGCTGCCTTAGGCAGCGATATCAGCCGCAACCTTGACCGAAACCATGCTGTCCGGGTTGATGACCGGCTCGCCGCGCTTGATCTGGTCCACATTGTCCATGCCCTCGATGACCTTGCCCCAGACAGTGTACTGCTTGTTGAGGAAGGGTGCATCGCCGAAGCAGATGAAGAACTGCGAATTGGCGGAGTCCGGGTTCTGCGAACGGGCCATCGACGCGGTGCCACGAACATGCGGCTCAGCGTTGAATTCCTGCTTCAGGTCCGGATACTTCGAGCCACCGGTGCCGCGACCCTGGGGGCAGCCGGTCTGGGCCATGAAGCCATCGATCACGCGGTGGAACACGATGCCATCGTAAAAGCCTTCGCGCGCCAGCTTCTTGATGTGGGCGACATGGTTCGGCGCCAGGTCGGGACGCATCTCGATGACGACATTGCCCTTGGTGGTTTCGATGACGAGGGTGTTTTCCGGATCGGCGTATTCAGCCATTTTTGCAACTTTCGATTGGAATTTGTGGCCCGCATGTAAGGCCAATGGAGAATTGGTGCAAGACTTGGCCACTGGACAGACCACCGCCGGCTCGGCCGACACCCTCCCCCTTGCGGGGAGGGATCAAGGCTGGGGGATGTTTGGCCCGGGTCGGGACTCTCGCACCCCCTCCCAACCTCCACCGTCACGGAAGGTGCCGTCCGGTGGCGGCGGCTTGACGTGGGGATATGCCCTTACTTGTATTCGATCTTCGCCGAGACGATCTGGTCCGGATTGGCAACGGCACCATTCTGCTCCGCCGGGCCCTTTTCGAGCCCGTCGACCAGCTCCATGCCGCTGACCACCTTGCCGAACACGGTGTACTGGCCGTCGAGGAAGCTGGCATCGGCGGTGGTGATGAAGAACTGCGAATTGAACGAATTGGGATCCTGCGAGCGTGCCGCGCCGAGCACGCCGCGCTGGAAGCTCTCAGCATTGAATTCGGCCTCGACGTCAGGCAGGTCGGAGCCTCCCATGCCTGCATTGGCCAGGTTGAATTCGGGGCCGCCGGTCTTGCCGAACTTCACGTCGCCGGTCTGGGCCATGAAGCCGTCGATGACGCGATGGAACACCACGCCGTCATAGGCGCCCTGTTCGGTCAGCGCGATGACGCGTTCGACATGCTTGGGCGCCAGCGCGGGCAGCAGCTCGATATCAATGGTGCCGCTCTCAAGCGTCAGGATCAGATGCGGCGTACCGGTCTGGGCGATGGCTGGCATGGCGGATAGCGCCGCGGCGCCGATGACGAGGGCGCCGAACAGGCGACGGGAAAGGGCGATCATTTGCTTTTCAGGGCCTTGAGAACGATTTGCGGGACAAAGGCGGAAATATCGCCGCCCATCTCAGCGATTTGCCGCACCAATGTGGCCGAGATATGCCGCACCGGCGGGCTCGAGGGCAGGAATACGGTCTGCAGGTCGGGCGCCATCTGCGCGTTCATGCCCACCATCTGCATCTCGTAATTGTAGTCGGTGGTGTCGCGCAGGCCGCGGATGATCAGCTTGGCGCCATGCTCACGTGCGGCGTTGACCATCAGCCCGGAGAAATCAACGATTTTGAATTCGGTATCCGTTCGCCTGCCCACCGGCGCCAGCACCTGCTCGAGGATGGCAATGCGGTCCTCGTGGACGAAGAGCGGGTTTTTCTTGGTGGCGCTGATGCCGACGGCAACCACCAGCGTGTCCACCAGCTTGCAGGCGCGCTCGATGACGTCGAGATGCCCGTTGGTCAGCGGATCGAACGAGCCGGGATAGAACCCAACCAGCTTGCTCATGACGCCCCTCCCTTTGTTGTTGCGAGCGGTTTTGTCACGCGCCGGGATTCATGGCAAGGCGCGGACAAAGACGCCCAGACGATCGTCGCCGACATCGCTTTCGATCTGCGACCAGCCACGTGATTGATAGAAACCGCATAGATGGGGTTTTGCCGACAGGTAAACCTGGTCAAAACCGTGCGCATAAAGCCGCTCCAGCACGGCAGCCATAAGCAGTTGCGCCATGCCCTGTCCCCGCGCCTCGGGCTCAACCCACAATGCCGCCAGGCACGGGCCAAGATTGGGACGCTGGTGGATATCGGACTGGATACCCGTGACGGTGCCGAGGAACCGCCCGTCTCGCGTGGCGATCAGGGTAAACGGGAACCCCTGCGCCGCAAGGACCTCGCCCAGCGCCGCTTCGACATCGGAAAGCGCATGGCCATACGGCTTCCACCAGGCATGCCACAGCCGATCGGCTACAGCGGGGCGATGTTCGGGTTCTTCGCGCAGGTCGTCGATCTTGATCGCCGACCGGTAACCCGCGCGTTCGGCTTTATCCATCAGGCCCGCTTCTGCAGGGCCAGCCAGATGCCGCCCGCCATCAGGATCACCCCGGAAACGCGGTTCAGCATGCGAACGCGGGCAACCGAGAGCAGATGCCGGGCCTGCCCAGCGGCCAGGGCATATATGCTGTCGCTGATGGCGGCGACCACCAGGCAGATGAGGCCGAGCGTCATGATCTGGCCGAAGGCCGGGCGGGTCAGGTCAACGAATTGTGGCAGAAAGGCACTGAGAAACAGCAATGTCTTGGGGTTGGACCAGTTGGTCAGCGCACCCTGCCAGACATAGCGTCCGATGGGCAGGCGGTCGCCATCGGCGATGGCGAGCTGTCCGTTGGAGCGAAACATCTTCCACCCGATCCAGACCAGATAGGCCGCGCCCACGAGCTTGATGATTTCGAAGGCCCCGGAAACCAGCGTCATCACTGCTTCCAGCCCCACGGCGACGATGAAGACCATGCTGACCATGCTCAGCGCCGTGCCCAGGATGGTGAACAGCCCGGCTCGCGTGCCACCCGCCAGCGAATTGGCGATCACTATAGAAACCGAGGGCCCGGGAATGACGGCAAAGAGCAGGCAGGCAAGCAGGTAGGGCAGGATGATGCTGGCTTCGATCATGGTGAGTCTCCTCGAACCGGGAGCAAGCCACTGCCGGGCGCCATTGGCAAGGGGCGGCCGCGTACGCATGATCGGTAAGATTGTATCGAGTTGCCCTATCGAAAAGAGACGCTCGCCTTATACCAAGGCAGCCTCGACACATCCGCGGGGACATGGATGCGCTCCTATTTCGACGGCATGCTGCGCTATTTCGAGATTTCCGGGCGCAGCACTCGCATGCAGTACTGGATGTTCTTCATCGTTCAGTTCCTGCTGACCGTCGGGGCAGTCGCCATCGATTTCCAGATAGGCGGTTTCGACAATCCGAGAGATCCGAGGCTGCCAGTAACGTTGTTCGTGGGTTTCGTGCATGTCGTGCCAGGCGTCACCGTCAGCGTCCGACGCCTGCATGATATCGGCAGATCCGGCTTCTGGTACTTGCTCTATGCCGTGCCGTTTGCCGGCCTGCTGCTGCTCTATTGGGCCTGCTGCCGGTCCGAACCGGGCAGCAACGGCTATGACGATCCGTCCCCCAGCAGCTATGAGCCGCGCTTCGGGCAGCAGCGCTACAGCACCATTCCGCGCACCGTGCGCATGGGCAATAATGCCGGCCGACCGCCCTCGATCGGCTATGATGGCCTCGCCGCCCCGGACCGGTTTATCTAGGGTGGCACAACGCGCAGGTCAGAGCGGCCATTCGGCAATCGGCTCCTTTTCGGGCCGTTAAGGCTGAAAGGGGGAATCGCCAAAGTAGCCGTCGTTAAAGCCGGTCCGACAGAAGTCGCGGAACCAAAGGGCTCATGCCCTGCGGCTTTGGAATGAGCTATTGCTCAGCCTCGTGCTGACAACACCTTTCACGAACTCGGTCTTGCCCGCCGTGTAGGCAGCTCGATCATCTGGGAACCGCAGCGAAAGGGCCATTTTCAGCGCCTGATAGGCTCGCGCTAGTTCGGGCTCTTCGCGCAGGGCGTCCCGGAACGCAAGCTTTTGCTGCCAGGCGTCACCTCCGAACTCAACCACGTGCAAAATATGAGTTCGCGGCGTCCCTTTCGCGTAAACGTGCTCCGCAGGAAGCTCGGCGTCAGGTCTGAACTCATAACCCAGCTCGGCCAGATCGGAACCCAATCCCGGGCCGTCATCCAGGTTCGACAACCCCAGCATCAGGTCCAGAATTGGCTTGGCCCGAATGTCCGGAACTGAGGTACTGCCAATGTGCTCGAGGCCGCTTACTCGACTGGTAAGCGACCGCCGTAGATCCGACGCCTCCTGCTCATAGGCGGTTCGCCAGGTTTCGTCGTGAGCCGCGAGTACGACCCGGCCGTGTTGCAGCCCAAGGCTTTGATGCACCACGCCCGCCTCCATTCTTCAGTGCTCAACTCACCATTGAAGGAAGATAAGAGCAAGCCGGTCATCAATGTCTGATCTAGGCCGTTGCCTCCCACGACGATTCCCACCCTATTCGGCCGGCTGGCAATCGACCCCACTGGGGCCGTTGCAAGACGAGGTTCCATACTCGGAAAACTGACGTCAATTCCGCGGCGCAAACAGGGATGAGCATCTTGGCGGAAAGCGTGAACCAGTCCAGGGCCTCCTCTTGGTTGCCGCCCCAGGCCGTTTGCAGCAAGGCGGTTGGCAAGCAGGCCCTCCATTGAGGTGTACTGCAGTAACCCGCGAGCTGCTCGCCAGAACGCCGCCTCCTTCACCCCTTGCATATCGCTGGCCACTCTTTATACTGAACTACATGGTTCAGTTTAATCACACCCGTTTTGATACGTCGTTCGGCGCGCTTTCGGATGCCACAAGGCGTGGCGTGCTGGAGCAGCTCGGGCGTTCCGACGCCTCGATCACCGATCTTGCCGAGACGTTCCGCATGACCCTCACGGGCATGAAGAAGCATATCAGCGTCCTCGAACAGGCGGGGCTGGTCACCACAGAGAAGATCGGGCGCGTGCGCACCTGCCGGCTCGGCGTCAGCCGCCTCGAGCAGGAGGCGGAATGGATCGAGGGGTACCGCCGGCTTTGGGATGCCCGCTTCGACCAGTTGGACAAGATTGTCGAAGAACTTAAGCGCAAGGAGAAGAGTGATGGACGATAGGCGAGAGAATGGTTCGGTCCTGGCCCAGGGCCGCACCACGGTGAAGCGGACATCCGAACGCGAGATTGCGGCGACACGCATCTTCGATGCCCCCGCTCGGATCGTGTTCGAGGCCTGGACCAATCCCGAGTTGTTCGCGCGCTGGTGGGTGCCCAAATCCATTGGCGTGCCGCTACGCTCCTGCGAGATGGATGTGCGCACCGGTGGCACCTACCGCCTCGAATTCGGCGCGGACGCCGAGAATACCTGGGCCTTCTTCGGCAAATATATCGAAGTGGTGCCACCGGCACGGATTGTCTGGACCAATGAAGAAGGCGAGAACGGCGCCATTTCTACGGTGACCTTCGTGGAAGATGGTGGCAAGACGCTGCTGACCTTCACTGAAGTCTATCCCACCAAGGAAGCGCTCGATGAATCCCTGGGCGGGATGGAAGGCACGCCCGAACAGTTCGAGCAGTTGGACGAACTGCTCGCCACCCTCGGCGCCGGCCGCGCATGACCAATGCAAAGTAGAACGCCTGCGAAGGCCGCAGTTAACAGAACCGCGGCCTTCGCCGGATCGGCGTTAAGCAACACGCCATACCCCATTCCAGCCGTGTGCGCTTGGCTCCCATATTGACCGCTTTGGCTCCAGGCAGGCATTCGGCATGCCCCGCTAGCAACCGAACCCAATGGCACGAACGCCAGCGCCTGGTTCAAGGTCGTGCACTCACGCGCTACCTTCGCGGCTCGTAGCGCAGCGCTACAGCGCCCGAGCTGAGCTCCTTCCGGTCGACGAGCCTCAACTCGACATACCTGGAGAGCCCCGAGAGCAAGGTGGGCCCATGACCGGCAAGTCGGGGCTGCATCACGAATTCGTACTCATCAATCAGACCCAGCTCCGCCAATGCCAACGGGAGCTTCACGCCGCCCGTCAGCAACGCCCCGCCCGGTTGCTGCTTGAGCGCCTGGACTACCTCGCCCAGATCTCCACGCACCAGTTCCGTGTTCCACTCGACCCGGTCGAGCGTGCTCGAAACGACGTACTTCTTCATAGCGTCGATGGTGCGTGCGAAAGGTTGCGTCCAGTCAGGCGGCGTCGATGTCCGCGTCGCCAGACGCCACGCCCCTTCCATCATCTGGTAGGTGACGCGGCCAAAGAGCAGGGCGTCGGCCCGGCCTAGGCTCTCGGTGGCGTGGCGATGTGTGGCGCGCAGTTGCTCCTGCTGCAGCGCTTCGTCCGTCGGTATGGCGTTGTGGTCGACGCACCCGTCGAGCGTCACGTTAATGGAGTAAAGAAGGGGTCGCATTACGATCGTTGCTCCTCTGTCGCTCGTGCCGCGATGGCCAGCTCGAAGCGTTGCAGCTGGCTGGCCAGTCCGGCAGTTGCGCCGCGTGTTCTCTCGGGGTCTGGGTGGCGATCGGCTATCAGGACCATCCGAACGCGCCCGACCTCGGGGTGGAGCTCGACCATCATGTCGTAGGGATACGACTCGACGCCGGGGACGAAGTCCATGTCGAAGCGAATCCACAGGCGCCGGTGGTGCACAATATCGACGAATCGACCGCTTACCCGGGCTGTCGGCTGCATGTTGACCTTCGTCATGAAGGCGACCTGCTCAGCGCCAACCGCCGTCATCACGTGATCGAAGGCACCGCCGATCCGCAGCTCGAGGGCTGACACCTCGAAGCGCATGCCCTCGGGCGCGAACCACGCCTCGAGCCCTTCTTTCGTGGTCCACAGCGCCCAGATGTCCTCGATCGATGCGTCGTAGACCCGCTCGAACCTTATGGTGTCCGCTCCCAACTCGCCGGCCTGCGCCATCACTTCTTCTCCTCGCGTTGCTGCACGCCGCGTCGCTCCAGAGCGGCGTCGAAGCGATCGAGCCGGCTTTCCCAAAGCTTTCGATAGCTTCGAACCCAACCGTCGATCGCCTGGAACGGCTCGGGTCGGAGCGAATAGAGGCGCCTTGCACCATCAGGCCTCATGGTCACAAAGCCAGCTTCGCCGAGAATCCTCAGGTGGCGCGAAACGCCGGACTGATCGATATCGACGGCCTGAACCAGGTCACCCACCGCCTGCTCGCCGGCTGCCAGCACTTCGACGATGCGAAACCGGGTGGGGTCGGCCAACATCTGGAACATGGCTTGTTGCATCATCATGCATATGTATCTTGATGCATATTCAGTGTCAAGCCGTTCCGACGCGCGTCCACGCTGGCGTCCTTCGCCGACTACCCATTGGAATGGTTGCTTTCCACCCCTTGGCTCGACCGGATGACCGGTCCAACACGCCTGCTCTGCAGACGCAAACGAACCTATAGTTAGGCGTGTCATAAGAGAGCGGTGATGGCCGGGTTGTCTGGCAGATCATAAAGAGCCATCTCCTCCTCACTAGGCGGCTCAAACAGCTTTGACCACCTGAGCAGGTCCGCTAGCGCTATGTGAAAGGTCCCGGCTGGAAGCTCGGCATTTCGCCGGGAGAGGCGGTTCCAAAGCTCCTCAAATGTAACGTCTCGATAGCACAGGACGACGCGGGCACCACACGAGCGGGCTTCGTCCCAGGCGTCGCGCTCCGCGCGCGACCAAACTCCCCAATCCACCACTACGTTGCACTGAAGCCTGATGGCCCGCAGCGCCATCTGCCATTGCAGGCTCTCGATCCTACCTCGGCACGGACCGGTCTCGGCTTCAGGCGTGGAGATGCCGGGATAGAGCTTATGCATCCAGTCGTCTCCGGTGAGACGGAAGGCGGATGCTTCGCGTTCGATGATCTTGGCGAGCGACGTCTTCCCTGAACCGGGAAGGCCACAAGTGAGGTAAAGCGTGGGCATGAAATCTCTGATTGAGGCGTGGCAATAGAAGTAGCCCGGCATGCGTGCAGGGGCACTTCGCTCAACGCCGCTGGAGCGGCAAAATCAGAGGTGTGTTGCCATGCTCTATCTGTAGAAATGCTGTCGTAGGAGGTCAAGTGGAGGGACTACCGGCTCCGTCACATGGGCGAGCGCCCAGATACACCTGCCCTTCTAAACGGCCGCTTTCTGATGCTTCCGACAAAAAGGTGCCAGTCAACAATCCACCCTATGTCAGCCGTTCATATACGACCACAAAAGCCAAGGGGCGCCGCAGCGCCCCTTTTTCTTATTCGGTTGTCGGCGCGTCTGGCGCCTCGGATGCGTCCGGCGCCTCGGGCACATCGTCGTCACCTTCCGGCTCCTTGATATGCTCCACTGACATCACCTTCTCGCCCTCGGCGGTGTCGAACACGATCACGCCCTGGCTGCCGCGGCTGACGATGCGGATCGGCTTGTCCCCGCCAACAGGCAGGCGAATGGTCTGCCCGCCATCGCTGATCAGCATAATCTGGTCCGTGTCTTCCACCGGGAAGCTCGACACCAGGTTGCCATTGCGCTTGTTGACCGCCATGGCGACGATGCCTTTGCCGCCGCGGCCGGTGATCCGGTATTCGTGGCTGGACGTGCGCTTGC